>NZ_LMTS01000025.1:63584-149338 GCF_001541225.1 Variovorax sp. WDL1 | reverse complement strand
AGCGGCTGGCTACCGCCGCAAGCCGTTACCTACGACCTGTCGGCAATGTTGGTCTGAACGACAGTTCTCGCCTAACATACTGTCGACTCGTGCCCGTGCCTGTCGCTCCTTCCCCCGTTCTACTGCAGTCCGGCGTGCGGTTTCGCGCACGCCCCGACGCAGCCATGGCGCAGCGCCTGCGCCAATGGGTCGGACACCAGCGGTTCATCTATAACGCAAAGGTCGACGAAGACCGCTACTTCGCCGGCATGCGCCTCTCGATGCTGGCGCGCGGCAGGACCGCGGCCGAGGCGGCCACGCCGCTGGACCGCGCGTACGCGCAGTTCCGGGGCGAGACGACGCCCTGGCTCGGTGAAGTTCCCTCGCAGGTCCTGCGCATCGGCGCCGAGCGCTGGTTCGAGGGCAAGCAGCGCCAGCTCAAAGGGTTGGCCCGGGCGCCGCGCCGGCGCAACCGCCTCAACTTCGACAGCGTGCGCGTCTCCAGTGAGCTCTTCGAGTTCAGGGAGCTCGATGAGCCTCAAGGCGACCTGCGCCACGAGCTCGTCCTCGGCAACGACAAGTTCGGGTTCGGCAGCCTCCCGTTCACGGCGCACCGTCCATATGAAGTGCCCAAGTCGCTGACGCTGCGCTGCACCGGTGGACAGTGGTTTGTCAGCTTCAGCTACGAGCACGCCGCGCCGAAGGGCTTTGTGGCGCGCAATGAGGAAGAGCTCGCCTACGAGCTCGACCTGCTCGACGGCCCCGCGCTCGAAACGCGCACGCTCGGCCTCGACCGCAATGTCGCGGACAACTGTCTCGCGACCTCCGACGGACGGTTCTACGCCCTGAGCGCCGTGCAGAAGGCGCGCATCGCCCGAAAAGCTGTCGGCGCGAAGCGCCACCAGCGCCGGCTCGCCCGTCAGGAGAAGGGCAGCGCCAACAGCCGCAAGACTCGAGACCGCCTGGCGCGCAAGCTCGCCTACAAGCGCGAGGTTCTGCGGGACTTCAGCCACCAGACCAGCCATGACCTGCTCGAATCCAAAGCGAACGACGCCGGCGTGCCGCAACTGCTGGTGCTCGAGGCGCTGAAGGTGGGAAACATGACGGCTCGGCCCAAGGCCCGGCAGGACGAGACCGGGCGGTGGCTTCGCAACGGCGCCGCGAGCAAGGCGGGTTTGAACCGGGCCATCCTCTCGAGCGCCTGGGGGCGCATTGCCGAGCAGCTGGGCTACAAGGCGGCCCGGCGCAACGTTCTCGTGCTGCAGGTGCCTGCGGCCTATTCATCCCAAGAGTGTTCCCGGTGCGGGCACACTCACCCAGGCAACCGCGACGCACAGCGGTTTGCCTGTCAACGCTGCGGACTCGAAGCGCACGCCGATACGAACGCCGCCCGCATCATTGCGGGCCGAGGTATCGGGATGGTGCGCGACCAAAAGGTCGTCGTGAAGGCCAGGAAGCGTGTCGCCTATCGACGGCGCGCAACAAACGCAGGGCTGGAATCGCCCGATGTGCCTGTGGAGGGTGGTGTAAGTCGCGACGAAGCGAAAGCCGACATCGCGCAGTGCCCGAGGAAGCAGGAAGGTGCCACGACTACAGCGCCGTCAGGCGTTTAGTCGCGGGAGATTCACGGTGGCCCACATATCTCGGAAAGCTTCGGAGGGCATGTCGGGGTGGCGAACGACGTTGTGCGGCTGACCGACGAGCTCATCCTCACTGTAGCCGCTCGCCTCAACGAACGCAGGATTCACGTAGGTGATGATGCTGTTCAGGTCGGTCATCGAGACAAGGGTCTCGCTGCCGAGTTGATATTCGCGATGGGTAACAGGGAGATTGCGCTTCATGGTTTGTCTGTTTTCGGGTGGCCAGCGAACGCCGGGCCTAAAAAAGACCGCCCCCTGTGTGGGAGCGGTCTGGAATGAAATGGAGTGGCTCTATCCGGCGAGAAGTGCCTCGAAGGCGGCTTCGTCCAGGACGGACACGTTGAGTTCCTGGGCCTTGGCCAGCTTGGTGCCAGCCTCTTCGCCTGCAAGCAGGTAGTGGGTCTTCTTGGAGACCGAGCCAGCCACCTTGCCGCCTGCGCCTTCAATCAGCGCCTTGAACGTCTCGCGGGGCTTGGACAGGGTGCCGGTGATGACGAAGGTCTTGTCCACAATGGCGGGATTCGCGACGCCGCTTTCGACATCCTTGGGTCCCACGAAGAACAGCAGGCGGTCCACTTCGGCGGCGTTGTCCGGGTTCGCGAAGAACGCCAGCACGTTGCTCGCAGTGGTCTCACCCACGTCCGACACCTGTAGCAGCGCATCGAGGTCCGCATTGCGGAACGCAGCGAACGACTTGAAGCGCTTGGCCAGGTCCTTGGCGGTCGCCTCGCCCACGCCCGGGATGCCCAGGGCATAGATGAACCGATTCAGCTCGGGCTGCTTGACCTCGATGACTGCGTCGACCAGGTTGGTGGCAGACGTAAGGCCCATGCCTGGCAGCGTCTGGATATCCTCCACGCGCAGATGGAAGAGGCCACTGGGCCGCTCGAGGAGCTTCGCTTGAAGCATCTTCTCAACGGTGCCCTCCGCCATGCCTCGGATGTCGAGCGCAAGGCGCGACGCGAAGTGCGTGATGGCAAACAGCCGTTGCGCAGGGCAGTTCAATCCGCCGGTGCAGCGGTGGTCGGCGCTGTCCTCTTCCTTGTGCACGGCGGAGCCGCAAACAGGGCAGGTGGCTGGCGCCGTGTACGAGGCTTCGGTGCCCGCGCGCAGTTCAAGCACGGGGCGCACGATTTCCGGGATGACATCGCCAGCGCGGCGTACCACCACGGTGTCGCCCACGCGCACATCCTTGCGGCGCGCCTCGTCTTCGTTGTGCAACGTCGCGCTGGTCACCGTCACGCCACCGACATAGACGGGGGCGAGCTTGGCGACGGGAGTGAGCTTGCCGGTGCGCCCCACCTGGACGTCGATGCCGATGCATTTGGTAGTGGCTTCCTCGGGCGGGAACTTGAACGCGATGGCCCAGCGAGGGGTGCGCGAGTTCCAGCCAAGCTGGTCCTGGTAGCGAGAAGCGTTGACCTTGAAGACGACGCCGTCGATTTCGAAGGGAAGTCCGGCGCGCTCCTTCTGTATTTGCTCGAAGTGAGCTTGCACGCCGTTGACCCCCTTGACGACCTTGACCGTGTCGCTGATTTCAAAGCCTTCGGCGACGAGCGTCTTGAGCTGCTCGAACTGGGTGCCGGCTGGCAGGTAGCCCTGGCATTCGCCAAAGCTGTACGCAAGGAAGGTCAACCGGCGCGAAGCCGTGACCTTGGGGTCCAGGTTGCGCAGGCCGCCGGCCGATGCATTTCGAGGATTGGCGAAGCGCTTGTCGCCCTTGGCGTCCTGGGCCGCGTTGATGCGGGCGAAGTCTTCCTTGGTGATGACGACCTCGCCGCGCACTTCCACGCGCGGTGCCGTGTTGCTGATGCGCAGCGGCACGTTTCGGATGGTCCGAACCTGGGCCGTCACGTTCTCGCCGGTCTCGCCATCGCCGCGGGATGCGGCCAACTTGAGGACCCCGAACTCGTAGACCAGCGCGCAGGATGCGCCGTCGTACTTCAGTTCGGCGCAGAACTCCACCTCGCTCTCCGGGATGCCAAGCTGTGCGGCAACGGATGCGACGAAGGCCGCAGCTTCCTGCCCGTCCATCGCGTTGTCGATGGAGAGCATCGGTCGCAGGTGCCGCACGTCAGAGAACGCAGCCAGTGGCGCGCCGCCGACGCGTTGAGTGGGAGAGTCGGTCCGGTCAAGTTCGGGATGCCTTGCCTCCAGCGCCTGGAGCTCGCGAAACAGTGCGTCGTACTCCGCATCGGAGATGACGGCCGCGTCCATCACGTAGTAGCGGTGGCCATGGCTGGCGACCGTTGCCTTCAGGTTGCTGTGTTGCTCGTGGATGGTCATGTTGTCCTTGTGTCCAATGTGTGATTATAACAGATTGCATGTAAAAGGGTTCTAGCACTGGTGGTTTAGATACCGGGGGTGTCTGGACTAAGTTTTAGTTTAAACGTCCTGGCTAGACGGACAAAGCTCCCGCAATTGCAGCCAATGTTTCAACTCATCCTGACCGTCATGGCCATCGCACTCGCATCCGCGCTTGTGATGGTCTCAATCAACTACCTGCCGGCCTGGCGGGGGGCTGCACGTGACGTGGAGCAGCAGGTGCGCACCGCTCTTCCGCAGCTTGAGGAAGCCTATGACGCGGCGACCCGCGCAGCCGGCGGCGTGCCGCCCGCCGTCCTTGCGGCCAGTGATGGCGGCTTTTCCGCGCAGTTCCTGCCCTTGCTGCGCTTTGCGCCTGCTGCCCCCGCAGGCTACGTGTGGACCTACGGCCAGCACGGTGACGATGGCAGCCGGTACGCAAACCTGAACTATTTCTGCCTGGCCCCCACCCGGGCCGGGCTTCAGGGAGTCGGGCGAGGCCTCTACCGCGGCGTGAGCGCCTTCTCGCGCGACCAGGCGTTCGTGAACACGAGTTGCGGTGCGACGGTCACACAGGCGGCCCCCTCCAATTGGAACGCTGCGCCGGCTCGCGCGGTGACCTTCTACGTGGCGTATACCCCTGGCGTGAATCGATGAACCGCCGCCTGCGCACCACCGTCGCAGTCCTTGCCGTCGCGTTCGCTGCGCCTTGCCTGGCCGCCGAACCGATGTTGAGCGCAACGTCTGTCGGCGCGGAGGTCGCGCGCGCAGCCAAAGACGTGAAAAACGCGTTCTATCGACGCGCCGCCGTCTTCAGTCCTGGTACGTACGACCAGTTGCCCGCGGCCGCTTCTGCCGCAGACCTTTTCCCTGCGTATGGATTCATGCCCCGTGGCCACAAGGTTTCATGGGGGCTCTCGGCGGTAGACGAGGACCAGTCGAAGCTCTGCCTGACAGCCACCCTAAACAGCACGCAGGACTGGATTGACTTCGTTCGAGGCGCCCAGGGCGCCCACTTGACCCCCGCAGACGGCGGGTGCACGGGGGCTGCGCAATGGGTTGCACCCGCGGCATATCCCGTGGGCGCCTCGGCCATAGTGCCCTTGGACCGGAGGCTGGTTCCTACGCCCACCGCGATGGACGCTGGGCTGGAAGTGACTGGGACGCTTCAGGATGAGGAGCCGGCGGCGGTGCTGCCAGGGCATGCACAAGTGGCTGCCGTGCTCCAGGCGCGGGCAGGGCAGCTGAGCGCTCCCTGGACTCTCACCGTGACCAACCGGCTGCCAATGCAATCGCTGGCCATCGCCGGCGCGGCGGCTACGCCGGGCTTCAGCCTTGGTGATAGCAGCTGCGCGGTGCTCCTGCCCGGCGAAAGCTGCTCGGTCGCCGTGCGGTTTCAGTCGTCGGCTCAGTTGCCTTCGACGCCCGGGCGAGTCCGCCTCGAGTTCCGGCAAGAACTGGAAGGCCTGCCAACGGGAGGCATGAGCGCACTGAGCGTCACGCTCTACGGCGAGCAGGTACGTTGAGGAGCGCGTCGAGGTCGGGCGCAAGCTCCGGGGCTACTGCCAGAAACGGGGCAAGCCAGGCGTGCACGTGGGACGCTCGCTGCTCGGGGAGCGAACCGCCTTTGAGCAGGGTGTCCATGGCGTCCAGCATTGAGCTTAGCGAGGACTTGCGCAAAAGAGGCGGGCGCGCGCGCCATTCAGTCGTTGGCACCGGGAAGACGATGTCGCGCTGCTCGATAAGGAACCGGACAGGGTCCTCGGTCGTACGGAACCGCGCGCGCAGGGTCAGCTCAGGGTCCGGCACCGTGCGGTCAACGGCGAAAGTGGCCGCAGCGAGAAGGACCGCCTTGGCGTCGTCAGCGCGGGCTGCGTGGTGCAGCTGCTGAAAGCGCCCAGCAAAGGCCAGGGCGACCGCCTGGTAGGCGCTCCGGCTGAGCGTGCCGAGGCTCACGAGCGGGCTTCCTGGAGCCAGTTGACGTTGACAGGGACGCTGACCATCCCGAGCTGGACCTGGCGCTCGAAGAGCAACCCATTGTGCAGTTCGGTCAAGGACGGGTATTCGGAGCAGACCGCCATGCATTCAAAGCTTTCGAGCTGGCTCTGAATCATGGTCTTGGCACGTACGGCGGCTTCGCGATAGAGGCGGGGCGACAGCACGAGCCGGCGGCTGTCCGCAGCATCAAGCATCATCCCATAGCGGCCAAGCTCGACGCGAACTTCTTCCGGCGTGAGGGCGGCGAGGCCGGGGGCTGCAGCTTTGATGTTTGTCATGCTTAAAGTATACCACCAGAACCACTTTACGGTCAACCAGTATCGATTCATTAGCAGCGGCGATGGGGCAGATTTAGCATAGCGCCTATACCATAGCAAGCGACTAGGTCGCAAAACTCCGAAGTGATGAGCGGAATTTGACGGAGGGGCCCGCCTGATGCGGTCTCCTCCGTATTTCGTCCTAAGCCGCCGGCGCCTGGCCGAAGAGGTCGCCCAGGGCGTCGAGCATGCCGGCCCCGTTGGATTCCGGAGCGATATACACCGCCCCCGGTTGCCTTCTGGCCGCGTCAGTCACCCGCGTGGCTGCCTGCACGACCTCGGTCCATGTGGCCGGGCCGGGGCCGAAGGCGAGGACCCCGACGCTGACCTGCGGAGCGGTTTGGGCGTCCGACGCGCGCAGCTTCCCCAAAACGTCCTCCGCGAGGAAAGCGGCCTCCGGCAGGTCGCAGTTCTTGAGAACGAGGAGGAGGCTCGCCTCCGTCCAGCGGAACCCCCTGTCGCCCATGCGAAGGGTCTCGCGAACCGCCTTGCCCGCATTTCTCAGCTGCCCAAGGTTCGGGCCCTGGTCCCCGCAACCTGCCATGTCCATGGTGATGACGGCGTGGTGCCCGTCGGCGGGCCCATTGGCGTTGAAGAGCTTTGTGAGAACGGACTGCAACTCGCAGTGCCGCCGCAGCCCCGTGGTTTCGTCTCTGAGGTGCACCCCTGCCACGGCGGGCACCTCGGCCGCGCTTGGACCTCGGATGACGATGACGGCGCCGGCCGTGCTTCCGTCCGCAAGGAAAACTGGGACAGACGCTTCCGAGAGGGGTACCGCCTTGCCGTCACGGCTCACCGCCTCCAAAGTGTTGACTCGTCTTAGCGCAGTCTTGGCGCTCAGCAGCGCAGGATGCAGGCTCGGCATGGTTTCCCCCGAAGCCCGTAGCCGCGGTTGGTAGACCTGGTCCAAGGGCCGGTTCAGCGCGTCGGAAACTCGCCAGCCCAGCAGCCTCGCCGCCACCTGGTTGATGGTAGTGATTCGAGATTCGCAGTCGACGACGAGGACGCCGGCGTCGACGTTGTGCAGGGCTGTTCGCAAGCGCGTGGTCTCCGCCTCCTCGACGGAGAGACTTTTTGTACTCGCGCGCGAGATGGTGCGCACCGCCTCCGCGAGTTCCAGCTCATCAGAGGTGTGCAGTCCGGACGTGTCCATGGCTGGGACAGTATTGCCAAGGCTCACCGCCGCCACCTGGCGGTGGAGAACGCGCAACGGCTGCAGCACCGCGCGGATGGTGAGCCAAAGCAGGGGGAGAAGTGCGGTCCCCACGGAAAGCACGACCAAGAAGTGCCATCTAA
The DNA here is from genome assembly GCF_001541225.1 of Variovorax sp. WDL1. Lineage (GTDB taxonomy): Bacteria > Pseudomonadota > Gammaproteobacteria > Burkholderiales > Burkholderiaceae_C > Variovorax. The sequence continues at coordinate 141,804 of NZ_LMTS01000025.1, read as the reverse complement.
GCTCAGCTTCGTCAGTGAAGATTTTAGACACCGGGGCCTCCATGACCAGTCGCCAGGGGCTGGACGGGCCCGAGATGGTGGTTACGTACATTAGGCTCGGCACGCCATCCGCATTCATGCCGTAAACGAGACCGCTTGGGGCCTCAGCTTCCGTAAAGAGCTTTGCCATCGGGCCCAGCGTGCGCACGGATTCCCCCATCCGGTCGGCGTTCCGTTGGGCAATGATGGTTCCCTCCTCGGAGGCGACGGTCACCAGGGACGCAGGGCCACCTGCGAAGTCGCCAAGGCCGGCGGTGGCGGCAAGCGCGATATTCTCGATAGACCCCACGACCACGCCGACCACCTTGCCTTCTGCTCCGTAAATGGGCGAAGAGAAAATCGTGACGTGCGTGCGAAGGGACCGACTGAGCACCGGACCCACGATGACTCGCGATTGTGTGGCGAGGACGCCGCTGAAGTAGCTCCGGTCGGCCACTGAAGCGTCGGCCTGTGGTCCGGTGGTCGCTGGCACCCATGCGAGTGGGTATCCGTTCAAATCCGTGACGCTCAGCGTCCTGAATGCGTGCGGGGCAACCAAGGTCAGTTGCGCAAGCCGCTGTTGAAGCCGGGGCTTGTCACGCAGGGCTGCCTCGTCGAGCGACGCTGCAACGCCGTCTGCAAGCTCGCTTAGCGCTTGCAGGCGGTCTTCGAACACGGCAGCAGTGCGCTCAGTGAGCCGCGCGTGGTGCCTCTCCACTGAGGCGCGAAGGGCGACACGGGAGCCCTGGTACTGAACAAAGAGCAAGGCGGCGACCAATGATGCCGCGACAACCGTGCATACGGTCGTGAGGCGAGCAGTAAGGCTCTGCCGGAAGGGAGGGGGAAGACGGCTCAAAACTCAGCAATGCGTGTCCTGCGTAAGCGGGTTATCGGCATCCCGCAGCAGTCTTGAAGTCCGCGCGCTGCGTATCGCAATTTCTTGAAGGCGCCTTAGGCACGCGTCAAAACCTTGCTCCCTACACCTCCTGGACACAACCAAGGAGGTAAATATGTGGAGGAACGTACTACTGGGCGGCCTGCTGGCCACCGCGCTGGCGTCCACCGGTGCGGCGCAGCCAGGCTTTGCGGCTTGCCCGCAGTTCTTTGTCGGCGGCAAGGTGCCAGTCGTCTCCCGCGCGCCCGAGTTGCGACGGGAGCTCTGCTTCGATTCATTCGCAATCCTGCACTCCGGGCAGTCCAAGACCCCGCTCTATGGCGCGGAGAGGCTGAACCGTAGCCTGCTGCTCGACGCCAAAGGCGAGGAGCGAACAGACCGGTTCTACGAAGAGGCGCGCTTGCCTCGAGCGGAGCGGGCCGCGCTGGAGGACTACAAGGCAGGGTTACTCGTCCAGGACCCGGACGACTCGACCAAGCAGGTCCGAGTTAAGGTCGACCGCGGGCACGTGATTGCGGCAGGGGACATGCCCAACGCCCGAGCGATGGCTCAAAGTTTCAGCTTAGCGAACATGATGCCGCAGGCGCCGCAGAACAATCGCAGGACTTGGAAGGACATCGAATCCGCGACGCGGAAGTACGCCATGCGCGCGACCGGTGATGTATTCGTCTTCACCGGGCCCGTCTTCGCCGGCCCTGTTCGGACGTTAGCGACGGGGCAGGTTTGGGTTCCGAGCCACCTATACAAGCTAGTTTATGACCAGACGTCTAACCGGGCATGGGCACATTGGCTGGAGAACACCGACACCGCGCGTGCCGGCCGGCCAATCTCCTACGAGGAGCTTGTCAGGCGCACCGGCATCGACTTCCTGCCAGGCGTTCGACCTTCCAGCTAAGAACGTGCTTTTACAAGCCCCGGGGATTTACCCGGGGCTTTTTCTTGACTGGCGAATCCCGCGCGGCCGCTGTTTAAACGCCCGTGCCTGTACGAGGCACACGCTCCCGCAACTCTTCTGTGTCTCAAATGAACCTCTTCAACGGACGTCTCGCCCGTCAGCCTGTCAACCGCACCCTGGACGCCTACGCCGCTACTGCCGGTGTTTATGCACAGCGCACTGCCGGGGTCGACATGTCCCGCGAACGGGGGTTCTTCGTGCAAAGACTTCCCAACGGCATCGCAGGCAGCACTGTGCTCGACGCAGGGTGCGGTAGCGCGCGGGACGCATTGGAGTTCCGCCGGCTTGGCCTGGAGGTCGTGGCATTCGACGGTTGCAAGGAGATGGCGGAGCTCGCCAGCGCGACTTGTGGCCAGGAGGTCCTGCACCTGCGCTTCGACGAGGTCGTCTGGCAGGGCGCATTTGACGGTGTCTGGGCATCCGGCAGCCTGCTCCACCTCGATGACTCGGCCCAGGTGGATGCGCTGCAGCGCCTCGCGCGCAGCTTGAGGCCTGGCGGTGTGCTCTGCGCGGTGATGGAGCGGGGAGAGGGCACGTCCGTCGCCAGTGACGGCAGATTCTTCAACTACACGACGACTGAAAAGTTCGCTCGCGTGGTCGCCCGGGCGGGTCTCGGCCAGTTCGAGAGCTTCGCTGCGGACAGCTATCTGGCGGCAGACGGTACGGTGTGGCTCACGATGTGTGCACGCAAGCCGTACTTATAATCGCGACGCTTTGTCGCGGCGACAATTAAACAATCGTAGCCGGATGCAATTACTTTAGTTGCACTGTTGTCACCTATATTGCTACCATCAGCGGTTCGATAACCTTCACGAACGAACCGATGAGCGCCGGAGATTCAAAGTCACCAGAACAGAAGCTTGCAACGTTTGGAGGTCGCTTGGACTTTGCGCTCGACGCGTTAGGCGTCCGCAATCGCGCGGCACTTGCGCGGCGTGCTGGTCTCCGGGAGGCCCAGAGCCTTTTAGCGGCGCTCCGTCGCGGCAGTGCGCAAAGTGAGTACTTTGAGCCCGTTCTCTCACTCCTTCCAGACCACCTCGTAAGCCATAGCTGGGTGCGCTTGGGAGAGGGGCGAGGCTTCCCGCGACCCCAGAAACAAGCAACAGCGTTCGACTTCGACAGCGAAGCTTCGCCAACCACTACGGAGGCCCCAGCTGCTTCCAGCCAGAGCCCATCGCTCAGCATCCCTCCGATTGCACTCAAGACGACCTTCAGCGGCGGCACAAAGCTCGAGGTTTGTCCCGACCTGAGCGGCGAACGAAGGGAGTTTGGAGCGTTGCGTAGCCCGTCAACTGGCGGCAGCGCCGGCAGCCTTGTCTTCGCCGAGATGCCGGACGGGTCAATGTCTCCGTACCTGATGCCCGGGGAGGCCTTCGCCCTGAACTATCGAGATACGGCCCCGGAGGAGGGGAAGCTCTACTGCCTGTGGAGAGCTGGTCAGCTCACAGTGCGAAAAGCACAATGCAAAGGTGACTCCGTTGTGCTGTTGGTCTCGCCTATCGAAGCAAAGGATGTCATCAACCTGGCAGAGAGCGCGAACGTGCAGGTACTCGGGCGGGTGGTTGGGCGCGCCGGCGCTGAGCTCTAGCCGTAGCGTCGAGCGATGAGCCCCCGACGTAGCCGGCCGGGGTCGTGCCACCGGCCCTGGTCACGGCTTCAGCAGCATCACAGCCAGTGCGCCAACCGAGGCGCCAATAGCGGTGACGGCCCAGGGGAACCACCAGCGCGCGTCGATGGGCGGATTCTTGACGAGCTGCGCCTGCTTTTGCATTTGCAGGTAGCTGACCTCCCTAGCCAGCGCCTGGAACTCTTCGTCGTTGGTCGGCAGTGGAACGGCGGCTTTGTTCATGCTGTCATCGTAGCGGATGTGGGTGGATTCGTCCTGCCACCCCGCCGCCTTCCTTAGCCGCTGCGTTCTGACGCCAGAGCAGTATGGCAGTATCCTTTAGCCATGAAGGCGGAACCGCCGAGAGAGCTCGCCCAGGTGAACTGCGTAACCTGTCTTGATAGCGGATGGGTCTGCGAAGACCACCCTGACCGGCCATCAGCGCTCGTAAGCGACAGCGGCTGCGAGTGCGGAGGCGCCGCCGTGCCCTGCGCATGCAACCGTGATGCGGTCTACGTGTTCGCGGAGGTGTATGCAGCTGTCGACCCGAGGTTGGGTAGCCGCTGGGTAGCCGTCCGGTCACAAACGCGGAAGCCAGGAAAGGTGCCAAGCCGGCGCTCCTGAGCGTCGCCTTGGCCGCCCCGACCCTCCGATTACCCGCGGGCTGGTCCTCTTCCCCGCCAAATGAGAAAAAAGGAGCTCCAGCACAGTTGGAGCTCCTTTGAATTAGATGTTCTGACGCAGCTGTACAGGAACAACCCAGCGACGCTGCTTAACCCGGACGGGTGTGCCCGGGTAGCTCGACGTGTGCCCACAGCAGTCGTGCTCGCAGCGGCAGCCAGTAGCGAAGTTGTCGCGCAGAACCTGCGCAACGATGTCCGCGGAGACGGCACGAGGGGCACGTACGGTGATGAAGCTTTGGCCGCCGGACCCGTACTCGGCCTCATGGTCCGATGGCGCCTGGTGGCGCACATTCAGGACGCGAAACCGACCCACGTGCTCATGTTCGTCCTCGGAGGCCCAGCCTTGGCGGAACCGATGGGTGAGGCGCTTGTATCCTTCGAAGTCGTAGCCCATTGAGATGTCCTTTGTGGTGAAAACTGCCACGTATAGGAAGTCTCGCGGGCGAAGCGTTCATACTTAAAACCATGCAACCTACCCAGCTGACCTGCGCGATTGTCACCAACCGCGATTCCATCAAGGCCCGGAGCCTGCACAAGTTCGGAAGCCCTGCAATCCAGATGTTCCATGACTCTGCGGACGTGTGGGAAGTGCAGGAGCTGCGGCTGTTCCCGAGCGGAACCGCATGTCTCGAAACCCGCCGCCTGGGGGACTTCGACGCCAAGCGCAACGCGTGGACGACCGAGCTGGGCGTGCGGATGGACGACATCGACGACGCGCGTGCCGCCAACCGGGCTGCGGCCGCCATGCTCGCCGAGATTGCCGGCAGTCTGCATCCCTCACGTCACAACACTTCGAAAACCGAGTTCTTCTATCCGACGCCTGACCTTTAGCGCGTCGCGCGGCCGGCCCGTGCTGGATGCGGCACGCCGCCGTCTCAGGCCGCCTAGAATCCGGCTCACCGGGAGGCGCCCAGGATGTTGGTTGCAACGGTGCAGGGGTCCCGACTACAAGCCGCCAAGGCCTCGAAGAGCCAGGCGCCGTTCCTGTGCCCAAATTGCCAGGAAACGTTGATTCTTCGCCAGGGCACGGTCCGCGTCGCTCATTTCGCACACCGCTCGACCATTGCGTGCGCCTGGACGGTCGGAGAGTCGCAAGCTCATCTGCAAGCCAAGCAGGCGATGGCGGACGCCCTGAGAAACTCGGGCTACGACGCGGAGCCAGAGGTCCCACTGGGCGCGCAGCGCGCCGATGTGTACGCGGAACGGGATGGAGAGCGCTTCGTCGTAGAACTCCAGCACACGCCCATCGACCCGAAGGAAATTGAGCGGCGCACGCGCGGGTACGTCGACATGGGTCTGCACGTGGCTTGGGTCAGCCTGGTGGACATCGACTACCGTTGCTTTCTGCGGCCGAGCGATATTCCGATACCGATGCGGTATTCGCCGCGGCCTTTCGAGCGGTGGATTGAGGTTTTCAGCTTCGGGCAGGTGCCCATGTTCAACCCCCTGCTCGGGGGAGTGCTCTGCGGAAAGCTACGTGCTTATAGAACGTCTGTGCCCGTGAGCGAGTGGACGGAGCGCGGAGGCGCCCAACGGTCCGCTGGCGGCTATGAAAAATCCTCACGGAGGTATGCAGACCTGTTTTGCGAAGCCTATTTACCTTTGGAGTGCCTGCAGCTGGAGCGCAGCTGGCGCTCCGTTGAACTGCGTGTAGGTGGGATGTCGTTTCCTCGGGGAGGACTGGCTAAGCTTACGGTTCGCCGCTAGGCGCGCCGCGCCTTCCGCGGACAGGTGCCACCCATCGTGGTCTTGGAGCTCGGCAAAGGAATAGCGCCTGCCTTAAGCAGGGCATCCACCTTCTTCTGGAAAGCGGCCCTGTGCTCGTCGCTTCCGGCGTCGACAGCATACGAGAGCTCGACCATTCGGCTCTTTGTAGGCAGAGTCCACTCTTCGACCTTCCAAGCAACTTTCTTTGACACGTCCTCCTTGAGCCGGCTCACGAGGTTGGAGCACGGCTTCGGCACCATGTTGAAGGACCTTGGATAGGCTGCGCTTGCGGGCGCCGCGACCGAGCAGCTGTAAGAAATCGCTTCGCGGATGACGGGCGGAAGATGGGGCTTCGTTTCGTCCTCCAGGACCCATGCGACGTCGACTTCCACCTTCGCATCCTGCGTACCTTGCAGGGGGCATTGCCAGTTCGGTAGCGTCTGCCTCGCCGTGGGGGTGTTAGGTCCGCGCAGCTTGTACATGGCCTCTGGTCCCTTCTTGTCGGTGCGCTCTCGAGCAATGACCTCGAAGCCCGGGCCCGGCAGCCCGGGCGGCTGCTTGACGGTCAGGTAGCGCACCTCGAACTTCTTCGGTTTGTCATCATCGATTTCCAGCTTGGTCGCCGCATCTGCAGCCGACTGGGGCCCCCCTTTGTCCGGGTCCCAGCGCACCGCGTATTCGGTCGCCTCGGCGAATACGGAAGCACTTGCCCCAAGCGCGCAGAGGGGCAAGAGGAGGGTGGCTGTTCTCATGGGGTTCTCCTTGTCACGCAGGACTCGAAGGCAGGGCAGACGTCGCAAAGTGTCGAGCGCAAGCTAGGTCCCCGTCAATGCTTGCTGACGTGATTTGTGGCGCGCATTCCAGGGCTGGGGAGGAGCGTGCCACCGAGGCGCCGTACCGCGGAGCGGCACATCGGCGGGCACAGGGCGGCAACAGCTGTCGACAGAAAGGCGACAGATGGCGTTCTGGACCTCCTCGCGGAACCTGGACTCCCTGCCACGTGCAAGCCCTCGGAACTCTGCCCTAGCGCTTCTTGACAGGGGCGTCGTCTGCCCGCGTCTCCAGCCATCGCTTGAAAAGGTGGTCGTCAAACTCGTAGGGTCCGCGTGGCGATTTTGAGAGCAGGTTGCTGTCATCCAAGGCGCGCATGACTGACTGCAAAGTCGATAGCGGCAGCTGCTTGAGCCCCAGCTTCGCCGCGATTGCGTGTGCGGTGGCACGCGCGAATGGCTTGAAATCGGGGGCCAGGCTCAGCTTGAGCACTTCGCGCTGAAGCTCGGTGAGCCTGCGCCAGGTGCCCTCGTAGTCATCCTGCCCGGCAGCCGCTTTGACAACATTTTCTGCAGCTTGCTCGAGCGTCAGCTCCGGCGTGGCCAGCAGGTGCATCACCGCGGTCAAGAAGGGCTCGGGACGGTGCTGCATCCTGTCGAGCACTGCGACGCCCGCTTCGATGTCCAACACCCGCGTGCCACCTGTCGCCGCGATGAATTTGGCAGCCGCAAACTCCACTAGGTCCCGGCCCAGTAGGGGGAAGTCGATGATGCCGAGTCCCGGGGCGTACAGCGGCGCTTGGGGGTCGGAGAACATGTGCGACAGGCGTGACCGGGAGGAGCCCGTGTAAACAACTCGCACGCAGTCTCGGTGCTTCGTCAGTGCGGTACGCAAGCTCTTGGCCACGTCTTCATTCGCCTCGGTGCGGGCGAGTTCTTGTGCTTCGTCCACCAAGAGCAGCAGCGGGTGCTTCGACGACAGCTTCCCCACGAGCTCGTCAATGCGCAGCCCTAATTCGGCCGTGGCCGTCTTCGCATCGGCGAACTCGAGCTCCGCCTCGCCCTTGAGCTCTCCAACGCTGCCCTTCATCTTCAACTTCTTGATAGGCTCGCGCAGCTTCGCAGCGGCGCGCTCGCGCAGGCTCTTGGGCTCGTGGGCCTCCTCCAGACCCCTCACGATGGCGAGCGCCGGCGAGACCGTGGTTTGCCAGAGGTCGACGTAGGCGACGCGGTATCCCGCCGCCTGAGCGGCCGGCGTCAAGTCCTTACGCAAGAAGACGGTCTTTCCCGTACGACGGGGCGCAAAGATGGATGTGCTCGTGACGACGCCAGCCCCCAATTGGGCCAGGTAGGCTTTAGCGAGGTCTGGTCGCGGGCAGTGCCAAAGGGGTTGAAGTGGTGACATTATGGTCAATTATGTCGTGCTTGCGTAATTGTACTTCTTCTACGTAATCGGACGTAGTCTTGCGGCTGGCGGAGGAGTGGAGAGGCTACCGACCAGAACATGCCGCGCTGAGCCCATGTCGCGAGCGAGCCCAGCCAAAAGATTGGCCCAGGGCGAACCTCCGGGTGAGCGCTTGCAGGCAGATTGTCACGTTCGCGATGTGCCACTAGGCGGCATGCACGGGCACAGGGCCTCCGACTTGCCGGCGGAACCGGCTCCGAATCACGACGCGGCGCTCGCCATGTGACGGCTGAACTGTCATATCGCGAGAGCGCACGTCATGGGCCGGCGGCTGCATGCGCCGTTTCTGGGAATTCCTCTTCCCAGCAATTGAGCCTACCCGGGCATTGCCTTAGTCGGGCGGGGCTGGGGCCCCGGGTAGAGCTTCAAGAGAACGACAGAGCGCCCCAGCCAAGGCTGGATAGCCCGGCGCGCGCCACCAAGCGTTGCTTGTTTGAACAGCTGGAGGACGATTCCCCCGAACAGGGCGGCAAGCGCGGCTCCGCCAGGCGTTGTGATTGGCCCAAAATGGTCCAACGCAACATGAGCAAGCGCGAGACCCCCGTAATACAGCGCCGCCGCGATGGCGAACAACGCCCCGCAAACCCCTGCGACTATGGCCGTAGCTCCTCTAGGCCTGTCGGGCACCGCGAAGGCAGAAAAGAGGCTCTGGAGGATGGCCATGTCCCCGAAGTCCATTTCTGGGTTCTGCACTTGGCCTAGCCTGAGGGTGCGTTGAATCGCGACTCTGCGGTCCGACGTCGAGGCGAGTTCGTCGAGCATTCGGATGGCTTCTCGTTTCCTCAGTCTCGGCGCCGCGGGAATGGTGATTGGCGCTCGGAAGAGGGCAAGCATTTCCGATTTGGACTGTCCATCGAGCCGCGCAAGCCTTAGGCCCTCTGCGAGCGCACTTCCCAAATACGCTGACTTCAGGTTTAACCCTAGGTCGAGTGCGCTGCCCAGTAGGCCTAGAGCTCCCCGACTTTGGGTTAGGACCCGCAGGGCTTGCACGGCAGCATGAAACCGGGCCTCACATCCTCGACGGTATTCCGCGCCGTATGCGTGGGGTTCCGGAATGTGGCTGAGCAGATGGTCGAGGGGCTTCCGTCGGAGGCGAAGTTTGTGGAAGGAAAAGGCGTTCACCAAGATGTCCTTCGCCCCGGTGGGGCGTGGACGATATAGGGGTGGCGATTTATTTCATCCGGTTGGATGCCGGATTTGGACCGCTTGCCAAGGCTGAACGCCCCAGCGCCTGTTGCTTGCTGGCTCCGATTTTCAGGCCCGGCGCGTCGCCAGCAGCAGGAGGCCGGCGTCGAGTTGGCTTCGCTGGACGCATAAACACCAGCCCTATACCGAGTATCAGCCCTGCCACCCACTGCAGGGCTTCTACTTGCAGCACCCCCTCAGGCCATTTCCGCAAAGAGCCGCGCCAGCGGTAGAGGACATCTCGTATCAATTTGCGGGTGCTGCTCCGACCTGGAGCAGATTTGGCATCAAAAATCACAAATGGAGCAGCTCCCGAGCAGCTCATCAAGTCCAAGAAACGCGTTCGCGACTTGGCAGAGGTTTACACGCGCAGTGACGAAGTCAACGCGATGCTGAACCTCATTCCTGGGAAGGTTTCTATCGAACAGACCTTCCTAGAGCCGGCCTGCGGAAACGGCAACTTCCTCATTGAGATTCTGCGCCGAAAGCTGCAGGCGGACGCAGCTACCCACGCTTACTTCGAGCCCGACAAGAAAGGCCGCGTAGCCCAGTTTCCCAAGCGCGGTAAGGCTGAAGACGTTGCTCTGCTGGCGATTCGGGCGGTGGCTTCGATTTACGGCTTCGACATCTGCCCAAACAACATCGCAGAGACGCAAGCACGGCTGTACGCCTACGTCATGTATGGCGAAGACCTACTGCTGCCAGGCTTCATCACGGGCTCGGACCTGCACACCCAGGCGTACATCGAAGCAGTCACCCCAGAGCACGCTCTGCCGCTCGCCACCGACTACGAGGCATGCCTATTCCGCTTTGCGGACCAGATGGCGCGGCTCCGCAAGACCCACGAGCGCTCCGACGCGATTAGCCCACTTCTGCGAGACATGCTGAAGCTGGTCCTGGCAAGAAACTTCCAGCAGGGCGACTTCCTGGCTAAACAGGACTCAGCCGGCCAACCCCTCACTGTGGGCAAGTGGACCTTCTTGTCTGGAAAGGTGCGCCTCGAAGACTTCCTGCTTGCCGATGTCGGAGCTGACCAGCCCAAGCCGGTCAGCGGGTTGCCGCTACGAACTCTGACCGAGTTCGTGAAGGGGGCTCGCAATGCATGACTCCCTTCTGGGCCAGCACAAGCCGGACATTCTTGACTGCATCGCCAACCTCAGCAACGACGAGGTTTTCACACCTCCCGCGGTAGCCAACAGGATGTTGGACCTGCTGCCGGCGGAGGTTTGGACGAATCCGGAACTGCGCTTCCTGGACCCTGGCTGCAAATCTGGCGTGTTCTTGCGTGAGGCCGCCAAGCGCCTAATGAAAGGGCTGGAAGACGCCATCCCGGACGAAGCCGCCCGGCTCGAGCACGTTTTCAAGAACATGCTGCACGGCATTGCGATTACGGAGCTGACGGCTCAGATTTCGCGCCGTACGTTGTATTACTCCAAGGACGCTTCGTCGAAGCAGTCCGTTGTTTCGCTGCCTACTGCGGACGGAAACATCCGCTACCAGAACATCTCGCACGCCTTCAAGGCGGGCTCGTGCGTCCTCTGCGGCGCGCCGGAAGCAGCCGGACGCCACTTGGAATCCCTGGAATCTCACGCTTACCTTTTCATTCACGAAGACCTGGACCCGTCCATGAAATTTGACGTCATCATTGGCAACCCTCCTTATCAGCTCAAAGATGGCGAAGGCGGCAATGGTTCAAGCGCAAAACCGATTTATCAACATTTCATTGGTTCGGCTATTTCCATGAACCCCCGCTATCTGTCTATGATTATCCCATCGCGCTGGTTCACCGACGGCAAAGGGCTGGAGTCCTTTCGAGAGAAAATGCTCGGGGACTCTCGAGTAAAGACAATTGTCGACCACTTTTCTTCCGCTGATTGCTTTCCCGGCGTGGATATTGCCGGGGGTGTTTGCTATTTCCTGTGGGACGCTCGTCACGACGGCCTTTGCGAAGTCACCACGAAAGCCAACTCAGGCGAGATAACTGCGACTCGTCGCCTTAATGAGTTTGATACGTTTGTCCGCGATGGTCGAGCGTTGCCGATTCTCGAGAAGGTCCGAGGCGCTAGCGACAAAATGCTAAATGCCGTTGTGTCTAGCCGAAAGCCGTTTGGCTTAGACTCCGCAGTACGGCCCTCCACCCACGGAGACCTAACCCTTCTGTGGAGCGGGGGCTCGGGGCCTATCGAAAAAAACAGAGTCACTACGAACGCCGACATTGTTGATAAGTGGAAAGCCATTACTTCCAAGGTGTCATACGACCATGCGGGAATGCCCGACAAGAACGGACTTCGGCGAGTCCTATCTAAAGTAGAAGTCCTTCCTCCGGGTCACGTGTGCACAGAAACGTACCTGGTTGCCGGCTCATTTGACACCAAAGAAGAGGCTGAAAACCTTACGGGGTACATGAAGACCAAGTTTTTCCGATTCTTGGTTTCTCTATTGTCAGTTACGCAAAACATTACGAAAGAGAAATTCGCCTTTGTGCCTCAGTTGCCTATGACCGAGCCCTGGGACGACGCCAAGCTGTATGCCCGATATGGGTTGACTTTAGCTGAAATCGCCTACATCGAATCCTTGATTAAGGAAATGGCATGAGCGACACCTCTCGCTTCTTTGGGGAACTTGGTCACCCTCAAATCTACGCCTATACAGAGCCTCACTACAAGGAACGCGAGTGGGAGGGGGCTCGCCAAGGCAAGGGCCTGCTGAAAATCGGCTACACCGAGCGCAAGGAAGCCCTAACCCGCATCTGGGAGCAGTTCCCCACGAAGAAGGCTGACGCCCAGCCGTTCGAGCTGGTCTTCGTGTCCGAAGCGGTCGACGACAAGGGAGCAGTGTTCAAGGACCATCTGCTGCACCGCTTGCTGGTGGAGCGCGGGGTGCGCCGCGTCAACGGCGAGTGGTTCGAATGCACGCTCGAGGAGCTCGAGACGCTGGTCGCCGAGGTCAAGCTAGGCCGGTCGCTTGCACTCGGCCGCCACCAGACCTTTGGCCTGCGCCCCGAGCAAGAGGCCGCCGTGGCCGCGACCGCCGACTACTTCACCAGGCTCTCCGAGGAGGCTGCCGGCAAGGCGCCTCACTTCTTGTGGAACGCCAAAATGCGCTTTGGCAAGACGTTTACTACCTACCAGCTTGCCAAGCGCATGGGCTGGAAGCGCATTCTGGTGCTGACCTTCAAGCCCGCCGTTCAGAACGCCTGGAAGGAGGATTTGGCTTCGCACGTCGACTTCGACGGCTGGCAGTTCATCGGACAAGGCGACGAAGCGAAGGAAATCCACCCTGACGCACCCCTGGTGTGGTTCGCGTCCTTCCAGGATATCCTGGGAAAGGCCGCGGACGGCAGCATCAAGCAGAAGTTCCAGACCTGCTACGCCATCGATTGGGACTGCGTGGTGCTCGATGAATACCACTACGGCAGCTGGCGCGACGGCGCCAAGGAGCTGTACATCGACGACCGCGCTGACTCCACAGACCTTGAACTGGAAGGCAACGTCGACGAGACGGCCTTCCCGCTGGCGGTCAAGAGCTACCTCTACCTGTCTGGCACGCCGTTCCGTGCGTTGCAGAACGGGGAGTTCACCGAAGACCAAATTTTCAACTGGACCTACACCGACGAACAGCGCGCAAAGGCGACCTGGCCGGGCTACGCCGGCAAGAACCCGTACCTGTCACTGCCGCAGCTCATCATGATGACCTACCAAGTGCCGGAGGCCATCCGAAGCATCGCGATGCAGGGGGAGCTCAACGAGTTCCACCTGAACGAGTTCTTCAAAGCCGCGGGGGAGGGCAAGGACGCCAAGTTCCTGCACCAGGAGCAGGTGAGCCAGTGGCTAAGCCTCATCCGTGGCCAGTACCTGCCTTCGGCCGTCGGCGCAATGAAGGACGGAGTGCGGCCGCCGCTGCCGTTCGAGGATGCGCGACTCCAGCGATACCTGAATCACACCCTGTGGTTTCTGCCGTCGGTGGCAGCTTGTGACGCCATGGCCAACCTCCTGGCGGCCCCTCAGCACAGCTTCTTCCACGAGTACAAGGTGGTTGTCTCCGCGGGTAACAAGGCGGGGATGGGCGCCGCGGCGCTGGCTCCGGTCTTGGCTGCCATGGGCAACCCGCTCAAGACGAAGACCATCACCTTGTCGTGCGGCAAGTTGACTACGGGTATCTCCGTGCCCGCTTGGTCGGGCATCTTCATGCTCCGCAGTCTGGAGAGCCCGGAAAGCTACTTCCAAGCGGCCTTCCGCGTCCAGACGCCTTGGGTCCTCCGCAACCAGGACCCGACGGACCCTAGTGGCGCTGAGATTCTCAAGCAACAGTGCTACGTCTTCGACTTCGCACCCAGCCGTGCTCTTCGGCTCATCGCCGACTACAGCGGCCAGTTGGACATCCACGAGACCGTGGCGCCCGAAGCCAAAATTGCCGAATTCGTGCAGTTCCTGCCGGTGCTTTGCTACGACGGCTACAAGATGTACCCGCTGGATGCTGGGCAGCTGCTGGACATCGTGGTGGCCGGTACGGCCTCGACCATGCTTGCGCGACGCTTCCAGAGCGCCCAGCTGGTCAACCTCGACGCGGACGCCCTGAAGGCACTGCAGGGCGCCCCGCATCTGTTGGAGGCGCTCGCCAATATCGAAGCCTTCCGGAATCTGAACAAGCAGCTCGACGCGGTCATCTCATCCGAAAAGGCTCTGAAGGCGAAGAAGGCCAAGGGCGAAAAGCTGACCAAGGCGGAGGAGAAGGAACAGAAGGAGAACCAGTCTTGGCGTAAGGAGCTGCGAGAGAACCTCTTGAAGTTCATCACCCGTATCCCCGTGTTCATGTACCTGACCGATGAGCGCGAGGCAGGGTTGAAGGACGTCATCGAGAACATTGAGCCGGGGCTATTCACCCGGGTGACAGGCTTGAGCATCGAGAACTTCCGGTCGCTGTGTGAGCTGAACGTATTCCACAGCGGCAACCTCAATTCAGCTGTCTTCGCGTTCAAAAATTACGAGGAAGGAAGCCTCTCGTACGCGGGCAATTCGAAGGTGAGCGACACGGTTGGCGGATGGGATACGACGCTTACTCGCGCGGAGGCCATCGAGCTAGTGAGAGGGGATTAACGTGGCCATCTTCGACAGGATTTTCCAATCTATCGTGACTTGCGAGTGTGGTGCGATGTACGAGCGCAGTACCGTCAAGCTACCGTTGAAAGACTCAGACAGCTATAGCTGCGCTGCGTGTGGCTTGATGCTTGAGACTTGGGTCAAGACGACCCGCATACCGGACTATCGCCGGCTTCCCGTGCCGGCTGGCAGCCCTCCAGCTGAGCCGGGTTGTTAGTTGCGGGTAGTCGGAGCACAGCGCGCGAAGGCACAGCGTTGCAGGGCCCAGGTAGCGGTGTCGTGGACCTCAGCCGGAGGCGGCCGACCAAGGCAGTCGCTGCTTTTGCGCTTCCTCATGCCAGCGGTCCTCCTCTTCGTGGACATACAAGGAGGTGGTCCTGGCGTCTGCGTGGCGTGCGTCCTTCTGAACGTACCGTGTTTCCATTCCGGCATTCACCTTGGCCGTGATGCCGGTGTGCCGGCCCCAGTGCGCTGAAGCCTTCCGGAGCTTTTCTCGCTTGTGTTCGGATGCGGCCGGGAGGAGCTCGGCGGCATCGGAAAAGAGCTCTTTCAGAATCTGGTTGAGACGCCGCCCAGTGATAGGACTGCCGTCCTTGACTGAGACTAGGAGGGGCGAATCGTCCTTGGGGGAGGGCGCGGCCGAGAGCTTCCGGTGCTTCCGGTAGCGGACAAGGGCTTCCATCATGTCGTCAGGAACCGGCAGCTTTGCCTTCTTGTGTCCCTTGCCGACGACGAACCACCACCATTGGCCACGAACCTCCCTGAAGCTGTTCATCCGCATGGTTTCGAGCTCGCTGATGCGTGGCGCGAGCATGTACAGGAACGCGCAAACGAAGCGCAACCGTTCTTTCTCGTCCGCCTGGCGCTCGGATTCGTCTGGCATCTGCTCGATTGCCTTGGTCACGCATTGCCACATCTCGTCGTCCAGGAACCGCTCAACCGTGGCTCCTTCGTCGGGCTGCCAGGGCTTCGTCACTTCCGAAGCTGTTGGCTCGCTCCGGAGCTTGTGCCGGCGCTGGCGAATCAACCCCAAGGGGTTGCCGGTCAGGTAGCCGGCGTCGACCAGGTAGCGCATCAGCGAATTGATGGCCGCCACCGCGGTCATCACTGCGGACTCGCTCAACGGACCGACGAATGGCCGCCAGCGCTCAGACGCTCTAGGCGCTTTGGGCCCGCACCAAGTCGCGGTCGGTTGCGGGTCCGCCAAGAAGTTCAGGTAACCCTCGAAGTCCTGGCGCGTGAGTGCCGACAGTGGCTTCTCGCACTCGAGCCAGCTCCACAGCATCAGCCGCTCGCATTCCTTCAGGTAGGTTCTGTACGTCGCCGGCGACTTGTCGTACTCGGCTAGGAACGACATCACCGCGTCGCGGTCCGTGAGCGCTGTGATTTGAAGGTTGTCGATGGGCGCACGGTTCAGCCCGTCGTGACCCTGGAGATGCTCGGGAGGTTGCAGTTCGGCGAGCGGACGTATCGAGAGGGCGCTTTTGGCGGTTTCGGCGGTCAAGGGGTCTCCAGAACGTGTTTTCCAACACTTCTGATAATACCGGTTATCAGAAGCAGGAGGTGGGACTTCGAGTGGTTTCGTCGGCTACTATTTTGGGCCCGCCTACCCCGCCTACCCCGCCTGTCCGAACCCCGAGATTCCTCCAGCATGCAACGAGCTAGCAAGCAATCCCTCGACCACTACGACGAGCGCCGTCGGTGTAGCCAGGCGCTGGAACCCGCCGCTCGGAAGCTCATGCAGCAGATGCAGGACCGTGAAGTGTTGTGCATCGTTAAAGACAAGCCTTGGGCCTCGTACCGGGTAAATTCGGCGACTAGGGACGAAGTGGTTCAGCTAGCGGAGATGCAGCTCGCAACTGCATGTGGCGGGTCGCTGGGGGACGTGCTCGAGTGCCTCGACCCCCTTCCGGCTCCAGATTCGCTACGGGAAGACGATGTCTGGAAGGCGGCCCTGAGGTCTTTGGAAGGACCCGACCACTCCCCTCCAGCGTTTCGCTGGTGGCCGAACACGACCGCGGGCCAAAGGGAATTTGCAGCAGCTGCCGCATCCTGTGGGTTGGCTGAGGAAGCTGCCATGCTCGTAGCCCGAGGCCATAGCCGATAAGCGGGGGGCCTGGTCCCTGGCCCTTTCGCGCAGGGTCAATCCTCGCGAGCCTGAAGTGACGCAAGTGCCTGAAGTGCCTTACGGAACTCCTCTTGGCCATCGAAATACCGGTTATCCGAAGTCTCCGGCGGCTGATTCGACGCCGACCTTCCCTGTTCCGCGCGCTAGCGCGCGGACCCCTATTCCTCGAGGTACTCAGGGATTCGCACCAGGAGCTCCCGGACGACAGAGGCAATGGATAGCCGTACCGACCCCGGACCCTTCTGGTCGCAGGCAGTGAGCAGGCGCCGCATCTCGTAAGAGCCGGGTCGGCTTCCCGGGAACTTCACGGTTGCGTCAAACAGCCCATCAGCCGCGGTTCTCAGGTCCGCGGCGGCGGGGCCTTGGCTGAGCCCGAACCTTGCACCGTACTCCGATGGCGTGATACGCCGCCCAGGGGCCCCTTCGAGGGCAAGCCTTAGGAGCCTCTTCTCCGGAACAGAAAGCGAGTGCACCGCGCGAGCTACTGCGGCCAGTGCTAGGTTCTCATCGTCCATATCTTTGGTCCAGTTCGGCTCGGCCCTCTAAGGGCGAGCCCTTGACGCGTCGCTCAGTTGGTCCGCCATCATTGCGATGCTCGCGACAACACGCGCGGCTTGTTTGAGCTCCACGCGGTCGGAGTGCATTCGCAAGTTGTCGTCCACGACTGAGAACATCCTGTCGCCGTCGTGGGAGCCACGAAGCTTCTGCCATGCGACGACCCCCGACTCCTCGAGTTGCTCCCGCGTGAACACCACGCCTTCAATGTCGTCGTAACCCCGGTCGCAAAGGTGGAACAGGTCGTCCTCGAATCGCCCAGGGTCACGGACGAACACGTACGGGATGTCACCTCCGATGTGGGCCATCAGGTCGCCCACGCCTGGGTCGTCCGATACGTGGTCGCCGATGTAATCCAATTGCTTGGCCCAACGCATGAGCTCAACCACCGCTGCATGGCTCTGGTCCCCTGGTCGTTGCACGCGCAACCGAAGCTGGGGCAACGGTGCGTCGATGGTTGTCCAGGGCGCGGCATCCGAGCCTGCGACGAGCCTTCCGGCCTTGCCGGCCGCCGCGGCCGCATTCCAGTCCCTGAAGCCGTTCTGCTTTGCGACGGCCTCCAATGCGTCGGCTCGCTTGAGCGGGTGCCCTGAGGCCTTGGCTTGCACCTGCAATGCCTCCGCCTGAGCCTTGAGGCCGTAAAGCGAGTCATGCGTATGCGTCGATTTGAATTCCATGGTTTCTCCATATCCAGGCACATCAACAGGCGTTGTTCGCATTACGCCGGCCTGGGAAAACCAAGGTGGCGACAAGAGTTCGAAGAGCAGATTCACCAAGCCTGGAGGAGGCGCGAACGGCGGGGCTGCTACCCACTGGTCCAAAGTGTATCGCGAGGTGCGGCTTTCAGGGGCCACTTGCTAGACCGGGCATGCCCCAACCGTCTGCCCTGCGTCAGGCCGCTCCCGCCAGGAGCGCCCTTCCCGGCCTCTGCTCCCTGAACGGCGTTGGCGTCCTTTGGGACGTTGACGGCGTCCTTGTGCACAGCGAGCCACTCCACGTGGAGAAGCTAGTGGCGGTGGCGCGCCGCTACGGCGTCGAGATTCCCGCAGCTGCTTTCTCGACGGTACAGCGCTTCACCGTGCCTGGAGCGGACGGCGCGCCGGTGGAGGCCCAAATGCCGCTATACGGCGCCGGCGACAAGAACGTCTACCACTGGCTGGTGAGCATCCGCCCTGAAATCAAGCAGGTACTCTCGCTGGACCAGTGGCTTGCTCTGCTCCTGGACCACTACATTGCGCAAGCACACCGCATCCAAGCCCGTGGCTCGATACCTGACGTGGTCAGCCAACTCGCATTGGCGGGGGCGCGCCAGGGCGTGGTTACGAGCGGCATCCCTGCCCAGGTGACCGCCAACCTCAAAACCGTGGGCCCGGCCTGCGAGCACTTTGCCTTCGTCTTGACGGCAGACGATGTGGCGCGGTCAAAGCCGCACCCTGAGGGCTATTTGCGAGGCGCCGCGCTGCTGACCGAAAAGATTTTGTCGGCAAAATCCGGCCCGCTCGCCATCGTTGCGGTGGAAGACAGCCCTCCTGGTGTTCGGGCAGCCTTGGACGCAGGGCTGCTGTGCATCCAATTTCTGCTGCCAGGCCAGGTGCCTGAAGTCTTGACGCCGCACGAAGCGGGCCGTTTTCGGGCCGCGACGAGCGCCGAAGAGGTGCTGGTTGCCATCCGCGCGTTTGCCGAGCAGCAGCGCGGGCGGTAGACCGCCCTGGGGGGGCAAGCTTCAGGCCGCGAGGGCCTTTTCGAACTCGGCGACGGCTTCCTTGCTCAGCCACTGGTGGATGTGCTTGTCTCGGATGGGGCCGTGGTGCTTCAGGGTGAACCGAAGCAGCCGAGCACAGTACTCGATGGCGAACGCATGGTTGGCCTTGGTGACTGCCTGGAACGTCTCGCAATCGAGGGTGCCGGCGGCGGCTCGCACCAGGTCCTTGAGGGACTGGTCGAAATTCATGGAGTTACCCGAAACCTGGAAGATTCCGGCCTCGATGGTGCACGGCGTGTTGGAGTCCGGGTTGGTCGTATCGACGCCTGCCGTCCACCTCCAAGAACTCTCGTAGCCGGCGAGCACCCGTAACACCTCAAGCATCACCGCCCTCCTCTGGCGCATATCCCCAGGCGTGAAGGGGCCGAGCACCGGGGCAACGTCGGAATAGATTTCGTGCTGCGGTCGAGGGGCGAAGACGTCGTCGGGGGCGGTTTTGGCCCATGCGACGATTTCGTCCAGGAAGGCATCCGGTGCGACCCCTCGGTTGTGGACCTTCTTCTTCGCGGCAACGAATGGCGTCGGGTTAGGCATCAGGCGTACCTCCTGGGACGCGGATGGTCCCACCGTTCTGCCGGCGCGGCAAGCCCGCGGCCGCCACCGCGTGCGGGCCAGCGTGAAAAAGCCCTGTGAACAGGTCACAGGGCTTTGGAATGAGCGAAACGAATTTAGACCGCGGTCCGGGGCGCGTCGAGCTCGTCGAGCTTGTCAGCAAAAGCCAGGAGGCCGGCGCCGAGAGCGCGCAACTCGCTGGGTGTGAGCCGCGACGGCAGCTTGATGCTGATGTCGGGCGTCTTGTCCGTCAGCAACGTAGCCTTGATGGCCGTCTGGGTCTTGCCCTTGAGCTCGACCTCGAGCTGGGCCATCCCGCGGACTGTTCCGCTGGGCGTCTTGAATATCTGCTTGTTGATTTGATGCATCGGTTGGTGACCTTGAGGTCTTCCCTGTGGCAATGTCCGCTGGGTCTTGGGAGGGGACGCCGCCCCTCAGCCCTCTTCGACGGCCTGAGCCTGGCGCGTGTCGACGACCACACCGGCCTTGGTGAACTCGGCCATGGTGTAGCCCTTCTTCACGGCGCTCGACCAGATGAGGGCGTGCTCGCAGACGAAGGCCGCGCGGGCGCCGTAGGCCGAGTCGCTGAAGGTGTCGTAGAGGACGGCATTGTGGGGCCGCGGGGTCACGACGGCGAAATGCCCCTTGCGGTGCCAATCGGAGTGCTGATTTTCTTGGTTCGGCATGACTTGTCCTTTGGTCTGGTTGGCCTGAGAGGTATAGCGCCCTGCCCTCGCCAGTAAACATCGGCGCCCGAAAGGGGCGCTCTGGACCGGTCTTAGGCCGCCGGCCTGCAGTCTGGTGGACCCCGCCGGCGGGCGCTCCTAAACCCTTCCTCGGCTGCCCTGCCCCGCTAGCTATACGGCGCAGGACATAACCAAGGAAAACCATGCAATACAACAAGACGGCTCTCGAGCTCGACCTCTTCGTGAACAGCTCCACCCACGTGGACGGCACGGTGACCCAGCTAGAGAAGCTGTTTTACCCCTTTGAAGACATCACCGACAAGTCCGTCTCGCTGGCTGCGGCCTACCGCGCGCGCGTGACGACCCCGACAGGCGACCACACGGTCTTCGTGTCCTACCGGGAACTGGCCGGAGCGCCGACCTACAACCTGTGGTGTGGCGACAAGTTCTCCGAAGGCAAGGACCTCACCGACGCGCAAGCGAAGGAGCGCTGCAAAAAGGCGGCGGAAGGAACTTCCGACCCGAGGACGCTGATTGCCCAGATGATGTCCGAAGGCTTCGCCAAAATGGCGGAGTCGACGGGCTGCAACTTCTGGCGGCTGATGCGAAGCAACAAGATTTGCAAGCACGTCGAAACGTTCCTGTTTCACCTGAAGACGAACAACCCGGACTTCGCGAACGAGCTGGCAACGGACTACAAGGCCGTTGCAAGCGGCGTGCCGGCCACGGCCGCCGTGTCCTCGAAGCACTACACCCTCGTAGACCTGGCCTTCCGAGTGCCGGTGCTCTACGAGGGTGACCGCGGCGCAGGCAAGACCTTCGAAGCTCGCGCGTTCGCGCGCAGCCGAAAGCTGCCGTACGTGGAATGCCCGGGGCACGAAGGTATCGAGGCGCCCGACCTGCTCGGCTTTCTTGTGCCATACGGCCCTGGCCAGATGGTGTGGAAGGACGGACCGCTTTCCGAAGCGTTCCGCAAAGCTCAGAAGGGCAAGACGGTGCTGGTGCTGGACGAAATTCTGCGCATCCCAAATCGCGAGCTCTCCATCCTGCTGACGGCGTTCTCGCCGGACAACGGGGTGTACCGGCTGCGCACCGGTCGAATCGTATCTGTGGAAGACGGCATCGCGAGCGAAGAAACGCTCGAATGCCCGGTCGAAAACCTCTGTGTCGTGGCGACCACCAACGTGGGCTCCGAATACGCGGTGGATGACTGTGACCCGGCGTTGGCCGAGCGATTCATTGTGCTGCGCAAGGACACGAACGAGGCTGAACTGAAGCGCATCCTCACGGGGATTGCGGTCAAGAACAGGCTCTCCGCTACCGAGGTGACGAAGGCTCTCAAGTTCTTCAAGCACATGGGTGAGGCGATGAACAACGGGCTGGTGAAAAACATCCCGACGACCCGAACCATGGCTCGCGCGTTCGAGCTGGCGGTGGTCGATGAGGACGTTGTCAAGGGGCTGCGCTCGCAGATTCTTCTGTGGGTTGCGCGCACCAGCGAAGGCAAACCTGTCGCGGAGCAGGTGACGTTCGTGACGACGACTTTGGACAAAGACTTCCCTTAAATAAAGGAGCTAACAATGCACGCGCTTTCCTTCGCAGGGCACTCTCTGCGACCACGTGGCGCGCCGGTAGCGCCTTCGCCTCCGCCGCCACCCCCGCCACCTCGGCGGTACACGCTGTCCGACCAGTTCTTCAAAGGATGCATCGACCGCGCAATCCAGGCGGCAATCTTCGGCCCGGTAACGCTGGGCGAGAAGCAGGTTGTGAAGATGAAGCCTTCGTTCGACACGGCTTGCTGGGTCCACCTGCCGCCGCATCGAATCTACATCGGGACGGACCTGTTCGAGAAGGACATGGTCAAGCCGAAGCTCTCGAGCGAGCTGCAAGAAAAGTACATCGCCAACCACTATCACCACGAGCGGGCTCACGCCCTGTACACGATTCGAGACCTCACGGTCCCAAAGAAGACTCTGGCGAAGATGAAGGCACCGTTCTCGCTCTGGAATCTGTTCGAAGATGCGTATATCGAGGACCGGTATCGCCGCGAGGCAAGCTACCAGTTCGAATGGCGCCTCATGGAGGACGGCGACTTCAACAGCCGACCGGAAAGCGTCCTGTTCGCGTTGATTCAGCGCGAAGGCGCACTGGACGACGTGACTGCTGACCTCGATGCCTGGACCTACAACGCAAAGAAGGCAGGAAGGCCCGACGGGCCCATTGCCATCGACGCAACGGGTCTGCGCCTGGAGCCTGACGTCAAGTCGGCGCTCAAGGTCTGGCTGCCGAAGGTTGCATTGTTCTACGCGCGAGCTGTCGCCGTAAGCGGCTCGATGGACCTTATGCCCATCATCAAGGCGTGGATTGCCGAGTTTGGCCTGCCGCCTGAGCGTCCGCCTGGCAGTGGCCAGTTTCCGGGAATCTCCTCGGACCTCCAGCTGGGTCAGGGGCTGCAAGCGAGCCCTGAAGCACTCGCGGAGTTCGACAAGGATGCCAAGCCCATGATGGGCGGCGAAACACCTCGCGGAAGCGGGGGGAAGGGCACCGAGGCAGAAGACGACGCGTCTAAGGACGTCCCGGTGTCGCAAAAAGGCACCGTTCTCGGTGACGCGGAGCACTACGTGGACCCGTCAAGGGTGGACGCGGTGTTCCAGAAGCTGAGGAAGTTCTTCGAATCGAAGAGCCGCCATGTTTCGACCTTGACGCCACAGCGGCGGGTTTCGGCGAGGCACTTCGCGGTCGGCCGCGCGCCCTACCGAAAGGTGGAGTTGCAGGGCCGCGCCAAGAAGAAAATCGTGATTGTGGTGGATTGCTCCGGCTCTATGGGCATGAATGACGGCCTCCACATCAATGAGGCACGCATCCTGGTCGCCGCGCTCTCGGAGCTGGCACGCAAGGGGCTCCTTTCCGGACACGTCGTCCTCACGGGTGTCGAAAAAGGGCCAATCCACGAGACCTATGAGCTTCCGATGCAGGTCGAGACCACGTCCAGAATCGGTGCCGAGTTTGGGGCCGAGGGGCTGGAAGCGGCCATTCGCGCAAACATGAAGCTGTGCAAGGAGGCGGACTACGTGTTCGTCTACACGGACGGACACATCACGGACCACCGCATCAAGAAGTCGGAACTGCACGCGCAGGGTGTTTACACCTGGGGCCTCTATGCGGGTTTCGACCAGTCGCTCCTGGCGGGCCTCCTGGCGTACTTCGATAAGGCCGTGCTGCGCACCTGCGCAGAGGACTTGGTCGACGCCATGCTAGCGCAGACAAAGTAGCTAGCCTTTCTTCAAAGCCTTGTCGCTCCGCGGCAAGGCTTTTTTCTAGATTGCTGGCTGGCTTGGCGGCCGGTTTAGGGCGTGGGCCCGCGCCGGCGCAACTCCCTATACGCGGTCAAGGAAACCAAACCAGAAAGACCATGCGTCAAGACAAAGCCATCAAGTACTTGCGGCACGCCGCAAGCTTTGCCCGAGAGTTCTCCAAGGACCGTTCGACTAAGGTCGGCGCCCTGTTCCTGCACCCAACGGATTTCACCATCCTGACCGCCGGCTACAACGGCATGCCCCGTGGGGCTGACGACGATGCTCCCGAGCGCCACGAGCGGCCTCTGAAATACGAGTATTTCGAGCACGGCGAGCGAAACGGTGTCTTCAATGCCGTCCGCCCGCTCCTTCGAGGCTCGATTTGCCTGACAACCGAAGTGCCGGGGATGAGCACCGCGCGCGCCGTCATTGCGGTGGGCGCCAGCGAGCTCTGGTTCCCGTACACCCAACTGCCGACAGATGGGCTCAAGCGAGCCCTCGCCCTGTTCGCAGAAACGGGGGTCAAGGTGCAGTCGTACCGCGGAGGCGTCGTCGCCGGCGACCCAGAACGGCACACCCGCAAGCTGACCGCATACCTGGCGCATGCACGCTCCTTGGCAGCAAACCTGGCCAAGGACCCTCGCGCCGGCGCTACGCTCTTCCTCGAACCGGGCACCTACACCCAGCTCGCCGAAGGCTACAGTGGTATGCCACGCGGCTCCAATGATGGCGCGAGCCACCGCTACGACGGCGAGGAACGACAGTTCTGGGTCGAGGACTCGGTGCGCAATGCCATCTACAACAAGGCACGGCCCTTGCTGACCGGCAGCGTCGCTGTCGTCACTGAAATGCCCTGCTCGGAATGCTTGCGCGCCATCGCTGCAGTCGGCGCCTCGGAGGTCGTCACGACGCCTCCTTCGGCCGAGTTCCAGGCCCGTTGGGCCGAACAGCTCGAGCGTACGCGCGCAATGGCGGACGAGCTTGGCATCTCGCTGACTTTCGTACCCCGCGATGAGCTCGCCCCCGCAAAGCTGGAGTTCGCGCTGTAGGCCCGCGCTCCCGCTGATTTCAAAAGCTCCTGCCGGCATTTGCCTGCAGGAGCTTTTCTGTGGCTAAAGCGGGTGCGCTAAACGGCGCATGCGAATTCCCCCGCCCGACCTGCTCGCGCGGCTTGACCCGAGTGCATTCAACCTTGCGAATGCTCCGCATGCGAGCCTCGCCCACCCCGACCCCGACGAACTAGGCCTTGACCAAGGTCGTCGAAGTTTCCTGCGCGCGGCCGCCGGCGCGGCCGCTGCCGGCTTCCTCCCTCCGGCAAACAGCGCGATGGTGTTCAATACGGATGTGGGCTCGGAGCCCGCGAAAGAAGACGCCCCTGCCCCGCAGGCGGTCGAAGAGGGCAAGGCGGAGCTGGTGCTGCCTCAGGCTCCCCGGCAACAGGCGATGCGTCGCCTTGCGATTGGCGAAATCCCAGGAGACTTCTGGGAGCGCTCCCGCGAGCTGCACCTCCAACGTCAAGGCACGTCCGAGCGGATGCGAATCGTCTACTGGCGCGACGGGAAGCTGGTCCCTGAGGGCTACTGGGCCGCCTGCAACCTGCTACGGGACGTCAAAGCCAAGATGATGACCTACATGGACCCAGCGGTCCTGGACATTCTGCGCGGCATCCTTGGCTACTACGAGGCCTGGAACTGGAACTACCCCATCATCATCACCTCCGGCTACCGGACGGTTGGGACCAACAATGGCCTGAAGTCCGAAGGAGCAGCGAAGAACTCGATGCACCTTTACGGGCGCGCGGTCGACCTCTACATGCAACGCATCCCGGTCGCCCACCTCGGCCAACTTGGCATGCACTTCCAGCGCGGGGGTGTGGGCTTCTACCCGCAAAGAGGCTTCGTGCACCTCGATACAGGGCGCCTGCGCAGCTGGAAAGGCTAGGGGTACGGATGGCCGGGCCCAATAGGCCTACTTCGGCTGGACGGCCATGACAGTTTCTATGGGCAAGCGCCGTTTCATTTGAGACGCCCAGCGCCCCTTGCGGGGGCAATCGCTAGACGTGAACAGGACAACCAACCCCCCCTGTTCATGGAAATCTCATTCAACCACGTCATCAAGCTGGCAGCCCGCTTGGGGCGCAGCATCCACATCTTCGACCTGGAGTGCACCACCTTTCGCGGCATGGCGAACTTTGGCATCACCGAGGTTGCCGGCTTCCGGGTCTGGCCTGACAAGGACTCCGGCGCCATCTACAGCCACCTCATCAACCCCGAGCGAGAAATCTCGCGTGAAGCTCAAAAGCTGACCGGCATCACACAGAGCATGGTCGCCGACAAAGAGCTTTGGGGTGCGCGCTACGCCGCCGACTACCGTCGAATGGCCGGCGACACCTGGCTCACCGGGTACAACATCAAGACCTTCGACCTTCATGCCGTCAAAGACATGAACGAGCGGTACGGATTCCCCATCGACGAGTTCAAGTTCGTCTTCGACGTCCGGGACCTTCACCTGAACCTGTCGTGCGCTGAAAACAAAAAGGGAACGCTCGTCGAGGTGGCCGCGATGTACGGCGTGACCCCCAAAGGCGCAGCGCACAGGGCCAAGGCCGACGTTATCCTGACGGTGGAGACCCTGGACAAAATCATCGACCTCTACGGGATGCAGGCGGTCCTCGACCGAATTCTCCCGAAGGCCGATGGGGCCTACGACAAGCTGACAGCTCAAGCCATCGCGAAGTTCGTCAAGAACAAGACCCAGGTCTCGCTCCCGCAACTCGCCAAGGCCTTTGTCACGGACGAAAAAAAGGTGAGCTTCGAGCTCGGCCGGGCCATCGACGAGCGCCTGGTCGACCCGACCATCTTCGCGGCCGCGGACACGCAGCATTGGCTTGCTGAAGCACTTGTTGAAGTCAACGGTGAGCTCGTCACTGGCGGCAAGCTGAAGCCTCTGTACGAGGCCTTGGCGTCCGGCAAGCCTGAAGGCGTGCTGCTGGACTACGTGCAGCTGCGCGTGGCCCTCAGTAGCATGGGCATGGACTGGAGCTCTCGAAAGCCCACCTGAAGCGACAATTCGAAACGCCGGCAATGCCGGCGTTTTTCTTTCACTAGGCGGCCAGAAGGGCCGGGCTGTCGTCCGTGTCGGCGCTGAGGTCCAGAAGAACCGTTTTTTGCTGCTGGTACAAGACCGAGATGCGGGTGACCCGCTCATCCGTGAGCTTGAGCAGCGCTTCCTGGCAGGGCTGTCCCACCGGGTAGTAGACCCAGCGCAGCGTCTTGGCGCAGATTTCGGCCAGGAGACGCGTATGCAGGCGCGCGGCCGGGATGCGGGAAGTCCGCCAGCCGCCACGGTCAAGAACGCGAACGTCCACGAACGTATCCGGGGCTGCGGTGCGGTCGATGTTGATGTCAAAGAGGGGTGCGAAGCTCTCAAGGCGGCGGCGGTCGGTTTCAGTGAGCTTCTCAGTTGCTCGAACGATGGTTGCGGTCATTGCGGTCTTTCCATAGGCGTTAGCCGTGGAGGTTCATCTGGCGGGCGGAGCCCGGGCTAAACCAGTAACAGCGCACAAATGCAAGCAAGGAGCGCTGTACCAGCGGGGTACCGCAGGGCAACCGCCACGTCCGTCGAGGAAGGAATGGCCGCCCAGGCGGTGATTCCACCCACCATCCCCCAAAGGAGTTCCTCTCCTATTGCGGCGGACGATGGGCGGAGCCAGAGAATCCAATAGCTCGCGGCGCCAAGCACCCACAAGGGGGCCAGTGCCACGAATCCAGTCGAAAGTTTTCCTGGGGTGAATGTGACAGAGCCGAGTTCCCAGTAGTTGTCGCGAACCCGCTTCGGGATGAGCGAAAAGCCCGCTGGCCGGCAGCCAAGGAGCAACGCAACGACGAAATGCGAAAGCTCGTGCGCGACCGTGGAGGGCAGCGACTGCACCGCAAGCATCGCAATGCGCCTGGTGGTCAGGAAATGCAGGCAGATGAGCCCGGCGACGATATGGCTGAGGTTCATGGCGCGCAACTCAGCAGCGGCGGCTCGTAACCGTCCGAGACGCGTTCTAGGAGGTTTAGGGGTCGACCGCCCACCACTCCGCCACGAAGGAGGAACTCACGCAGGCCGGCCGGGCTTGAAATGTTGCGTCCGCAGTGCAGCAGGCGCGCCTGGAAGGGCATCGGGCGGACGCGAAGGGGCGCCGAACCCAGTTGCCGGAGGTGGTTCCTCGACAGATTCTCTGTTTCGATAAACCGTCTAGCAACCAACCCACCAAATTTTTAGCCTTTCCGAATTTAAAGGGCGTCTTCTAGACAGACGGTCCTCTTCCGCTAGCTATAGGTGGCTGGTAGAGCTTCTCTTCTCCCAACAGGTTCAACACACACAAAGGCAATATGGATACCAAGCAAATCATCGCAAACCTCCAGGCATTCTTCCCTGCATCGGCCATCAAGTGGCGCGCCGGCAAGAAGGAAAGCGAGCGCCGCGGCCTCGCCCTCCCCTACATCGATGCGCGCGACGTTCAGGCCCGCCTGGATGCCGTCGTTGGCGCCCAGGGCTGGGAAGTCACGATGAAGCCGTCCTCGGTTGGCGTCATCGCCGGCATCAAGATTCTCCTGGACGGCCACTGGGTCCTGAAGGAAGACGGCGCCCAGTTCGACAGCTTCAAGGACAACGACGCCAAGGAACTCGCCATCAAGGGTGCGTTCAGCGACGGTTTCAAGCGCGCCGCCGTGATGTGGGGCATCGGTCGCTACCTCTACGCCTTCGAGGCGCCGGTGGTCGACCTGGACGAAAACGGCGAACTGGTGTCGACACCGACCTTGCCGCCGCAGTTCCTGCCGGAAGCCGACCGCGAAGCTGCCATTGCACAGGCCCAAGCCGGTGCGACGTCGAGCAAGACGACGGACACCGCAGCCGAGGTCCCCGCCCAAGCCAACCCCGTTGCTGAGGCCAAGGTGACTCCGGTCGCCGAGGTGAAGGCAATGCCGCCCGTAACGGAATCCGTCAAGGTTGCCGAGACGAAGCCCAAGGAAACGAAGGTCCAAAAGACCTCCGCCCCGGTGCCGGACACCAGCGCTGACGACGAGCGCCGCGCACGCGCAGATGCACTTGCTGACAGCGCTGCAGGCCAGGACACCGGCTCGAAGGCCGCTGCCGCGAACGACAGCGCGGCTGGCAACGGCGCTGCGAACGACAGCGGCACGGCCAGCACGGCACCGGCCGGCGCGAAGGTCGTTGCAGGCTTCGACTACGGGCACCTGACCCTGAGCGACGCTGAAGAAGGCTTCGTGAAGGACATCCTCGTGAAGGTGCCGAAGTTCCCGTATGAAGTGCTGAAGAAGTACCTCGACGGCGACAAGGCAAAGCAGAAGGTCAACGAGACCGCCATGAAGTGGCTGCTGAAGTGCCTTGACGAAGAGAACGCCCGCAAGAAGGCCGCTTAACCCTCATTCGGCCCGCACCTTAACCGGTGCGGGCTTTCACTTCCCTGAAATTTCCTGAACAAGCAAATGAAGAAGTCCCTCATCGCCCTCGCCCTCGCCTTCGGTTTCGTTGCGGCCGGTCACGCACAAGATGCGACGCCCA
The DNA here is from genome assembly GCF_001541225.1 of Variovorax sp. WDL1. Taxonomy (GTDB): domain Bacteria; phylum Pseudomonadota; class Gammaproteobacteria; order Burkholderiales; family Burkholderiaceae_C; genus Variovorax. Next base: position 112,868 of record NZ_LMTS01000025.1, on the reverse strand, counting down.
CCTCGCCGGCGGCAATCCCCGCTCCCTTGCAGCTGGCCATCCAGGGCGGCATGAAGGTCGAGAACAAGTTCGACGCCGCAGGTGGCCTCACCGGTTGGATTCTGTCGCAAGGTGTCGGCAAGTACCTGGTGGCTTACACCCCGCCGGGTGGTGAAGTCGTGCTCGCGGGCATGCTGCGCAACGCCAAGGGCGAAGACCTGACGAAGCAATACCTCGACAAGTACGCCCCGAAGCCGGACTACGACAAGTTCTGGTCCCGCCTGGAGAGCACGCAAACCATCAACGAGGGCGCGCAAGGCAGCGCTGCGAAGTCGGTCATCTATGCCTTCATGGACCCGAATTGCATCTACTGCCACTTTGCTTGGAAGGCCCTGCAGCCTTACGAAAAGGTTGGGCTGCAAGTCCGCTGGGTGCCGGTGGCCATCCTTGGCGGCAACTCGCCCGGCCAGGCCGCGGCGCTCCTCACGTCGAAGGACCCGGTCGCGGCCTTTGCAGAGCACCAACGCACCTGGGACCCGAAGAAGAACCAGGTTGGCATCACGCCGCTGGCGAGCATCCCCATGTCTGCTAAGAAAACCCTCGACGCAAACAGCAGCCTCATGGTCGAGCTCGGCGTGAGCGGTACGCCTGGCATCTTCTACAAGGATGCCAAGGGCAAGGTGCAAAAGGTCGACGGTATGCCAGGCCTGAGGGACCTGCCAGGCATCACTGGCCTTCCCGAACAGGCCATCACCGACCCGGAGCTGCAGCGCTTCCGTCGCTGAGCAGGCGCACGCGCGGAGCATGGGGCTCAACCGGACCCAGCACAGACCGCCCTTCCTGCAAAGGCCTGCCTCTCGAGGCAGGCCTTTTCGTTGGCACGGGCATCATCCCCTCAGGCTCCGAAGTCCCTACACCGCAAAGGCACTAACTAGCACAATAGGAAGGAATACCTCCATGACGTCGTTCCTCGTCAAGAACGGCAAGGGCGGATATGTCGAGGCCCTCGAGGCCATGCGCCTTGGCTACGACTACGACGGCTACAGCCTCTATCACGGAGGGCTCCGGTTCACGCCCTTCGAGGTGGAGACGGTCGAGCCTCACCTGGATGCACATCAATCGTGCGCCACGGTCAGCGAGCTGGAGGAAAGCGGCCTTCTTCGCACGGAGACGGGCCGACTCTATAGGCGTTTGCCGTCAAGTTGACGCTTTCCTTCTCAGACTAACGCCAGCCAGGGCCCAAGTTTGGGCCGTGAGCTATACGACTCGTATATGTTCTTGCCTAACCTTTTCGCCGCTCGCCGGAAAGGGGCCCTATGCGCTCAACGTCTTGGGGCTGGCAATCGAGGTCATCCGCGTTTCAGGTAGTTTTCTCATGGCTTACGAGCGAATTCAGGTAGTAGGAAATATCGGGTCTTCAGAAACCCGAAAGTCAGGTGCAGGGAACCCGTACTTCGAGATGAGTGTGGCAACCGACAGAGGCATTGGTGGCGCCAAGCAGACCGTTTGGTACAAGGTCTTGCTATTCGGCGCGATGGCGCAGAAGCCCGAGGCTTTGGCGAACTACACCAAAGGCCGACAAGTTCTCGTCGAAGGTCGCCCCCAGGTGGAGGCGTACCTCAAGAAGGACGGAACACCAGGTCTGGACAACGCCATTGTCGCCATCTCCATGCCCGAGCTACTCGGCCACAAGTGACCGAAGGCTGGAAGCTCCCTTGCCCGCGCGCGAGCTACATCGCGCCACTCCAGATACCGTGATTAACATCCCCGGAGCCATTGGTTCCGGGGATTTCTTTTTGCCCGCTCAGTTGGCGCTGGCCTAGCCGTGTCGGCAGCAAGGTGGTTGCGGTTCCGTGTCTTGTCTTTCTGGTCGTACGGTCGGCCGGCAGCCGCTCCGTGCTCGAAAGGACGTGCCCCGGCGGCCGCCTCGTACGACCCCGAATTTCAGACCCGAGGTCCGCAGGCTTACCGAGTTCGTACCCCGTCTGACGGCGGTCCAGGATGGACCTTTCCGCTGAACGCTAGAGCGTCGTCATTGATACCCAGGGGTCAGCCGCTGAATTCAACGAGCGTTGTCAGGTTCGCCTGGCTCGTACGGTAGACAATCATCTCGTTGTTCAGGACACCGCTCTCCCCTCCCTTTGCGAACGTGGAGTCGTAGCCTTTGGCCGGATACTGCGCGCGTGCGTTGGGTCCGCTCGGCGTCATGGCGCGGCCCATGGCGACGTCCGCGAGAAACATGAAACAACGGTTGTCGATGCCCTGCGAGCGGCTCCAGTCGCCCCGCGAGTACGCCAGGGACTTCGTCGACTGGTCGCTGAAGTAGAGTCCGTCGCCGAACATGCGCCCGGTGATGTTGTACGAACCGCCGCTCTTGGGAACAATGAGGCCCTGCTTGAGGATGGACAGCACGTTGTAGGCCCGGGTGCCGTGCCAGAGCCGCTGAACATTACCTACCTTCATCCCATCGTTCTCGAACGCCCGCGCCATCGAGCCGATGGTCACGCGGAAGGCCCGAACGGGCTTGAGGCCTGAGGACGCGTGCCGAAGGTTGATGGACTGCTTGAAGAAGCGCTCGATGCTGGTCCACTCCGCTCCGTCTTCGATGAGCTCCAGTTCGACGTCGAACACCTTGGCCGGCTCTGGGCCTGAGCTCTTTGCGTTGGCAAGAGCCAGTTCGATGGAGCCCTCGAGCTGGTCGAGGAACGCGCTCTGCTTGATGATGGCATCGTCCGCGGCGAGGAAGGTGGTGTGCCAGCCGCGCTTCGCCGATACCTTTTGGGGAACCAGCGTGAGGTACTGCTGCAGGTAGTCGATGAACACCGTGGAGTTGAAGTCCTTGGTCGCGTGGGATAACGCGATAGTGGCCAGCACCTGCCTGGCGGAGCGGACCGACTCGCCATCGATGACCCCGACGGCGGTCGTCACGACGCCGTCAGCGGACACATTGATTTGCCCGCCGGACATCACGAAGATTTCGTGGCGGTTCTCCTTGACCAGGCGCTCGAGCAGCGCCTCGATGACTGGGTTTCCTGCGCTCGATATCTGTCTCTTCACGGCCTCGGTTGTCGTCGCGACAACCTGTGATTTCGGGCTGCCTAGCACGGCCACTTCGGTGTAGCCGCCACGTCGCTTCTCGTTGGCCTTGCTCGTGAGGAACGACTTGCCTGCGCTGGCGAACACCTTGGTTTGCCCCGTCGCGCCGACGCGGCCCCACCTGCAATGGACGTCACCGTTTGCCTGAAGCGTGCCCTCCCAGAATTTGTTGTTGTTATTTAGTGCGTCCGTGCACACCAGCATGACAGTCTCGACGGCGGTTGAACTCAAGAAGGGTCTCCGAAAAACGAGTTCCGGAGAGCCGACGAGACGCAGGAGGCGTTGGCAGGCTCCCCGGAGGGGGTTGCCCGCTGTCTATCCAACGTGTTTAGCCGCCAGGCGGATAAAGGAGCCTGGCTAAACGGCGCATGAAATCTCTTCTCAAATCCGCGCTGCTGCTCGCGTTTGCAGTGCCGGCCATGGCGATGGCCAACCCCAAGCTCGTGGGCAAGTGGGAGACCGTGTCCGGCAGTGACCGCGCCTTGACGGGCGTGATGGAGTTGGGGGCGGATGGCTCGGCGAAGCTCGGCCCCAACGGCTTTGCGCCGCTCATTGGTACCTGGACGACGGGCAGCACGGCGGAGTCAAGCGCCGGTACGCTAACTTTTGAGATGCCGCCCCACGGCTCGGTCGACAACACCTACGTGCTGTCAAAGGGGAAGCTGACCCTGACCTACAACGACGGGTCGCAGCAGGTGTTCGCACCACAGAAGAGCCAGCCGAGCAAAGCAAAACCCAGCACCGCGACCAAGAAATGAAAACAAAATCCTGGAATGGCGGACTATCCCGCGCCAATGAGCCCTCCGAGTCGCCGACGGCATGGATGCGGACGCAGTTTGTCTTTCACGGACCAACAGGCGCTCCCCTGCAACTTGAATTCATCGGCGCGACCTACCACGTCTGGTATCACATCCTGGCCGCGAAGCCCTTCATGCTCAAGCTCATTGACGGTGAGGTCATCGCTTCGCTGCAAGGAGGACAGCTGGAGGTGCAAGACGAGTTCAAGCCGGCCATCGCCTTCTTGGACCGCTTCATCGAAATCGAGCGGCGGGCGGCCTCAAGTGACATGCTGGCCCAGCTCGAAAAGAAATTTGAAGAAAGCGCGAAGCGCAACGTCGGGGCCTCCGTCGCCGTTGAAGGCTCGGACGATGGCGCCGCCTTGCAGCCGGTCACCGAATCGAGTGAACGAGAACTGGGTGAAACCCGTGCAGTCCGGCAGGAGGGTGGGCAGGGACAGTCACGGCCTGAATCTCATCGTCGTCGGCGATAGTTCTGGCCTGCACGAGCTCGGCGTCACCTTGGGTGACCAGCTCAGAGATTTGACGGTCGTCATCGCCAACAGTGATGCTTGCCAGATAGCCACAGCCCTTGTCGTCGTCGCAGACCGCAAGGGCTGTGGCCTTGATGGCGGCAGGCGCTCCGCCGGGGGCAAGGAAGCGAATGTAGCGGGTTGCGAAATCAGCTTCGAGTTCACCTGCTTCGGTCTTCCAAGGCTGGTCCATCGTGCGGTAGGCGACCTCGGTCCCCGGCGCAGCGACGAGGCACCAATCGGCAATTACCTGGGCGCCTGCGGCGGCCGTCACGCCCTCTGCCCACGTCTGAAAACGTCGCGTGCCGGCCTCGTACGTGCCCTCGCAGGTCGGGCCTCGTCCGACAACCTCCAACTTCACGGTTGCCCCGTCTGCCGCACTGACCGCCGAGCTGGCACTCACGAAAAGGAATTCGACAGGCGCAGCTTCCTGAATTTTTGGGCCCGGCTGCACGGTGACCGCCACCTCACCCTGCCCCAGCGATTCCAGGTAGGACACCGCGGCCGTCACTGCCGTGGGTGCCAGCCTCGCATGCTCTGGGGTGCGCTTCAGGACGCCTGTAGAGGTGCCCACGTGGAAGAACGCGTAGCCGCCCAGCGCGGTACAGGCGGCAACCAAAAGAGTATTTAGACCCAGACGAGCAAGTGGCTTCATACGTTTTAGATTGGGTTTGATTTTAGTGCTTGTATAGCTTAAAATGTTATCTTCCTAAAGGGTTTTACCTTGAATTACGCTGACCTTTTTGCCGACGTCCGCGAGACGTCCGATGCGCCTCGTTCCTCCGCCCTGCGCGCGGAAGGCGGGACGCTCTCGCCCGAGCAGCGAAGCGCACTCGAATCGTCGTTCAATCGAAATGCTGTCATCTGCGCCGGTGCTGGCGCTGGAAAGACCCGGTTGCTCGTCGAGCGAGCCGTGGCCCTCATCCAGGCTGGCGCGGACCCTGCCCGGGTCGCGGTGGTCACCTTTACGCGCAAGGCCGCCAAGGAAATCCAGTCTCGTATGCTGGCTCGCTTCGGCGACCGTTCCAAGATTCCGGTGTGCGGCACCGTCCACTCCCTGGCCCTGTCCAAGCTTTCCAGCCAGAAACTGCAGGTCGTCATCGCGAACGACGATGAGCTCGTCTATTTTCTGGACAATCTGCGCACTGAGCTGCCGGAGGACTACGAGGACTTTTCCGACTCCGAGCTGTTGCTCGCGCTGAACCGGTCCCGCGAGGAGGAGAAGCACACCACGACCATGGGCATCATCGCCTATCGGTTCGAGGAGATGCTCCAGGAGGAAGAGGTCGTTGACTTCACGGGCCTTCTAAAACTTGGGGCCGAAAAGCTGAACCCCTGTTTCGACCACATCCTGGTCGACGAGTCACAGGACCTGAGTTCGCTCCAAAAGACCTTCCTGCGCAAGCTCGGGCGGCCGAACGCCAAGTATTGGTACATCGGAGATGCCGACCAGGCCATCTATGCGTTCCGCGGGGCCCATGGCGGCGTGATGCATCAGCTCCAGAAGGAGTGCGATGACACGCACGTCCTTTCTGTGAACTACCGCAGCGCGTTGAGCATCGTCGAACATGCCAACAACGTCATCTCGGTCAACCCCGACCGCTTCCCCATCCAGTGGAAGGCGCACCGCACGGACATCGGAGAGGTCGTCATCAACCACTACGACGACGCTGCCGGGGAGTTGCAGGCAGCGAAGGACTGGCTGGAGGCTTCTCCCAAGAGCCGGGCAGTTCTGGCTCGCACCCAAGCCGTGATTTCACCGCTGCGCGAACTGAACCTGCAAGCCTACACCGTGCACGAGTCGAAGGGCCTCGAGTGGCCGGAAGTGTGGGTGATGGGCTGCGAGGCATCGCTGTTTCCGCATCCCCTGGGCGTGAAGGAGGAGGAGCGCCGCCTCTTCTACGTAGCGATGACTCGCGCGCGCGATTTCCTGCGCATGTCGTACAGCGCCTCGCGGGCTCAGAAGCGCAACCCCAATGGCGGTCGGCATCCATCGGGCTTTCTGTTCGAAGCGCACGCGTTGGAAGGCTAAATCAGCTTTCTACAGGTCAGGCATCTGGTTTTCGAGCCCGATGCGATAAGCCTGGGGACCGTCCGTCTCCTGATGTGCTCCAACTTCTTAACCTCATGAAGCAGAAACCCAAACCTAACGGCTCATCCTCCACCGTGTCGATGCTCCTGACAGGCGTCATTCTGTTGTTCGGTGCGGGGTCGGCGTCTGTTGTCATGTTCGGAGGTGCGGAACACCCCGTTGCGGTTGAGTCGCGCGCCACGCCGCCCACGGCCGCCGTGCCGCTCGCCGCCTCTGTAACTCCTGTTGCTGCCCCGGCAATCAAGCTTGAGCAGGCACCCGTGGTCGCAGAACACGCGTCCGCGGGGGATGGTGAGTCAACGCCCCTCGAAGCGCTGCCCCTCGTCGCCGCACACGCCGCGCCGGTGGCGGCCGTTCAAGCTCCGGTAAAGGCACTTGACCACACCGCTGCGGCTCAGCCCGTTGTTTCGAGCGAAGCCCCAACTGCGGCGACTACGGTCCATGTGCAAGCCGCGCCTGCCGCGGACGCGAGGAAGGCAGATACGCCGCCGCTGGCGGTCGCGTCTGCAGCGTCCCCCGCGCCTTCCGCTCAAGTTTCCATCGCTTCCGCGCCCGCCCCGGTGTCGGCGGCTGTCCCCGCCGACGCGTCGGTTGCCGCGCCTGCGAAGCCCGTAGAGCCTGCGCGCCGTCCGGTCGCAAAGAAGGTCGTGCAGGCCCCCGTCGCCCGACAGCCTGTGGTGCGCAAACCCGTGCAGGAAGCGAGGGCCCCGCAGGTAGGGCTGAAAACGACTGCGACCCTCGCGGCGCCCGTCGCTCCAGAGCGTTCAGAGCTGCTTCCAGACGCTGCACGAGCTGCCGCTGCCGTCCTGGCAAAGCGCGACAACCTTGCTGGGCCGACAGCGCTTCCACCGCCGCCTCCTGTTCACCCTGTGCCGGCTTCGGCGCCTGTGGCGGACAAGCCCGTGGCCGTCTCGCCGGCGTCCGAGAAGCCGACCATCAAGGTGGTAGCAGCCTCCCCCGCCCCCGCAGCGCCCGCCCCGGCTGAGCAAATCGCTGGGCCGGCGGAGCGCCAGGCAGTGCAAGCAGAACGCCCTGCGGCCAAGGAGCCTGTGCGTATCCAGAAGCCGGTACTCGCCGACGCACAGGTCCGCGGCAACCCGGCAACGGTCGTCGCCGCCAGTCCGACTGGCGACAAGGCCTGGGTGCGCATTGGTGACCAGCGCACCGTGATTGTGAGTAAAGGTCAGTCAGTTCCCGGTCTGGGCGTCTTCCATGGCGCTGAAGGCAAGGGAGCCAAGTTCGATTCGGGCTACCTGCCCATCAACCCGTAAAAAAGGAAAGTTCCCATGATGACGAAGTCCATTGTTGATATGAGCCGCCCGAACATGCTGTACGCAGCCGGCATCGGCTTCATCCTGCTCGTGTCGCTGGTTATCAGCAACGTGCCGATGCCGCCCTTCTCCCAGTTTGTGGACATCCCGCACAGGCGCCAGGTCTGTGCAGGGCTGTTCATGGCCGGCGCACTGTTTGGCGCATTCGCCATGCAGCGCCACCTCCAGCGCGCCAAGACGCCCTGGAAAGTGCCTCAGTCCCAAGTCGCCCTGCCGTACTGCGTGTTCTTCCTGGCCACGCTCGCTGCGGTCGTCATCGCTCGCTAAGGAACCAGTTCAATGTCTCACGTCAATACCGCCGTCGTCCGCGCCCTGATGAGCCTGCGCGGCATCTCCACTGAAACGCTCTGCACCCTTGCTCATGTGTCCAGCGAGGACATGCACAACTGGCTCTACGACCAGGGCGATGAGAGCGGCGAGCAGGTGGAGTTCGAGACCCAGCTCGAGATTCTGCGATTCCTCGGCATCCACGGCGAGAGCCCGCGCGCCGACGTCGTGCACTACTGGCGCATCGAAGAGCCGTTCTTCTCGCGTGCAGAGAAAACGTACCAGCCGCTCGGCGTGATGCTCCGTGCCTTCGGCAAGGCTCAAGTGGCCTACCTCGCCCGCGAATCGGACCCCGCCCTGACGTTCCAAGCAAAGTCGTGCTTCGCCTTGAAGTTCGCCAACTTCCAGGCGATTCTCGAGGTCTCGGTGCATCCGCTGCGCAGCGTCTCGTTCGACCCCGACTCGATGACCGACGTGGAGTGGGTTCCCGACACGATGGGCGTGCTACTGCCGGATGCCCAGTACGACCGGCTGCAACCTGGTGCGATGAAGGTCCGCAATCTGACTCAGTACATCACGTACACGTCCGAGATGGCCCAATGGGAGCGCCTGCGCGAAGTTGCCAATGCTCGCGGCATCCTGGCTGAGCAAGTCGCGAACGCACTCGTCGTCACGAGCGGCGTACCCCTGCCTGCGCTCACTGAAGCGACGAGTGCACGCCAGTCGACCGCCGCCGTGCCAGCCGCCCACGTCGCACCGGCGCCCGTCGCCGCTGCCGCCCCGCCCATTCAGGCACCTGCCGCGGTGGTGCCTCCTCCCCCGGCGCCGTCCCCGGTTGCAGTGCCCTCGGAGCCGCTGCAGCCCGAAGAGCTCAAACTCTTCGTTCGGCCGGCCCTGGTGGGCGGCGAGAAGCGCAACCTACGCGCGGTGAACTAGAACAAACGCCGGCCTTGCCGGCGTTTCTCTTGGCGCAGCCGAACCCGAATGCGCGCCAGGCCTGCGGCCGTTGTTATCCGTCTTCGGGTTCGGCCACCCTCCTGTCGGCCAGCGAAAGCAGTGGCCATCGGCTGCTCGACGCGGAGGGCGTGAGCCACTACGCCCTCGGTGGCTGGGTCCACATTAGCTGGAAGGCGAAGGAAGGGCATCTGAACTTCGTCAGCTGAGGCCCCCAGCTCGTCGCTTCGCGAACGCGCGGCCAGAACAAAGCCCTCCAACCTGATGGTCCGGAGGGCCTTCGGATGACTGGACCTGTCCTCAGGCCAGGTCTTCAAGTGAGGGCGGCTTTGCCCCTGTCAAGGCTTCGTAGAGCACAAGCGGTAGTTGGGGGCGCACCATCTCGCGGGTGAGCGGAACCTTGTGGCGTGACAGGATGGCCTCGAGCCGGAGAGAGAGAGCGTCGGACTGCGCACGGTCCTGGATGCGGCCGTGCTTCTTGTGCTCGTATGAGGGGTTTCGGTCCAGGAAGAAATTGACGTTGTCGAAGGAGCTGAAGACCTCCATGACGAGCGGCTCGTAGTACTTGAAGTAGGTCTCGGGCGTGTACAGCAGCGCGATAGGCAGCGGACCGTCCATGACCACAAAATCGAACTCTTGGTCCTTGAACACGTGGAGCCGGTTCTCCTGCTTGGCGAACATGTACACCTGGTCGCTCAAGGCGGCCTGGTTCCCCGAGAAGGTCTGGAATTTGGCGAACTCCGGAACGTACTCGACTCGGTAGCCACCGATGGACAGGAGGCCAGTGAGAATCTGTGCGGAGGTGGACTTGCCAATCCCGGGTGCTGCGAACAGGTTGATAACCTTCATGGCGAGGTAGCCGTGCGTTGCGGCTCGATTGCGCGGAAGCCGTTGCCGGCGGGTTGAGAAATCCGAAAAGCGGCACTACGACCATTGCGGGAGACGACGGTGACCGTGGTTTCGCGAGGCGTAGCGCTGTCGTTGGGTTCGATGACCACGGACGCCTGGCTCTCGTCAGCGCGGCTCACGTTGGCCCAGGTCGAGTCGGAAGCTGCGCCTGAAAGGCATACCCGGCCATTGCTCACGACATAGCGCAGCGTCACCGTGCCGCCGGCAGGGGAAACAGCCTCCGTGCCGCTCGCCTTGCGCGAGATGTCGCACTGGCTGCGCTGGGCCTGAAGTTCCTGTTGATTCAGGAACACGCGGCGCGAGCCACTGCCTGGCGACGGTTGGTCGGCACCAGCCGGGGCCGCATTGGCAGTTGGTAGCGGCGGAGGAGGAAGCGAGGGAGGCAAAACGGGAGGCAGTACCGCTCGCCCCTCGACCGTGGGGATTGGGGGCGGCAGGCGCAAAGCTGGAAGGCCCTGAGGTAGCGTGCCTTTACCGGCTGGAGCCTGCGACTCGGACTGCGGTGTATTCGCGGATGGCGAGGGGTTGAACGGATTCCGCTCAACCTCGGCGGCAAGTGCACCACCTGTGCAGGCCAGGGCTACCAGCGTGGCGGCGAGGTATCTCGGCAAAAGGGTCATCCGGCGTGTAGCCGCCGGATTTAGCTTTTCCGCGGGAGCCGGTAGAGGCGGTGAGACGCCTCGAGCAGGTAAGGCGTCGGGTCGCGCAGGGTGTGCGGACGCGTATCCGAGCTGAGCCAGGCTGGGCACTGCCGCGCGCCAGGCTCGTGGAGTTCAATGTGAAGCATGGACGTCGGCCGCCCCTTGTCTTGGCGAAGAACTCGCACGACCCGCGCCACAACCTCCCCAGGTTGGACACGGTCTCCGCAAGAGACCAGAGGAGAAACCTCCCCGTAGGCGACGACGCCTGACCGGCCTTCGACCAGTACGGCCTTGGTGTCTCGCCACCAAGGCAGGCCCGCGCCCGGGCCCGTGAACGGCATCACGCCGACCACGAGACCTTCCTCAACGGCTAGCACAGGGCAGCCCTCCTCGGTATAGAGGTCGACGCCCTCGTGGATATGGTTACGCCGCACCACGCCGAAGGCGCCCGGGTGGCTGCCAATCGGGAGCCCGGTGACGCCAGGGGGCATGCTTCGGAAGGACTCGGCATCCGCCGTAGGGCGGAGTTCGAGCTCAAGGGGGCACAGCCAGGCGGTCGGGTTGCTCATGAGCCTTATAGCCCTGCCCTTTAGCGCAGAGAAAGAAAGAGACGCCGACACATGAAGTGGCGGCGTCTCGAATGAGCAGACTAGGCGGCACAAGCCTCTTGAACGCCCGCCGCAGCGGACCTGCGGGAGGCACTGGGGACGTCCCCGCGCGTGAGGAGCGGCTCTGTGATTCCGTGCCCGGTACCGTAAGGAACATGGCCGGAGGTCACATCGCTGCTTCGTGCGCTGTCGATATTCTTCGAAGCGTCGTCAAAGAACATGTCGGCACCGAACGCCTTCAGAATGGGGCCTTTCGGGGCACCGTTCGCGAAGGTGGCCACGTCGAGCACAACGCCCCAGGAGTCGAGCGTTGTCATGACGCGACCGTGACTTGGAATTGCGCGCGCGGTCACAAGGGCAAGTTTCAGAGGGCACTCGTTCACGGGGAACTCGTGTTGAATCCGATGCAGTTCCTCCAGGACAAGCTTGAAGGGGCCAGCGCCCAGCGGAATAGCGGCCTTCTGGTGCTCGGTCTGATGGAAGACCTCCAGACCGTGCTCGCGGTAGCACTCATCCCCTTCGGAACTGAACAACACGCTGTCGCCGTCGAAAGCGATGCGGATGTCGTCGTCGCTGGCGTCGTCGTCTCGTTCGCTTGGAAGCATGGTTGCCGCGGCGATGCCATTGGCGATGGCGTTCTGCACGTCCGCTGAATTTGCAGACAGAAAAAGCTGGACGCCCATGCCGGCAGCGAAGCGGAAGCGGTCCGAACCCTTGGTGAACACCGCGCCCTTGATGTCAAGGCCGTGGTGAACGATGCTGTTCGCTATGCGCACCCCGGCGACCGGGCTGTTGCGCGACAGCATGACCACATCGACCAAGCGCTTGGCACCGGGCCGATTCAGAGTGAGCAGCTTGCGAATGAGCGGGAAGGCCGTTCCCCGACGAAGTGGGACGTCAGCCTTGGAGCGCATGTACTCGTCGAAGGCCTTTTGGCCCTGGGTCTGGAAGATTTCATCGCCATCTTCGATGTGAAAGAGGGCGCGACTGGAAACTGCGATTGTTAGCATGTGGTTTGACCTCAGAAAAGTAGTTCTGACCTGTCTAGCGACCGGACCTCCCAACGCTCCCCAGAAATTTCTCCAACGTTCGTTCAAGCAAATTTCCGTTGCGCGACAATAACTTAGAGGAAATTCGAGGGGCGCGCGACGGCCCTAAAGCACGCTGCGCGCCTTTAGCGGCCCGCAGGTGTCATCGGAGAGGCTGTCGTGGCTCGTCGGGCAAGGCGGGCCGCTTACCGCAGTTTTCCGTGGCAGTGCTTAAAGCGCTTTCCCGAGCCGCAGGGGCAGGGTTCATTGCGCTTGACCCACCGTTGCTCGAGCTCCACGGCTACCCGGGCGGCCTTGCGAGCCTGCTCGTCGGCGTCCGCAGATTTCGCCTCGCGCTCCTCTTGCAGGGCCGAGGAAAGAAGTTGCCGCGAGATTTCTGCGCAGAGCGCTTCCTCGAACGACTTGAAAAGCGCGAACGCGTCGTTGTGAAACTGGAAGAGCGGGTTCTGTCCGGTCGCGCCCTTAAGAGAAACAGCTTGGCGCAGCTCGTCAAGTGCAGTCAGGTGCTCGGTCCAGAGGTCTGTCAGCACCCTGAGTACCAGCCGGCGGCGCGCGGCGGTGTCGAGCGGGTTGGCTGCGAGCCGTGCCTGGACAGCGGCGCGGATGCGCTCGACCACCTCGTCGCGACCCAGGTCCTCGCTGTGAACCCAGCCGACCAGGCCGGGCTGGATGTTGAAATCAGCTTCCAGTTCGCGCTTTAGCGCGGGCAGGTCCCACTGCTCAGGCATGTCGTGCACGCCAAGCCGAACGTTTGCCCAATTGGCGACAGCCGCGTCAACCGCTGCCTCGCAGTACTCCATGACGCCGTCAGCGAGCAGGCTGTCACGGAGGGCGTAAACGGCCTTGCGTTGTTCCGACATCGAGCTGTCGTACTTCATGACATTCCGGCGAGCCTCGAAGCCCTGCCCTTCAAGGCTTCGCTGCGCGGTAGTCACAAGCTTCGCGATGGTTTTGCCGCTAAGGACGCCGCCGGCGCCGTCGATGAGCTTGGCGACGACTTTCAGCTGCCTGGACTGCCCGAACACCCGCAGGAGCTCGTCTTCCAAGCTCAGGAAGAACTGAACCTCGCCAGGGTCGCCCTGGCGCCCGGAGCGGCCGGCCAGTTGGTTGTCCACCCGGCGGATGCCTGAGCGCTCGGTACCGAGGACGAACAGGCCGCCCGCTGCAAGAACGGCAGCACGGGCGGACTCCCACTGCGCCTTACCGTGTGCGTAGGCCGCAGGGTCAGTGAAGTCGCCCTCTGATGGCTTTTCGCCACCCAGGATGATGTCGGTTCCCCGCCCGGCCATGTTCGTCGCTACCGTAACGGCGCCAGGACGCCCGGCTTGGGCGATGATGTGGGCCTCTCGCTCGAGGTGCTTCGCCGTGAGCACTTCGTGCACCACGCCTTTGCTCTCAAGCAGGCGGCTGAGCACTTCCGCGTCGCGAACGGACGCGCACCCCGCAAGCACGGGCTGGCCTGACGCTTGCCTGCGAACAATTTCGTCCGCCACAGCGACGAACTTGGCAGACTTCCCAAGGTAGACCAGGTCCTCCTTGAGAATGCGGGCCACAGGTCGGTTGGTAGGAACGACCACGGTCTCGAGGCCGTAAAACTCGGTGAACTCCTCAGCTTCCGTGAGCGCGGTGCCGGTCAAGCCGGCCAGGCGCTCGTAGAGGCCGAAAAAGCTCTGATACGTGATAGTCGCACGCGTGACGGAACCAGCGTGGATTTCCAGCCCTTCCTTCGCCTCAATTGCTTCGTGCAGCCCATCCTCCAAGCGACGGCCCGGCATCTTTCGACCGGTCCCCTGGTCGACCAGGACCACCTCACCGGCAGAGACGACGTAGTCTCGGTCAAGGCGGTACACGCCATGGGCGCGCACAGCGGAATGCAGGCGACGCGCAATGTGCAGGTTGTGGGCAGCGTAGAGCTCGCCTTGGCCCGCGATGATGCCTTGCTTCGCAAGGCTCGCTTCGGCCTCGTCGTAGCCGCGCTCGGTGAGCGTGGCGTTGCGCTCCTTGGGGTCCACCACGTAGTCGACGCCGCTCTTGAGCTGGCGAGCGGTCAGGTTGAGCGCGCGAACGATGGCATCCTGCGAGTCTCCCGAGCCGGAAATGATGAGCGGCGTTCGTGCCTCGTCGATGAGAACCGAGTCGACTTCGTCCACGATAGCAAACGACAGCGGGCGTTGTACCTTGTCACCGGCGTCGCTCACCATGTTGTCGCGAAGGTAGTCGAAGCCGAACTCAAAGCCCACCCCGTACGTGACGTCCGCTGCATAGGCTTCCCGCTTCGCAGCCGACGTCTGCGAGGTCTCGATGAACGCTACAGAAAGGCCCAGGGCTTCGAAGACTGGACGCATCAGTTCCGCATCCCGGCGGGCCAGATAGCTGTTCGCAGTCACGACATGGACGCCTTTGCCCTGCAGGGCAAGCAGTGCCGCGGGCGCCACGAGTGTGAGGGTCTTCCCCTCACCCGTGCGCATTTCAGCAAGCTTGCCTTGCAAAAGGGCCAAGCCCCCAATCAGTTGGACGTCGAACGGCCGCAAACCCAGCGCGCGGCGTGCGGCTTCTCGCGCGAGCGCGAACCCGGGCACAGTGCGCTTGGGCTCGGGAAGGTCGCGCAGGGCCAGGAACCGCGCCTTGAGCTCCTCTGCGGGCAGGGAAGTGAGAGATGACTCCCCCTCGGAAATGCGCTTGGCGTCTGCCGTGAAGCGGTTGAGCGCGGACTGCGAGCGCACTCGCGTATACAGACTCGAGAAGTCCATGTTCAGGCTCGGACGATGCGATTCATGGCGGACTGCAGAGCGTTCTTGTCGCCACGGCAGGCCATCGCAATGGCGGGGTCCGTTGCTTCGCCTGTGTCGCGGTCGAGGTGGTAGACCGAGATGAGAGCAAGAACTTCTTGCTCCTCGTTCAGAAAGCTGATGCCCTCGATTTCATCGCTCACATCCAACGAGACATCGACCTCAATCGGCCCGGAAGCCTCGCTGAGAGCGTCGACCGCTCGCTGCACGGCCAGTTCCAGTTTCCCGAAGTTGTCGCACTCGTCGGTACCGCCACCGGGGCTGCTGAGGATTTCGAGCAGGTAGACGGGCGGGAATTTGACTGGGGTCATGGGCATTTGATGGCTGAGAGGTTCAGGTTAATGGCAAATCTAGCCAGGCCTTTTAGTCCTCGCCCCAGCCGCGTCGAGCTATAACGCTTCTGTCGATTTAGGTATTGACCCGGCTCCCTAAAAGGGCCTATAATGGCCGAGCATACTGCCCTGCCCAGGACGCAGTTCGAAAGGAGTTTCGGTAAGACGAGGACCCGAGAATGACAACCACTCTTAAAGCCCCCAGTGGGGCAGACGCAGCCATCAAGACGGCCGTACCCCTTGCCATCATCGTTGCGGCGGCATTCGCCATTGGCATAGAGCCGACGAGCTGGATGTGCATCGTGATGGCGGCGGCTGCTTCGAGCCTGGAAACGGTGGTCACCCATTTCACGCTTGCCCCGCGGCGTGAAGACTATTCCAAACGCAAGGCGATGGGGTCGTACTACAACCACTTGGCGTCTATCAGTGCGCTCTCCGCAGCCCTCGCGGTTGGCATTGTTTACGCGGTGTGGCCATGAACGTTGGGCAAGAGAGCCCCGTTCAGGCTCCGGTTTCGCCTGGCCCTGTTCCGTTGGTCGCAGCGCTGAGTTCAACGCGCGCAAGGCTGCACTAGTCCTCTTCTGTCGTCTCTTAAAGCCCTTCTGGCTCTTGCCCGGAGGGCTTTTTGCCGTTGGGCAGCCGTCGACCCGAATAGGACTGAGACGCCATCGCCAAAGAAAAGGCCTTCCAATGCAGTTGCATTGGAAGGCCTCGAAGGAGGGGGAACCGGGTTAGAGTTGCCTCGCAGCTGCCAAGTCGAAGTCGTCTGGCATCGCGAAGTCCGCTGGTGCGTCGTAGTCATGCGCCTCTTCGAGCTTGCGGCGCCTCTGACGTTCTACATTGCTCTGAGCCAGTTGGGCGGCGTGGTTCACGGGCACTCCTGTTGCCGCCACCACTCCGCTGGGAGTTGCGGGGTGTGCGTCAGCCATCTGCTCGACCGATTTCGACCTCTTCTGGCGTCGTTCGCATTCTTTCTCTTCGACTTCGTTGGGATGAAGCGCGTCGAGAATCCCCTGGGCGAAGATGGCGAAGAGGATGGGGGTGGCGATGAGCGCGAGTATCTTCCAATCCATGTGAGCTCCAAAAATGTTGTTGACCTATACCGGATGTAGCGACCACCCCTTCCCAGGGTGTCGGTCGTTATATGGCACTTGCGACGGAGGGTGCTGCCGCTATGGGCAGACCTAAATACGGAGTGCTATAGGGGTGAAGTGCTGCTACGGGCGGCCTCGATTATAACACTGCCGACGTACATTTTCAACGCCTAAACAGATGAGACAGAGTTGCAAGGTGCTGGGTTTGATGACCACGCCTCAAGCGGAGCTTCTGAAGACGCTCTATGAACTGGAGCAGCAATTGCGAGATGGGCGCTACTGGCGGCCCCGGGACCTGGGGGCGTTCCGCTCAAGTCACCACGCCATGACCCTGCGTAAGCTGGTCGAGCAAGGCCTGGTTGAGCGACAGGGCGAAAGCGGGAACTTCGGCTATCGCATCGCCCAGGCGGGCCGCTCTGCGTGGAACCTGGTGCAGGCCACGAGTAAGTTGCCTTCCGTGGCGTTCATCGGCGGCGCAGCCGTCCAGAGCCGCGTGATGGACCTGGCCAGATTGGCGGCCTGAGCCAACTCACCGCACAGGAGCCTGGCACCCCAGGCTTTTTCGCCGTCTGGGCGCCGTCGGACAATGAAAAACGCCTGCTGTGATGCAGGCGTTTGGAAGAATGGGTCAGAAGCCGGCGAAGCCTCGGTATTCGTCCGAGTCCATACCGCGACCTGCACGCGAAGAGGTTCCCTGTCCGTGGAGAACGGCGAGGTCTAGCTTCTCGGTCTCAGCGCCTTCGTCGTCACCATCGAGGGAGAACTCCCGTTCGTTCTCGGCCTTTGCGCGGTCTGCGAAAAGCTGGTTCTCTTTCTTGGGGATGCGTTTTGCCATGATTTGCTCCTATGAGGCAGGTTGTCCTAGCTCCTATAGCGAGTCGGACAAACTGCCTAAAACGGAGCGAAATCAGCGGCTGGGTGCGGCTTCCCTGCCCGCGCGTCGGGTGCGGACTCGGTCGAGCAACTCGCCTGTCGAGGCTTCCTGCATATGGCCGAGAAAATCCGCAATCTCCGCGACGTCCGTCCCCATGTCCTTCAACTCCCGTGCCTTCGTCGCTCGGATGAGCCCAGTGCCAAAGTGGCGAACGCCCTCGCTGCCCTGCGCGGCCAGCGTCACGCGCTTCAGTTGACGCCAAAGCGTCGCATGGTCCATGCACCGTCCAGTCGCATCGGCAACGAACAGGAAGTCAGTCGGTACGGCGGGCCGGACGGCGAGCCACTCCGTCATCAGCGCCGATGCCTTCGCACTGAGGACAAACTCACGCTCTTTGGCCTTGTGGCCGGCGTTGAGCCACCGCGGTGGCGTGCCCCTGAGATTCTCGAGCCTGAGCTCGACGAGTTCGCTGTTCTTGAGGGCAGTTTCACAGAGGAGCATCACTATGGCGGCCAACCGCACGCTCTTCCATCCCGAGCAGCTCGCGCGCGCCTCCTCGGTCATCCTGTCGGCCCAGGACCTGCCCAGCATCTCGTGCTCGGGCCTGAAGTCCGGCATGAACAGCTTTTCCACTTCCTTGCATTCGTTGCGCAGCGGAAGTCCGCTCTTCTGAAGCGTGTCGTAGGTCCACCGGACCAGGCCGTAAACACGCTTGCGGACGGAGTAGTCCCCTGCCCCTTCGAGGGCGCCGACGAGTTGCGCGGCCGACTCAGCGCCGGGGATTGCGGGCCCCGCCGGCGCGGCGGGCGAGGCAAGGCGTGTCGTGTAGCCGTTCCACATTGACCGATATACGGCCAGGCTGCTCTGGCGGAGCCGTTTTCGAGAGACTTTCAATGCCCATTCAAAGAGGTCCATAAAATGCAATTAACGCAATTCCAGCGGGACCACTAGTTTACAGCCACTAAGAATTTAGTGTGCTAGTTGCGTTAATTGCATTTAGACGAAAAAGAGCTGCGACGGTCAGAAAAAGGCCGCAGGCATAGACCGGAAGAGGCAGGCCGAGGAGGTTGGCCGCGTCCTGAAAGCAATCTCCCATGGGTGCAAAAACGCTCGGCAGCAGCTCGGCGGTCCAAAGGCTGTCGACCCAGGTGGCTAGGCCTGGGCCGCACGCCGCGTCCTCCGTGGGGGCGGCAACCATCTTGAAGATGTGCCACGTGGCGAGGGTGAACCCGCCTAGTGAAGCTGCGAATCCAAGCCAGGTGAGTGGCGTCGTGAATCGCTTCTGCAAGGCCATTTGGGCAGCGCCGACCAAGGCAGTCGCAACGAGCGCCAGGCGCTGGAGTACGCACAAGGGGCAGGGAGCCATGCTAAACCCATATTGCAGCACGAGGGCGAGCGCCAAGGCACCGAGGGAGACGGCAAGGACGCCGAGCGGGAATCGATTGGTTCGGAGGAATCGCATGGTTTGAATAGCTCGCGACGCTTAAACACCGCAGCGCCACTAAGCCCGGCTCGAGCCGGGCTTTATGGGAGGTTGCGGGTCAGATGGGCTGGAGAACCGCCTTTTTCGGCAGCTGGGCCCCCTTGCGAGCCCGGTGCAGAACGTGGCGGGTCCAATCGTCCCCCTTCAGCTTGATATCAACCATTTTTCCGTTCGCCAGGCCCTTGCCCTCGAAAGGAGCGTCAGCCGTATGCAGGAGCGCGGAGAGCTTGTCGTTGCCCAGCACCATGAGGATGACACCCATTCCACCGGCGGGCAGCGTCTTGACTTCGGCCAGCGGGAAGGCGAGCATCCGCCCGTCCGTTGAACCGCAGACCACGAACCCTGTGTCGTCTTGCGGAATTGCGACTGGTGGCATCGGCGCCTCCCCGTCGGCGAGTTTCAGGAACACCTTGCCGGCCTTCTGGCGCGAGGCGAGGCTCTTGAGCGGTGCAACGTAGCCATTGCCAAGCGCACCAGCGAAGATGAAGCGGTCGTCGTCGGCACCAGCCAGCATCGTGACAACCCGTGCGCCGGCCTGCAGGTCAATGGAGGCCGAGAGAGGGGCACCCTCGCCGCGGCCGTTCGGAACGCCTCCTGCCGGCAGGCTGTAGGCGCGGCCGTTCGAGTCGAGCAAGTAAAGCGTCGAAACCGTGCGGGTCTTGACCATCGCGAGAACCGAATCGCCCTGCTTGAGCACATAGGCCTCCGGCGGCACGTCGTGCCCCTTGTAGGCCTTGAGCCAGAGGTTGCGGGACAGAACGACCGTGATTTCCTCATCCGGCAGGTTCACCGTCGAGGAAACGCCTGCCTCTGCGCGTGCAGCGGGCTGCAGCAGGGTCCGGCGGTCGTCGCCGTACTTCGCAGCGTCGGCCTTGATTTCAGAGATGACCATGCGGCGCATTGCCGGGTCGGACGCCAACAGCGCCTCGAGCCGCGTGCGTTCCTTGCGGAGCTCGTCCAGCTCGCTCTCCAGCTTGAAACCTTCCAGCTTGTTGAGCTGCCGCAAGCGCATCTCCAGGATGTCCGTGGTCTGGATGTCACTCAGGCCAAGCTCCGCCTTCAGTTGAGCCGCCGGGTCGTCCGCTTCTCGGATGATTTTGATGACACGGTCCAGACTCACGAAGACCACCATGCGGCCCTCGAGGATGTGAATACGCTTGTTCGCTCCGTCCAGTTGGAACTGCGTGCGCCGGCGCACGGTGGTCATCCGGAACTCGGCCCACTCCTTCAGGAGTGCATCGATACCCTTCGTCTGAGGCCGGTTGTCGATGCCGATGACGGTCATGTTCACGGTCACCGACGCCTCGAGGCTGGTGTTGGCCAGGAGGAAGGCCATCATCTGTTCCTGGTCGACCTTCGAGTTCTTCGGCTCAATCACCAGGCGTACGGGTGCCAGCTTGCCCGACTCGTCGCGAACCGTGTCCAGGAAGTCAAGCGCGACCTGTTTCAGGTTGGCCTGGCGCTGGTCGATGGTCTTTTTGCCGGCCTTGGGTTGCGGGTTGGTAAGGGTCTCGATTTCCTCCATGATTGTCTTCACCGAGACCTGGTAGGGGAGCTGCGAGACGATGACCTGCCACTGCCCACGTGCCAGGTCCTCTCGACTCCACACGGCACGGCAACGCAGGCTTCCGCGACCGGAGGTGTATGCGGCCTCGATGTCTGCGGCGGAACTGATGACTTGCGCCCCGTCCGGAAAGTCCGGGCCCGGGATGAGCTTCAGAATCTCCGAGACTGTGACGTCCGGATTCTCGATGACCGCCACTGCTGCGTTGGCGACCTCTCGCAGATTGTGCGGGAGGATGTCGTTGGCCAGGCCAACCGCAACGCCCTTGGACCCGTTCAGCAAAGTGAATGGGAGGCGGGCAGGGAGGTAACGCGGCTCTTTGAGCGTGCCGTCGTAGTTGTCGACGAAATCGACGGTCCCGAGCCGCAGTTCGGACAGCAGGAGCTCCGAAATCGCCGTCAGCTTGGACTCGGTGTACCGCATCGCGGCAGCGGAGTCGCCGTCACGGGAACCGAAGTTGCCCTGCCCTTGGACGAGCGGATATCGGAGGGTGAAGTCCTGTGCCATCCGCACCATGGCGTCATAGGCCGCGCTGTCACCATGGGGGTGCAGCTTACCGAGCACCTCGCCCACGACGCGAGCGCTCTTGACCGGCTTCGCCGGGCCGGAAAGACCCAGTTCCAGCATCCCGAAGAGGATGCGGCGCTGCACTGGCTTTTGGCCGTCACGTACCTCTGGGAGGGCGCGGCCCTTGACGGTCTGAAGCGCGTACTCGAGGTATGCGTTCTCAGCCCAGTCGTGAATGATGAGTTCGTCGTTCGATTCCATTGATGCTTTCATGCAGGTCGCGCCGGCCGTGCCGGCGGCTCGAGGTTGGGTGGGCGGCCGCCAGTCGTCAGTAGCTGTCGACCTCGTCGCCGCGTCGTTCCATCCACTCTCGGCGCCAAGCGGGGTTCTTCTTCCCCATGAGCTGTTCGAACATCTGGTTTGCGTCGCCCAACTGTTCCGCCGGCAGCTGCACCTTGAGCAGGCGGCGGGTATCGATACGGAGCGTCGTTTCGTACAGCTCCGGCGCGTCCATTTCGCCCAGGCCCTTGAAGCGGCTCACCTGGGTCTTCGTGTACCCCTCCTTGCGCAGCCGCTCCTCGAACATGTTGAGCTCGGCCTCGTCCATGGCATACAACTTCTTCGCGCCGCGCTTCTTGCCCGCGGCGTCCGCGTCGATGCGGTAAAGCGGCGGGCGCCCCACATAGATGTGGCCCTTGTCGACCAGCTGGGGGAAGTGCTTGAAGAACAGCGTCAGCAGCAGCACTTGAATGTGATTGCCGTCGACGTCGGCGTCGGAGAGGATGCAAACCTTGCCGTACCTGAGCTTGGTCAAGTCAACGACGTCGGAGCGCTTGTGGGGCATCACGCCGAGGGCGATGGAGATATCGTGGATTTCCGTGTTCGCCAGCGCGGTCGCCTGGTCGGCCTCCCAGGTGTTGAGCCCTTTGCCGCGCAGGGGCAGGATTGCCTGAAAGTGCCGCTCCCGGGCCTGTTTTGCCGACCCCCCGGCTGAGTCGCCCTCGACCAGGAAAAGCTCGGTGATGCTCGAGTCCTGGCTCTCGCAGTCCGCCAGCTTCCCGGGCAGCATGACCACGGAGCTGCCGCGCTTTCGCTCCACTTTGTTGGCAGCGCGCGTGCGGGTTTGAGCATGGCGAATGACCAGCTCTGCCACTGCCTTCGCGTGTACAGGGTTCAGGTTCAGCCAGGCCTCGATGCTCGGTTGGGCCATGCGCTCGAGGAGCTTGACGCCATCCCGGGAATTCAGCCGGTCCTTGGTCTGGTTGTCGAACGCGGGGTCCAACATGCGAGCAGACAGCACGAACTTGACGGACCGGAATGCATCATCAGCCGTGAGCTTCAAGCCCTTAGGCAGCATCGAATGATGCTCGGCAAAGCTCTTGATGGAGTTGAAGACCGCCGAGCGCAGACCAGTCACGTGGGTGCCGTCAAGGGGGGTCGGAATCAGGTTGACGTAGGAGCGCCCTCTCCCATCGCCGCCCTCGTACCAGGAGAAGGCCCACTCAGCGCCCTCGCCCTCCGCAAAGTTTTCGTCGTCTGCGCCGGCGTAGACCTTGCCGACCAACAAGGGCGTCAGCGGCTCGTCGCCCGCCAACTCCGTGAGGTATGCCGGGAGACCGTCCTCGTAGCGGAAAACTTCTTCTTTGGAAGAATCAGGGCCCTGGCGAGCGTCCGTGAAGCGCACCTCGAGCCCTGGAAGCAAGACCGCCTTAGTCTTGAGCAGTTCGCGCAGAACCTTGACTGGCAGCTCGGCCGATGTGAAGTACTTCGGATTGGGCTTCAGCGTGATTGTCGTGCCCGTCCCCTCTTCCTTCCCGACCATATAGAGTGGCTTCACCACGTCGCCGTCGGCAAAAGAAATCTCGTGGCGCTTTCCGTCACGAACCACTGAGGCGGTCAGGGACTCACAAAGTGCGTTGGTGACCGAGACGCCCACGCCGTGGAGACCGCCGGCGTAGCTGTATGCGCCCCCGGAGGTCTTGTCGAACTTGCCGCCAGAGTACAGGACGGTGAAGATGGCCTGGACGACCGGAATCTTCTTCTCCGGGTGCAGACCGACAGGGATGCCGCGACCGTTGTCCGCCACGCGCACGAAGCCCTCCGGCAGCAGTTCAACACTCACCGTCTTCGCGTAGCCAGCGATGGCCTCGTCGATTGCGTTGTCGATGCACTCCTGCACGATGTGCAAGGGGTCTTCGGTGCGGGTGAACTGGCTTGGACGAAGCTTGACCGGCTCGAGGCCCTCTAAAATTTTTATTGCGGATTCGTTGTACTGACGTTGCGTCATAGGCGATGTGGGCGCGAGATTGGATTTACATTATAGCATGCGGCCCTAAAATCGTTATGAGGCGCTGCCGCGTATAAACCGAAATCCCTATAGGTTGCTTCGCACGGCACGTTCGGCCACCTTACTCCAGGCCGGCGATTCCCCTCGTCTATCGAGCGCCTCTGTTCGACCTACGAGGCGAATGGCCCTTCGGGCCATCGGGCCGCCACTTTGCTGGCGCCCTGCCCTGCCGTCCCGCGTTGCCTAAACGCAGGAGTTACATCTGTTTTAGAAGGCAATCATGAAGTCAATCAAACTGACGTTTCACGTCGGAATGCTCGCTCTCGCGCTCGTTCTATGTCTCGCCAACGCGCCAGTGCACAGCACATTTGTCGCAACTGAGGTGTTCCCGACCGCCCTGGTCGAAGTAAGGGCTCAGGAGGCTAAGCGCGTGGCCGCGGTGGCTGCGGAGCAGCAAGTGCTCGTAGACCACCTGGCGTCGAAGTACAAGAAGCCTGAAGGGCTCGTAAAGCGCATCGTCTCCAGTGCCTACTCCGAGGCGGTCAAAGTCGGCATGTCCCCGCTGCTGATTCTGGCCATCGCCATGAAGGAGTCGAGCCTCGACCCGGCGGCAAGAAGCGGATACGGCGCCGTGGGCCTGATGCAAGTCGTGCCTCGCTTCCACATGGAAAAGATGCGCTCCAAGCAAGACCCTGAGGTCCTCTTGCGCTCGCCGGAGGTCAATATCCGCGTCGGAACCACCATCCTGGCGGAATACCACGCGCAGCAACGCGGGTCGCTCACGTCGACCCTGGCAAAGTACTCAGGCAAGGCCCGCGGCTATGCAGAACGTGTTTTCCACTTCCGCAAGGAGCTGGAGACCGTGAAGAACCGCAAGCCTCTGCTCGACGCCTAGCCCGCGCTCATTCATCCGCTCGGCCCGACTCACGTCCGGCCGAGCTTCTTTTTGTGGTCGGCGCTAAAGCAGGTTGCCGGATGGCAGTTCCCTACACTGTGTCTCAACAGGCCACATCAAATCAACGAATATATGACTGAAACGACTTCACCCGCAGTGGCTGCGAAGCCCCACCCAATGCAGCAGTTTCACGACATGCTGTCGCGCATTCTCGACGAAGGCGTCCTGCGGCCAAACCGCACGGGCATCGACACGCTGTTCGTGCCCAGCGTCACATTGAAATTCGACATGGCGGATGGCTTCCCCGCAATTACCACCAAGAAGCTCGCGTGGAAAACTGCGAAGGGCGAACTGTTTGGTTTCTTCCGAGGTTTTACGAGCGCTGCTCAATTCAGGGAGCTCGGATGCAAAGTGTGGGACGGCAATGCCAATATCACGCCATCGTGGCTAGCAAACAAGCACAGAACTGGCGAAGACGATATTGGGCGTTCATACCCAAAACAATGGACCGATTGCCGGGATTGGCGGGAGGTCAATTCGCAAAAGGAATGCGACGAGCTGATAGCGCTTGGCTACGAGGTTCGTGCCCATGACGCCGCTCGCAACGTCTGGGTGATGCGTCGGGGAATCAACCAGTTGGAGGTGGCGCTCAAAGCCATCATGACCAATCCGACGGACCGCCGCATAATAATAAATGGCTGGCGACCGGACGAGCATGACCAGACATCAATTCCCGTCTGCCACGTTCTTTATCAATTCTTGGTCGACACGGAAAGCAACACGCTGCACATGTGCTTTTTTCAGCGAAGTTTTGACACCGCATTGGCCTTTAATTTAGTAATTGGCGCACTGCTTCTGGAAATCATGGCGCGGCTCTCTGGACGTAAAGCGGGGACCATGACCCAATTTATCGGTGACGCCCACATTTATGTGCCGCATATTCCGGGCGTCAAGGAGCTGCTGTCCCGCGAACACTTTCCCCAGCCAACCTTGGACTTGGGCAATATCCCGAGGCTGAACTCAGTCGATGAAATTCCTGGCGTGTTTGCGCGCTTGGACCCCGAGGATGTCAAGTTGGTCGGCTATCAGTGCCATCCTGCAATCAAGCTCGATATGGCCGCGTAAGCCACCATCCCTGCCGTCATTCACGCAAAAGCCCCTCCACGAGGGGCTTTTTTCTTTCCGGGCCGTCCAAAGGTAAGCCCATCTGCTCGGCCACCGTGCCCTAGCTCACAAGGACATGGCGTCCTGCCGAACTTGGCCCAAAAGGCCCAGAAGCAGTTGCTGCGTCGCGTCCGAGATGGCGCCGGCGCCGAAAATCTGCGTCAGGTCACCATGCAGGATGGAGGCGTCGTCAGTGCGCTCCGCATCAACATCTGCCTTCGCCTCTTCCGTGATGAGCGCCGCGAACTTACTGGTGCTCGGCAGGGCCGCAACTGCCGCGTTGGCGTCAGAAGGGGCAACCTGCAGACCGGTGAGGTCAAAGAGGTCAGTCCCGTGCTTGAGTTCGATGCCGGTGAGTTCGGCGCCATTTCCCGTGCCCGGCGACCACAGCCACACCTTCGGCACGTGATGTGCCAGGTCGACGGAGAGGGGTTCGATGTTCCCCGGGTTGTGCCAAGTGGTGGCGCCAGCAATCACGCTGGGCTTCGTGTCGTGCATATGGCCGTTCACGACCATCATGACGCCGTCAACAGGGTCGATTGGCAGCGAGCCTGGGTAGGCGCCATCGAAGGCCAAGTCGTGGTGCGTGATGAGCACAGCGGTGCCCTCCCCTTCCGGAACACTCCGTGGAATGGCCGAGCCGTAAGGTGCCGCAAAGAGCCGCACAGGTTGGCCCGCGACATCGAATGTGCCGACAAGTCCGGCCGTTTCCAGCACGTGCACGGCGCCGGCCTGCGCCAGCAAGTACAGCGCATCGCTCTCGGTCAACGAGGTTTCTTCCTTGTCGTGGTTGCCTTCCAGCGTGAGCGGCGGCACCGGGAAGCGCTTCAAGACGGTCATCAGGCGGTTGAGCATGCGCAGGTTGTTGTCATCGCTGCGATGCAGCAGGTCGCCCAGGATGACCGGCAGCAGGCCATAGTCGTCACAGATTTCGGCGCATTCCTCGAGTTTCGCGAGGACGGATGCCAGATAGTCATCCTTGCGGCGCCCAGGTCGCTTGGAGGTAACATGAGGGTCACCTATGAACAGGATGCCGTTGAAGCTGCGTTGCTCAGTGGGCGTGATGTGCATGGTCTGTTCCTGTGTGGGTGGCCAGGTGCGAATCGCACAGCGGGCAGACACCCAGGGCTTGTTTTAGGCTTTCGAACTCGTCGCGAGCGGTGGTTTCTTCGGCGGTCGCCTTAGCAACTTCGGCCACAGCAGCAGCCAACCGGCTTTCGGTCTCCGAGATGGTCTCGATGGCGCGGTGCATGCCGCTGAAGTCCTTGAGCGTCGGCAGCGCAGGCAGCTCGGGCAGCGACTCCATGGCGGCAAGCTTCGCGATGCTGCCTGTGAGCCGCACGCCCAGTGCCGCGATAGAGGCGGTGTCCGTCAAAACGGGTAGCTCCGGGAGCGTAGGAACCTGAATCTTCTCGAGCAGGTATTGGCCACGTTCGATGGTGTCCAAAAGCGTCTTTGCCCTCGACATGTCAGCAAGGTCGGGCAGGTCTGCCATTTCCGGCACCTTGAGGGTGTTCACCAGGAATTGGCTACGCTCGATGGCGTCGGCCAGGGCCTTGCGCTTGGCCGTGTCAACAAGCGTCGGGAGCTCGGGGAGACCGTCAAGAGCCGACAATTCCTGCTGAGCGATAGACAGCTTCGAGGCGGCCTCTTCGATGCGGCCAAGAAGGGAGGAAATGCGCTCGCGCTTCGCAAGGTAGTCGGCCAGCTCGTTGGCCGTCGCAGACAGCGCATCCAGCTTCTCGACCAGGCCGGGCACCGGCGTCATCCGGTCCAGGTTGAACGTGAGCCGGGTGAGCTCGAGCTCGCCACGCTTGACGGTCTCGCCGTCCGAGGTCCGGATGCCCTCATAGAGGCGCATCAGCGCCTTGTGGTGGCCGGATTCACGACCGAGCGAAAGGATTTGAGCGCGCCGGGAAGCCGTCTCGTTGAGGAGGAAGACCGGGTTCTTCTGGCTACCGATTTGAATGTCCAGGTCGTCCGGCTTCGTAACCCGAAGAACTTCCGTCACCCACTCAGGCGCAGTGTTCCGGGCCTTGGGGCGACCCTCGTGGAGAAGTTCGGTGCCCTGGTACAGGCGGTACATGACGGCGGGAGAGCGCTTGGTAGAGCGCACCCACTCGATGCGTTGCCCCTTTTCCAGGTGCAGGATGACACGCGCCTCATCACAGCCATGGCGCACCATCGAATCGTCCGACTCGCCATAGGCCACTGCCTTCAGCGAGCTTGTGATGGCGGTGGACTTGCCGAGGTTGTTCCCGCCGACCAGAGCGGTAGCGCCCGGGAAGCACGGGATGGTCGTGTGCACGTGCGCGCGAAAGTTGAAAAGCTCGATGGCCCGGATTCCCGGGACCTCATCGTTCTCCCATTGGTGCTTGACGATGCTGTTCACATCGGCAGCCGGATTGCCATCGGCACCGCGAACGAGCCGGACAACGTTCACCAGGCCGGAATACGACTCCGGCTTGTCGAAATGGGAGACGAAAAAGGTCTGCACCTTTGCGGATTCAGCAACCTGGGCTAGGACTCGGATGAACGCCGGAATGCGCTCCGGCTGAATCCAGCAGTCTGGTTCATCCAAGACCATCAGGCCGCGGTTCTTGGTGCGGGTGAGCGCCGCAAAGCGGAGGCCGGCGCTGACGACATTGGTGACCGCGCCGCCATTCCCATCAAGGATGTCTTCCAGATGGCCGTTCTTCTCCAGGGCCACGTCGAGCCAGGTCGTGTTGTCCCGGTACTTCGGCAGCAGACGGATGCTGCCCTCGTCAGGCATGACATCTTGAAGGATTGCGGTGAGCAGCCGGTCGAACGTTCCCACGCTGCGCTCGTGAGCCTTCGTTTGAAGCGCCTCGAAGACGCGCTTGACCTCGTCCCCCAGACCTTGACGGGCCTTCGCCGCGGCGACCGACTCAAGCAATTCAGCCTTGCGAGCAGCTTGTGCGGTCAGCACGCCGTTGAGTTGAGCGGCGCGCAGGCTGGTACCCTGGACCCGTTGGCGGAGTTCTGGCGCGTTCAATGTCATCGAGGGCACCCTTAATCAGCGCGTCGTGGCAGTCAGGCGTTCAATGTCAGCAAGTCGCTGGTCGATTTCGTCCAGAGCCTGGACGGTGGCAATGATTTTCTTGTCGTTCTCTTCCACGCCGTTTGCGTAGAGTTCGCGAAGCTTCCCGACGTCGTCCGTGCCGAGCAGCTGCTTCGCCTCCGTGCGGGCGCGCTCCAGATTCGCCGCCTCGGCGTCGCGACGTTCCTCGACGCGCGCTCGGCGCTGCTGGAGGGCGGCGTGGCGCTTCTTCTGGGCTTCAAAGATTTCGAGAGAGGTTTGTGCGGTCATCAGTGAAAAGTGGTCTTTGTTTTGCAGGAGGCGAAGGCAACGGCTGGTCAGGTCGCGAAGCGAGAGAAGCTCATCTCTTGGCGGACGGTAGCCATTTGCGAGCGCATCAGCTCAAGCCGCATCTTTCCCATGTCGTATCGGACCCGGGTGATATCGGAGTACTCGCGCGCTTGAACCATCAGGTCCAGGTGCTGCTCGTAGCGCTCATCGGCAAGCGCCGATTGCTCGGCTGACGAAACGGACACCGACTTCGCTCGCTCGCCGGCGGCACCGCTCCGCAACCCGTTGTTCATGTACTCGCGGGTCAGCTTGGCCAGTAGTGTTTTTCTGGTCTCTTCGAGCGACGAAGCGGAGGAATTGGCCTTCGCCCAGTCCTCGCCGAGTTCTCGAACCGTCTCGACGAGGGTGTCGGGGTCGAACCGCTTGAGGACGGCGTGCAGTTCCTGGTTCTGGCTGTTGTTCATTTTAGGTTTCTGAAGGAGAGACGTGATTATAGCTAAATCGTAACTAGGCGTCAATGCGTTTTAGAGACGGCGTGACCAAGATGACGGTGGAGTTCCACGCGCAGCGTGGCGATGTCCGGCTTCTTCCGCGACCAGAACCGAACCGTCCGGAGGCCGCAGCGAGCGACGAGGGAGTCACGGGTCCGGTCTTTTGAGAAGTCGTGCATCCGGTCGTCTAGCTCCACGACCAGCAAAGGCTGAAAGTGTTTTGGGTCGCAGACCACGAAGTCGATGATTTTAGAGGCGTAGCTTTCGCGCACCGCCCAGTAGTCCGGGTGCTCCGGGGTGAGCGTAGTGGCCATCACAGCGCCCATGGACACCTGGGGAAGAACCTGGAACTCCGAGCCAAGCGCACGCTGCAGTTTTCGGAAGAAATCGACTTCGTTCCCCGTCAGAAGCGGCCGGCGGGTAAAGCCATGGCGCCCCACACGAAGTTCGCGAGTGGCCAGGTGTCGGCGGTAGCCGACCGCGACCAACGCGCCGAGGGCCAACGCGAGCAAGATTCCGACAAAAACGCCAAAGTGCATAAAACGTGTTCTCTACTTAAAGTCTTTCTCTCGAGTTAGACTTCATCAAAATACAAAGAAAAGAAGAACTTAGTATTTGATAGAGCCTTACGCGGGACCAACGGCCCTCACGGGAGAGGCTGGCTTTCTTGGAGTTCTGCGCGAGAATGGCGTGCATTTTAGCACGTATGGATAAAACTCGGAAGCCATACCGTTGCTGGCTGAAACAGGTCTGCCGGTTCGCGCTGCGCTATACGGCGTAGACCAATTTCCACTCAAGGACACCCATGGACATCGAAGAACGAAGGTTTCCACCTTCCACCGTGCTGAAGCTCATCCGCTCCGGCATGAGCCCAGTGCTCGCCCGCGTCCTAGCGTCGCGGGGCATTACCGACACCGCTGAGGTGTCGACCGGCCTAAGCGCGCTCATCCCCTACTCCCAACTCCTGGGTGCCGAAGCATTGGCCAAAGTGCTTGCTGACGCAATCGTGGAGAAGAAGCGTTTGCTCATCGTCGCCGACTATGACGCGGACGGGGCCACCGCGTGCTCGGTGGGCGTTCGCGCACTGCGGGCGTTCGGCGCAAACGTCGGCTTCATCATCCCGAACCGAATCGAGCACGGGTACGGCCTCACGCCTGCCATCGCCCGGATTGCCTGTTCGGCTGAACCAAAGCCTGACTACCTGGTGACGGTGGACAATGGCATCGCATCCCACGCGGGCATCGAGGAAGCCAATCGCCTCGGCGTTCCAGTGCTGGTCACCGACCACCATCTGCCGGGCGAGACCCATCCGGATGCCCTGTGCATCGTGAATCCGAACCAGCACGGCTGCCCTTTCCCCTCCAAGGCCCTCGCGGGCTGCGGGGTGATGTGGTACGTAATGTGGGCGCTGCAGGACGAACTCCTCGAGCGCGGTATCGTTTCGGCGGACCCGGAATTCTCGGTCGACTCGCTGCTCCCCATCGTCGCCATCGGAACGGTGGCGGACGTGGTGGCGCTGGACACGAACAATCGCATTCTGGTGAACGAAGGGCTGCTTCGCGTTCGCGCCGGCCACTCGTTCCCCGGCGTTGATTTCCTGGCAAAAGTCTCCGGCAAGGACCCGCGCATGCTGGCTACCAGTGACATCGCTTTCGGCATCGGCCCGCGTATCAACGCGGCCGGGCGCCTGGAGTCGATGGACGCCGGCGTCGAATGCTTGACCACAGATTCTGTGGCACGAGCCCAGGCGCTGGCGGAGGAGCTGCACGGAATCAACGACCGCCGCAAGGCAATCGAAGGGGACATGACGGACGAAGCCGTTCGCCGCCTTCTCACGGACGTCCGCGCGGACCGCTATACGGCCGTCCTGCACGCCGAGGACTGGCATCAAGGCGTCATCGGAATCGTCGCTGGCCGACTCAAGGAACGTATCTGGCGCCCCACGTTCATCCTCGCCTCAGGCAAGGACGGTGAGCTCAAGGGGTCCGGCCGTTCAATCCCCGGCTTCCACCTGCGCGACGCGCTCGACCTGGTCGACCGTCGGCATCCGGGCCTCCTCCCGAAGTTCGGGGGGCACGCGATGGCAGCTGGCGTGACAGTACGCGCCGGCGGCCTGGCTGAGTTTGCAGAGGCCTTCGAAAAGGTTGCGCGAGAAATGTTGACCGCCGCTGACCTCCAGCAAACCCTGCTGGTGGATGGTGCGCTCGAGGCGAACGAGATGAGCCTCGAAACGGTCGCGATTCTCAAGGAGCAAGTATGGGGCCAGGCATTCCCGGAACCCACCTTCTACGACGCGTTCCAGGTCCTCGACGCTCGCTCCATCGGTGGCGGCAAGCACATGAGCATGTTGCTCCAAAAGGACGGCCGAAAGTTTCGCGCTGTGAAATTTCGCCATACTGACGCGCCGCCGCAAAAGGGCTCGGAGCTCAAGCTGGCATACAAGCTCGATGCCAACAGCTTCAACGACGAAACCAACGTCCAGCTGCTGGTTGAGACCTTCGGTTAACCGTCATTCTTCTTCTGCCACGTTCCCAATCTTGGGCCGGCGGCTACCGAGGCTCCTCCCTTCTGGGACGGGGCCTCTTTTTTTAGGAACGCCGCCGGAGCCTGGCTGGGCACAACTTCCGCCGCTATTTTGTCGACGAAATTCAACATGCGCGCTGAACCTCTATAGGCTCAATCATGCGTTTAGCTGGTATCCTCTCCACCGAATTTCACCAAGCGCACGAAGGACACGAGGCTCAGGCATCCATGAAGAAGACCCGCATCATCGTCACCGCAAATCAGAAAGGTGGCGCCGGTAAGACCACGGTCGCGATGTGCCTGGCTGACGCCCTCAGCCGTAAAGGACTTTACGTCGTTACGGTTGACGCAGACCCGCAAGCGACTGCCTTCAAGTGGGAGTCACGTCCCTCCTCGTCCTTCCCTCGATTCCCTGTTCGCGTAGAGAAGCGGTCGGGCTTCAGCCCGCTGGAGTTCCTGCAAGCCCTGAATCAGCTCAACGAGGAGCAGAAGCGGGCGACCGGTGAAGATTTCGACTTCATCGTCATCGACACGCCACCAAACCTGGCAAGTAGCGACCTTGAGGCGGCCCTGTTTGTAGCAGACCAGGTCGTTGTTCCCGCAAAGCCGAATGGCATGTTCGTCGACGCGCTTGAGGAGCTCTTCCCTTTGTTTGCAGAAATCAACGAGCTGCGGGCCACTCACGGTCGTCCGAGACTGGATGTGCGCTTGCTGGTGAACTTCATGCAGGCCCATCGGCGGACCAACGTAAGCCTCGTTACGGTTTTACGGGAGAGCGTGGCGAAGTGGAGCAAGCTGCGTCAAGTGCGGGCTAAAGTGCTAGCGACGCAGCTCAAGCAGTTGAGCGCGTTTGAGAACGCCCCAAATTACCGGACAAGCTTGTACCGCATCCCTGGTTCCAGGGCCGCGCGTGAAGAAGTCGACCAACTCCTCGAGGAGCTCCTCTGATGGCTAAAGCTCTCCCCGACCTGGCCAAGGAATCGTTCGGGCTTGCCGCGGCGGCCGCATCTACTCCGCGCCGGAAGTATTCCAACGGCCTGGCGCAACTCGACCAAGCGCTTCGCCGCGGCCTGGGCGCGGTCGCGGCTGGTTCTGGCGGGTATGCCGAGTTCATCGAAGGGGTTCGGTACCCTGTTGGCGCCCGTGTCGCGATGCCGCTCTCCCTGGTGGTGGAGCATCCCGAAAACCCCCGTGTCTACTTTGACGCTGCGGAGCAGGCAGAACTGGAGGCGTCGCTGTCCGCCATCGGCCAGCAGGAAGCGGCCAAAGTCTTCTACGACGAGAAGCAGCAACGGTTCGTCCTGAAGGCCGGCCACCGCCGCTGTCGCGGGCTCGCGAACCTCGGTCATCCGACAATCCTGGTTGAAGTCGTTGAGCACAAAGCGGGGCTGCAGTTCTTCAGGGAGGCCCGGGACATGAATGCCCAGGCCAAGGGTCAGCACCACTTGGACGATGCCGTGAGGTTCCCGGAGCAGATGAAGGCCCACCGCATGGACGGCAAGTCGTTCGCAAAGGCGATGGGGCTGAGCGAATCGGAGGTGTCCAAGCGGGTCAAGATTGGGACGCTCCCCCGGGAAATCCTCGACGAGCTCGCATCGACGGTGGGGGCGTTTGGTGTGGACGCGTGCTACTGGTTGGCGGTCATTGCCGACCGCTACGAGGATAAGGGCCTCGACCTCGTGCGAAAGCTGGTCCCGCAAATCCGCGCGCGAAGGGTGTCGAACCGGCGGCTGCAGGAAATCGCAAAAGGTTCTCAGGCTGGTGACATGCCGGCCGAGCAAAGCAAGCGGCAGTCGCCGGAACGACGCTGCGAACTCAAGGGTGCGGGCAACGGAGTGCTGAAGGCGTTTCCGAATCGCCTCGAATTCAGCCTGGTAGACGTGGAGCCGTCGATGCGCGACCAACTCTTTGACCGACTGGAAAAGCTCTTCAAGGCAGAAGGCCTGCTTGGCGGGGCCGGGAGCAAGCCAACTGCCGCAGGCACCCGCGCACCGGCTTCACAGTCGACCTCCCGCGGGCCAAAGGCCTCGCAAGGGACGAGGGGCGGCAAGGCGCCGCAGGCTCCGCGCCGGAAAGCTAGCGCTAAGTAGCGCCCTCCCCTGCTCCAGACATCGGGATTTTGTCGCCAAAATCGCGGTATTCAGGGGTAGGCTGCAGGGCCGTAAATCCGCTTACGGCCTTTACACAATCCGGTGCGGCCCTCGGTCGGTCAGGTGCCCACGCCGATTTTGTCGACGAAATCAGGCCGTCCTGAACTCGACCAGGCCCCGTTGGGCACCCCAATGCAGCAGGTCATCCGAGTCCAGAGCCTTCCAGCCCTTGTCCCGGATGTACCAGCGCAGGAAGGTGTCCCGCAAAAACATTGGAAGTTTCGCCTCCGAGCTGACGTCCTTGCGGCGGAATTCGCGCCAGGCCCGTTGCAGGGGCGTCTTAAGGTCTTCAAGAACGTCACGCTCGAAACACTCGTACTCTGCTCGACGCATCTGAGCAGTACTCTCATTCAGCAACGCCTCTGCGTCGTTCAAAAGTGACTCTTCGTGCCTCTTGCGGAGCACCGCCAGGTTGTTCTTAGTCGTCGTGTCGGCCGTCTGCAAGGGCTTGCCGATGGCTTTGACCTCGACGTCCAGGACGTCCTCCCTTGAGGGCGGCTGGGCCACAATGACTTTCCGCAAATAGTTTGCCGGGTTGGCGATGGGTTCGCTCAGTTTGCGGCGTTCCATGGCTTCAAGGCCGGCCCCCATGCGTGGCCCGTACTTTTCGTAGATTCCCTCAGCTTCGTGTTGCGAGATACCCAGGTGGATGGCTCGTGCAATGAGGGTGAGGTCCTCCGTCGGCATCTCGAGTCCGTCCTTAGTCCCGAGCTTTGCTGACCTTCCTTGTCGCTTCGGCTGGACGATGAAGCGGATGAATTCAACTCGGCGGCCGAGGCGTTGCTCATGGATGGCAATGGTGAACGGAATCTGCGGCACGTTCGGGTCATTCACGTCCCGGAGCGCCGGCTTGAGAACGTCCCTCATGAATGTCTTGTACTCGAGCCCCTCCACTTGCCTGTCGGCGTTTCCGGTGAGCGGCACGACCCACTGGCGCCAGGGGAGCGCTTGGCTCTGGAATCCCTTGCCGTCGTTGAAGTACCGTTGCCCCAGTTCGTACAGGACGTGTGCTGCGTGAGTCGACATCTTTGGCCCGACGTCTAGAGCCACTTTTGCGTAGAACTCCGGCCGCAGCATCTTCTGTCTGAGGTCGGGGTCGAAGTCGTAGAGCAGAACCGGTACCTCTCCCACCCGCTTTTGAATCGTTGCGTGCGAGATAAGGGTGGCCGCCGACCACTTGTATTCCGGGCCAGAAAGCTTTGCCGATGCGTCCCCCCACTCGACGGTGGTGGTCATGAGCATCCGTAGGACCTCCGCCAGGTATGCGTTATTGACCTGCTCAAGCCTCGTGTTCTGCACGAACTGCGACAGCGGCATCTGGAAGCGTTCCCCGGGCGCGGGCAATGGGCTTGCCTGGGCATGCCTCAGGAGAACGTTGTGGAATCGCCGAGCCTGCAGCGTCAGCTTACCTTCCTTGGGCGTTACAAGAATCGCTTCTACTGGCTTACGTAGGTATCCGCCGTCGGGAGCGACGGTCTTGATGAACCGGTCGAGCTCCTTCCCTTCGGCTGCACTCCCTTTTCCAGCTGTATCGCTCGAACCCTTCTTAGCACGTCGTCTCGCGGGCCGCGGAGGTTCGCCATCCCCTGCCAGCAGGCTAGCCTGCAGCGGCCATACAGCTTGCGGTGAGGATGGGAGGGTGGTCATTGGCGTCGATTATGCCTTAACGGTGAGTTTTAAGGCTTTGCGTTCGCGTCTTCAGATGGACCGAGACATGACTGCTGTTTGACTTCTTCTGTTGAAGACTCCTGTTGAGCCGTTGAATTGTTTACTGTTGAAATTACTGTGAGGAATCAACGTGTTAGCGTCAATCGGGTGAGCGCTTTTACGCTGATTGGGAGGCGTTTTCGGGCTCAGGGCTGTGGATATGCCGAGGGTGTCGGGGTTCGGTGAGCCCTTGTCCGCCTTGTGGTGTGTTGATTTG
Source organism: Variovorax sp. WDL1 (assembly GCF_001541225.1). Classification (GTDB taxonomy): domain Bacteria; phylum Pseudomonadota; class Gammaproteobacteria; order Burkholderiales; family Burkholderiaceae_C; genus Variovorax. Next base: position 77,225 of record NZ_LMTS01000025.1, on the reverse strand, counting down.
TTGGTCAGGTGAGCGTTTGTCGGCCGCCTGTGGATAACAAATCCACTCACCTTTAGGAGCCGTCGAAACCGCGCTCGGGAGCCAAAAACCGATACGAAAGATGCTGAATGAAGGCCCGGGTATCAGCAACATGCGCTAGCTTACGGATGGTGCCAACCTCGACGGAGCCGAGCTTTGAGAGCTAAGTTGTTGTCAGGGGGGAGAGTTGGCGACCAGACCACCGTACGCAGGCCGGCAAAGGTGAGCTAATTTTTGGGAGACGGCGTAAACGTGCCGTTTTCGCGTGTCCTTCGTCAGTTTTTTGGTATTTCGCACGCAAGCGACAAAAGTGCTGGCAGAATCCGCTCGTCAACGCGACTGCGCATTTGTGGCGGTCACTAACAATCTAAGAGGATGCTTATGGATAGCGCGATTGAGGATGGGCTTGCCGACAAGTTGCCGGTGAGCCTGGTCAGTTCTCGAGTGACCATGGAGGACATAACGGCGCTGGGCGAGCGCTTGGAAATCCAGACAGCTCGGCTCAAAGAATATCTCTTTAGCGGAACCGCCAAGAAGGCGCCGGAGTTCAATGCGACGAAGCTGGCGGAACTATGCGGAAGGTCTCGCGACCAGATGTTGCGTCTACTCGACCGCGGGCTCGAACCTGGATTGAGCGATGGCATCAAGGGCAAAGCCGACGGCGGCAGTGAGCGCAATCGCCGCTTCACCCTGTCTGAGGCCCGCGCCTGGGTCAAGGCGACCCGCAAGCCAGGCCGTCCCCCCGGCTTGCCGGGCGCCACCATAACGGTGGCCAATTTCAAGGGCGGGGTCAGTAAAACTGTGACCGCCATGAGCACGGCTCAGGCCTTGAGCTTGAAGGGCTATGACGTCCTATGCATTGACTACGACCCGCAAGGGTCAATGTCTGCCCTCTTCGGCCTGACGCCGGGGTTCATACCCGAGAGCGAAACAGTGCTGCCCTTAATGATGCACGCGACCTCCGAGATTGCACGGGACACACTGCAGGAGTCGATTCAAGCGACGTACTGGGACGGGATTGACTTGGTGCCGGCCTCACATGCGATTGCTCAGGGTGAGTTCTATTTGCCCTTGCGGCAGTTGGAAGCAAACAACCGGGGCGAGGAGTTCAAGTTCTGGGACGTGCTAAACAAGGCGCTTGATGCCGGGATTCGTGAACAGTACGACTACATCATCATCGACACCCCGCCGGCGCTGTCGTACATGAACATGACAACCATTTGGGCAGCCGACGCGCTGCTCCTGCCGCTTCCGCCCGAAGGCATCGACTTCGTCAGCTCTGCGCAATTCTGGACGATGCTGTCGGAGCTAAGCACTGGATTGGCGTTGGGCCAGAAGGATTTCGCGTGGGTGGCTGCAGTGCCGAGCAAGGTGAACCACCAACGCATGTATACGAAGGAGATTCTCAAGTGGATGCAAGGTTCCTACGGAGACATGTTGACGCAAACGGAAATTCCCGACACGGCCGCCGTGGGAATGGAAGGGGCCAAGTACTCCACTGTCTACGACGTCGAACGGTACGCGGGTTCTGCTAAGACGCTCTCGCGCGCACGCGACGCTTACGACAAGCTGGTCGATGAGATTGATTTCATGACTCGCCGGAAGGTGTGGCAGATTCCGGCGACGGAACAGGAGTAACAAGATGGCAACAAAAGGCAGAGAACAACTGAGCGCAATCAGCGATGCAGTCCTGTCAGGTCCGACGTCGCCGGCTATGGTGCGGCAACGGCCATTGCCTGCGCCGACTCAGCTGATGAACCTGACGGGCGGGCACCTTGAGAGCAAGGCGGAGATTGAACGGCTCAAGAAAGAACAAGGCAAGGCTCTGGTAATCAGGCTAGACCTGTGCGATGACGGGCCATTTCATTCAAGCCCTCTCGACCCCGTTCGCGTCGCGAACCTGAAGGCGAACCTAAAGGAGAACCCGCAAACGACACCGGCGCAGCTACGCCCGGCCGCCGCCGGACGGTTCCAGATTCTGGCCGGGCGTCATCGCAAGGCAGCTCTGCTTGAGCTGGGTCGGGAAGAGTGGCTTGTCACCATCCGTGAAGCGTCGGATGATGAGGCCGAACGAGTCACGTTTTATGACAATCTTCTTGCGCCTCAACTGACGGACTACGCGAAATACTTGGGCCTCGCGCAGCGGAAGGCTAGTCGCAGTTTTACAGTTCGGGAGCTCGAGACAGAGTCAGGGCTCAGCAAGTCGCAGGTCGCCAGGTTGCTTTCGTTCGAACGCTTGCCTGCAGCAGCCCGCCAGCTGGTTGCTTCTAAGCCGTCTGTCATAGGGGCAAACGTGGTCGAACTGCTCGCGGCGCTTGCAAAGGACCATGGCGACCGCGTTGTTCAGGCCGTCGAGTTGGTCGTGGAGGGTAAGCTGAAGGCAAGCAAGGCGCCTGCGTGGGTGACAGCGCCCCCAAAAGAGAAGAACGCGGAACGCCGGAGGCAGCCAAGTACGGACCTAGCGGTTGACGGTACGCGCTACGTCCGAATTAGACGCCGGGACGGCTTGTTGTCGATGGCTTTCACATCAGCGCAGGAAGCTGATGAACTTGAGAGAATCATTACTGAGCTCATCAAGGACCGCATCGCAAAACTAAAATCGCTCAGCTGAAGTAAAGGGGCCCTCGGGCCCTTTGCTTTTCTGGCGCCCCTCTGACCCACACGAGAACAATGAGCTGCATGCGCCGGCGAGGCTAACAAGGTCTGCTTCGCACGTTGTCCCTAGTAGGGACAAACTAGATTCCCTGGGACAGAGTTACCCCGCAGCGACGCATTTTCGACTTCCAGCAGCAGCGTGACGGCGTCTTGTCCCTAGTAGGGACAAACTAAATTCCCTGGGACAGAGTCACCCCGCAGCGACGCATTTTCGAATTCCAGCAGCGGCGTGAAGGCCTTTTGTCCCTAGTAGGGACAAACTCCCGGGACAGATTGCCACCACGCCTTCGACGTCCGCGAGCAGCGTGCAAGCGTCGAGCGACCGGCGAGTAGGACAGGTGAATTGAGTCCCTACCTGGACGGGGCGGGTTCGGCAGCAAGTCGTGTTGTCCCTACTAGGGACAACCAAAATACTTGGGGACAGCGGTGCCGCAGGCGGCCAGTTTAGGTGGTCCGCCCAGTGGGCTCATAACTGGATAAACGTACAGGACGCTTTTGGTCAAAGTCGAGTCGCGGAGGCACAACAACGTCGTCACTGCGCTTACCTTGCTCGGCGAGGCGACCCTGAAGCTGATGCACGAGGACCCGGAGGTCTTCAGCCTGCTGACGATAAGCCGATTCGCGGGCACCAGTCTTATCCCCCGTTTGGGCGAGTTGCTCCTGGAGCATTCGACTCTCGGCGCGGGCCGCCTCAATAGCGGTCATGGCGTACTTCTGGACGCCTTCGTAGCGCGCATTCGCCTTTGCGAGTTCGTCCCGCATCGCCTTCCGGTCGTCCTCGACGACTTGCGTGAGCGCTCTCACCTGCTCTGTAAGGGTGGCAACCAGGGCAGGGAAACTTGCAATCTCTGACGCTGCCAAGCGGACGCTGGCAACCGCAGCAGTCAGTGACTTCGAGGCGTCCGCAGCCTGAGCAATCAACTCTGCGGCTTGCTGAGCTCCCACCCTATCGAGGGCCTCAGCAGTGGGGTCTCGCTTGTTCGGCAGGGGGCGCTGGCGGTCAGCTTCCCACAGCTTCAACTCGCCGACGATTGTCTCGAAACTGCCCTTACCAAGCAGCTTCCGCACCAGAGTGGAGGTCGGGGCTGTACCGGCGGCGAGGAGCTGGTCGGCAATTTCCCGAACGCGCTTGCGGGTATCGGAGGGGGTTGCTGCCATTGTTGTGGTGGTGGTGGCTTAAGACTTGGCGTAAAGATTTACGGCCTGATTATCCCAGCTAAGCCGCAAACTGGTGCATTTCGTGAAACATCCACACACGTCAACTCGCCGTTTGACCGGTCCCAAGCCGCTAAGTCGTTGCCACACATCGATTTTTCACAACTGCAAGCCACCTTGTGAAAATGCCGTGAAACATTGAATTTTCCATCGCCTGCGTAACAGGTGGCAAGCGTAACGGGTGTAAATAGCTGCGCCTGGGTCCAGGCGCAAGCAGCCGAGGGTAGGGCGGCTAGCACCTGAACCGCTTTCTCGGACCGGTGCGGCGAAGCCGTTTAAAGCCTCTTTCTACTCTGTCGCAAGGTTGGGCCTTCTCGGGCCCTGGTAACTATTGGACAGTATGGGACAGGTCATTCCAATCGCAAACGCAAGCCGCCTCGAATCATCCGACGCGGCTTTTACCTTCATCGACGAGTGCTACGAGCGGCTTGGCCAGCTCCCCGGCTTCATCGTCCGCGACGGTCAGGTTGAGTTGTCTCGGCAGGTTTGCCGTGCAATGGTGGCCGACGAGCCCATCGCTGCCGAGGCACCCACCGGCACCGGAAAGACCATCGCCTACTTGGTCGGCGCAATCGCTGCCTCGGAAAAGCTGCGGACCACAAAGGAGGTCCCGGTCGTCATCGCGACAGCGACGGTTGGCCTCCAAACCCAAATCATGCAGGGCGACCTTCCAACGCTGGTCAAGGCGCGCATTGTTCAAAGCGAGCGGGACGCGGTCGTGGCCAAAGGCCGCGGTCGCTATTTCTGCGTCAACTCGGCCGAGCGCATTTCCAACCAGGGCGACGCGGAAAACCAATTCGACTTCTTCGACCAGGGCTCCAACGAGAACGTCGATGTGTCCGTCGACGTGAAGTCAATGCTCGACCACTGGCGCGGCGGCGCCTGGAACGGGGACGTCGACAGCTACCCGGACAAGACACCGGGCAGTTGGAAGGAAGTGGCAGCCAAGTCCGAGACCTGTCTCGGTCATAAGTGCGAGTTCCACAGCGAGTGCCCCTTCCTGGCGTCGCGCCGGGTCCTGTCGGAAGCCAAAATCATCGTGGCCAACCACGACCTTGTCTTGGCTGACCTGGCCATGGCCAAGGAAAGCCCCACCGATGCTCTGTTCCCCGGCGGCCGCTATCTCCTCGTTTTTGACGAGGCCCATCATCTGCCTGACAAGGCAATCGACGTAGGCTCGGCAAACCTCGTGCTCGACGACTGCGTTGCCAACCTCGGTCGGATGGCCGGCTTCTCGAAGGGGTGGCAGCGCAAGGGGGAGCTGGTGCGCCTGTTCGAGAAGGCCAAGCTCAGCGCGCACGATTTCGACACCGGTGGCCTGGTGAACGGGCTCGCTGGCTTGAAGGACTCCCTGTCGACCATCACGGTGGAGCCGGAGACCAATCAGTATCGCTTCCCGGCCGGAAAGCTCGACACCTCCGTGCTGAAGGCCGCGACCCATGCGCTGGACCATGCGCGGCTCTTGCAAGAGAGCATCAAGGAGGCCAGCGCGGCCCTCAAGAAAACGAATCTTCCGGAGAAGAGCCCGGAATTGAAGGGGCCGATAGGCGAGCTCCTGTACCAGTGCGCCTTCTTCGGCTCGCAGCTGTCATCCATCGTCAAGGGGCTCGAGCTGTTCTCTGCGCCGGACCGGGCAGTTCGCTGGGTGTTCAAAGGCGGCACGCCGGAGGTGGCGAGCATTCACGTGTCGCCGCTCGAAGGCGCAGACGTCCTGCGTCGCCTGCTGTGGGACAGCGAGCGGGCCATCGTCGCGATGGTGTCGGCAACGCTTCAGGATTTCGACGGGTTTGACCGCTTCCGGGCACGCGTCGGTGTCGGTGACGTGCTGCGCACGATGAAGCTCGACCCCATCTTCCCTTACCGCAACAACACCATCGAGCTCATCGACATGAAGTACAGCCCGCGCCAAGATGAACGGGAGAAGTACATCGAGGAGCTGCAGCTGAACATGCCGGCAAATATCGATGCGTCCGAGGGAACTCTCATCCTGTTTCCATCGCGCTCGTTGATGAACGCGCTGCTGCCGACATTGAACAAGCACTTCGGAAACGCGGTTCTTGCTCAGGGCGACCTTGGCATCAAGGAACTGATTCATGAGCACAAGGACCGCATCGACCGGGGACGGGGCAGCATCCTGTGCGGCCTGGCAACAATGGCGGAGGGCCTCGACCTTCCCGGCGCCTACTGTGTGAACGTCATCATCTGCGCGATTCCTTTCGCAGTCCCGACCTCGCCTGTCGAGCAGGAGCTCGCCGAGGTCTTGGGCAAGGAGTACTTCGCCCAACGTGCGATGCCCGACGCACTGACCAAGCTCATCCAGATGGTGGGCCGCCTGATGCGCCGTGAATCGGACAGGGGCCGAATCGTGGTCTTCGACAAGCGGCTCATCTACACCCAGTGGGGCCGAAAGATGCTGGAGGCCCTGCCAGGCTTTCGCAAACGGTCGATGCCTGCTTTGCGGCTGCCGCGGCCTGTCGCCGTCAAGTAGCAAAGGAGCCGCGGCGAGCCGCCGCATAAAAGGGGCGCTCTATACGGGGCACTGTCTTGACTTGCCCGCAAGGGCTGCCCCTCATGCTTCACAAAGAATTCTTTGGCCTCATCTTCCTGGCGTTCGTCGCCTGGATTTTCTTGGCCGCATCGCCGGAGAAGCGCATCGAACGGGGCTGCGCTCCGATTGCCTGGGTCGGGAACGCAACCACGTCGTTGTCTTCGCTGGTGGTCCCCTCACAGCAGACGAAGGTTCAAGGGTGGTTCAACAACCTCGGCTACGGCTGCCGCTACGTGACCTGGCGCCTCATCTACCAGGACGCCTACAACGAGTGGCTCGCTACCCAGGGCCTCAGCCCTGACGCGAAGAAGCCGGCCGACGACGCTGCTGCTAACCCGGCGCAAAAGGCCGCCTCCGCGCCCGCTTCATCCACCCCCGCAGCGCCGGCCGCGCCCGCCGCCCCGGAGAAAAAATGACCAAGAAACGCCGCCATTTCCTTCAAGCCGTCGGGCTGGCCTGGGCTTGCGCACTCATGCTGCCCTCACTCGCCAGCGCCGCGCCTACGGTCGACGTCGTGAAAATCATGTCGTTCTCGTGCCCGGTCTGCCGCGCCGCAGAGGCCCAGGACGTTGCTATCGAAAGTGCGGTGAAGGCCGTCGGCGGGAGCTTCGTGCGCGGCCCGGTTCCGGTTGACCCGGCCGAGAGCGGCGCCAAAGAGCGCGTCTACTACGCCGCTCGAGGCGTTTCGCCGGCGGTGGCTGACACCATCAAAAACGCGATTTACCGTGGCGCGCAGGACCTCAGCATCCCGTTGGGCGAGGAAAACCAGGTGCTGGTTTGGCTCCAGCAGCAGCTGGGGGACATGCCGGAGAAGGACCTCACCGCTCTCTTCGAGGCCTCACGGGGCCCGCGCGGAAAGGGCGCACTTTCTCGTGCGGCAACCCTTGCCGTGTCAGTCGGTGTTGAGAGCCTTCCTGCCTACGTCATCGTCGTTGACGGAAGGCCCGTCTCCAGCGTCGACCCCACCTCCGTGCCTGGAGGCTCGCTGACGCGCCTTCGGGATGAAGTCATCTCCAAAGTGAAAACTCTCGCGAAGTAACAGCATGCCCATGATTGAAGTCCCCGCCCACGTCCAGCACGAGAACGTTCGGCAAAACCACATCGACGTCGTCGGCGGTACCAACTGGGACTTGTCCCGTTCTGCGGTCGAAACGCCCATCACGCCGTTGCCGGACCCGGTGCCGCTCCCACCCCTTGAGCCTACCAATGGGTACCAGGCCGCACACGCCATGCCGGTGGAGGGCGCCACAGTCATCGTCGACTTCGCCAAGAACTCTGTGCTCATCAGCAAACAGACTGCTGCGGAGCTGCGCGGCCTTCACAAGAAATCAACCGTCCTGGTCGCCGGCCACGCGGGCGCGGGCGAAAAGAATCCCGCCAAGCTGGCGCAGCGGCGTGCCCAGGCTGTCGCCGCGAACTTGAAGCGTCGCGGCCACAGGGTCGAGGCGGTGCGGTCGTTCTCGAGTGAGGTGCCCCGCAGCCACACGTCCGAGGGCGCCTCGCTGAACCAGCGGGTGGAAGTATTTGAGCGCTGAGTGCAAGGAAGACGCGCTCATATAAACGCATCTTCTATAGAAGGGGTGCCTTAAAAAGCCCCAGTAACCCCCGCTGAAAGCAGCGGACTCAGTACCCCCAGGAGACTCAATTGATTCACGACCTTTTCATCGTTGGTGAAATCCGCAAGATTACGGTGTCCACCCCCAAGGACCCCAAGAAGGGCGCCAGCGCTGTGCTTATGGTGCAGTGGGGCCCGGTGCGCGAACAAAGCGGCGGTGTCGTCGACTTCATCAACGCCGGCCAAGTTCGCATCCCCAACTACCGCTTCCCGAAGCTGCAGGACCGCCTCAAGGTCGGCCAGACCGTCAAAATCAACGGCCACATCCAAGGTGTCGTGAAGACCCTGGACGCCGACCAGTTCCTCTCGAACGAGCTGGTCGCCGACCGCGTGTTCATCCTGGACGAACCGAGCACGCCGGCGGAGGCCGCCGCAGCCGCCGCCGAGTAAACCCCGACCTGGGCCATGGACGGGATTCCGTCGCTGCCTCCGTACGCCCATGTCACGCGAGAGGCCGTGCAGTGCGCTGCACAGGCCTCTTTGCGTTACGACGTACCGGAGCTACTCCTGCACGCGATTCTTCGAAAGGAGAACGGGCGGGTCGGCGCGAGCAGCAAGAATCGCGACGGAAGCTTCGACCTCGGCCCCGCACAGGTCAACACGAAGTGGGTCGAGTACTTCGCCAAGTTCGGCCTGAGGAAGGAGCATCTGCGCGACGACTTCTGCACGAACATCAACGCGAGCGCCTACATCATTCGCGACAACTTCAACAAGAAGCGCGACTGGTTCAACGCCATCGTGGCCTACAACATTGGGCCCAACAACTGGACGCCGAACCGCTATCGCATCGGCCACAAGTACGCCAGCGACGTCATCGGCTTCTGGTGGGGCTTCCAGAACTATGTCGATGCGCAGCGCGGTATTCGCCGCACCGCGGATGGAACCCCCACCGCCGCCGCCACTTCGCCTATTCGTCAAGCGCAGGCCTCTCCGGCCAAGCCGAAACAACTCGTCTTTTCCCTATCGTCGGACGAGACGGGAAGCGAATAGCGCTAGCTCAGAAAAAACTTCCGGGTTGTATAAACCCATCGCTATACGGTAGGCACTCGCTGCCTGAACCAACGGCTCCGGCTCTCGAGCGCGTGTTTGCAAACACATCACCTCAACGAAGCAAGGAGCTTTAAATGACTTTTCTCCGTACCCTGAAGGGCAAGGCCCTCGCTGCGCTGGCTGTGGCCGGTGCCTCCCCGGCGGTGTTCGCTGGCCAGTTGGACCAGAACGACGCGTTCTACAGCTTCTGGAAGACCGTGGACGGTTGGACCACAGGCGCCCTGGGCGTTGGCCTGGCCACCACCATGCTGCTCATGGGCGGCGCCATCGGCGTTGCCAAGAACAGCCCCATGCCCGCGCTGACGGGTATCGCTGGCGGTGCTTTCCTGCACTGGGGCCCCAGCATCATCCAGCAAATCATGGTGGGTGGCGGCCTCATCTAAGCGCGGCCTGACGAGTAGGGGCGGGAGACCGCCCCTATCTCTCTTCTCTCTTTCCTTCCCCCGGAAGTAGCGCATGGACCAAGAGTCGCACGTCTTTCCCTTCGACCTCGAGTCGCCCATCCCAATCATGTTTTGGGACCCCTTGGAGTTCACGCTTTCACTGATTCTGATGGGTTTCGGAATCATCGCGCACATGTGGATTCTCGGTGTCTTGATGGGCGGCGGCGTACTCATTGGCGCCCGGTATCTCAAGCGTGGCTCCAAGCGCGGAGCGATGCAGCACTTTTTGTGGGCGCACGGGCTACAGCTGGACGCGCCGCTGAAGACCAGGTTTAAACCCGCGTGGCTTAACGACTTTACCGAGTAAGCCACCAGGCCTAACACATGTCAGACCCGAAACAAAACAACTACCTGGACAGCGTCGCAAACGCGTTCAAAACCGCGCAGGCCTGGAAGAGCGCCACCTACACCCTTGGTGTGGCTGTCATCTTCCTGGTCAGCGCGCTCATCTATCAGCAGCGCAACACGCCTGTGGTTCTCGTGCCGCACGACTTGGCCGCCTCCGGCACCCGTGTCACCGTGACCACCAACGGCGAGATTCGCGGCACGAGCTCCGAGTACATGGCGAACGCGGCCATGTCCGATGCCTCACTCATCCTGAATTTCATTCCGGACAACGTCGTTACGCAAACGACCCGGTTCCTGAACCGGCTCACGGAGGACCTGTATGGCGAACAACGCGAGCCACTGCTCGCGCAGGCCGAGGACTTCAAGCGTCGGGGGGTGACCCAGTCGTTCTATCCGTCCGAAGTCAAGGTCTCTCCGGACGGCAAGCGCGTCCAAATCGATGGCACCCAGTTGCGCTGGGTCGGCGGCAAGGAAACGCTGCGCGCCAAGCTGACTTACGTCATCACCTACAAGGTTTACAAGGGGTACTTGCATGTCGCCGACCTGCGTCAACAACAAGACAAATAAGCAGCCACTCGCCGTGGCTCTGGCACTCGTCGCTGGGCTTGCGCTCTCGGCTACGGCATTCGCTGCCCCCGCGAAGAAGCAAGTCGAGCCCGTCAAGGGTGCCACCATCGAACTGCCCGAGCCGGGCGTCGTGACGGTGTCCGACTACGAATTCAATACCTTCGTCTTCAGCGAACCTGCAAAGCGCTTCATCTTCCCGGCGGGCTCGCCTGTCTCCGGCGACCCAATCACGCTCTCGGGCGGTACCCAGGTACTGCTGCAGTTCACGCGTGGTGCCGACCGCCCGGTACAGATGGTGGTGGAGCTGCAAAGCGGCAAGGTAGAGAAGTTGCGCGTGGTGCCCAAGGCTGTGCCAGGCATCACTTACCCAGTGAATGGTGCTCGACTCAAGCCCCCGTCTGCCGCGCGCACCCAAGGCCCTCTCGTGAGCGACGGACAAAAGGGGTCCTCGCCGCGCGGCGCGGATATCGAGCTGCTGAAGACGCTGACGACTGGCGGCGAACCGCCGAGCGGCTTCGAGCCCGTGAGCCTCCCCCGGCCGACCCGTTTCGACAAGTTCACGGTCGTACCAATGGCGGGCTGGAGCGACGGCGCCAAGCGAATCTTGGTTTTCTCGCTGGTTGCTGCACAGGACCAGACCGCCGTGGTCAGCCCGAATCAGTTCTACCGTGAAGGCATCAACGCTGTGCTGCTGGACGGCGACACCGTGGACGCAAACAGCAGCCCGCAACTGTTCGTAGTGGAGGAGCTCGGCGATGAGTGACGACAAAAAGCCAGGACTGTTCATCAACAACAAGTCGAAGGCGGCACCCGCGTCCGCATCGGCCATCAAGGTCGGCGGCAAGCAAAAGAACGTCCAACGTCGCTGGCTCTATGTCGCCGTCGGCCTGGCGGGCGTCGCCGTCATCAGCACGGCCGCCTTCTCCGACAAGAAGTCGAACTTGCCCGATGGCCCGAAGAAAGAGGCGGCCATGATTAACGTGACCCCGCCCAACGCGGACAAGGTGGCGTTCGAGGCCAAGTTCGGCAAGGACTTGGAGGGCTTCAAGCAAATGCTGGAGCAGCTCAAGTCCGACAACCTCTCGCTGAAGGAGCGCGTCGCGCAGCAAGACCTTGCTGCCCGGAATGCGGCTGCCAACGGCGGCACCGGTGCAAGGTCGAATACGCCCCTGCCTGCCGGCGTCGTGCCCCCACCCAGCCAAGGCAACAGTGGCGGCATCGGCTCGCTCGCAGCACCAGAGGCTCCCCCGCCGCCTCCGGCTGCGCCCGCGCGGCCGGCAGGGGGGATTCCCATTCCCGCAGGCCCCGGTGCGTCTGGCGCTTCGCTGCCTCCCATTACGCCAACGATGCAGTCCGCCCCGGTCGCACCGATGGTCTTCGAGGTGAAGGACACCAGCGCTGCAGTCGCACCCGCAGGAGGCCCCTCCGTCAACTCGAAGATTTCGTACAAGAAGAACGAGTCTGCCGGGCTCCTGCCGGCAGGCGGCTTCGCACCCGTCGTGCTGCTCAACGGCCTGGACGCGGGTACGTCGGTGACGACGCAATCGAATCCGATGCCTGTTCTGATGAACGTGACGGAGCAGGCCACGCTGCCTGGTGCCGCCAAGTACCGCCTCAAGAACTGCTTCGTGCTGGGCAACGGCTACGGCGACCTGTCTGCCGAGCGGGTGTACGTGCGGTTCAATCGCCTCTCGTGCGTGGATAAGGGCGACCGCCTGATTCTGTCGCAGGAAGTCGCAGGCTACGTGGTGGACAGTGACGGGAAGCTAGGGCTTCGCGGCAAAGTGATGGACCGTCAAGGCGCACGCCTTGGCAAGGCGCTCCTCGCTGGTTTTGCACAGGGTCTCTCCGGTGCACTGGGTCAGGCCCAGGGCACCGTGACGTCCAACCTGTCGACAGGCTCCACTATGAGCTCGTTGGGCGGTGCGGCGGCGTTGCGGGCGTCCGGCCTCTCTGGCGCTCAAACGGCAGCGCAGCAAATCGCGGAGTTCTACCTGAAAGAGGCGCAAGCCATCTTCCCGGTGGTGTCCATCGACACCGGACGAACCGGGACCATCGTCTTCACCAACAGCGTCTCGCTGAACTGGGGAACGGGTGAGTCGCAGTTCGTTCAAGAAGTCAAGCCGAACAACTGATGGCCACGGCGGCGCCACCACCCGCTGCAGCCGTGATGCCCGCCGCCGAAGTTGGCGGGCGTCTGACTCAGCTTGAAGCGGACGAGGTTCTCTCGCGCTTGCGCGGCACCCTGCGCGGCACCCGCTTCCTGAAGGCGTGGCCCGCCGCAGTGCCAGGGCTCGTCACGCTGCAACTAGAAAACGGAGAGGTTGCCTATGCGGATAAGTCCGCTCGCTACTTCTTGATGGGGGTGGTGTTCGACACCGCTACTGGCAAGGGCTTGGACCGCCAGATGGACCCCACCGACACGAATGAATGAAAGACCCGGAGTTCCTATGAAACGCCTCCTTATTGCTGCCTCCGTGACCGCCTTGCTGTCGGCCTGTGCTGGCTTGGGCCACGTCGAATACGAATGCGCGCTCGCCGATGTGCCCGCCGCGAAATGCGCCTCGATGGAGGATGCGTACAAGCTTTCGACTAAAGGGAAGGGCGCAGGCAATCACAAACAATCCGTCTTTGAAAGCCAGCCTCGCACCGCCAAGACGGGCGAGCAGTCGCCTGAGGCTGCGCAGCCATTCTTCCGCGGGGAAGCGTCGAACATGCCCGACGCGGCGCAGCAGGGGCTGCCGGTGTTCAAACAACCGAAAGTAATGCGCGTCTGGGTTGCGCCGTACGTCGATGCCGACGGAAACCTGCGGTCTGGCGAGTACACGTACTTCGCCACACCTGGCGCCTGGAACTACGGCAGCCTGACCAAGCCTGGCGCAGCGGCCGCAGGCGGGATGTTTGAGCCCACCAAGCCCAATCAGCTGGGATTCACCCCCAAGGAAGTGAACTCCACCAACCGTGCCACGACGCCGAGCGGTCCGTCAAAACCGCCCGAGTCAAAGGCGGCTACCGGAACGACAACTTCGTCAGCACCTGCACCTTCGACATCGAACGGCATTACGCAACCGTACCAGCGACTCAACTGAACGTCGGCAGCGCCACCACAGCCCACGTAGGAGATATCTTTGAAACAAGCAGGCAAGTTGCTCAAGCGCCTCACTGCGTTCGTAAAGCCGGAC
>NZ_LMTS01000025.1:50468-63550 GCF_001541225.1 Variovorax sp. WDL1 | reverse complement strand
TGGCGGTCCCCGCCACGATGTCGGCGGCGGCAGCCATGACCGACCGGGAATCGTTCTCGTCGCTATTCACGTATCGGTTCTTCGATGACGAGACGAATTTCATGTACCTCGATGACGGGCACGGGCCGGCCATCGGCTTCCTGCTCGCCATCTCACCGCTCAATGTCGCCGGCGTGAACGCCGAAGGTGCTATCGAGGCCGCCATGGTGGGTCTCCCGCCCGAGTCGGTCTTGCAATTCGGCAAACTCGTGACCCCGCAGGTCGAGGGCTTCGTGAACACCTGGGCGAACGCGCGCCTCGCCAAAACGAACAACCCGCTACTGCGACAAATCGTTGAGCGCCGCCGCGACTTCCTGCTCACCACCGCCCTGGGCCCATCGATGCTGCCCCGCACGCGCATGCATCCGCGCATGATGCAGTGGTACGTCGCCGCGCGCGTTCCATTCACGGGTGACGTGAAAAGCGAAGTCGAAATGCGTGCCTTTCGCCAGACGATGCGTGATTGCCGCAACACGGTCGCCAGCGCGTTGTCGGCCGTGGGCATGCAATCGATGGAAATGGCTGAGGTCGACATCAAGTTCCTGCTCTGGGAGCTTCTGAATCCGCACCTCGAGCCCTCCGAACGTATTTTCGAGGCGACGCCTGGCCAACCGGTCTCGGCGGACCTCATGTCCCGCAATACCCGTGTCAGCGTTTTGCGCGACGGCCGCATCGGCTTCAGCAAGCACGCAGGGGATACGAACGCGGACGGCGAGCACGTGCCTGACGTTGTCGTGAGTTGCCTCACGGTCGATGCGGCGCCCCATACGCACTACCTGCCGAGCATGGCGCGCACCCTCGGGGACCCGATGTCCTGGGACGACCGTATCACGTGTCCATACTGGGCATACACGACGGTCCACATTCTCCATCCCGATGACTCGAAGGATGACCTGCTGGGCAAGTTCGGCATGCTGAACAAGCAGACGATGTCTGAGAGCCAGTGGTTCCGTTCGATGATGGGCCACCTCTACGAGCGTCGGGACCGCGCAGAAGCGTTGCTCAAGGAAACGAGCAAGGGGCACCGCTTGGTGCGCGCCTACACGGGCATCAACCTGTACACGCCGCCCGATGAGGCCCGACAGCAGACCGAGCGCGTGAAGGGCTTTTTCCGAGGCGCCGGATTCCGAATTTCTGACGAGCCCTACATCTCCCTGCCGGTGTTCATCGCGTCGCTGCCGTTGCAGTATGTCCCGGCGATGGACCCTCCGAACCGCGGGATGCAGCGGGCTTGGCTGATGAGTTCCATCAACGCGGCCTCCATGATGCAAGTCCAGGGTGACTGGCGCGGTACGGGTCCGGAGCACGCGGGCCTACTGCTGACTTCCCGTTCGGGCCAACTTGCAACTTTCGACCTGCTGTGGAAGGACTCCACGAACTACAACTTCGTCGTGGTAGCCGCCTCTGGCTCGGGCAAGTCATTCCTGACCAACGAGCTGGTCTGCGACTTCCTTTCCCGCGGCGGTATCGCGCGCATTATCGACGTGGGGCGGTCGTACCACCGCTTCTGTACCGTCATGGGCGGTGAGAACCTGGTCTTCGACGCGGAGAAGCCGCGGTCGATGAACCCCTTCACCGGCATCAACACCGTCGATGACCTGAACGAGCTCATGCCGATGCTCAAGGAGCTGCTGCGCCTGATGGCATTCCCCCTGACCAAGTCGGAGGATGTGCCTCAGTTCCAGTATCAGCTGCTCGAAATCGTGGTCGAAAAGGCATGGCGAAAGTTTGCTGCAGCTACCGAACTCAAGCACGTCGTCGAAGAGCTGGAAGTCTGGGACGGCGCGTCGCCGGAGCTGGCCCACCAGCTCGCGATGCAGCTCATGGCGTATTCCCATGGCCGCTACAGCGCGTGGTTCACCGGCCCGCGTGAGGTTTCCTTCAACAAGCCTCTGGTCGTGATTGAACTCGAAGAGCTCAAACAGGACCCACAGCTCCAGTCGGTCGTGCTGCAGCTGGTGATGTTCCAGTGCACGAAGGAGATGTACCTCTCCGACCGGGCCCTCCCGAAGCTGCTGGCAATCGACGAAGCCTGGGACTTGATGGGCGGCCTCAGCACCGGCAAGTTCATCGAAACCGCCTTCCGCCGGATGCGTAAGTACAACGGCGTCGCCGGGGTCATCACGCAGTCCTTCCAGGATTTTACGAAGTCCGAGGCAGCGATGGCTGCGGTGGAAAACGCCGCGTGGCAGTTCATTCTTCACCAGAAGAAGGAGTCCATCGACTACGCGGTCGACCACAAGCGAATTTCGGCGGACGAGGCCACCATCGAGCTCATCAAGTCCGTGAAATCCGGCGAGGGGTTTTCCGAGGTCTTCGTGCGCAATGACGCCGGCGCGGGCGTGTACCGCTTCGTGACGGATAAACACTCCTACTACACGTTCTCGTCGAGGGCGACCGACATCATCAGGCTGAACAAGCTCACCGAGTCGGGCATGACGCTGGAGGACGCCATCGACAAGCTGGCAATGGAGGATTACGCGCGAATGTGGGGTGGCCAAGACGCCGCCTGACGCGCGAGAGTCCATCAGAACGCCCGGCGATGCCGGGCGTTTGCTTTCAAGACGTGAACATGAACGACGACACCACTTCACAAGGCGAAATTTTCAAGCTGCTCGCTCCCTATCTCGGGGGTACGCTTTTGCTTGCCGTGATGGTCGTAGTGCTCCTGCTGCGCTTCTCTCCGTTGGGACAAGGCGGCGGCGGGACATCCACGGTGAACGCGGTGACCTTCGATGTGGTGAAGTTTGCCAATGCGCAGCGCGCAGTCGCCTCCGCGTTCCTCAAGCCCGGCAGCGCGGACGTCGCCGAGGCGAACGAAATCCTCCTGGGACTTACCGAACGCACCCGCAAGACCATTGAGGAGGTGGCAGGGGAGGGCACGCTGGTGCTCGTGAAGCAGTCGGTGGCCCACGGCGTGTCGCGCGACATCACCGACGACGTGCTGAAGAAACTCGGCATGCCGACCAATGCCCCGACGCGAGACGCCGTGGCATACACGCTGGACGTAGCACCGACCATGCTGATGGGGCCGCTGACCAGCCGTCGCCCGCAGACGACGGTGGCCCCCAGCGGTGAAAGCGTTATCCCGTGATTTCGCGCGACGCCTTCGAGCGCTTCTTCATCATCCTCGCATGCTCTGTGCTGGCGATTCATGTGTACGTGAAGGTCGTCCCGTACTCGCTGTCCTGGAACGTCACCGCATCGATTCCACGGGGACTCTATTTGTCCACCGAGGCGACAACGACGCCCCTGGTGCGCGGTCAGATTGGCTGCTTCGCCTATTCGGCACCGACTTGGGCGGAGGCGCGCCACTACTTCCCCGATGGGTTTCAGCTGTGCAAGTACGCGCTGGGCTTGCCTGGTGACGTGGTCGAGGTCGATGCGTCCCTTCGCGTGTCCTCCGCTGCGGGGAAGCACGCCGACGTCGCCTTTGCATCGGCCGACAGCCGCGGACGCCCGATGCCGCGTGCAGAGGGCCTGGCCGGAGCGATTCCCCGCGGGGAGTACCTGCTGCTGGCACCCGCCCACACGAACAGCCTCGACTCGCGCTACCTGGGACGTATTGCCCACGAGCGCCTCACCCGCACCCTTGTTCCCCTCTTGACCTGGTAACCACATGGCCACCGCGAAAGCTGACGCAGCAGACGTCGAAAAAGATGAAAAGGCGCAGCGCCTGCCCTTCCTCGAGGACGGCGAGCTGGCGACCGTCGTTCGCGTTGAACTGAAGACCCGCAAAACGCGAGCCCCCAAGCCCTATACGGAGGGAACGCTGCTCGACGACATGAAGGGCGCCGCGAAGTTCGTGGAAGACGCGACTCTTCGCAAGGCCATCAGGACCAAGGAAGCCTCTGGCATCGGCACTGCCGCGACCCGTGCGGAAACCATCGAGAAGCTCAAGGCCGTCAAGTACATCAAGGCCTCGGGAAAGACCATCACCGCGACCCCGAAGGGTCTCGACTTCATCACCTGGCTTGAATCCATCATGCCCGAGCTCACGGACGTTGCGCTCACGGCACGCTGGCAAGCAGAACTTGATGGCGTTGCCGTTTCAGGTGGCGGCAAAGCCTTTGAAGCCGGCGTCGCAGACAACGTGCGACAGCTGGTTTCTATATTTCAAGTGGCGCCTTCAATGCGCCTCGCATCCACCTCCTCAACTGAAGGCTCATCAAGCATGACTGACACCCCCAAACGTGCGAACAAACCCAGCGACAAGATGCTGGAGTTCGCGAAGCGCATCGCCGACAAGGTCGGCAAGAAGGTCCCTGACGACGTCATGGCCGACTGGGACGCCTGCAAGGCGTTCATCGACGAGAACAAGGACGCGGCCATGCGTCCGAGCGAAAAGCAGATTGCGTTCGCCGGCCGCATCGCCAAGGAGAAGGGCCTGACTGTGCCTGATGACGCGCTGAAGGACGGCCGCGAACTGTCGCGCTGGATTGACGAGAACATCAGCAAGTAACTCGCCTGCCTCCGCATGCAAAGCCGGCCCCGTGCCGGCTTTCGCTTTTGGGTCGCTACACCGGGAGGACATCAACGCCCTGTGCAAGGGGGCAATCATCACAAGGACAAACATGACAACCGCGACCGAATCCCGACTGGAAGAGTTGCTCGACCTGAAAGACGTCGAACTAGAGGAAGCCGAAGAGCGCATCCGCACACTCGAGAGAGAAATCGACTTTGGCGTCGACTGGATGCGGCACGAACCGCTTCCGCGTGACGAGTCGGGGCTTCCGCTCCCCCGCATCGAACTCCGGGTGATACCGAACACCCACTACTGCTTCGAAGCCGAGGTCACCTTGGCGTTGGCGCAGCGCGATGGCAGCGTCAGGTTCGTTCCGCTCTCATACAGCAAGGTGTCAGGCAGAGCGCTCGACCTCGAGCAATTTCCGACCTCCGGAGTGCTTCCCGACCGGCAAATCTCTGACCTGCCCGGGCTGGTGAACGACGCCTGTTTTCACATGGACAAGACCGGCATCGGCGCTTTCGTAGTGCTGGACGACAGGCGGCGCTATCGAATAACGAGCTTGCGCCCCCTGGCGATGAAGGCCGTGGCCTAACCCCGTCATTCCTCGAAAGCCCCGCATCGCGGGGCTTTCTCTTGCTGGCAGCAGTTCACTCGTTGGGCCGGGCGCGCCTTAAACCGCACCGGATAAAGCCGTCGCTATACGACCCGCAACCTTTTGGAGGTCATATATGCGCCAAATCATCGGAATGCTGGGAGCACGGGGCTCCGGCAAAGATACATGCGCGGCGGTGCTGGTGAATGAGCTTGGCTTCATTCGCATTGGCTTCGCCGACACCCTCTACCAGGAGGCGGCTGATGCGTTCCGCACGACCGTCGAGTACCTGGGCAATCGCAAGTCCAAGGAGCTGCCGCAAACGCCGCTCGCGCTCAGCCGCTGCGTGAACGTCCACTTTGTGGAAATTGCGCTCAAGTCTGCGACCCGCGACCGAAGCCTGCGCGACGCTGCATTGCACTACTTCAAGACCGGTGAGCTGACACCCCACGTTTCGGCACGCCGCACGAGGGGTGTCCTGAAAGCGGCTAGAAGCCCACGATGGACGCTGCAACTCTGGGGAACCGAGTTCCGCCGGAAGAGCAAGTATGGGTACGACTCGTACTGGCTCGACCAGGTGCGTGCGGCCGTCAACGCGCAGCCCGGAAAGTGCTTCGTCATCACGGACGTCCGCTTCAAGAACGAGGCGTTCTTCGTGGTGTCAATCGGTGGCGTGCTGCACCGCGTGCGCCGGCCCGCCCTGGAAGCCCGAGATGCGGCTGAGCGGAAGGTCACCGGCCTGGCCGCTCACCCGAGCGAGACGGAACTCCTGGACCACCCGGTGGACTTCGAATTCCTGAATGAGGAGGGCCAGCTCGCGCAGTTGCGCCTGGACGTGCTGCAGCAGGCTGGGTTCCTGGAGAAGAAGGCGGCCTGACGCCTCAACGCCTGATTTCGGGCCTGCCACTCTGGTGGCAGGCCTTTTCTTTTGTTTAAACGGCAGAGCTACACGGCTCAAGCTCACCCACCTCAGCCTAATGAAGCCTCTCCACGTCCTATTGCTGTCCGTCGCCCTTGCGCTGCCCGGGTTGACGCATGCCCAGTCCAGCTCGACCTTCAAGGAAAACGCGGCCGCGGACGCTCGCGCCAAGGCCGAGAAGGGCTGGTGGTACTTCGAGAAGAAGAAGGAGCCACCGAAGCTCGAGGAACCGGCTCCTCAACCCCAGCCTGAGCCCGTGGCGCAACCTTCAAAGCCTGAAAAGAGCAAGGAAGAGAAGTGCAAGGAGAAAGCGACCTGGTCGGCCGACTGTGGGTTCGTCCACCCAGGCCAAGATTTCGAGTTCCAGGCGAAGCAGCGCGACGCCCTGATGGAGCGTATGGTGGTCTCCAACAATGACCCGCAGGCTGTCGAAGCCTTCCAGTACTACATGCGCTGGGTGCTCGAGCGCACCAGTGAGGTGACGAACCTCTGGTGGTACAACATGGTCCAAAACCCCGAACTGGACCCGACGGCAGCGCAGCCCATCTCGGCGATGGGCTTGCGACTCATGACCGAGGTGCGCAAAGGCTCAGAGGCCGAAATCTTCGACGTGGCACGCGACGAAGGCGGAATGTTCGTCTTCTTCTCGCGCAGCGACTGCATCTTCTGCCATCAGATGGCCGAGCCGCTGCGGATTATGCAAGAGCGTACGAAGCTGCCCATCCGTAACGCCAGCCTCGACGGCCAATGCATCGCGCCATTTGTCGAGGGTTGCCTGACCGGCGAAGTCGCCATCCAGGCCGCGCAGGCCCTTCAGGTCGCTACCGTTCCCACCGTTTTCCTCTACATCAAGCCCAATACCTGGATTCGTATTGCCACCGGCATCACCGACGCTGACTCCATGGCAACCCGCGCAATGCAGTTTTTCACCGCATACCGCACGGCTTTGCTCAAGGGCGTGGAAAACGGGCAGGACGGCCGGCCCTCCGTGGATTTCGGGAAAGACGAAGGGCCGACGGGGAACCTCTCGACGGGCGTAGGCGCAGGCAAACGCCAGGAGGTGTCCGAGGAACTTATCCATGACCTGCTCGGGCGTAAAAACTGAACGCGTACCTATAAGACCAAATCACGGGGAATCTCCAATGCTGCGCAAACTCGTCATCCTCTTCCTGGCAGCCTCGATGCTGCTGCAGGCGCCGTTCGCATCCGCTCGCGACCTCACAGCCGCTTTTGGCAATCTGCTGTCCAAGGGCGGAGTTGCCGCCGTCAACAAAGGCGGCCGTTACGAATCCTCCGCTCGAAACACGTTCATCGCGGGCGGTCTAGAAATGCGGATGCCCAAGCAGGACGTGTCGGCGCAGCTGTTTTCGTTCACGCCACCCAAGGTCACCGTCGGGTGCAACGGCGTATCGGCCTTCTTCGGCGGCTTTTCCTTCATCTCGAGCCAAGAGTTCGAACAGTTGGTCAAGAGCATCGCGTCGGGCGCTGCGCTAGGGTTCGTGACGATGTTGACCCTGAAATCCCTGTGCCCGCAGTGCGCCGATGTCGTGCAGCAGCTGAAGAATGCCGCCCAGGTCGCGGCACGACTCTCCATCGACGCGTGCAAGCTCGGCATGGAAGCCGCCAAGAAGTTCCAGGGGGAGCCGAACGATTTTGCCTCGGAGCTCTGTGGAGCAACAACGACCTCTGGCAGCGGTACCAGCGCTGACTTCCTGTCCTCCATCAGCAAGCAATGCAACACCATCGTGGGCTCTACCCAGGCGGTGAAGCAGGCCAACCCGGGCACGGCGGGGGGGTCCAAGGAGTCTAAAAGCCAAGAGTCCGAGCTTGAGTGCAAGCTCGGGGTGGGCAACGTTACCTGGGCAATGCTCGGCGGCGCCAAGTACAAGTTCAAGGGTACTGACGACGAAATCTACGCACGCAAGACCGTCATCATGAACATGATGGGAGTCGTCCTGCGCGTAGGGGACAAGGAGGCATCCTGCGAAACTCCGAACGGCACGTTGAAGCCAAGCGAGGCCGATGGTCAGATGATGGTTTTCTGCCCGCCTCAAGTTGAGGCTAAGGACATCACCGGCGCCTTCATGTGTGGTACCGACAAGAGCGCCTTCTCAAAGGTGGTCAACGGCTCGGCCGTCATCTCCTACTGCAAGGCCTTCTTCGATGGACTTGCGGGAGCCAAGCAGGACTCCGGAGCGTCGCTGGATAACCTGAAGCTGAAGCGGCTGATGGTGTGCGAGGAATCGGAATCCTGCAAGAAGCTGGTGCTGAAGGACTTCGCTGAAGCCAACGTTGTTAGTGGCGTGGGCTTCCTGCCCCAGGTCGCGAAGCAGTTGGCGACCGCCGTGGACAACGTACGGAATAACAAGCCGATGGACCAGGAAATCATCGACCTCATGGAAGCAGCCCCCTACCCGTTGTACCAGGCCGTCAACGCGGCCGCTGTGTACCCCGTCGCCGCAGCCGACTTGCTCGACTCGCTGAGCATCCTGGTGGCAGAAAGCGCAGCAGGCACGATGCTGGAAGAGTTCCTGCGTGTCGACGGCACCATGGGTGGCGGAAGCTGTACGAACGAGCAACAGGTTCGCCGTGTCATTGAAACACTGGCTTTTGCCAAGACCGAAGCGAAGGCCCGCAAGAACCTCATCGCATCGAACATGGCCGCGCAGCAAGGCATGCGCGAGCAAATTCGCCAAATCAACCTGGCAATCCAGCAGCAAGTCATGAGTGGCGAACTGCTGCAACAAAACAAGATGGCTGCCGGCCTCGCCAGCTCCCTCAGCCCGACCGGCGCCGGCAATCAGCCGACCGGCAACTAAAAGACGAGGCACCAATGCCCTTCCTCTACCTCATTCTCGCTGTGGCCGCGCTTCTGGCTCCGGGACTCGCGTTGGCCGCCCCGTCGACGCTGAACCCCATCGACGGCAACTCGTGGGACCTCATCGTCTTCGGAAATGGCCGGGTCATCTACGACATCATGATGGGCGTGAAAATGCTCATGGTGCCGGATGCCGGCGACTCTGGCTTCACACTCCTGCTGCTCCTGATGGCCACCCTTGGCTTCCTGGTGCTGGCGGTGAAGGCCGGATTCGACCCAGGCAAGAACCTGATGAAGATGTTTGGCTACATCTTCCTGGTTTGGATGGTGACACTGTTCACGACGAAGATTGTCGTGAACGTGCAGGTGCACGACATGGTCGTAAATCAAGCCGGCCAGCAGGATTCCTGGGTGGTCACCGGCGTCCCCGCACTGGTGGCGCTTCCCTCCGCGCTGACCTCACAGGTCGGGCAGTACTTCACCAAGTCTCTCGAGACTTACTTTTCGGTTCCGGCTGAGTTCAAGCTCACGGGCGGAGCTGCGGGTCAGTTCAACCTTTTTGCGAAGATGGTTGAGGAGTCGAACGAGTACGGCTTCAGCTACCCGGCCCTCAAGCAATCCTTGTCCGCGTATACGGCCGATTGCGTCGTGCCTGCAATGGCCCTGTTGAAGCTGAAGGGCCCCGGAAAGGATGGCGAGCTGACTGGCGTCGACGCGCTGCTGCGCACCAACGACCTCATGAAGACCTACAAGTCCGCCCAGCACAAGTCCATCATGACAACGTACTTCCCTATCCCCGACCAGGGCGGAGCGGCTACGCCCGGCGGAACGCTGGGCGGCATGGGCACCGTAGAGACTTGCGAGAAGGCGTACGACAATATCGAAAAGGACATGAACGCCCACGCTGCCGCAATGCTTGGACGCGGTGCAGAAGCCTGGAAAAAGGCAGGCATCATGGTTCCGTTTGAGACGGCGTTCCGTTCCATGCTGGCCCAAGCGGCCGCACCCGGCTCGGTGGCCTCCGGCTTCAGCAGCCCGAGCGGCTACATCCTGCAGCAGGGCTTTCTGAACTCCATGACTGGCTCGTTCCGTACTGCAGCCGCCCAAACCGGCAACAGCGAGTTGATGCAGGCAGCGAGCGCCTCGCAGGCTGAAGCGTCGCAGAAGTCCGCGTGGGTCGCATCATTTTCGACCTTCAACAACATGATGGGCTACGTCTTCACCGTGTTGCAGGCATTCATCTTTGCCATCACTCCCCTCATCATCGTCGCACTTCTAGTGCCCGGTCTTGGAGCGGGCATCTTCAAGAACTACGCCCAGATTCTCATTTGGCTCACGCTGTGGATGCCGTGCTTCGCCATCATCAACTTCGTCATCACATCTTTCGCGGCCGAGTCCTTCACCGGCGTGTTGAATGTCGACGGCGGCCTGTCCATGAACAGCAAGGGCGCGTTCAATGAGAAGACCAAGAACATGGTGATTGCCGCTCAGTTCCTCGGAACGATGGTGCCCATGATTACCTGGGGCATCGTGAAGGGCGCCATGGCGTTTACCGAATTCATCTCGAGCGGCGTGGGGTCCCAGTTCGCTAGCCAGGCGGGTGCGGCTGCAGCGTCAGGCAATCTCTCGATGAACAACATGTCGATGGACAACTATAGTGCCAACAAATTCAACACCGCGATGTCCTCGGCGGTCGGGTTCCAGGCCACGAACGCATTTGCCAACGCGGGTGCGTTGGACGTCGTGCAGGCAGCGGGCGGCTCTAGTGCCTCGATGCACGGAGCGACGGTGGACGCGAAGCAGCAGCTGAGCGAGTCAATTGGCCAGAAGCTGGCGGAGCAGCGGTCCGTCTCGCACAACCTCTCATCGATGAAGGAGAACACGGCTTCGACTGTCGACGCGATGAGCCGCTACCAAAAGGGCGACCATAGCGTGATGACGGCGGACGCATACAACCAGGCGATGCAAATGGCTCGACAGGTTACCAAGAGCAACTCAGCCGGAGAAAACACTTCGGCCAGCAGCAGCAGCACGAACAGTTCAAGCGGGCAGCGGGGACAGGGCATGGGCACGACGGCGAGCACTGAATTCGGAGTTGGCATGCCTGGAGGCATCTCGCCTATCAAGGCCGGCGCCTCGGCCGGCATGAACGGGAATACGAAAACGGAGCAGCAAGAGGCCTATAACAAGGCGGACCAAGCAGCCCACGGCACGAGCACGGCGAGCAGTGTTTCGAAGCAGGAATCCGGGACGGCGTCTTCGGGGAATACCCATACGGTGACTCGCAGCGACGCAGAAGTCATCGGGATGATGCGCAGCCATGACAACCAGGTTGCCTTCCGTCAGGCCGCCAGCGAAGCGCTACAGCGCAGCGAGAGCGTCACCGCCGGGCTTGAGCACATGCAGTCCCTGACCAGTACCGCTTCGTTCAGCAGCGGCATGACCCTTGACGGCGTAAATCAGTTGATGTCGCAAGTCGAAGCCGCGCGGGGCATGGGCTCTGCAGCAGAGATTAGGGAGAGGTTCAACGAGCTCAGTTCACGAAGCGCTGAGCACTTCAATACGACCTCTGCGGCCGTAGGCGGCAGTGGCGGCGCATTCGGTGGCAGTGGCGGCAGCGCCTTTGGTACCGGCGGAGGGACCGGCCTCGATTTCGGTGTCGGAGGCGGAGGTGCTCCCGCTGGTGGCGGTGGCGCTGGTGGCGGTGGCGGCGGTGCATTTGGCCCCGGCTCGAGCAGCGCTGCTGGCGACATGCCGAACGTCGCACCGACCTATAACCAGTTCGTAAACGACACCGGTGCGGAACTCGATAACCGGACCCAGGAGACGAACCGCACAGCCCAGCGAACGGCCGAGGCCAATCAGACGGGTCGGGACGAAACGAAGGTTTCCAACACTGCGGTAGGCGCACTTGCACAGAACGCCGGCAGGAACATGAGAATGGAAAAAATCGACAAGGGATTCTTGGACTGACCGAACAACGGCCCCAGGTTTGGCGGGCACGAAGAAAAGGGGTACCTGCAGGGTGCCCCATTTTTTGCTTTAGGCCGACGCGCGGCGAATATAAACCGGCGCTCCCTATACGGGGTCTACTGCAAACTCTTGAGACCCTGCATGACCCGTCCAGTGCACGCCTTCGTGCTAGGGGCCGCCCTTACCCTGTTTGGCCAAACAGGGGTTGCTTCAAGCTTGGAGCAATCGGGGCAGCCCGAGCAAAGCGTATCCGTGATGAAGACCTATGGCGTTGGCGTTGCCACGTCCAAGGGGCTCCGTACGGTCGTTCCCGCCGGCTGGCGGACCTATGTCCAGCCACCCGCCGCCTTGCCTGAGTCGATGTCGTGGAAGGTGGGCCAGGAATGGACCTCCGTCCTGGCCGACCTGGCCAAAGATTCCAACATCAACGTGCTCGTCGACTGGTCGTCGAAGTCTGTCTACCTCCGTACCACCGAAGCGGCACTGGATGACGGCGCAAAGCGTGCGGAAGTCCTGCAAGCAGCCACCACGCCTCTGCCGCGCTTTGAACCCAAGCCGCTCGCCGTCGGCGTCATTGAAAAGGTGGCAAGCACCGCCGCTTCGTCCCAAAACCACCTGAAGACGGAACCTCTCGCGGCAGGGGCACCCGCCGCTACGGCCGCAGATGCTGCTTCGAAGGCCAGCTTTGCGTCGTCCGCTGCCTTGGCGACTCCTCTTGCGGGAGAGCCAGCCGGTGGCAAATTCGCAGTGCGCAAGAAAACTTCCAATACCACGTTCGACGCGCCGCTTGCAACGGTGACGTTGGGGCCGTCTGACGTGACCGGCAGGGCTGTCGAAACGCGTGGCACGGCTTCCCTGGGAGCCGCACCGGTCGCTCAGGGCGCTTCCACCTCGAGCGCCGTGAGCGATGCGCCCGAGCCCGCGGAAAAAGTCCTTGCCAAGGCCGAGCCCGCTCAGGTCGTCGGCGCGTCCCCAACGACAGGCACCGGGACCGCCCCGGTCGGAGCCGTGACGTCCGGCCCTTTGTCCGTGCTGGAAGACAAGCTCGTCCTCAAGCCCGCTCTCGGCCTTGACCTGGTTGCGGCGCCCTCCGCTGGGCCGTCACAGCAGCATGACCTGCTGACTGCGCCTATTGAGCGGCCCTCCGCTGAGAAGCGAATGGCCACTTCGGCGGCGGTTCGTGCCGCTCTTGCGCCTGTGACTGCGGAGCCTGGTCCGTTCAACGCTACCGTGCCAGCCCCGGTACTCGCGGCTCCAACCTCCGTTGTCGGGC
>NZ_LMTS01000025.1:0-50432 GCF_001541225.1 Variovorax sp. WDL1 | reverse complement strand
CCCCCCCTGCCGTTGTTGCGGCTGCCCGCTCCCCCGAGGCGCCGGTCGCCGTCGCCCAAGCAGAGCCCCCCGTGAACATCGCGCTTGCCGCCCAGATGACCGAAGCATTGAATGCCGCTCCGACCACACTTCTGCCGTCTCCCGGAGCCCGCATCGGTGACACGGAAGATTTCGTCTACACGCAGGCCGTCGCGCTGAACAAGCCTTCGGCGCGCTCCGTCGCGCAAAGCATCGCGAACCGCTTCCACCTTCGCCTGGTCTGGGCAGCGCCGGAGATGACCCTACGCGGTCCTGTCACGTTGCTCGGCAACTCGGCCGAAGAAGACATGACGCTCCTCAAGAAGGCCATGGGCGTCTATTCGCCTGTGTCGCTTGACATCCCGACAGGACAAGGCGTCCTGATGGCGGTCGCCCAATCGGGTAGCGATTATCCGAACCTCGCAGCCAAGGCTATCTTGCCTGCGGCGCCCGGGAATACAGACCCCGCCGGGACTCACGTCGTTGCTGGCGGCAGCGTGGTCGGTCAGGTCCTCGGAGGTACAGGCGCGCAGCCGGTTGCAGCTGGCGCGCCGAGCGCCACGGATTCACCGGTTGCCGCAGTCGCCGCACTTGAACTCGTGGTCAACGAAGGTGAACCGCTGGAGGTCGCCATCGTCCGGTTCGCCCGTACCAACGGCTACACCATGGAATGGAAGGTCGACGGCGGCTTTGAGGCCAAGCGGTCGCTTACCTACAAGGGTGCCTCGGTTCGCGAGGTCCTCGCCAACGTCCTGCCGCCGCTTGGCGTGTCGGCAGACATCTACAAACAAGAGTCACACATCGTCGTTCGGCCTGCTGACGCGGCACTCGACTTCTAAGGAGCACCATTCATGTCGAAACGACTTCTCATCGCTGCTGCAGTTGCCACCCTCATCTCGGGCTGCGCGACGCCCTTCGCTACGCAGCAGCAGGCCAAGGACATCACGGACGCACGCGCTGCCGCCGCCGTGAAGGACTTCGTGAAGCAGGGGGCCAGCGGAAGCGTGCGCGAAATCACCGAGCCGCTGAACGATTTCCGTCGCACGGAAGCCCCTGCCAAGCGTGGCGACGTCTACGTGAAGGCGGCCAGCACGCCGTTCGCGCCTCTGGTGAGCGAGCTGTCGAAGAAGCTCGGCTACTCCGTCGCCTACGGCGAGGGCGTCGACCCCATGCGCAAGGTGACCGTGGACTTCAACGGCTCCTTCAGCGAAGACGCCATCCGCACCACCGCGTTCCTTGCGGGTTACGCCGCAGTCTTCGACCGCGACAACCGTACGCTGTACATCGCGGAGAACGCCACCTACAACTTCCGCCTTCCTTCGGCCGTCTTCAAGAGCCTGCAGGCCCAGTACAACGTGGGCGGTGACCCCGCGAATTCCTCCGCCTCGACGAGCGGTGCCTCGGGCGGCAGCGGCGGTGGCGGCAGCGCCGGCGGAACTTCGCTGAAGGCCGAATTCACCATCGCCGGCAAGGAAGGAACCGACGGCAAGGCGCTGATTAAGTTCATGTCCGACATGGCCGGCAAGAATGCCGAGGTGCTGGTGACGGACCAGGGCGTGGTGTCCGTGAAGGGCAACGCCCAGGCGCTACGCCGCATGAGCGACTTCATCAAGAACTTCGCGCGCGACGCCATGACCCAGGTGGAAATCGAAGCCTCGGTCATCGAGGTCTCACTCACCAAGGACTTCAGCCTCGGCATCCAGTGGGGCCGCGTGCTGAACGGCGCCAGCCGCGGCATGTTTGCCGGGGGCAGCTCCGACCTCGCCTCCGCTGCGGTCAAGGCCGCCGGCGGCGACATGAGCTCGCTCATTGGCTCCGCCGCGTCGGCCGCAGCCCAGGGAAGCCTCGGCGGCTACCGCACGACCGCCAGCTCGGCTGCCATCATCAATTCGCTGATGCAGTTCACCGATGTCAACATCGTGTCGCAGCCGAAGCTCGTGTCGCTGAACAACAACCCGGCGACGTACTTCGACGGTACGCAGATTCCTTACTTGGGCAGCGTCCAGCAGACGAACAACACCACGACGGGCGGCTCCACCGGCGCGCCGACGGTGTCTGGCTCCGTCTCGTTCGCCATCGACGGCGTGAGCTTCTCGGCGGTGCCTTCGGTCGTGAACAAGAGCTCGGTGCAAATCACCTTGCTGCCGGTGCTGTCGTCGGTCGGTTCGTTTTCGAACTTCCTGAACGGCACGCTGACGGCCCCAACGCAGTCAAACAAGCAGACCTACATGCGCGTTGTGGCCGAAAGCGGCAAGACGCTGATTCTGGGCGGTATTCGCTACAACAAGGACGTGAAGGACACGAGCATCGCGTCTACGACCGGCCAGAAGAGCACCTCGAAGGAGGTCGTCATCCTGCTGCGCGCCAACGTGATTCCTCCGACCGACAACGACATCATCATGAGCGAATCGCTCTAACAGGGGCGCCGCATGCTTCTTAACATCAGGAAGAAAACGCCGGAGGGGCTGAAGGCGGTCCCTCCGCCGGACAAGGACTTCTCGCTCTTCGTCGCCAAGTCGAAGACCGCCGACGGTGCGGAGAGCGTTTCTGAGGTGCTCGTGCCGCTGCGCGGCTCGGACGACGGCAGCCGGGGGCTCTTCATTCGCAACCCGAAGGAGGTGGTGGACGCCTCCGTGCGCGTCGAGCCTGCGCTGGATGTGCCGTTCACGGACACCAAGCCGACGAGCTCGCCTGGCCCGGCCTTTGAGGAGCCCACGAAGCCTGCGGGCCTGGGCCTGAAGTTGAAGGCCGCAGCGGCTCGGAAGCCCGTCGAGGAAACGTTCGAAGCAGAACCGCCGGTGGTGGCCGAGGGGGGGGGTCAACCGGACGCTGCGCCTCAGGCACCCGCGGCTCCCTCGGAAAGGGGCGCAGACCGAACTGATTCTGAGGTGGCGCAATCCGCTGCGCGTACGAGCCTTCAGGCGCGCTTCGCCAACAAGAAGGAACCGGCGACGGTGGCCGCGGCTCTACCAGGCGCAACTAAGAAGTCGTTTTTTGGTTTCGGCGGCAAGAAGGCCGGCGGGGCCAAGCCTCCAAAGGCCTCCACGAGCTCTGAGGGTGGCGCCCCTGCGAAAGCCGAAAGGTCGGCAGAGAAGGGCGACAGCGCCGGCAGGCCGGCAAAGCCCGCCAAACAGCCCCAAGCGCCCCGAAAGGTCCGCCAATCAAGGGGCGCCTTCCACCTGGTACTCGCACGTGAGGACGGCACCCGCGCGTGCTTCCATGTCTCGGCGCAAGGCCTGCTCGATGTGCCTGAAGGCGACGTGAAGGAAGCGGCAAGCCTCACCGCACAGGACGTCCGCTTCGCGGTGGGCCCGAAGACGACCTACCGGCAGGGCAGCGACCTGGCGCTCTCCGAAGGCGTTGGCGAGTCGGTGCGCATCATTAACGCTGCCAAGCAACTGGGGGCCATCTACGCGACATCGGTGGAGCGGCTGGAAGAGCTGTCCATGCGCGTCGGCCCAGGCCTGCTGCTGGTGGAGCGTGCGATGGTTCGCCGCGAGGTGCCGAAGGGCGCCCACATCGTCTTCATCCTGCTGGAAGATGCGGAGAGCGGCCGCAAGGTTGCAATCCTCTACTACCGCAGCGTGGACGGCGAGTTCAGCGCGCCTCAGGTCACGTTCAATCCTACGAACCTGGCCTTCACCCTGGCGCAGTTCCAGTCGGCACGCGGCCTGAGCCCGGATTCGCAGACGGTCCAGCTCTCCAATGCGGACCTGGTCGCGCAGTCTGGCGAGCTCCAGCTCTACCCGGCTGAGGCCGAGTGGAACGGCATCTCTGTCAGTTCGCTCTTGAATGGCGCCGTCATGGTCGCTGCCGCTGCGGCCATCGGTACCGCCGGTTATGCCGCGGTGCTCAAGACCGGCTTGGCCAGTACGAAGTCGTCCATTTCGTTTTCTCAGAAGAAGGCAGATGCCTTCGACCGAAAGAACCAGACGCTGATTGCAAGCTCACTGGTCAGTTTTGGCAAAAGCCAGTCGCTAGATATTGCTCGTCTCTCAGAACGTGCAGCTGCGATTTGGGCTCCTCGCTCCACCTTGGTGGTCGATGCGACCGCTGCGCGCGAAACCTATGTGGTGTCGATGCCCCTGACCACTGGCGGCTTCGTGAACAACAAGCCCAGCGCGCTCAGCGAACTGCGAAACGAAGAGATTCAACAGCTTCTGAAGCTCACCCCTCCAGAAGAGTGCACGAAAACAATGCCCGGGGTGAGCGGAGGTGTCAATGTCATCCAAGTCACAGTCAACTGCGAAACTCCTGTTGGTAGCGCTGGTCGCTATCGCAGCGACTAGCGGCTACTACGTCAAGCAGTGGTCGCAGGAGGCCGAGTCCGCAAAATCGCGCCTCGCATCCGTGCAACGCGCCGCGAAGGAAGCCGAGCGCGCCCATCAGGAGCTCAGCAGTCAACTCACGCCCGACACGTCTTCGAAGTCGCTCCAGGACGCGGTCACCGCGGTGATGCTTGACGTCTACAACCGTCGGCTGCCTCACGCAGTCACTGTGGCGTCCGTCGCGCCGGGCAAGTTTGCCGCGAGCGGCAGCATGTCGCCGCTGGACACGCTCACCGAAGTCATTCCTGGCACCAAGGTGCAGAGCATGCGGGTCAATATTCGCGGCACCTACTCGGACTACCTGGGCCTGCTGCGCTACATCAAGGACATGCAGGCACATCCGCTGAGCGTCGTGCACCTGAAGGTCCAGGACCAGGCCTACGAACTCGGGCTTCGCGTCTACGGCGACCTGACCCCCGCTCCCTGAGCCGAAACCAGAAACCATGGCAAAACCCTCTCCCTTCGACTTCCTCTCCGGCTCGCGCAGCAAGACGTCCGTACTCTCCCCCGCCAGGCCGGCGCACGCCGCCTCGCGCCCCCGGGAGCCCGAGCACGTCGTGCCTCCGGCCTCGTCGCGCGAGGAGGCTCCCGCGCGCACGGTTCGCGCCGCTGAACCCGTGGTCGTGAACACCGCACAAGTGCTGCCCCTACCGGCGCTCGAGACTGGCCGAGCGGTGGCATTGCGCCCCCAACATGCGCCACGCACGGACGAAATCTTCTCCAAGAAGTCGCTGGAGAAGATTCTGCTGGGCATGGGTGTCAAGCAGTCGCACGTCGACATCGCGCTCAACCGCGCGAGCGAAACCAAGGAGTCCCTAGCGCAAATCATGCGCGACTTCGGCTTTCTCACCGGGGAGCGCGTGGCCGAGGCCGTGAGCCTGCAGACAGGCTTCGAGTACTTCGGTGCCGAGAAGGTCGACGACATCAAGGCAGAGGACCTCGCTGGCCTCGAATTGACGGACTTCAAGAAGTTCGTCCCGGTCGGTCGCCGGCCGGACGGTACGCTGATGGTCGCTGTCCCCGACGCCGACACTGTCAACGCTGCACTGAACTCCTTCTACCAGGAGTCTCGCGCAGAGGTGGTGGTGGCCAGCGAGCACACCATCCAGAACGTCTATCGGAAGTTCTTCGCAAACACGGCTGAGGCCTTCGACCTGGCGGTCAAGGAGTACACAGAGAAGAGCGCCCTCTCGCGGCGTCAGGACGAAGACGACTCGACCCTTGGGTTGATTCGCACCATCTACTTCTCGTTGCTGCGCCATGCGTGCTATTCCGGTGCCTCCGACCTCTACCTGTACCAGTCGGAACACGTGGGCATCGTGCGCCTGAAGGTGAACGGTGTCGGCCAAATATTTCGCACCATCGACATCTCGATGTACAAGCGGTTGCTGACCAAGATGGTCCAGGACAACACCAAGGCGGAAGAGCTGCGGCTGCGTCCGAAGGAAACCGTCGTCGAGTTCACCGACGAGGACAAGAAGGAACACCACGACATCGCATCGCGCTTCGGCTTCCGCCTGGAGCTTGCCCAGTCCCGCGGCATCAACAGTGCCGTCATCCGGATTCTTGACAAGAACTCCGCCGCCACGGACCTGTCTCGGCTGCCCTTCGACGACCAAACCCGCAAGGCGCTGTCTCGCGTGTCCCGCACAGCCACAGGATTCTTCCTGGTGACGGGCCCGACCGGCTCAGGGAAGACCACCTCCCTCTACGCGCTGCTAAAGGACATCGATGCCGTCGAGCGCAGCATCCAGTCCATCGAAAACCCAATTGAGTACAAGCACGGGCTCTGGCTGCAATTCGAAGTGCGCAAGGACGCATCGAACGAAGGGGACGAGTACAACGTCTGGCTCAAGGCGCTCCTTCGGAACGCGCCCGACGTGATTCTGGTGGGCGAAGTCCGGGACAAGGAAGTCGCATCCATCTGTATGGATGCGGCCAATACTGGCCACTTGGTGTTCGCCACGCTGCACACGAACAGCGCGGTGTCGGCTCTGGCGCGCCTGAAGGCACTGCAGGTCGACTCGAATCTGCTGGGCGCCTCCTTGCTGGGCATCCTGGCGCAGCGGCTGGTCCAGACGCTGTGCGACGCCTGCGCCGTGCCCGACGACACGGTCGAAACGCACGAACTGCTGGCAGACGCGAGCTACCTCGGGAACATGGCGAAGAATCCTCGCCGCGCCGGCCGGGGCTGCCCTCACTGCAACTTCACCGGATTCCGTGGGCGCCGGATGGTCTATGAGCTTCTCGAAATGTCCCCAGCGGTGCGTGAGCTGGTAGAGCAGGGCGCAACGCCCACCGCTGTGGCGCGGGCGGGCCTTCCTGAGAGCAAGTCGATGTGGGCCTGCGGCCTGGGGCTCGTTGCCCAGGGCATCACCAGTCGCGAGGAACTCGAACGCGTTGCCAACAAGAGCGTTTAAGCCACAGCGCTAGACGTCAACCAACACATCGGCTTTCGACTCAATGGAACGCGCATACAACTACACGGCTAAGAACGGGCGGGGGATGGTCCTCAACGGGATGGTGCACGCAGCCAGCAAGCCGCTCGCTTACGCTCGTCTCAAGCGGGCTGGCTTCAAGCCACTGCGCGTGACGCTCAACGCTGGAGGCACCATCAAGGGCGTCTTCAGCAAAGAGTTCGACACCCAGGAGCTTGCCCGCTTCTACATCACGCTGGGCCGCCGCATCCAGAACGGCAAATCGTTGGGCGATGGCCTTGAGTCGGCCATCGACTATGTGAGCGACCCGCGCCTGCGTCAGGCCGTGATGATTATGCGGCAGGCGATGATTGACGGTCAGTCCGAGCACCAGGCAATGCTGGCCGCCGGGTTTCCCCGCCGGGATTGCCTTTCCATCAAGTCGACCGCCGAGGCGGGCAAGGCGGCCACGTCCTTCATCTCGCTAGGCGAGGAAATCCAGCGCACGGATGCCATCCGTCGCTCGGTGAGCTCGACGTTCCGCATCCCGAAGGTGATGGCGGTCTTCATGGTTCTCTTCATCTGGGCTGCCATCGTATTCATGGCCCCGAT
Source organism: Variovorax sp. WDL1 (assembly GCF_001541225.1). Taxonomy (GTDB): domain Bacteria; phylum Pseudomonadota; class Gammaproteobacteria; order Burkholderiales; family Burkholderiaceae_C; genus Variovorax. The sequence continues at coordinate 43,057 of NZ_LMTS01000025.1, read as the reverse complement.
GACGTTGACCTTCCTGAAGCAGACCGGACTGCGGTTGAGCTTCTCGCCCTTCATCGCCAACTACTTTGAATTCGTGAAGTTGTTCAATGGTGGGCTGCCCCGACACACGACCACGACGGTTATCTCGTCGTGCTTGTACTTCGGCGCCTTCGCAGGCATCGCATACTTCCTGAGGTCGCAGACCTTCAAGGACATGCTCGACCGCATCGAGTCGCTGCGTACGCTATCCGTGAAGTCGGACCACGCCGCACTTTGGAACAGCTTCGTGCTGCTCTATGACGCGGCGATTCCTGCGAAAGAGGCGGCGGTCATCGTTGGCGACTCGGCAAAGCGTCTGGACTCCAAGCGCGCCTTTCACAAGATGGGCAAGCTCATCGACGCGGGCCGGCCGCTGGACGACGCCGTGACCAATGCGGGGTTCCCGCCGGTCGTCATGAACGGTATCAAGGCCGCAGTGTCCTCGGGCTCCATCGTGCAGGGCATGACAGAGATGGCCAAGAACCTCGAGGAAGACGTTCGAGTGATGACCGACCTGCTGCAAGAAAACGTCAAGTTGCTGTCGGTGTTGTTCGTCGGCTTGGGCCTGCTGCTGGTCTTTGTGATGACCTACTATCCCATGATGGCCTCGGTAATGTCGAACCTATAACGCCATAGGTTTCAGCCTAATAGCACTGTCAAGTAGACATCCCGCGCCTTATCGTGAGCTTTGTCAAGGCCCCTCGTTGGGGCCTTTGTCCGTGCGCTGCGCATGAGGGCGTGTTTCGAGCAGCTATTGCAAAAAAGCGGCCAGCTTGCCCTGATTTCTGAGGCGTGGTTGCTAGACGTCAGGTGCGAGTCCTGCGTGAGAGCGCGAGGCGAGTGCAAAGGTGCTCCAGCGTGCGGGCCTGATAGCCCGTGATTGCGGATGCATAAAAGTTCTTCCCTACACCACAGGCCTACATCGGTCTAAGGATTACCCTCCATGAAAACCCCCCGCAATCGTTCGCTGCGCCAGCGCGGCTTCTCCCTCATCGAAGCGCTGGTCGTGCTTACGATTCTCACCATCATGGCCTTGCTTGCGGCCAGCGCATTCGACGGCGCGCGCACGAAGGCACAGGCCATGCTGAACCTGGGCAAGCAGATTGGCGAAGCCAACATCAAGCTGAAGCTCGACACCGGCTGCTACGTCAAGAACGCAAAGGCTCTGTTCGACCCCGTCGCCGCCGCGGTTCCCGCGAACAACTACTGCGCGCGCACCTTCGGTACCAACTGGACGAGTGCCTACATGGCCAAGTACCCGACGGATACCACCACGGGCGCCATCAAGTTCGACAAGCTTGGCTCTGAAGTCACTGCATCGTTCCCTGATGCGCCCGAATCGGTCGTCATCAGCGGGACCACGTGGAAGCGCTACTACGTGCGCTTCTCGAACGTTCCGGTCGACGTCGTGCGCCAAGGCCTGAACGAGTGCAACGGCAACCCGGAATCGAAGGGCGACTTTTCCACGGACAAGTGCCGCACCGACGTGAACCTGTCCTCGGACACCCCGGGCACGTTCGACATCCTGTTCGACGAAACCCGCTAATCCAAGCCGGGAAGGACGCCATCATGAGCAGGCTGCGGCCCGTGCGCCAAGAGGGCTTCGGCCTGCTCGTGTTCGTCTTGATGGCGAGCGTGGTGGCCCTGTCCATCGTTCTGGGCTACTCCGGCCTGCTTACTCGCGAGGAAGCCAATCGACGCCCCGCCAAGATGCAGGCCCTGCTCGAGCAGTACAAGACCCAGGTCATGGGCCTGTACCAGCAGCACGCGACCGAGCTGGACAATCCGTCGGCCGGAAACGGCGTCACGTTCGGAGACATCTTCGCAGGCGCCAACATCCCCGTACGGCACGGGCTGAGTGGCGCCATGTCGAACCTACTGCCTGGCGAGTCGGGGTTGCTCTACCGGCGTATTGTGCTCTTCTATCCAAGCGAGACGGACGAGACGAATCCTCCCGACCTGGCGAGCTTCGCCGCGACTGGCGAATTCAAGTCATGCACAGACGAGTCGCTGCCGTGCAGCCCCCGGCAGTTCATCACGATGGACTCCCGCGACATCCATCGGGCGGCCCTACTGGAGACGCAGCGCCGCCTGGAGCGTGTGGCCCTGAAGGCGCAGGCCTTCTTCAAGGCACGCATGCTGCAGGACGCCGAGAAGAACATCTCGGTCAACTACTTCCGCACGCCTTTCGGTCCGTCGGGCCCGGGCGTGGCCGGAAATCCCTGCCTGACCGACGAGAGCATTGACCTTGCGAACCCGAGCTTGCGAGCAATCAACGAGCTTCAGTGCCTCGACACGTACCGCCCGCTGGTGTCCCTGGTCGGCAGCACGTGGGTGCCCCAGACCAATCTCCCTCTGGTCCTCGGCTTGGCCTCAGATGAGCTCGTGTCCGGATGGGGAGCACCCATCGAAGCCTCGAGTTGGCAGGACAGCGAGACCAGCGAACCGCCTTTCACGATGGTGTTCCGCGCGCCCAACCCCTTTGGGGGCTACGTGACCATGCGTGCCATCCAGCAAATCTAAACCACCCCTCTGATGCTCTCCGAACTCATTCAGCAAGCCGCCGCCGAGCCGCAGGTTACCGACATCATCCTGAAGGAAGGAGACCCCATGTGGGTTCGTCTCCAGGGCGAGGTGGTGCGCTCCGAATCGTCCAAGGTGACGCGGGACCAGATGCAGACGCTGCTGAAGAAGCACCAGCAGCATATCGGCGTTCCCGCCGAAAACATCCAGAGTGTTTTGGAGGAGAAAGCAGGGGACCTCGACTTCGCCATCAAGGTTGGCCAGTTCCGCTTCCGATGCAACCTGTATCTGACCAACGGTCGCCGCCTGGCGGTCGCAATGCGACGCCTGCCGGACAAGGCACCGCCGTTGGCGCAGCTTGGCCTGCCCGACGGCTACATGAAGCGCCTGCTTACGCAATCGAAGGGGCTGCTGCTCGTGACGGGCGCCACCGGCTCGGGCAAGACCACCACGCTCGCATCGACCGTCGACTTCCTGAACGAGTCAAAGTCCGCCCACATCATCACGCTGGAAGACCCGGTGGAGTACCTTCTCACCTCGGAGTCCTGCCTCGTCGACCAGCGCCAGATTGGCCGCGACACCAATTCGTTCTCCAACGGCTTGCGCGCTGCCCTGCGCGAAGACCCCGACATTCTGCTCATCGGTGAGCTGCGTGACTTTGAGACCATCAAGACCGCGCTGGCGGCAGCGACCACGGGCCACCTGGTGCTCGGCTCGCTTCACACCAACTCGGCACGCCAAAGTGTGGAGCGGCTCACCAGTGAGTTCGGCGCCGAGCGCCGCGACTGGGCCCACATGGTGCTCTCCCAGGCGTTGCTTGGCTGCGTGACCCAGACCCTCGTTCCCCGTGCGGACGGGAAGGGCCGTGTGCTTGCCGCCGAGCTGATGATTTGCACGCCCGACATCAAGACTGCCATCCGAGATGGCAAGACGTCCGCCATCTTCAACCACATGGACACCGGCTCCTCGTTCGGCCAGGTGCTCCTGAACACGACGCTGCGCAACTTCGTTCGGTCGGGGGTCATCACGGCAGATGAGGCGCTATACGCCTCCTACGACCCCGCAAACCTTCGAAAGGAGCTTGGCCTTGCTTAAGTCAACCCTCGGCGCCCGTCGCCAGCGAGGCTTCTCGCTCCCCGAGGTGCTCATCGCGCTTTCGGTCATCACCATCGTCTCGTTCATGGTCATCGGAGCCGTGGGCCCCTGGCTCGGCTTGAAGCAGAACATCGACAACGACCGCCGTATGCAGGACATTCGACAGGGCCTTCAGGCCGTGTACGAGACGCGTGCGTACGAAGCCGAGACGCTCCCGGCCGGCCAGTTCTTCGGCCTGGTGACCAGCACCATCGACGGCGCCGGCAACTGTAATCTGCAATCAAGCGCATTCCGCCAGCTCAATACGCTCATCAGCGACGCAGGGGCCCAGGCCGCGAAAGACGGCTACGGAAACGCATGGTGCGTATTCGTCTCCGGACAACTCCAGAAGCCCGGGGATGGCACAACGCTCTACTACCGCAACATCTCCATCGTCTCCGCGGGCTCGGACAGCCTTTTGGCGCCGGGCACGCGGATGGCTGCGGATGGTTTGATGAACTACAGCGGCGACGATGTCGGCATCACCGTCTCTGGCTACGACGTGCAGTACCCGAAGCTGAAAGAAACGCTGCGCCGGATGTCTCGCGTCGCCACATCTTATGAAGCGTACTTCAGCATGCGCTTCCTGTCCTATGCGGACCGCGACATCACGCGCGACTACTTCAGCCAGCGGTATGACGCCTCGAGCGCTGTCGCCAGCACGGAAGGCGGCTGGGCGAACGCGGACGCGCTACTGGCAAACATCGGCGTGAGCGCCAGTGACGCCTTCACCGCGTGGGAGCGCAACAACAACATCATCGTCGCGAACTACGACGAGCAGCTCGGCAGCCAGCGCGTTCGCTCACCCGCCACGACAGGTACGGGCATCTTGCCTTACACGGCAATCCTGGCGGCCCGGGTCCCTGCGCCGGCTGGCGTAGACCTCTACGTGACCCGCGTGGCAGTCGGCAATTACTAAACCCATTCGCTATAGCTGCGAGCAAACGGAAAATCTCATGACCAAACCTCTCATCCTCGCCCTGGCCCTGGCTGGCTTGTCCTCGGTAGCGTTCGCTCAGGCGCCTGCGAAGGCCCCCGATGCGCCCGCCGCCATCGCGGCGCCCGCTGCAACCCCTGCTTCGGCAGTTGCGGTGGCGCCAGCAGCCCCGACCCTGTCCTCGTTGACCGCGGGCGCGGTGGCCACGTTGGGTGCAGTGCCTTCGCAAGCCCCCGTGGCATTGCCGGGCACCTCCTCGGACCAAGCTGGCAGCTTCGTCAATCCGTTCAACGGCAAGCCGCTGTCGACCGAGCAGCTGCAGCGTGAGCTCGAGGTAGCGCGCTACCGCTCCCAGCTGCTGGAAGAGCGGTTGAAGCAGACGAGCACGGAAGCAGAAATCAAAAACGTCCCGATTCGCAAGGGTGTGGAAGCCGCTCAGGCATTGACGCAGACCAAAAAGGAAGAACTCCAGCTGCGGGATGTCGAGCAGTCCATGAAGCCGCAGCCCAAGCCTTCGGCACAGGAGCAATCTGGCGAGCCAAAGCCGGTCAAGAAGTCGGCAAAGGCGCTCGCCAAGGAAAAGGCAGAGGCCGAAGCTGCTGCGCGTCGCGCAGCGGAGATTCAAGCCGCCCAGGCCGCGGCGATTCCTCCGGCAACCTTGCTGTCGGTCATCTCGGTCGGTGGCAAGAACTCGGTCGTGCTCGACATCCGCGGGAACGTGGCTACCATCGCTGACGGCGAGATGAGCCCCGCAGGCCCGGTGAAGGTCATCAACACGCAGAGCGCCAACGTCGGCGGCCGCACGCTCAAGGTTCACGACCAGACCATCGGCCGCTTCGTGGTGTCCGACGCCAAGAAGGACCCCGTGCTACTGGGTGCGGGCATGCCGGTGGGCGGTGCTTCCTTCAATCCCGGGTCCAACGTGACCGCGCTGCCGCCGTCCATTCCGGCCAACAAGGCCGCGACGCTGCCGCCGCCCCCGCTGCCGGCCGGCTTGATGAACACGACGAACGCCAACAAGACCATGCCGTCGGTCGCCCTCCAGTAAGCGCTCGTACATCGCTCGCCGACACTGCTCTCGCCCGTTGCGCAAACCCTAACGGGCGTTGTCTTATGAGTGCGGCGTCGCTGATTCCTACACGGGGCACCCAAAGCCCGTCAGACACTCGAAGGAATCATGGAACTCTGCCTCATCTGGGCGCAAGCCCGAAGTCGAGCCATCGGTAAAGCCGGCACGCTGCCGTGGCGCGCGCCGGCCGACCTCAAGCACTTCAAGGACCTGACCGGCGGATACCCGGTCATCATGGGGCGCAAGACGTGGGAGTCGCTGCCGATGCACCCCTTGCCAGGCCGGCTGAACATCGTGGTCACCAGCAAACCGCTCCAGCACGAAGGCGGCTTCGCCTGCAGCAGCCTCGAAGACGCGCTTGCGCTGGCGGGTACCTCCCGCCCCGCCAAGGTCTTCGTCATCGGTGGCCAGGCGTTGTACGAGCGAGCGATTCGGGTTGCGGATACGCTTTACGTCACACAAGTCGACACAAACGTTATAGATGCCGATGCATTCGGCCCTCCTATAGACGCGAGTGTGTTTCAGCTCGATGCTCAAGTCGCGGTCAAGGACGGCAGCTTGAACCTGGTCTTCGAGACCTATCGACGGCAGCGCAACCCCCGCTGACCCTGCTTAAGCGCCCGGATTGACGTCCGGGTGCTTTTTTGCGTCCTGGAAATGCAAAACGCCGCCCGAGGGCGGCGTTCGAGGCGGGAGCTAGAGCTCAGGCGGCCACGGCGTTCATGGCATCGTTGGCGACTCGATTGGAGCGGCGTTCGACCAGCGCCACTTCGACAGCAGCGGTCAACTGCTTGCTCACGTACCCGGAGCAGTTCTTGTACATGCCGGTTTCGAAGCGGGCGGCAGCCTCGCGCACCAGCTTGTTCACGGAAGGCAAACCACCAGGAACCGCACGGCAGGCCTGGGTGACCAGGAGGGGGTTCAGGGAAACCGTGGTCACGCGGCCGTCGCTGCGCTTGACGCGGAACAGTTTGTAGAAGTACGTGGTTTTCGGCTGTTGCTTGGTGGTGGCTGCTGCAGTCATGTGATTCCTTCGGCGGTTGGGGTTGGGCCTAAAACGAGTGACAGTCGAATTCTGTCAGTGTTACGAATTATACGAGCACTGTCAGTATCAGTCAAGCGGCTAGTGGTATCGCTCGGACGTGTAGGCACCGCTGCACATAAACGATTCAGCTATACGGTGATGCCGCCTTTAAGCCCCGACACCACCTATGCGCCCCAAGCTCCTTAAAAGTTTCATCGTCGTCCTGCTGTTCTGGTTCCTCTTCTCCACCGTCTGGTGGACCCTGGCCTCGCCAGAGACGAACTACAAGGCCTTGGTCGCCCTGCAGAAGCTCCTGCCCTTCATCAACCTGAAGGTCCCGGCGGAAATCTCCATCATGGGGGCCTGGCGGGTGCAAATCTCGGTGCTCGCATACTGGACCGCTCCCATCCTGTTGGGGTCTGCCATGTTCGGAGCTGTTGGCCTGGGCCTGGTATGGACGCAGGCGGCGCGCCAGAGCAAGGAACGGGCAGAGCGGGAAGCGGGTTCGGGCTCCTTCCGCGAGGTCACTATCACCCGCGGCGAGCTCCCGCTGCCCAAGACCTGGCCGCGCGATGAATTGGACTTGGGCGCCGACGACGACTCGGCGCTGTCGCGCATGACGGAAAAAGAGCGTGTGCTGCTCGGCGACGTCCTCGGGACGCTTTCGGCGCACCCTGACGCATACCCCGGAGAAGGCGTGAGGGTCAGCCTTCTCGAGCACGCCCTCAACCTTGCCTCCAAGGCCTTGACCCATCGCCGGTACCCTGGCCTGTCGGCAGTGGTCGCAGCAGCCCACGAGCTCGGGAAAATTGAGGCGTACGTGAAGCGTGGCGATACCTGGACGGCCATCAAGGACCATGACCGCGAGGCCTCCCGCATCCTCGGTACGCTGACCTCGTGGTGGGCCCTGCCGGAAGCTGACCGCAATGCGGTGATGATGGCCGTCAAGTTCCACAGCCGCCCGCGCCAGATTCCTGATGTCAACGGCGACCCTGCCATCTACCGGCAAGCGCGCGAAATCCTGGATGCAGCCGATGGCGCCCAGGCTGAAGCCCTGACCGAGCAGAAGACCCAGACCCTGGAGAAGCTCGAGTTGCCGGACCTCATCCTGGAGGGCTTCCTCCAGGCGCTTCCGCAACTCTCGTTCCAGAGCCGCGGCTTGCCCAAGGGCGTGCAGGCCGTCGCCTGGAAAGTGAAGAACCGCGTCTACATGCTTGAAATCAAGCTGCGCGACACCGTGCTCGCGAAGCTGCCACAGGAAGTGCGCGGCGCACTTGCCCCCAATCCGAAGGAGCGCAGCCGCCTCCAGCCATTCACCCTGGCACTCTTGAAGGCCCTGGACGAAAAGGGTTGGCTCGTGCGCAAGCACGAGAGTACGAAGCTTGAGGTCAAGGAGGCGCTGTGGAACGTCAAGGCAGGCAAGCTGGAGTTCAAGGGCGTCATCATCATCGACGTGCCTGAGGAGTACATGACGCAGCTCCCGAAGGAGGACAGCATGTACGACGTTGCCATCTCCGGGACGCTCTTCACGCCATCGGCTTCTACAAACGCCGCGACCGTCGCAGGGACCGCCATCTCGAAGGGGGACCTGCTGGGCAGCGTGCTCAAGCCAGCTACGCCGAGAGAAAAGCCGCCTGCGCCGCCGGCCGAGGTTTAAACGCCTGTGCCTAGAACTATGAACCTCGCCCCTCTCTACCGATGAAAAAACTTCACCTTGCCGTCGCGGCGCTGCTGGCCACCGCCTCCGGCGTTGCGCTCGCACAGTCCGCACCAAATCCCTTCGCGCGCCCCGTGGAGCCCGCGCAGCCGGCCCCCGTGGTGGAGCAGTCGCAACCGGGAATGCCGCTGGCCACGCCGGGCGTCGTTCAGGCACCCGTACCGGCTGCGCCGGCAATGCCCATCGTGCTTTCCAAACCCACCATTGAAGAAGAAGTGGACGCAAGTCGAGTCGGCACGGTAAACGGCCTGCGCATCTACCGCGGCACCAACACGTACGTGTTCGAGAAGGCCGCTGACAAGGAACTCATCCGCAGAGTCTCCAACCCGGCCGCGCAGGTTGGCGCTCCCGCCGCGACCGTCGGGGCTCCGGTTCCGATGCCCGCGGCGCCCACTCCGCGCGACCTGCCGTCCAGCGTCGGCAAGCCTGCCCCGAAGAAATAAGGAACCCTTGAAAATGAACAAGACCCTGCGACTCGTCGCCGTGGCCGCAGCCGTCATGCTGGCGGGCTGCTCCACCATCACCCCCAAGGATTTTCCTGAGGACCTTCCGAATACCTCGCTGAAGGCGGAGCAGGCCATGTCCATCTCGGAGGGCTGGGACGCGGCACCGGTGGTGAAGGAGGGGAAGGCGTCCATCGTCATCATGACGCCGTTCTCCCTCCCGCCTGAAGTCAAGAACCGCAAGGTGCAGCTGAGCCTCGAGCCGGGTGCAACCGTCAAGGACGTGGTCGCCGTGCTGGGCGAGATGGGCGTTCCCATTCTGATTTCGGATGAACAGGCCGCCGGCAAGAGCTTCTACATGCCGCGCTTCAACGGCACCCTCGGCCAGCTGCTGAGCGCCATCGGTCGCGCAACGGATGTCTGGTTCACCTGGAACGAAGGCGCCGTCCTTGTCTCGAGCACCGAGCGCATCGCCGTGAGCGTCCCCCAGGACAACACCTTCGGTGAGGTGCTGGTCAAAGGCCTGGACGCCATTGGCATCAAGGAGCGTGCGGTTACGTGGCAAGCCGGCATGGCCTCGCTGGACGTCACCCCTTCGCAGTACCGCAAGGTTCGCCACTACCTCGGCCGCATGACGGACAACTCGGCCTTCGTGACGCTGCAGGTGGCGGTGGTGAACGTGACCCTGAACCAGAACGCCAAGCAGGGCGTGGACTGGGAGAAGCTCCAGCTGGCGGCACTGACTGGCGGCAACGTCCAGGATATCCAGGCCTGGCAGAAAGCGCTCAACCTGAACCAGCCCACGACCGGCACCGGCATCAACGGACAAACCGGCACAACCGGGACCAACGGCACGACCGGAGCGACCGGCACGACGGGCACGACGGGCACGACCGGCAACGCCGTCGCCGATGCAGCCAACGCTGTGGGCAGCATCGCAGGCGCAGTGTCCCAGGCAGGCTTCGCTGGCGGCGCTCTGCAAGGCCTCATCTTCACGCAGCGCTTCAACTTCTCCGGGATGTTCAACTTCCTGCAAACGTACGGCAACGCCGAGACCAAGCAGAACGTCCTGCTGAAGACGGTGGCCGGCAACAAGGTCGAGTTCAAGTCGCTCACCCAGATTCCCTACGTGAAGGAAATCGGCGTGACGCAATCGACCGGCGCGAACAACAACACCGCGCTGGGCTCGACGCAGACGGAGAAGGCTGACGACGGCATCACCGTCGAAATGACGCCGACCTATGACTCGGCTGCCAACACGGTGACGGTGGACATGAAGCTTGCCATCAAGGCCGTGATTGCCTTCAACGAGCTGTCCGCGGGCAACCAGCTCGGCAAGCTGACCCAGCCGACGACGGCGGAACGCAGCTTCAACGATATCCTGCGCATGCGCCCCGGCCAGACCGTGGTCGTCGGCGGCCTGGCCTACGACTCTATTTCGAACAGCTTCGGCTCACCCCTGTTCCTGCAGGGCACCAAGGCTGAATCGCAGACCCTGAAGCTGGACCGCCAGAGCATGTTCATCGTCGTGCGCTCGAGCGTGGTTCGCATCGGCCAGCTCGTCGAGGAGTCGGAGCCTGGCATGGAGGACTACCTCGAGCTCGCGCCCGGCAAGGCCAACCCGACCGCCGCCGAGAAGCGCAAGGCCGGCGGCCGCCTGAACGCGGGCAAGGCGGAGTAAGGACGCAGATGAACAACCTCCAAGAATCCCCCGCCCCGAAGCAACCTTCGGAGCCTTCGTTCGATGAGGAGTGGCGCGAGAGCGACTTCCTCCCCACGGGAGAGCAGCCGGTGAGCCAGGCCCTGGAGCCCATCGCAGAGGAGGCGACCGCCCAGGCCGCAGACGCGCTGCCGGTCATGAAGCCGAGGAAGCGCTTCTTCGGCAGCCGCATGAAGTCCGCCGTGAGCGAAGACCCGACCGCCGCGTCCCCGGGCGAGCCAACGACCGTGCTGCGCTCGGCTCCCATTCGAATCCTCATCGGCTACCTGCCGGAGGTCCGCGAGCGTGACGCCCGCGAGTACGCGCTCGGCGTGGCGGAAAAGCACTTCGACCAGCCGGCCATGGCTTTCTACGACGCCTTCAAGCTCGGGGACGGCTACGCCTACGAAGTGCACGAAGGCGGCGACGGCGTCGCCTACCTGCCGCAAATCATCAAGTACTTCGACAGCCTCGGCCCCTATCGCGCGGACGAGCCGGCGAAGGTGACCATCCGCACGGGCACGCGCCTCGTCGAAGTGGAGCGCCAGGCCACGGGACTGTCGGCCATTCTTCTGCCGGAATCGTCCACGAAGGAACCGACCGCCTGGCTGGCGCCGCGCGAGCGCATGTCGCCTGCCCTGAACCAGCGAACTCGTTTTCTGGTGCTGGGCGCCGTGTTCTTCGTGACCGGCTTCTTTGCCCTGGTGGGCTCCATGGTGACGCGATACCAGCCGTACGACGCACCGGTAGCCTCCGCCGTGAGCCGCGTGAACTATGACGACCTGCCAATCTCGCGCTGGCCGCGCCTGCAGTCCTTGCAGCCGAACTCGTACGTTGCAAAGGTGGAGTACGCCGACAAGCGATGGAAGGCGCTTGATATTCGGGACGCCCGGATGACGCAGGCTGCGCCCGTCGGTGCGCCGCCCCCGCCGCAGGTGGCGCCGCCAGCTCCAGACCTTACGCCGCCTCCCGCTCCCCCTACGACTCCCGCCGGGCAATAAGGACCGATACATGTCTCCAGAACAAAAACGCAAGTTCAACACCGCGGCTGGCTCGACGTTCATCGCCATCGGCGTGTTCGCATGGGCGCTGACCTCCTATTTTGCGGTGACCCCGAGCCAGGCACGCCCCGCGCCGACCTATAGCGGAGCAGTCGTCGACCTACAGTCGTGCGCGGGCACTCTACGCAGCCTGGGCTACAGGGATGTCGCCATGAAAGGCGATGACATCATCATCTTCGAAGAACTCTCCGACGCCCCGAAGGAGCAGTTGGAGCGCGCCACGCTGGCAGCCACCGTGTGCAAGCTCGAGATGAAGTCGTTCTGCATGGGAGAGGCCTGTGCGCGCCCTGGGATGAGCTTGACCGTGGCCCGTCCGCAGGCCATGAGAGAAGCGGCAAAGGCGAAGCCTGACGCGGCTGCAGCGGCCGCGAACCCGGGACCCGCGGCCTCCGGGTCGAAGTTGATGCCTCCAAAGGCGTTGCCCAAATCTTAAGACAACGGCCCGCACTAGCGGGCCTTTTCAATCCGATTGGGGCTGTACGCAAATAGGCCTCAACCATATAAAAACTGATATTCGTTTCTTAGTCGACTTTCTATACGGAGTATCAGCAGGCTGCGAGTGACGCATGTGCGTCAACCGACCGGCTGGTGAATTTTCCACTCCATCAAGGATTCGACACCATGTTCTCCCTCATCATCACCATCATCTCCATCGCTCTGGTCGCTGCTCTGGCTCTCGCCACCATCTACTACGGCGGTACCGCCTTTAACAAGGGTGCCGCTGAAGCCAAGGCCTCGCAGTTCATCAACGAAGGCCAGCAGCTGAATGGCGCTTCGCAACTGGCCAAGACCGACGTCGAAGCCGGCACGCTCGTGGCTGCCCCGGCCACCATCGACGACCTAGCACCGGCATACCTGGCGCAAGTCCCCGGCACCTGGGCGTCGGCCGACATGACTCTCGCAACCTCGGTCGTGCCCAGCAAGAAGGTGTGCGACGCCATCAACGTGAAGGCAGGCCTGCCGGAAGCCGGCCCGGCCGACGCAGCCGAAGAAGCAGCCAAGGCCTTCTTCTGCAAGGGCGACGGCGCTGCAACTCCGGTGTACACCATCACCTACAAGCTGTAATCGCATGCGGGGCATGCCCCGCACACGTACAGCGCACAGAAGCGGCCCCTTGGGCCGCTTTCTCGTTTGCGTCCTCCTGACACACCACCTGACGTCCCGGGAACCCTGCAGACTCTCGTCGGTCACTAGCAGGCCAGCTAGGCCGCATTCTCCTATGCATGTCCATAGTGCTGGTCGCGCGGGTCGTTTACCGGCCCGGTAGCGCGCCGGTCGCCGCAGTTCGCGGCCAAGCCCAGCGTTGAGGAAGAACAATACAACTCAGAAGGCCTCTGGCTTATGCCCCCCCGACGTTGCCATGCAAAGGGGTGTTTCAAGCCTTGCGACAGCGGCACGAGCGCAAAGAGAAAGCGGCACGCGATGCGTGCCGCTTTGCAGTTGGTAGCGGAAGTAGGATTCGAACCTACGGTCTCCTGGTAATGAGCCAGGCGAGATGGCCAGCCTTCTCCATTCCGCGGTAAGCTTTGATGGGACTGCGCTTCAGTCGATAGCACAGCAGACAGACTTGGCCTCATAGGCCGTATCGCTGCACTGCGGGACGCCTTCAATCCCGAGCTTTTTGTTGACGGCTGCGCAAGCTTCGCTGGACACCTCGGCACGGAAGGCGTAGTCGGTCGAGAACCTCCACGACTCCTGCGGCCATGCCTTCAGGTACTTGCCGTCTTGAAGCAGTGTGTCCTTGATTTGCTGCTCATCGCCGGTGGGCATCTGGCCATCGTTGTGAAGCTTGTAGAGTTCGAGTGCGCCGACCAATTGGCTGCCCTCTTGAAGGTACCGCGCACTTTGGGCGGCTGCCGAGCTACCTTTGCCCGCATCCTTCAGATAGAGGAGGGTGGCAACGGCAAGCACTGCCACTAGAGCAATGGCTAGGATTGTGACGATGAGCGAGAACATATTGAAGACTCCAAACCTGGTTCGGTTGCTTGTGTTGCTTGAGGGTTGATGCTGCTTGCACGTATAGGAACGCGTTTAGCCGAATACTCCGCCGGAGGCCATAAGCATTGGAAGGATTGCTTGGCCGAACAGAATGCCTCCGGCAATACACATGAAGAGGGCAGCGATGAGGTTCAGCATTGGCACGAACGACGCTAGCCGCTGTGCGTATAGCTCACGATACTGATTTGCTAGCGTGCCCAGTGTTCCGGCCACTTGTTCTCGGTCCGATGCGCTCATTAGGGATGCCTTGTCGGTCGGATGAAATGTGGTCATCACCTGGGGCCAACTGCGCCCCGTTTTTACCGCGGTAGTCGCGTTCATCAGGTCGGTGCGCAAAGCGCCCTTAGGAGCACCTACAGCAGAGAGGCGCAGCGCTTCTTCGGTGCGTACCCCGGACTTCACGAGCAAGCTCAGCCCGTACAGAACTATGAAGTTGTTCTTGGCAAGGATAAGGTCCTTGTAGTACGGAATCTTAAGGATGAAGCGGTCTGCGTGGACGGGACTGATTTGCCGGCCCACGGCTGCAAGCAGAAAGAAGAACAATCCTATGACCATCAGCACGGCCATGATGCAGCCGACCACAAAGGCCGTGGTGTTGATGAAGTCGATGTTCACGGAATCACCCGCGGCCTTGATTAGGTCGGACCCCATGATTTTTGGCCCGACGTAGAGCGTACTCACGACCGTGATGACGCCCGCGAAGACGAATGAGAAGATGCCGGTCGCCAGGCCCTTGGCCGCACCCTTCTTGACCTTCACGAGCTCGCGCTCAAACTCGGCAGCGTCGCGCAGCGCGCGCCAGGTCTCGCCTGAGCGAGCGCCAGCCTTGATGAGCGCCACAGTAGCTTCTGGGAAATCTGGTGCGCCGACAGCTTCCATGGCGTCCGAGAGGTCCTTGCCGGCTTCCACCTGGGCAAGCAGGCGGGCAGAGACCTCCTGAATGCGGCCCTTGAACGTATCGCGAAGCAGGGCCAGCGCTGCGGAGGTACCCACGCGCGAACTCAGCATGGCTGCCAGGCGGCTAAAGAAGATTTGGCGGTCAGCGACCGTGAGGCCGCGGCCGAGGTCCATGCCGACCTTCTTCTTGACCGTGACAATGCGACCCATCTTGCCCAGATGGTGCCGCGCCTCCTCGGCCGTACGGGCCTGGAGCTCAACCCGTTTGACTGAGTTGTTCTTGAGCTTTACGCGCCCTTCGAAGACTGGCATTTATGCTTCTCCCTTGTCCAGCTTCTCGAAGAGCATCAGCGCTTCTTCACCGAAAACGCGGATTACTTCCTTGCGGGTCGTGATGCCTTGCTGGCACTTCAGGATGGCATCTTCGAGCATCGTCGGCCATGAGCGCTCGCCGGCGAGCAGCTTCTTCACGTCTTCTTCAGTCGAGAAGTAGGCACTCTCAGAAATCACGGTCCGGCCGCCATACCCACTGTGGTAGCAGGCAGGGCACCCGTCGCCCTTGCAGTGCACGCAGGTAGTCCGAATGAGGCGCTGCACAAGGATGGAGCGCAGCAGGTACAGCAGTTCGTGCTGAGGCACCTCCAGGTCCCGTAGACGCGCGACCACGCCGAAGATGGAGCCCGTGTGCAGGGTGCCCAGCACCAGGTGGCCCGTTTCGCCGGCCTTGATGGCATTCCGGGCGGTTTCCGCGTCCCGGATTTCACCTACCACGATGACGTCCGGGTCAGACCGCATGAAGGCGCGGATACCGCGCGAGAAGTCCAGGCCGAGGGTTTCGTTCTTGTTGACCTGGCCAACGTACGGGATACGGTACTCGACAGGGTCTTCCATGGTGAAGATGGAGCTGCCAAAACGGTCCATCTCGCGGATGGAGGCGTTCAGTGTCGAGGTCTTGCCCGAGCCCGTGGGGCCGGCGATGAGGCACAGGCCGTCCGGGCGGGACACGCCCTTGCGCCATTCCGAAATGCGGGTGACACCCAGGCCGTCCAGCGAAGGCTGCACGCGGTCAGGGTCCAGCAACCGGATGACGATGTACTCGCTGTTGCCGGTCGGGATTGCCGAGACCCGGAGGTCGACCAGCTTCCCGTTGTATTCCATCTGAAAGCCCCCATCCTGCGGGACGCGCCGCTCGGCCAAGTCCATGCGGGAAAGGTCCTTGATTCGCGCAGAGAGGGTGTTGTACTCGTCGAGCGTGCCCTCGTGGGTGTGCGCCCGGCGACCGAGGTACCGGCTGAAGATGGTGTAGGAGTCATACCGCGGCACGATGTGCAAGTCGGAGACGCCGTCAGCGAAGGCGCGCCGCAGAATCTTGTCAACAAGAGAGTCGTCGTCCTGCTCCATGGCGCGCACCTGCTCGAGGTAGGAGTCGACCTTCTCGAAGTCGGCCGCAACGAAAACGAGCTCGGCTTCGGGGTAGTAGGGCTTGATTTCGGCAGCAGCCTGGCGTTCGGACTCAAGCGTCGCCAGGTAGAGCTTGCCGCCAGCTTCCGCGACGACCATCGTTCGGGTGCCCATGAGCACTTCGGCCGGGATGCGGGCGGTGAACAGCGACTCCCCGTGAATCATGTCGGGGTTGGTGGCGAGAATGGTCTCTAGAAGGGTGGCTCTGGAGATGAAGCCACCTCGGCAAAGGATGAGGCCGAGTCGCTCCTGTGTGATGGCTTGTTCTGCCTTGGCGGCGTGCAGCACCTGCTGCGTGATGTACCCTTTCTGAATCAGGTATTCACCGAAGCCAGTTCGTTTCGCGGGTGCGGGGGCCGTGTCGTTCATTGATGATGAGCTCGTATCCATGTGGAGCGTATAAGTCCGGCGTTTAAATCTTTAAACGGCGGCGCGTTTAAAACTCAAAGGCTAAAAAGAACACACACCACACTGAAATTGAGGCGCTGCCCCATGGAAAACGTAGAGCTCGACAACCTTGGCATCCTTCGCCAGACCAAGGTTCCGCATGAGCTGGACTGGATGACTGACGACGAGAAGCGCTTCATGCTCGTCCTGTTGGACGCAGGCGAGTTCGGCCTGCTGAAACGACAGGTCCTGAAGGAGCTGAAAACCCAGCCGGACCTCGCGA
Source organism: Variovorax sp. WDL1 (assembly GCF_001541225.1). Classification (GTDB taxonomy): domain Bacteria; phylum Pseudomonadota; class Gammaproteobacteria; order Burkholderiales; family Burkholderiaceae_C; genus Variovorax. The sequence goes on along the minus strand of NZ_LMTS01000025.1, from coordinate 26,406 downwards.
TGCGCCTTTCCGCCCACGGCCTGGCCGACTGGGGTACCGACCGTCATGGCAAGGAGAGCTTCTTCGCCCTGTCGAACAAGGGGGAGGAGGTCGCCGGGATGCTCCTACGCATTGCTCGCAACGCCAGCCACGCGTCCATTCGTGAGCTCAAAGCGCAGGATGCCGCCGAAGTGCACAACGGCTAAACCCGGAGGCTAAAGGTTCGAGCGACCTCAATCGAACCAGAAGGACTCACCGTGCAAGACAAGACCTGCAACATCGTTGCTCAGTACGTACAGGCGCTGTATGCGACCGCGCACGTTCGCCCCTATGAGAACAAGAGCCAGGTGAGCAACGCCGTCAGTGTCGAGCTCACCTCGGAGGCGCTGGAGCACCCGGGTCACCATCGCGTGGAGTTGTCGGTGACTGTCGAGGCCACCAATGAAGAAGGCGTTCTTTGCTTCGAGGCCGGCGCCGCCCTGGAAGCCATCGTTGCGCACGCAAACCTCACCGACGAAGAGCTCGCTGCCATGCTCGAGCGGCAGATTCCAGGCCTGCTCATCGGAAACATCCGCGCCGCCATCTCCACTGCCACCATGCAGACAGGTTACGGCCCCATCACCCTGCCGCCCCTGTCGGGCGAGCAACTGCTGGCGCTTGCCCGCAAGAAAACCGGCGAATGAACGCAATACTCTGGATTTTCGTCGCGCTGGCCTTCGGCTTGATGGCCTTCGTCAGCATTCAGGATAAAGTTCCGGAGGAGCTGGCGTTCCTCAAGAGCGGGGGCGGCATCGTAGAGGGTCCGCTCCCGGAGCAGCTCAAGGAAGAGCAGCTCGATGGCTGGACAATTCGCCAGCAAGGCCCCGTGTTGGAGGCTACACGCCGAGCAACGGGCGACATGGTCGTCAACGGAACCTCGTACGACGTTCCCTCGTTCGGCTTGCTCTGCAACGCCGGCGCACCCGATGCCCGCATCGACTCGCGTATGGCTACGACTGGTGTCAAGACGACTCCGGTGGAAGTCGACGGCAAGGCCGCCGAATGGCAGAAGGGGAGCGGCCTGAACATCTTCCCGCCGAATCCGGTCGAGTTCACGCGCTACCTTGCCAGCAAGCCGAGCGTTTCATTGACGCTTTCCTTCCGGGACCTTGGGAAGCAGACCGTGGTGTTCGACACCCACCAGCTGAAGCAACTGCTTCGCGGGTTCCCGCAGTCCTGCCGCTGACTGCGGACCAAGCACGCGCGTCGAAGCGGTTGTTGGAGCGCCTGCTGTGTAACCGCTTTTCTGCCTGCCGCTGACGGCGCACAATCCCACCCGAGGGGGTCTGTATGGGCATTGACGACGTCCGACATTTCTTAGAAGACTGGAGCGGGCCTGCGCAGGGAGTGGAGGCAGTTGTCGCCGTAGTTGTAGTCGCCATCGCGGCCCGCAGGTGGTTTGTGCCCTGGTGGAAGCGCCGAGCCGAGCACGCTGAAGAACTCAAGCGGTCAAGCCGAGAGCAGCTCAAGGCCCGGGCAGCCGAGCTGTTGGCGTTCGACGCAGAGTCATCAGAGGAGTTGCGTCTTGGCAAGCTTGAAGAGGCTATGGAGCTGCTCCGGCGACTCAACGATACGGTAGGTCTGGCAAACGCTTGGGTTGCGGCGGCGGAAGTGCTGTGCGTGCCGGGTTCACCGGTCAGAGACGACGAGCGGTCTATTGAATACGCGCTGAAGGCCGGCGACTACTTCGAGAGTGCGGGTGAAGCCTATCGAGCGGCGCGTGCGTACCGGGTAGCCGCCCGAAGCGTTGAGTGGCGAGACGACAGCACCGCGTCTTTGGTGGAGGCAGCCACGTTGCGCAGCAAGGTGGCGAGACTTTATGAGTCGCTCGACTACGGCGACGCGGCTGAAGAGGAATGGAAAAGGGTGCGGGACCTCTACAGCGTGGCCAGAGAAAAAGATAGAGCAAAAGCCAATCTCATCGGCGAATAGTCCAGCCAGCGCTAGGCAAGCGAAGGGGTCCTCCGCGGTTGGATGCTGTGTTGCTTTCCGCCTTTGTGCAACACGGGGTTGCGGCGCGGCGGTCAATAAAAAGGGGCCGAAGCCCCCTTGCTGATGCCCGGCGAGTCGGTCAGGCATCGAGCGCGCTGGTGGCCTCGTCGTTCGCAGACACGGCGCCCGGCTTCGGCATCACCAGGGCGCGCACCTTGCCTTCGATTTCTGCCAGCAGGGTGGGGTTGTCGCGCAGGAAGTCGCAAGTGTTGTCACGGCCTTGGCCAATCTTCTCGCCCTTGTAGCTGTACCATGCGCCCGACTTCTCCGCCAGCTTGTGGGTCACGGCCAGGTCGAGCACCTCACCGGCCCGTCGCACGCCCTGCCCGAAGAGGATGTCGAACTCTGCAGTCTTGAACGGGGGCGAGACCTTGTTCTTCACGACCTTGACCTTCGTCTCGTTGCCGATGGCCTCGTCACCCTTCTTGATGGTGCCGATGCGGCGGATGTCCAGGCGCACCGAGGCGTAGAACTTCAGTGCATTGCCACCGGTGGTCGTCTCGGGCGAGCCGAACATGACGCCTATCTTCATACGGAGTTGATTTATAAAGATGACGAGGCAGTTGTTTTGTTTGACCACAGCGGTCAGCTTCCGCAGCGCCTGGCTCATCAGGCGGGCTTGCAGACCGGGCAGGGAGTCACCCATCTCGCCCTCGATTTCAGCCTTGGGCGTCAGCGCGGCTACCGAGTCGACGACGATGATGTCGACTGCGCCGGAGCGGACCAGGGAGTCAACGATTTCCAGGGCTTGTTCGCCGGTGTCCGGCTGGCTGATGAGCAGGTCAGAGAGGTTGACGCCGAGCTTTTGGGCGTACTGCACGTCCAGCGCGTGTTCTGCGTCCACGAAAGCGCACTGCAGGCCCTGTAGCTGGCCTTCGGCGATGGTCTGCAGGGTGAGGGTGGTCTTGCCCGAGCTTTCCGGACCATAAATCTCAACCACGCGGCCGCGGGGCAGGCCGCCGATGCCAAGCGCGATGTCCACACCCAACGAGCCCGTCGACACCACCTCAATAGCCACCGGCGGTGCGTCGTCGGAGAACTTCATGATGCTCCCCTTGCCGAACTGCTTTTCGATGTGTTGGAGGGCGGCGGCGAGGGCTTTTTGCTTGGCTTCGTTCATGGGGGGTGCGTACGGTAGGAAAAATGGAGGAGGGACCCAGTAGGCAGGGCCTTCGGGCAGAGAAGCATTATAGCTCCCAAGCGTTTTAAAGTCCAGCAAAGTTGCGTTTTAGATGAGTCGCCTTGAGGGCGCCGGTGCCGCGTCCCTACACCTTGCAGGACATATTTCTCAAGGAGCAACAAATGCAAGTCATCAACATTCCCGCAGGTAGCCTGGCCGTTCTGTCCGGGCTGCCCGGGGCAGGAAAATCGCACCTGTTGCAAAACAGTCGTTTGCCGCACGGCATCGTGCAGTCGAGTGACGCTCTGCGTCGCGCGTTCGGTGGTGAATCGGTCTTCATCGCGGCCGATGGCCACGTGATTTCCGAGCCGCTTCAATCGGTAAGCCTCCTTGTGTGGCAGACCATCGAAAAGGTGGTTGAGGAGCGCCTGAAGCAGGGGCTCACGACCATCGTCGACGCCACGCTCGTGGCGGACGAAATCCCCGGAAGCTTCGACCGCGCTCGCTTCGCCAAGATGGCCCAGCAAGCCGGCGTGCCGTTCAAGGTCATCATCGTCGATACTCCGATGGAGCGGGTGCTCGCCCAGAACGCGAGCCGAAGCGCTCGTGTGCCTGAGCGCGCCATCCAAGAGTTCCTCGAAGGTGTCACGGTGCCAGCGCAGGGCAAGGCCCCCGCGTACGTGCTTGGCGGCTATCAGCGCACCTCTCGCTTTCCTCACGAAGTCGTGACGTCCGACGCGGTAGTCCGCGTGGTGGCGCCTCTTCAGCTGGAGGGCGAAAACTGGGACATTGTCGGCGACATTCATGGCCTGCTGCGCGAACTGCGTGCCCTGCTCGAGAAGCTGGGGTACGAGGAGTGCCCAGACGGACTCCATCGCCATCGCGACGGGCGCCGGCTCCTTTTCCTGGGCGACCTGGTCGACCGGGGTCCGGAGAGCATCGAGACTCTGCGTTTCGTGATGCGTATGTGCGCGGCTGGGCTGGCAAAGGTGGTCATGGGTAACCATGACGCAAAGCTCGTCGCGTTCTGGGACACGGCCAAGCAGGAGAAGCTGGACTTCTGGCGCTCCTTCAGCAATGCCCAGACCGGCATGGAGCTGCTGCGTCTGCCTGAGGATGAGGGTGAGCGCATCATCTCCTTCCTGCGCTCATTGCCGCACTTCGCAATGTACGAGAACGACACCCAGCGGGTGGTGTTCGCCCATGCTGACGCCAAGGCGTTCAATCTGATACGAACCCCGCGCGACGAAGTGCTTCACGGCGCATCGAACTGGGGCCGGTTCGACTCAGACGCGGCCATGCAGCGCTACCTCGACACGTACGACTTCTGCTCTGCCGAGCTGGTGCCGCCAACCAAACGCCAGTACTACATCCGCGGGCACATCCCGGGTACGAGCTGGCAGGTGCAGGTGGTGAGCCTGGATGCACATGCGTTCCAGAACGGCTCGTTGCTCGCAATGCGGCTGGACGACTACCTGAAGGGCAAGAGTTCGGTGGTGCCTCTGCCCACGACGTACGACTTCAACGCGGTGCAAGCTGCGCGGGTCGCAGCCTACCTGGGGCTGCAGGAACTGGTGACAAAAAAGCTGGCAACAGTGTCGACCGACACCCGCTACGGCTTGCGCCTCTTCAAGTACGCCAAGTCGGTGTTCTACGAGCACCTGTGGGGTACGAACAGTGCACTTCTGCGAGCGCGCGGCCATGTCTACGACGTGGCTGGCAACATCGTCTCGCTTCCGTTCGACAAGGTATTCAACTACAAGGAGGAGGGGACGGGTCTCGACCTGGCGCCCGAGACACCGGTACGCGCGGTGGTGAAGCTCAACGGATTCCTCGGAGTCGTGAGCCCCCACCCTGTGATGCGGTCCGACCTGCTGGTGCACACGACCGGTAGCTTCGAAAGCGATTTCGTAGGCTACATCAAGGACTTCATTACCGGCCCGGTTCGAGGGAAGATGCTGAAGCTGTTCAGCAAGCGTCCTTTGACGCTGATGTTCGAAGTGTTGCACGAAAGCGACCCCCACATTGTTCCTTACGGGAAGGAAGACCACGGCTTGCACCTCATCGGCGCGCGCGAAATCCGACAGGGGTCGCCGCTGCTGACAGAAGGTGAGCTGGACGACCTGGCCGCAGAGCTGGGCTTCCGCCGTCCGGAGCACTTCGAGACGACGTTCGGAGAGCTGCTGAAGCTCAACGCCGCTTGTCATCACGAAGGACACATGGTGCGGTTGCTCGACGAGAAGGAGACGATGGTCCTGAAACTTAAAGGACCCGTATACCTCACATCGAAGTTCCTGGCTCGCATGTCTGATGGCAAATGGAAGCACCTGTTCGCAAATCCCGCTTCCTTCAAGCTGCGAATCGATGAGGAGTTTTACTCTCTCGTCGATACATTGACGACAAAGTTCGCACTGGAGGGCATCCTTCAGCGCGACGAGCAAGAGAAGCTTGCGTTGATTCGCGAACTCGTTCTGTAGCATTCTTCCGCGCCGCCCAGTCTGTCTGGGCGGCGCATTTTTTCGCAATGGAGGTCCCTCGTCCTGGTGCCGGCCGGACTTGGATGCCGTGCAGGCCGCCGCATGCAACGTGTGGACGAAGTTCGACAGCTCGTACGTGCAGCACTCGAAGCGGGCCAAGCTAACACCCTGCAATTGGAGCGCCGCGGCGTTTAACGCACGTCTCTACACGTGCAAACATGTTCCTCCCGGATGCCACAATGAAATCCCTCAACCGTTCCCTATTTGCCCTTTTGCTTGGAGCTTCTGTCCTTGCCCCGGCCTTTGCCCAGACAAGGTATACGCTTCGCGTCCCTACCCGCGGCATGGCGGTCGCGTCGCCGACCACGCCCGCCAGCCTCAGCGCGAGCCTGGCCGCTATTGATTTCGGCATCGAGGTCGGCGGCACCGGCCCGTACACGCGGACCGTGACGCTGTCAAACACAGGCGATAGCCCCGTAACGGGCCTCTCCGTCAATGGTGGAGGTGAGTTCGGGCTGTCCGGCTGCGCTGGGGGAGCCCTCGCAGCGAAGAGTTCCTGTGACGTGTCGGTGAGCTATACCCCCGTCGCGACCCTTACCGGTCCGCGCTCCGGTACGTTGTCGGTCGCTGCGGAGGACCCGGCGGTCTCGCTCGATATTCCCGTGACGGCCGATACCCGGCAGAACATCTGGGCCACTCGCTCGCCATACACGGCGTCCACCTTCTACGGTGTCCCGTTCTCTACGACCGTGGAGATTCACAACCCGCCGAACGGCAAGCCTCAGCCCTTGACGCTTGCCATGCTGGACGGCAATCAGGGCTGGGAGCTCGACCCGTCCCTAGGGACTTGCCCACCGAACGGGTCTGTGCTCCCAGCGCCTCATTCCTGCACCATCGGAGTCAAGTACACGGCAGGCGACCTTCCGGGGAATGACGTCCTGCAGGTGAGCTCGCTCTTCTCGATTCCTGTCAAGGGGACGCCTTTGGCCAGCCAGGTTCGAGTAACGAGCGGAGCCGTGGCTATCGGCCCCCTCGCTTTGGGGGCGTCGGGTACCGCGTCGGTCGACCTCCGCGCGGATGGCAGCATGGGTGCCACCTTCAAATCCTGGGCGTTGCCGGCAGGGCCGGGCTGGGCTCTCGACTACTACACCTGCACGTCCGCGCTTACTGGCTTTGGCGGCAGCTGCAGGTTCAAGGTCACGTACACGAACACGACCGGTGTCGCCCCCGTGAACCCGAGCATGTCCATCGTGACCAATGTCGGCAAGGTGACGATTCCCATCGCAGTGACCGTGAACTGAGGCAGCGCCGCTGGGCGACTGAGAACGCTCAAAAAGGGGCGCCCTAAGGGGCGCCCTGCTCTTTTCTCGCCCCAACCTCCGAAATGGAAAAGCCCCGGCGATTGCAGCCAGGGCTTGAATGAGGCAGGGGAGCTGGAGGCTCGTTGCTCAGAAGCGAAGGAGGTTCTTTCTGACCTTCACGCCGTAGTGTTCCAAGACTGCGGCCCGGAAGCGCTCCCACTCATCCTCCCCGGCGGGCGCATGGGTGCACATGAGGCACTCCTTGGCTCCCTGCATCTGGGCGGTGGCTGAGTTGTGAACGTCGATGCCGAACTTCTTGCTGAAACGTGCAACGCATGAGCCGTCCGAGGCATTCACCCAGACCGTGTCCCGGCTGCCGGAGACCTGGGTTTCGAATTGCAATGTTGTCATGAAGATGCGTGAGTAGCTGTCAAAACAGCGTGGATTGTCCTAGCGCCGTGTCCAAGCCCGCCTCGAAGCGGCGGAAGCCTGCGACCAGGTTGCGAATGTAGCGCGACTCGAGGCCTGCGCCTTCCCATGCTCGCGCAGCCTCGCTGCGGGCCTGGGTGAAGTGCGAACAGGTCGCGAGCCACTCAGAGCCGCCGCGGGCTTCGACCTCGGCAGCGAGGGCGGGGTGCTGGCGAAATTTGGCTGCAATGATTTCAACCATCATTTCGTCCCGGTCGGGGGCAACCTGCTTTGACACCTGGTAGGCCGTCTCCGCATCAGGGAAACGCCGGCCGTTGTAGTGGACGGGGTAGGACTGCTTGAGTACACCCTTTTGACGGGCCAGCTCCGTTGGGTTCGTCAGGGCAGCGCCCAAGGGGATTTCCGCACCGGAAAAGATGTTGAGAGGAGGGGCCAGGTTGGTCATGGGTCTGTTTCGGGCGAGGTGCCCTGGAGTTCCTGATGAGGCGTGTAGGGACCCCGGGGGTCGCAGAGGCAACAGAAAGGCCCCGTGAGGCGCAATGCCTGCGGGGCCGAGCTGGTTGCGGGAAAAGGACTCGAACCTCTGACCTCTGGGATATGAACCCAGCGCGCTGACCGACTGCGCCATCCCGCGAATTCTTGGAGGCTTCAAGCGTCTCCGACACTTCGTGTACGCACGGGTTTTATCCGCATATTCCACAACCTCGACGCGCTTTTGCGAGGTTTCAGGGGCCAGCCACCTTCCCGGGCAGCTCGCCGAAAATCGCGGCCGCCTACGGGTCCGAGCTCCTGGATTGTGTGCTGCCGCGCTGCGACGGCACACGTGGAAAAGAGCGCCCGAAGGCGCTCTTGAGAATCGCAGCTGCTACCGCTTACCCGCGGCCTTGTCCAGCAAGCGCATGAGGCGCAGGTTGGCGTATTCGGTACTCCGACCGTTGGCAATCGGTAGCCAAAGATTCACCGAAATCCATTCGGCCACCGCGGCGGACCTGCTGATGCCGCCATGGCAGTGCACAACCAGCTTCAACTTCTCGTCGCTGAACCTGTGCAGCGTCAGGAAGTCGAAGATTCGCTTCGCATCCGTGAGCGTTGGCACCAGCTCGCCGGCCCCCTGGCAAAAGCGCGCGTGCTCTTCTGGTGTTGGCTCGTCTGGCCAAGCTCCGGGCGCAGCCAGCTTCAACTCTTCGTACGTGTCCTCGAAATTGAGAACAAGGACGCTTCGAAAACCGCCAAGTGGCGGCCTGGCCTGTTCCTCCGACCGGTCGAGGATGGAGATGACCAGGGTGTCGAGCGCAGGCCGCACGCGCTTCATGCCGGCAAGCGAGAGAAAAATCAGTTCTTCAATCATGGGAGTCCTCCTATCGGGTATAGCAAGGGAGGGAGGCGCCAGCGCTGAAAGCACTTCGGCAGGTTCGCTTCTCGCTATAGGTTGGGTCATACACGGAGGACAACATTTGAGGAAAATCTATACGGGCATCGGCTCACGGGAGACGCCCGCGGAGGTCCTGCAGCTCATGGAGAAGCTCGGGGTCGCTTTCGCAAAAGCTGGCTGGATGCTCCGCTCAGGCGGGGCCGACGGCGCAGACGATGCGTTTGAGCAGGGATGTCTCGCTGTCGATGGCGCGATGACCATCTTCCTGCCCTGGAAGGGTTTCAACGGCCGTACTTCGCCGCACTATGGCGGTGACGACAGCGATGCGATGCATCTCGCGTCGACTGTTCATCCCGCTTGGGACACGCTGGGCCAAGGGCCCAAGAAGATGCACAGCCGAAATGCGTACCAGGTGCTCGGCCGAGGGCTCGATGAGCCGACGGAGCTTGTGATTTGCTGGACGCCTGATGGTTGTGAGTCGCGCAAGACGCGAAACCGCGGTACCGGCGGAACCGCCACGGCCATCGTCATCGCATCGGACCGCGGCATTCCCGTCTTCAACCTGCGCAACGACGACAGTCGCCATCGATTGAACGCCTGGCTTCACTCGGCCGGCATCGACTACCAGGTGCCGACCGAGTTCAAGCGGCCTTCACCGGTCCAGGTCGGCTTGTTTTGACGCCATTCACGAGCCCCGCACTTCGCGGGGCTCATTTTTGGCTAGGCTGGCCCTCTGCGCTGGCTACACTAGGTTCGGGCAACTGCAGCCTGTCGCGCGCACCCCGCAAGGGGCATGGTGAATGCAGAACTAGTTTTGGACCACTGCCCTGTGGGCGGAGCCTCCGACAACTCGTAACGCGCGCATCGAGGTCATCAATCGAGGCTCCGCCTCTCAAGGAGCCAGTAATGGAAATTCGCATTGACGAAATCAAGGTTCGCCAGATGGTGAGCCGTGTACGCAACTCTCTCGGCGTCGACGCTGTGTCGCACAGCAAAGCATTCGAGGTTGTCTCCCAGGTATTAGGCTACCCAAACTGGGACACGCTTAGCGGGATGCTGAAGCGCGAGGCGCAGGCCAGCTTCAAGATGGACAATCCTGTAACGCTGTACCTGAGCGCGTTTGCTTGTGATGAGTTCGGAGAAGCTCCGCGCTGGGCAAAAGTCACCCTCGACCAGGCATTCATGGACCAGTTGCTGGCCATGAGAACGCGATGCATCGAGCAAAACCTGGACCTGCAGGCCACGAGCGCAGAGCCCGAGGCCTGGCAAGAAGACGGAATGTTCCCCCGGCGTGTAAGCGGCACCGCCGTATACGTCAACAAAGGGGGCTGGTGGTTCCAGGGGTACCCGAAGCACTGCAACTATGCCATCGAGACACGGATGGTGGAAATTGAGACGCTGCTCACTGTCCTCAAAACTCGAACATCAAGCGAGTACCTGGCGTGGCACGGGGATGTCCTCGTCTATGAGACAGCTGGGGACATGCAGCCGTTCGTGGAAAGCCTCATCGAAGAAGGTGAGCTCGAGGAACTGACTCCAGACCGATAGCCGATTGTGATTGCAACGCCGCCCAGCACCGCTGGGCGGCTTCTTTTGTGCCGCCGCGAACCCCAGACGCAAGAAAGCCCCACCGCTTGGCGCGTGGGGCTTCACCGATGGCTTTGTGCCTAGTGCAGTTGCTTAGGCGAGCCAGGCAGCGTAGAGGGCTCCGGGATGATGGTCGGCGGCTGGAACACCACAGGGGGCAGCAGGATGGTCGGGAAGCCGCTGCGCGAGGTCGAGCTCGACAGGAGCTCCCGGATGTAGGGTACGAGCTGGTTGGGCACCCAGATGGCCAGGATGTGTTGCTTCGAGGCCTCGTCATGGTCGACGATTTCCACGATGCCTTCGACGACGTACTCACCTGTCAGGACCTCGGCGCCTTCGACGCGGCCCTTCAGGGTCAACGCCACTGAGGCGGCGTAGCGGCTCTTTTCGGCAAGAGCGCGCCAGGTGTTCGCAATGTTGACCTCGAACTCGAACTTTCCGACGGCCTCCTGCGGAAGCTTCTTGGTTTCAAGGCGGGACGTACGCGTGAGGATGGCGTGCAGGTTCAGGGTAGGCTGGGTCATCGCAGATTGAGGGGAAAGGCGCCAAGCGGCGGCGCCCGTCCCCTGTGAAGCAAGTGGTTTTAGTTGGGCCCGATGGGCGACTTACCTCAGCAAGTCCAGTCTGCCGGCCTGAACTGCCTCCAGTGGCGCCTTGCGCCCAGTCCTGTGGTCAGTGACGATGCCGTGCTGCGCGCTGTATGTGCGAACTTTGTCCCCGCGTTGGCCGGTGCCGACCTGGCGCCGCTTGTCCGAGGCGGCCGCGGCCGACAGACCGGAGTCCCACAACTGCTTCAAGCGCCGGGCCATTTCCACCCGCGCCTCGCGCCGGTTGTCGGCCTGAGAGCGGGAATCGACGGTAACGGTGATGCCGGTCGCGCGGTGGGTGAGGACCACGCAGCAGTCGGACTTGTTCCGGTGCTGGCCACCTGGTCCGGTGGAGCGCTTAAACCGCTCATCGAGCTCAGCCTCGTCGAGAACGAAGGCCTGCTTGCTCGTTTGCCGAACGGCAATGGTGACAGTTGAACTGTGTACCCTTCCGCGCCTTTCCGTGGGCGGGACACGTTGCCAGCGGTGGCCGCCGGCTTCGAGGCTCAGGTCTGCTGCGAGCGCTTCGCTGACCACAACCTCGAGGTTGAGTCAGCCCTTGGCGCGGGAGACGTGATGAACCTTCCCGCCGGCGCGGACGATGTGGTTCGACAGAATGCGAGCTTGGTCTTCGACCAGGAGGGCCGCATCTTCGCCGCCTTCAGCGGCATTGAGCTCAACGTTGAGCGTCAACGTGGTTTCGGTAGACGATTTCAGTTTCATGATGAGTCCATTTGAAGGAGGTGAACGGGTCCTCGCTGCTGGTCGGCTTACGAGGGACCCAAAGGGTGTAGTGACACGAGAAAGAAAAAGAGGACCCGAAGGTCCTCTGGAATGGTCAGACGGGAACGTTGGTCTCGAAGACCTTCACGAAGTAGCCGTGCTGAGCGGCCCATTCACTGACATGGTAGGCCTCCGATTCGAACTGCTGGTTGCGCTCGTCGCCGAGGCGCAGCTGGATGGTCTCGCTGGAGTCTGTGTAGACCTCGCTGTCGGTCGCGCCGGTCACAGGGTCGGCAACGACGACGCGGCAGAGGCGCACCTGCTCCGAGAAGTCGCCTTGGTCCGCAAAAAACAGGTTTTCTGCATCCTGGAGCGCCTCACCGAACGCGGTGCGAGCGGCAGTTTCGGTTGCGCGAAGCTGGCCGATGACCTGCTCGCCGTTATCGCGCAGGTTCTTGAGCCGTTCCGCCTCTGCGTACTTCTCATCGCGCACGGCAACGCGAAGGAGGCTGGTAGCCTCCTGCGTTTCGGCTCGCGCCGTCGAGGTGGCAGCAATGGCTGCGTCCACCGCGCTACGTCGCTGGGCGAGGATTTTCTGGGCCTGCTCGAGGGTGGTCGGCTTGGCGCGCTCCGGCGCCTTCGGAGGCTTGGCTGCGGCGTTGCGTGGTGCGTTCACGGGAGCGGAAGGTTTCTTTTTGGTCATGGTGTAGCGTTGTGAGTTGGCCTACGGCGTATAGGGGAGGCCTTGCAAGCAGTCCGGCCGCGCTTGCTCAGGCGCGATGTGGCGCCACGTGGGTGCGGTACGGGAGGCCGGCCAATGGCTACACGACGCAGGAAAACAAAGGAGCATCGACTTGCACATTGCGGAAAAGCAGACTTTCGAACGGATGGTCGAGATGGAGGGTGACGCCTGGCGAAAGGCTCAACTGGCCAATCCCAATCAGCGCTACGGGTTCCATGTCTTGCTGACGGCTTGGCAGGAGCTTCAAGCTCTGGACCCGCTGGAGCCCGCTGCAGGCATCCGAGACATCGTCGCCGAGCCCGTCATCTACGGTGAAGGCGGCTACCACCGGTATGTCGTGTCAGACCAAGGCGAAGTGCGCTTCTCGAAGATGCACGCGCGCCAGGTCAACGTTGAAAAGGCAGTAGCCCTGGGCTTCTCGCTCACTTGAATTCAGCCGACCCTTCCGGGTCGGCTTCTCATTGGCCGCATTGGTCTCCGCGGCCGGCTTCGAACCGGCAACCAACAAGCTTTTAAAGCGAGCGCGTCTGCCAATTGCGCCACGCGGAGGATGAAAGCCCTAGACCGGGTCGGCGGACCAGGGGAAGGCTTAGGAACGAGAAGGGCGCCCGACGGTGGCCCGATGCAACGAACCCCGGTGGGTCTCAGCCCTTACGGAACCTGGCCTGCGCTTCAGCAACGCGGACCCGGAGCGTCTCAGCCAACGATTCTCCCTCATCCTCCAGAGGAGTATTGAGTGCCGTCAAAAGCTCAGCAAGGCGGTTCTGCCAAAAGTGCAAGGCAGCCGTGCCGAAGAAGACCTGGATGACCCAGGAGACGACCAGGAGCGTCGTCACATACAACAGGCTGGCGCGGCCTCCCAAGAATAGGATGTCGTAAACCAGGGATGGGGCGAAGCCGGTGGCGCTGGCTACGAACGCCTGACGAACCGTCAGCGTCTGGCTCGGCGCAAGTTGGCGAAATGCGAGCTGGCCAATAAGTGCGGCTAGGGGCACGCCGAGCGCGACCACGAGGATGTCACCCAGCGGAAGCGAGAGCAACGGGAAGCGCAGTAGGAAGGCGCTCAGGCCGATAGCCGCCGCGGTAGCCCAGAACGCCCGACCGGCATAGCTCGCCTTGTCAGCAGCAACGAACTCGGCGCCTTGCTTGAGGAAGGACCCGGTTCTGGCTGCAACGTCGAACACGCGGCGGCCGGCCTCGGTTGCTTGCGCGGCAGCTTGTTCGGCGGTCTCGCGCCACTGGTCGGAGTTGGATTGCATGGTGGAAGGGCTTCGAAGCGCACGGGAGGGTTTGGAGCTACGGATGAGATGGTGGACGGGCCGCGAACGGGCTGGAAGATGGTGCCACTTGTCCGATTCGAACGGACGTCCAACTCCTTACAAAGGAGCTGCTCTGGCCTCTGAGCTAAAGCGGCGGGAGAAGGTGGTCTAGTCGAGGGCTCGCTCGAGCGCGCTGATGGCAGCGAAGCCAATCAGAAACTGGGCAAATAGGACGCCGAGCAATGCGCCGGCCATCCAAACCAAGCCTTCGTCGGTAGCCAGTTCGGCTGCTTCGCTGAAGCCGAAATCCATGAGGCCCACCGCGCGAAACAGGAGACTGAGCGAAGACCAGACAAGGAGGGAGCCAAAGCCGAGGCTGCAGGCAATGAAGGTCTGCATCCAACTGTAGCTTGAAGACATGCTAAGACGTCGGTAGACGAGCAACCCGGCGCAGGCTGCACCCGGGACGGCGATGAGCCAGACCCAGAGAAGAGGAAAAGGAAGGATGCCCACGAGGAATGAAAGCATCAAGTAGGCGGCAGGGATGGCCGCTACGCTCCCCCAGTACGGCAGGCGCCAGTTGTCGTCGTTGGCCCCAGCGAAGGGACTCTTGGCCTTCGGCGGAGTCGCGGGGAGGCGGCGGGTCGATTTGGGGGAATAGGCCATAGCGAGAATATGTGAGTTCTCCCGTGTAGGCCCCCGTCTTATACCTGGCGCGCCCTGAGCAGCGCCTCAAGAATGACGTTGCTGGGAATCGCAGCAGGGTGCTTCAGCGCGTCGAGAGTCTCACTCGTGATGCGCCTGAGGTCGCGCTCAACGTGAGAGCGCAACGCAGTACTGGAGGCGCAGGGCGTTCCCGCTCGATAGGCCGCGTCGCGTCGATAGAGGGCGCTACGGGCTTGTTTTGATGGGAGGGTGACCATGGGGGCCTCCTTGCCTGTAGGTCGTGTTGCGAAAAATGGAGCGCCCTGCAGGAGTCGAACCCGCATGTTTCCCTGTAGAAGAGGGATGCCTCAGTCCATTCGGCCAAGGGCGCGCAAAAGAAAAAGCGGGGCTTCGGCCCCGCTTTTGCACTTAGGAGTGCAGCCGGCTGTGCTTCGGCACACGTGCGAGCAGGAAATCTGCTTGGCTAGCCAAGATGTTCCGGCTCTCAAGGATGAGCGACTCAAAGCGGCTCGGCCTGTACGGTAGGTAGAGCAACGGCATGCCTGCCTGTTCCGGCGTGCGGCACCCCTTGCGTTGGTTGCAGGGGTGGCACGCACTCACGAGGTTCTCCCACGAGTAGGCCCCGCCCTGCGCGTCAGGGGTGACGTGCTCTGCCTCGAGCTTGTCGTGGCTGAAGCGTTCCCCGCAGTACGCGCAGATGTGCAGGTCACGCTTGAAGAGGCGCCGGCGGTCGAGGGGCGCGTAGTTGAAGTCGGTGACGACATGCGACTTGCTGTCCACAACCAGGATGGAATGGACTTCAAGAATCGACTGCTTGCCGGTCTTCGCGTTCATGCCGCCGCGCAGTGTCATCGCGACGTCGCCGAAGGACGTCTGCACGATGCCTCGAGAGAAGAGGTTCAGGGCCTCAGCCGCTCCAATCCACCGGTCAGGCGTATATGCGCGGTCGACGGCCAGGATACGGGGTTCCATACTTGGCTCCAGGTTCAGGTGGGGAGAGATTCGCGCCCACGCCGGCTGGCGAGGACTGCGAGAAAAGTTCGGCTACCCCCTGCCTCGTCTAGCGACTGGAGCTGCGAAAAGTGGGGCTCCGGGTTAGGTTGATGAGAGGCGTCGCACGCGTGCGCCTTAGAGTTCGAAAGGCGCCGGCAGCCCATTGGTGACAAAAAGCTGCTGCAGCGCATGGATGGTCATGCCGGTCTTGCGAGCAGCAAGGCGCGCGGAGCACCAGCCGCAGTCGATAGCGCGGTGAAGCCTGACCACAGAGTCATAGTCCTGCGCCGTGGCCGGCGTCCAGCTTGTCAGCAGTCTGATGATGGAGAGGGTGCGGTCAACGCCGGCGGCAACCTTGGGGTCGCGAAGCTTGAGAGCAAATGTGGCGTAGTCGCTCTCCTTGACGTGGGCCTGGATGGCCGGGTCGGGCGTCAGTTCGCAGAACACGTTCTTTGCATGTTCGAGCTCGGCTGGGGTCAGGGTCGCTGTCGTCATGGTGTTCTCCGGTGAATTGGTACGCGACGGTGGTCTCGAACCACCGACCTCTTGGATGTCAACCAAGCGCTCTACCCCTGAGCTAGTCGCGCGAGGAATGGTGCCCACGGTCTGAATCGAACAGACGTAAGCCTGCCTACGATGCAGGAGCACTACCACTGTGCTACGGGGGCGGGTATGGGTCGTGAAGGGAGGGGGTTTAGCAGCAGCTGCTGGTTACAGCTGCCGATGTGTGGAGCGCCATGCAAGGTTTGAACTTGCGACCGAGGGTCTAGGAGGCCCTTGTTCTATCCACTGAACTAATGGCGCGCGAGGGTGGTGGGCCGCCCCGGTTTCGAACCGGGGACCTTCGGATTAAGAGTCCGTTGCTCTGCCAGCTGAGCTAGCGACCCGATGTGGTGAGACTCGAACGCGCAAGGGCGCCGTCCGAAAGAAATGTTGGTGTGGTGGGCCGCCCCGGGCTCGAACCGGGGACCTACGGAGTAAGAGTCCGCCGCTCTTCCAGCTGAGCTAGCGACCCACGAAATTTGGAAGCAAGAGAGTGCTTTGGGTTGAACGACGAGATTCGAACTCGCGATGGAAGGGTCACAGCCTTCAGCCTTGGACCGCTAGGCGACGTCCAACCCAAAAAACTCTCGAACGGGGAGGGGAGGCCAGCGCGACGGTGCGCTGACAGCAAATTGGTGGGAGGGAATCGGGCGTCTTACCCTTCCGCTTGTTCGCTTTTCAGACCACCCTCCCGGCGGCCTCGCGGCGGTCGTTTCTCTTGCGCAAGATTGATGGCGGAGAGCCAGGGAGTCGAACCCTGTCGCCTATTCATCACAGACGCCTGCTTTCCAAGCAGGTGCATTGACCGTCCTGCCCGCTCTCCGTGTGGTGTAAGGGCGCTACCCCTGAATTGGCGGAAGTGGAGGGATTCGAACCCCCGGGCCGTCTTGCGACGGCCAGCTGTTTAGCAAACAGCCCTCATAGGCCTCTCGAGCACACTTCCAAAAACATGTTCTAGCCTGGCCGACGGTTGTGTCGGTGCGGGCTGACCCAGCCAGGCCGGTGCGCCTTTGTTGGGGCGGCGGCAAGGGCCGTGGGATTTTCGGCACCGACTGGAGACAAGGTCGATGCCAGGAGCATCGCTCGAAGTTCAGGGAGCCTGTCGCGCGGCGTCAGAACTGAACTGTTGAAGCACCACACGCCGGCAACTTGGTGAAGGTGCCTCAGCTGATGGTGCAGAAGGCAGAGCACCTCAAGATTCTCCTTTTCGTTGTGCCTGCGGTTGCCGTCAATATGGTGTACGTGCAGTACCGGCCGGAACGCGCACCCGCAGTCCGCGCATTTCGCTCCTGGGGTTTTCGCCAGGTCTCCGTATCGCGACTTCGCGGTGCCGTAATGAGAAGGCTTTACCTGAGGCACCGCTCCACCAATCTTCTTGGCGGCTGACAGGCATCGGTGCGAGCAGAACACCAGGCCAGACTTCGCCGCATCAATTCGGCTTTTCGTGGCGCTCACGGTCGTGCCGCAGACTGGGCAGGGGACACTGAAGCGGCTTCTTGCGAGGCCCGCGGCGGTCGAACACGCCAGCGAACAAAACGCTTGCTTCGGCCGACTTGCCGACACCGTCAAGCGGCGCACGAAACTCTTTGAGCAGTGTTCACACTCGTGCCATTCGCCCGGTCGGGACCTTCCGCTCTTCTCGACGAAGCGAGGCGGACCGGGCAGGGATAGTGGTGGCTTGCGAGACACCCATCGTGAAGCGTGTCGATTTAGCCGCCGGTGAACGGCAAGGATGCGCCTGGGCTCAACAATGGCGCGGACTTCGGAACGGTGGTACCCGGTGTCTGATTCGAACAGACGACCCCCCGCATGTAAGGCGGGTGCTGCTAACCAACTGAGCTAACCGGGCGTTGCAGGGAATCAAAGCTGCCCAAGCCCGTCAGGACGACAAGGCTGACTTCAATTGCCAGGTGTGGGACCTCCACGGGCCTGGGCAGGTTGATGTATGGCTCCAAGGGAGGGCATCGAACCCCCGACCACGCGAGTAACAGTCGCATGCTCTACCAGCTGAGCTACCTTGGAATGGAAACGTTGTGGATGGTGGAGCTGACCGGAGTTGAACCGACGACCTCATCGCTGCCGGCGATGCGCTCTTCCAGTTGAGCTACAGCCCCGTGAGAGGGGGGAGATAGGGCCCGTCTTGTTAGCACGGGGGATGGGTAACCTTCATTGCCTGTTTCCAGGCACCAGGCGGTATCGCGAATCCCCCCTGGCTGAGTACCCTCCGGGTGTCGCTGGCGTTGCCGACAACGTCTCTCCGGAGCTACGTATGAAGTCTCGGCGCGGCGCGGTACTCACCCTGCTCCCTACAGTCTCAGCGTGTGCATCTGAGCGGAAGCGGGCTTTCCCGCGGCTTACATCACCTCAACCACGCCTTCTGAGCCAAGAGTTCAACTTGGGACCTCCGGACTTGTCCGGTGCTCTGAGCTTCCTTGAGCTATCTCAATGCGTGGAGGTCGTGACTTACGGACGACCTGTCGACAACTCCCCCGCCGACTGGGTTAACTGATGCTGCATGCAGGGCTCGCACCTGCGTCCTGGGCCAATCGCCCCGCTCTGACCATCCGGCAAGGTTTGCCGAACTTGTCCGCGCACACCGCGGCCGTGATTGAGCTATTGCGCATCAGAGGCCTCGCGGCCTCCCGTGGACACTCACCCTAAGGTGCACCTGCCATCGGGTCAGGTGTGAGACGCGGGCCTGCTTGTCGGGGAAGGCTCTTGCGAGCGTTCGGCGAATCGGCGATTCCGGCTTCTCAAAACTTGGTGCTGACGAAGGGCTTCGAACCCCTGACCTCTCCCATACCAAGGGAGTGCTCTACCAACTGAGCCACATCAGCGTTTGCCGCTCTTGCGAGCAGCGAGCAACCTATAGGGCGCCGTTTTATACGCGGGCAGCGTCTCCGCGAGGCTGGCCGGAGCCGGCCGCGCAGGCCTGGAAGATTCCGGTGAACTGCTCGACGAGCTTGTCGGCAACCATGTTCATCCGCTTGATGAGCGCCACGCACTCGGCCCGGGTGGTGGGCCGGTGCGCCGGCGCGGTGCTGAGGTCAAAGTCTTGCATCGTGTGCTCCTGTCATTGGCGCTTCTTGTCCTGCTCGGCCTGGCAGGCCTCGAAGACAGCGTCAAGTTGTTCGTTCACCTGCTGGATGAGGCTGAGCGCCTCGTCGAGGAGGGCGATGTAGTCAGCCTTGGTCTTGGGCTTCACCATCGCGTAGATGTCGAATCCGAGGTCCATCATGTTGTGCTCCGGGGTCTATGCCCGCGCAGCACCTGCGCGGGTCAATGAAGGGGACGGGGCAGGGTCAGTGTGGCCAAGAAGGCCTTGACGCTTGCCGGCAGTTCGGACTGAGCGCGGGGAGCGGCGACGACATGGCCTAAGGCCAGTGCAGCTTCTGCTCGCAGGAGCTCGTCGATAACAACGACCGGGGAGACGTCAGCCTTGGCGGCGACGGTGAGATGGATGCTTTGGAGGCCCTGGGCGTGCTCTTTGGAGAGCCAGGCCGCGAAGGCATGCGATGTAGCTTCGGGAAGCTGCGCCGATGTGGTCATGGTGCGGTCCGTTCAAGAGACGTGGGCTGAGATGGAGGCGGCACCCGGAGTCGAACCGGGCTACACGGATTTGCAATCCGCTCCCTAACCGCTCGGGCATGCCGCCATCGAGGGATTCAATAGGCCGGTGGGGTATCCGTCACCCGGCTTCCACCAGGCTCCTTCCCATCCTCCGTTTGCGCAGCGTGCACATTAACACCCGTGCGGGGATTCTGACCGCTGCGCCCCTGTCGGGCTTGCCTTACCTATCGAAATCTGGTGGAGGTGACAAGAATCGAACTTGCGACAATCTGCTTGCAAAGCAGGCGCTCTACCAATTGAGCTACACCCCCGAAATCCGTTGAAACATGTGGTGCGCGTGAAGGGAATCGAACCCCCACGCCCTTGCGGGCATCAGGACCTAAACCTGGTGCGTCTACCAATTCCGCCACACGCGCATTTCCGTTCCAAATAGCTGAACACCAGAACGCGTCCGCTACCTCGGTCCACGCCACCCCCGGTATGAGGGGACACCCCTCAGGAAGCCGGGTCCGGCTAGCGACGGGCACTGGTGCACAGCTATTTGGAGTCTCTCTTCGAGACGTTGTTGATGGTTTAGAAGCCGGTTTTATCCGTTGCTGAGATGGTCGGCGCGGCCGGATTCGAACCGGCGGTCTCCTCGTCCCGAACGAGGCGGATTGACCAGACTTTCCCACGCGCCGTGGTTGTTGGGCCGGACCGGGGTCCGGGTCGTGGTGCCTTGGTGAGAGGCGAATTGGTCGGCCTGAGAGGGTTCGAACCTCTGACCCCCTGCACCCCATGCAGGTGCGCTACCAGGCTGCGCTACAGGCCGATTGAGTGGTTGCCCAAGGGAGGGATGAGGCCGCGCGCTGCGGGGTGTGCCGCGGCGGCCGGTGATGGTAGAGAGTGACGGATTCGAACCGACGTACCCTGGCTTATGAGGCCAGCGCTTGAAACCAACTCAGCTAACTCTCCGTGTTCTTGGTGTCAGCCCTGAGGGCTGAGGCCGAAATGCTTGGCCGCCTTGGCCAGGATGTCGTCGATGACTTGTTCCATGATGTCCTTGTTGTGGTTGATGTTGGTCGGGGAGACAGGATTTGAACCTGCAAGGCTTTCGCACCGCGTCCCAAACGCGGCCCGCTACCAGGTTACGGTCTACACCCCGAGAGTTGATGATTAAGAAGTGGCCCAACCAGAACGATTCGAACGTCCGTCTGCGGGGTTTCAAGCCGCTGCTATGCCTCTCTCAGCTATGGTTGGATGGGTATTGTTGTTAAATCCGGCGCGCGTGCCTCAGGACGAGCTGCCGTGCGAGTGGTCGAGCCGGCGGGATTCGAACCCGCCTTACGGGGCTACCCGGGAACTACTCCGGGCGCAGACTTGTGTTGGATGACGCGCTTCCCTTGCTTGTTGAAGGCCACCTTGTTGCCAAGGCCGCTATAGGTGCTTCTGCAACCGTGCCACGTATCTGCCTTGCGAGCTCGCCGTACCGTGTTACCGGGCCTCGTTCCGTTCTACGAGGGCACCTTCCGTCAGTGCATCGGCCCGAAGCTGGTACTCCGCGGCGCCGGCGCGCCGATGGATGATTGTTGGGGGTGCGTGAACGATTCGAACGTCCGGCCACCGGTCCCAAATGACCGGTGCTCTACCAGGCTGAGCTAACGCACCCGTAATGGGTAGCCCGCCGGAGGCGAGCTTGTTGGCAATGGTGTCCCATTGCGCTGTACGAAGAAGCCGTCTTCTGGCTGCTTGGCACAGGACACTGGTGGAGGCGTAGGGAATCGAACCCTCGTCGTCCGGGTAAAAGCCGGATGCTCTGAACCTGCTGAGCTACGCCTCCTCGTGTTTTCGTGCTTTCGGTTTTCGTGCCGAGCCACGTTTTCGCTTGTTGGACATTTCGTCTCCTTGTGAGCGGTTGATGATGACGGTGGCAGGGGAGGTCAGATTCGAACTGACGAACATCCTGGCTCAGAACCAGGCGGCTTAGACCACTTGCACACACTCCCCGACAGAACTCTGCGCCCTGACTTGTGGCCAACACGACTTGCAGGCACGACCTGCCGCTTAAACTTGGCTCTCTATGCTCCCTATGCCAGAAGTCTTCGTGCATTGCTTTGAGTGCCGCCGTCACTTTGGAACGCTCAGCGCCCTGAATGGACACCTGAGGGTTCATCTTCCTAGCCATGAAGCCTTCCTCGTGAACTCAGCGAGGGCCAACAGGCATAGGGCAGCGTTGCGGTTCGAAGCGGAAGAAATTGCGCATCAGGCGAACCCGAAGCGCTGCCTCCAGTGCTCTGAAGTGCTTCCGTACAAGGTGATTCGGGACGAACCTTCGACGCGGTTCTGCGGCAGGTCCTGCGCTGCAAAGTGCACCAACAGCGCACGTGGTAGCCGAAGCCAGGAGACGCGGCACAAGATTGCGGCCGCCGTTTCAGCTTATCGGCGCGCCAAATCGCCTCCGAGACTACCCGTCGCTTCGAAGCGCCGCCGCGTAACCATTGAGCGCTCTGCGCCAAAGACCGTGCCGGCTAAGGCAGTAAGGCGGTTAGTTCGGCTCGACCGCCTCAACAAAGCCTTGGTCGCCGGTCCATACAGCCAGCTGTTCCACTGCTCGTGCTCACATTGCGGCAAGGTCACCGTAGGCCGCTGTAAGTCTAAGTTTTGCGTGGAACATGTCGGTTTGTACGGAAGGGAAGGTCGCTACCGCTACGCCTTCACGTTCAATCCCTTCTCGCTTCCTGAGGTGTTCGGCGAGACAACGCTGCGCAGCTTGGCCGAAAAAGGGTTCTGGTCTCCCGCGAATCCTGAGGGTCTTACAAGGGACCATCGAGTATCCGTGAACGAGGCCATCAGACGAAACCTTGACCCGTTCTATATCGCCCACCCAATCAACTGCGAGCTCATGACGTGGCATGCAAACAACCGGAAGAAGACAAAGAGCAGCATGGCCTACGATGAGCTTGTGGCCATGGTAGACCGCTTCGAAGCGAGGAGGCTTTGCTCAGTGGGTGCAGCAGTCGACCAGACAATGGCAGGCGGTGAAGGATTCGAACCTTCCTAAGCTGGGTTTGGAGTCCAGTGCACGGCCACTGTACCAACCGCCCGTACGAAGAGATGGTGCCAAGGGCAGGAATCGAACCTGCGACGCACGGATTTTCAATCCGCCGCTACTACCAGCTGAGCTACCGAGGCGAGAGTTGTTTGGGGTGAGTTGAGATGGTGCCCCAGACGGGACTCGAACCCGTATGCCTTGCGGCGCTGGTTCCTGAAACCAGTGTGTCTACCAGTGTTCCACCACCGGGGCGTGACGTTGACGGCGCTCGAGGCCTTTGAGCCGAGCTGCCAGAGTTGAGGGCCGCGTTCAGAGAACGGGTTCTCGTGTGTTGGTGCGCTCGGCGAGGGTCGAACTCGCCTGCCTTGCGGCGCCTGATTTTGAGTCAGGTGTGTCTACCGAATCCACCACGAGCGCGGGGTTGTGAAGCGCGATGTCAACCTGTTGGCAGGGGCAGTAGGAATCGAACCTACAACCTTCGGCTTTGGAGGCCGCTGCGCTGCCAGTTGCGCCATACCCCTACAGGGATGACATCGATGATGTTTGGAGGAGGGCATCGGATTCGAACCGATGGAGGATTCTCACCCTCGCCAGTGTTCAAGACTGGAGCCTTAAGCCGCTCGGCCAGCCCTCCGGAAAAGGTGTTTTATGAGCCGACCGGATTGTGGGATTGCGGCCCCGTGCACCGGTTTTCGGACCTGGAATCAGAATCCGCGGAGCATGGGACGTCGAACCCCCATGCCTGCATCCGACGCTCCCCCTTCGACCTCCAAAGGAACGCACGTTCATACCGTGGTGCGGCTCATAGAACACTTCTGTTCATGCAGCAGCGCTCGTGAGCTGAGCACTCCTGCATGAAGCCCCTTCAGGGCGTCACGCACCCGGTCTTCCCCGGGTGCCCGCGGCTTGTCGCCACTGAGAGGTCTCGTCGCCCTGCGCGTCCGCAGGGTTAGCCTGTAAATCCAGGCGAGGTGTTGCGCTGTATCGCACGGCCCGTTGGAGCCATGCGAGCGTTCCGAGACTATTCTGGTGCCCGAGGCGGGACTCGAACCCGCACGGCCTTACGGCCACTACCCCCTCAAGATAGCGTGTCTACCAGTTCCACCACCCGGGCAAATGGGAATCGTATTGGAGCGGGCGACGAGATTCGAACTCGCGACAACCAGCTTGGGAGGCTGGAGCTCTACCAGCTGAGCTACACCCGCATTACGATGCGGACGAGTGAAGTGCAGCGGGATGACCCCGGCCCCGTACTTCCAAGTCCTTCTTTTCACGTGTATCAAGAGCGTTTATCGCTCCCGAAGTGTTGGTGGTCAGCCCCAGACTCGAACTGGGGACCTATCGCTTATCAAGCGATTGCTCTAACCGACTGAGCTAGCCGACCGTGTTGACAGGCTCGCCGCAGTGCGACGAGACGAATTGGCAGAGGAGGCAGGATTCGAACCTGCGGATGCCTGAATCAAAATCAGGTGCCTTGGACCAGCTTGGCGACTCCCCTAGAAAACCTCGAAAGCACTTTGTGGGCAGTGATGGATTCGAACCACCGCGTCCTTTGGGGAAGCAGGGTTACAGCCTGCCGCAATCAGCCACTCTGCCAACTGCCCACAAAGTACTCTCGATGCGTCTTGCGACGACTTGTATGTGGCGGAAGATGAGGGATTCGAACCCCGGTCTCCTCGCAGAGCCGCCTGTTTTCGAAACAGGCGCCATAGTCCACTCGACCAATCTTCCAGGTGCCTTTGACGCTGGCGGGCGGCCTGGTGACGTGGCGTGGAGCCAACCTGCACAGGCTTCGGTCTCGAGCTACTCGAGCAATCTGGAGCGGATAGAGGGAATCGAACCCTACGTCTTAAGCTTGGAAGGCTTCAGCTCTGCCATTGAGCTACATCCGCGTGTTGATGATGGTGGGTGTCCAGGGGTTCGAACCCCGTGTGCCGTAAGGCGTCGAATTTACAGTCCGATGCAGTCAACCCATGCTGCTCGACACCCGCGTTTTTCGCTCCGGTTACGGTTCCGGATGCCACCTTGTCTACATGGCCGGTTTAGCAGTCGCCAGCTACTGCCGGCGACCAGGTTGTGGAGCGGATGAGGGGGTTCGAACCCCTGGCCTCGACCATGGCAAGGTCGCGCTCTACCAACTGAGCTACATCCGCGTGATTTTCGAACTACCGGGCGCCAAACTGTGCCCGCCAGTATCGGAAGTTCCTCTCGTAGCAGCGCTCCATCTGTTTCACGGTGAAAACTCACCAACCGTCCAGGGTGCGGGCCTGGTGCGGAGCTATAAACCCGATGGATGGGCCCCTTGAGCGCCCGTTCCTGTTACCAGGTGCACTTCGCCTTGGGATTTTTGCATGCGCTGCTACGAAAGGGCTCTTGCGAACCCTTCCGGGGACCACCTCCTGCGGTGTGCAGGCTCGACATCCGTTATAGATGCCAGGCCGGTCCCTTGTGTTGCTTGGGGAATGTTCGCATCGTCCTATCTGGTGTGGCATCCAGTCGCGACCGCTTTCTGTCGAAAGTTGCGGCTGGAGGGGCACGCCACGGCACCACGCCCTCGAAGCATGATGTGTTTCCGCAGCTACGGCAGGTCACCGTACCAGGACTCCGCGGGTAATTCCCGCAATGAATTTTTAAAGAGCGCGGCTGTTAGGCCGGATGTCGACGATGCGACTGACCTTTCGGTCACGAAGCAATGAAGCTTCGGGCTGAACCTCTTCGGTTCTGCCGGTCGGGATACGCTCTTCGGGGATTCCGCCCGCTGGGGGCTGGTGTGAAACCTGGAATCAACTCTTTGCGGGTCCCGCCGGTGCTAACCTGACGGGACTGCTGGAGTCTTATTCGTCAGGTAAGCCGGTTGTTGCTGTTAAACCATCCCTGGATGCTGTTGCCAATCGAGGCGACTGCGAGGACGGAGCACTTGGGCGTTGAGGGAAGCGACGGTTGCTGATAACCGCCTGGCAGCGCCCTGGGGGCGTGCGCAACCACGCTGTGCAAGGAGCACATCGCGGTTGTCAGGTTGGTCATCTGCGTTTTCATGGCTGAAAAGTCGTCGTTCGTTGAAAGAGTTTGGTTGTGCAGCTTTCGCTGCGGTTTCCGTTTTAAGGCGGTGATGAGCATTATAGCTCACTGGGTTTATACGTCAACAACTTCTTACAAAATTATCAGTCGGTGACGTGGATGGCGAGTGTAGCCGCATGTTTTATCCGTCGCAACCATTTTTGCGTAGGTAGAAACCCGCATTCATCCGCAATGTTGTGTTTTAGGTGCGTTAGGCGCCCGCCAGCAGGCTCGGGCAGCTATCCCTATAGAGGGCACCACAAGGAAACTCATGACAATCCTCACGCACCACAAACCGACCTCGGCCTTCATCGGCGCCTCATGGGCTGCCCTCCTCATCGGCATACTCGCATACCTGGTCGGGCTCTGGAACAGCGAACTGCAGGTCAACGAGAAGGGATACTACTTCGCGATTCTGATGTTCGGCTTGTTCTCGGCCGTGTCGCTCCAGAAGAGCGTGCGCGACCGAGCAGAAGGTATTCCGGTGACCGACCTGTACTTTGGAATTTGTTGGTTTGCCATCGTTTGCTCCCTCACGCTGCTGGCAGTGGGACTGTTCAACGCGAACTTCCAGCGCTCGGAGAAGGGCTTCTATGCGATGGGGTACGTGCTCAGCCTGTCCGCTGCGGTGACCGTGCAGAAGAACGTGCGCGACTCGGGACCCAAGGAGAAGCGCAATGTGCCAGATGACGTTACCGGCCTGCATGACAGCGTGTAACCCTGAGGTGCGGTAGCCTACCCGCCCTTATTGAAGAAAGCCCCCGCCTCGTGAGAGTGCGGGGGCTTCTTGCATGGCTGTGCCGCGGCCTAGGGAAACGCTGATCAATAGGTCGCGGCGGGCACGGCCCGTGCATGCGTGAAGACAGAGCAACTCACAGCACCACCGAGATGGACCAACTCAGTTTTGCCAGCGCCGAGTACGCGATGAAGAAGAAGCGC
>NZ_LMTS01000165.1 GCF_001541225.1 Variovorax sp. WDL1 | reverse complement strand
TGGCCAGCGACAATTATCTTGAGTGGTCGACGACAACTATCGTGAGCGGTTGACGCACGCGCCCGGGGTGCGTTTGCGGTCGGGTTTTAAAGTGGTTTGCCTCTAGAGGAGGCAGCCACCTTGCCCGGCAAACGCATATCGGATCATCAAGTGACCAAGTACAAGGAACTACGCGGCAAGCACAGCCAGGAGGTGGCGGCTGCCAAGGCCGGGGTAAGCGTAGCCAGCGCGCGGCGCATCGAATCGGCGGTGCTGCTGCCGTCCCAGAAGCCGGCGCGCAACTGGCGCACGCGCGCCGACCCGCTGACTGAGGTGTGGACGGCGGAGGTCGTGCCGATGCTGGAAGCGGCCCCTGGGCTGATGGCAGTGACGGTGCTGGAGGAGCTGCAGCTGCGATACCCGCAGCGCTTCGACGGCGCGGTGTTGCGCACGCTGCAGCGTCGGGTGCGGCAGTGGCGCGCCGAGCACGGTGGCGATCGCGAGATCTTCTTCGCCCAGGAGCATCCGCCCGGCCGGCTTGGGCTGTCGGACTTCACGGTCTGCGACGAGCTGGCCATCACCATCGTCGGCGAGGCCTTGCCGCACCGGCTGTACCAGTTCGCGTTCGCCCACAGTGGTTGGCGCCATGCCTGCATCGTGCTGGGTGGCGAGAGCTTCCAGGCGCTGGCGAGCGGTCTTCAGGAAGCACTATGGATGGCCGGTGGTGTGCCCGAAGAACATCGCACCGACAGTCTGTCGGCGGCGTTCAACAACCTGGCCGAGCAGGAGGAGCTCACCGCCCGCTACCGCGAGCTGTGCGCGCACTACGGCCTGCGCGCGAGCCGCAACAATCCGGGCGTGAGCCACGAGAACGGTTCGATCGAAGCGCGCCAGGGCAGCCTGAAGACTGCGCTGGATCAGTCGCTGCTGCTGCGCGGCACACGCGAGTTCGCGAGCCTCGATGGTTACGGCCAGTTCGTCGCCGATACCGTGCGGCGGCTGAACGCGCGCTGCGCTCGGACGTGGGAGGTCGAGCGTGCCAGCCTTCGGCCGCTGCCGGCTCGGCGAACGGCGGACTTCGAAGAGGTCGACGCGAGGGTCAGCAAGTTCGGACTGATCAGCATCAAGGCCGCCCACTACAGCGTGCCGTCCAGGCTGGTCGGCCATCGGCTGAAGGTTCGGCTCTACAGCGCGCATCTCGAAGCCTGGCTGGGCGGAGTGAAGGTGTTCGAGTGCGAGCGGTTGCGCAGCAGCGCCCAGACCAAGCATCCCAAGCGCATCGACTGGCGCCACATGCTCCCGTCGCTGCGGCGCAAGCCCGGAGCGTTCGCCCGATGGATGCTGCGCGATGCCATGTTCCCGCGCAGCGAATATGCCCAAGCCTGGGAACGCATGAGCCAGCGACTGAGCGAGCGAGAGGCCTGCCGGTTGATGGTGAACCTGCTCGATCTCGCGGATCGGGCCAATGTGGTGGCCGAGCTCGCCGGAATCCTCAGCGCCTTGGGCGAGCGCAATGAAATCCCCGACATCGAGGTGCTGAGGACGCAGTTCGCACCGCGTCCGGCATTGATGCCATTCGTGGAGGTCATGTTGCCGGCCACCGCGGTGTACGACGAACTGCTGGAGGCCGCATGAACACGATCGCATCCTCGCGCAGCGCCGCCGATGCAGCGCGCCTACCCCTCATGCTGGGGGAGCTGAGGCTTCCCACGATGAAGCGGCTGTGGGCAGACTTGGCCGAGCAGTCCAACCGCGAAGGCTGGCCGGCAGAACGCTTCCTCGGCGTGCTGCTCGAGCAGGAGGTCAACGAACGCGAAACGCGTCGGCTTGCGCGCGCCCGCATCGACAGCCAACTACCACCGGACAAGAGCTTGGCCAGCTTCGACTTCGACGCAGTTCCGGCGATCTCCAAGGCTCACGTTACCGCGTTGGCCGAGGCCGATGGCTGGCTCGCACAAGGGCACAACTTGCTCGCCTTCGGGCCACCGGGCGTGGGCAAGACCCATCTCATCGCCGGCATCGGCCATGCCCTGATCGATCACGGCTACAAGGTGCTCTTCGTGCGCACGAGCGAGCTGGTGCAACGCCTACAGGCGGCGCGCCGAGACCTTCGCTTGCCGGGCGAACTCGCCAAGCTCGATCGCTTCGACCTGATCATCCTGGACGATCTGAGCTATGCGCGCCGCGACCAGGCCGAAACCTCCGTGCTGTTCGAGCTCATCGCCGAGCGCTATGAGAGAAAGAGCATCGCCATCACGGCCAACGCACCCTTCTCGGCGTGGGACGAGGTGTTCCCCGACAAGGCCATGACGATCGCCGCGGTCGACCGCCTGGTACACCACGCCACGATCCTGGAGATGAACGTGGACAGCTACCGCCGCCGCGCTGCGTTGCCGGCTCGCCGGCAACGCAGCGCAACGACAACTACTCAATGATCTTGCTCGACCGCACCGCTCAGGATAATTGACGCTCGCCGCTCAGAATAGTTGACGCCGGGCA
>NZ_LMTS01000079.1:5142-20759 GCF_001541225.1 Variovorax sp. WDL1 | reverse complement strand
CTCGATCAGCGAGGGGGGAGGCGTCCATACCATCTCCTGTGGGTCAGTGGGAAAGCGTTGCGGCGTCCTGCCGCTGCAGATAGAGGCCGGCGATGCGCTCGCGGTCTGCGAGCGCGGCGCGCGGGCCGGAGTGGACGACCTGGCCGCCCACCAGCACGAGGAAGCGGTCGGCGACCGCTTCGACGAGGTACTGGTTCTGCTCGACCAGCAGGATCGGCAGGCCGCGCGCGCGGAGGTTCCGCAGCACCCCGGCGAGCTCGTCGACGATGATCGGCGCGAGGCCTTGCGTCGGCTCGTCCAGCAGCAGCACACGCGGACTGCAGGCCATGCATTTGGCGATGGCGAGCATCTGCTGCTGGCCGCCGCTGAGCGCGCCTGCCGCGTCGGTCCAGCGCGTGCGCAGGAAAGGGAAGAGGTCGAGGGCGTCTTCCAGCGCCTTGTCGCGGCGTGCGCGGTCGGACAGCAGCGCGCCGAGGCGCAGGTTGTCCGCCACCGTGAGCGATGGAAAGAGCCCGCGGTTGTCGGGCACCGTGGTCAACCCGGTGCCCACGCGCCGCCATGCGGGCAGGCCGTCGATGCGCTGGCCGTCCAGCGAGATGGAGCCGCTGCCGGCAACGGTCCCGTTGAGCGCGCCGATGAGGCTGGTCTTGCCTGCGCCGTTGGGCCCGATGAGCGCGACCAGTTCCCCGGGATCGACTTGCAGGCTGACCGGGCGACAGGCCATGAGATTGCCGTAGCGCGCCGAGACGCCTTCGACGACGAGACCGCGCGCGGGCGGAAAGGAAGTTTCAGGTTGCGACATGCTGTCCTCCGAGATAGGCGGTGACGACTTCGGGATCGTTGACCACCTGCTGGGGCGGCCCCGAGGCCACGACCTCGCCGCGCACCAGCGCCAGCATCTGGTCGCTGAGCTCGGCGACAAAGCCGACGTTGTGTTCGACGAGCAGCACGCCGACCTTGCGTTCGGCGGCCCTGCGGATGGCGAGCGCGAGCAGCCTGCGGTCATGCTCGTCGATGCCGGCGGCCGGTTCGTCCAGCAACAGGTAGCGCGGCTCGCTCGCGATGGCCCGTGCCACCTCGAGCAGGCGCTGCCGGCCCAGCGAGAGCGCGCCGGAGCGCTGGTGCGGATCGGAGGTGAGTTCGAACTGCGCGATCAGCGCCTCGGCCTGCTCGCGCAGGCCGCCCTCGTGCCGGCGGCGCGCCGCCGTCGAGAAGAAGCTGCCGGCCAGCGACGGCTTGTTGCGCGAGTAGAAGCCGAGCATCACGGCGTCGAGCACGCTCGCGTCCAGGTCCAGCCGCGGCGTCTGGAAGGTGCGGGAGATGCCGAGCTGGATGCGGCGGTCGAGCGGCAGCGAGGAGATGTCCTGGCCCTCGATCTCGACCGTGCCCTCCTGCGGCACGACGACGCCGGTCAGGCAGTTGAAGAGTGTGGTCTTGCCCGCGCCATTCGGGCCGACGAGGCCGGTGATGGAGCCGCGCTCGACCTTGACGCTGACTTTGGTGAGGACCTTCAGGCCGCCGAAAGCGACGCTGGTGTCGTGGGCAGCCAGGCTCATCGCAGCACCCCCGCCGAAGGCGTCGCGCGCGCGGTCTTGTCGGCTGCGGACCCCGGTGGCCGCGCTAGCGGCGCGGCGCCGCGCCTGCGCAGCCATGCGAGCGGCCGCAGGCTCAGGAGCCCGTCGGGCGAGAACAGAAGCACCAGGATCAGCAGGGTGCCGAAGAACATGCCCTGGCTCTCGGTGCCCGGCAACAGGTCGCTGGCAAGCGTGAAGAACACCGCGCCGACGATCGGCCCGAGCACCGACTTGCGCCCGCCCAGGACGACCATGAACAGTACGTTGGCCGACAGCGCGATGGACAGCGAATCCGGCGCCACGTAGCCCAGCGTGTGTGCGTAGAACCATCCGGCCAGGCCGGCGACTCCCGCGGTGAGCGAGAACATCATGGCGAGGTCGAAGGGCACGCTCACCCCCATGGCCTGCGCGAGCAGGTGGTCCGTGCGGATCGCGTTGAGCGCGCGGCCGCGCAGGCTCGACATGTAGTTCACGTACCCGATGACAAGCAGCAGCACCAGCGCCCACACGGCGAAATGCGAGCCGATGCGCGAGTTGCCGATGAAGGGCAGCGTGGGAATGCCGTTGATGCCGATGAAGCTGCCGGTGAAATCCCCTCCGCGCTGCAGCGCGACCTCGACCACGGTGCCGATCGACAGCGTCACCAGTGCCAGCGAGAGCTCCGGCAATCGCAGGATCGGCTTGGAGATGACGAAAGCGACCAGCGCGGGCAGGAGCACGGCGGGCAGCAGCGACACCATCGGTGGCACCCCGTAGCGCGTGCTCAGGATCGCGGTCGTGTAGCCGCCGATCGCCGCGAACGCGCCCTGCGCCAGCGACACGGTGCCGCCCTGGCCGTACAGCAGGCCGAGCGGCAGCGCCAGCAGCGCGTAGATGCCTATCGTGGTGGAGGTGGTGTAGACCGAGCCCCGGAACTGCCCGAAGACAGTGGCGACGGCGAAGCAGACGATGAGCACGCCGGCCGTGCTGCCCCACTTGCGGGCGAAGGTGGTGCTCTGCGTCATGGCCGTGCTCCGGAGAAGGCCGCGCTCGGCAGGCGTCCCGATGCCAGGATCACGATGATCAGGGCAGCCGGCACGGCATGGGCCCAGCCGCTGGGCAGGTAGGTCTGGCTCAGCGACTCGGCCAGGCCCACGAAGAGGCCGCCGAAGAAGGCGGGCAGCGGTCCGCGCTTGCCGAGCACGACGGTGCTGCTGAACGCGATCGTCGTGAAGGTGAAGGCACTTGCATAGGTCATGCCGATCGACATCGCCGCGAGGACGCCACCGACGCCTGCGATGCCCGCGCACAGCACGAAGGTGAGGAACTGCGTGCGCTTGACGGGAATGCCCACCAGCGATGCGCCCTTCGACGAGATTGCGCACGCCCGCATGCGCAGCCCCGCCGGCGACTTCTTCAGCAGCACGCTGAGGGCCAGCATCAGCACCGCGCTGAGCGCCAGGTTGAACATGCCCTGCACGCTCAGCACCGCGCCGCCGAAGTGCAGGTTGCCACTCATGCGGTCGACGAACTGGTTGTCCGTGCCGACCACCACGAGGATGGCGGACTCCACCAGCAGCATGAAGGCGAACGTGGCGAGCACGATCGGCATCGCGTCCTTCATGAGCCGCAGCGCGTGGAAGCCGAGGAAGACGGAGCCGGTCACGCAGCCGAGCCCGATTGCTGCTGCCAGGCCGACGACCGGCCCCCACGGCAGGCCGAGCGCCGCGACGACCACCCCCGCGACGACCGCGTAGGCGCCGATCGACACGTCGATCACGTCGGTGGTGACCCAGATGACGCTCATCGGCACCGCGAAGAGCGCATAGATGGCACCGAGGAAGATGCCGTTGAAAAGGATTTCGAGAACCATGTCTTTTCCTTGAGCGGAAGGTGCGCGCCTGGCCCGATCAGCGCAGGCGGTGGCGCAGCTCGGCGGCCGCCTGGATGAAGAAGCCCTGGCCGTAGAGCGTGGTCGCGAAAGGCACGCCAGGTCCCCCGGGAGGGACCTGTACGCCCGGGATCGCGCCGTCGGCTTCGATAGAGCCTGCGACGATGCGCAGCGCGCGCTCGGCCTTCTCGATGTAGCCGGCGTCGAGCCAGCCCTGGTTCACTGCCTTTGCGGCGCTGTAGGCGAACATGACGGTGCCCGAGGCCTCGAACTTCGCGTTCTCGTCGTCGAGGATGTTGTGGAAAAAGCCGCAGCGGTCCTGGTGCGCGGCAATGGCCTCGAAGACTCGCCGGCCCAGGTCCTTCAGCCGTGCCGCGCCGGCGTGGTCGGTGCCGATCTGCTCGATGGTGTCGACGAGACAGCAGGTCAGCCAGCCGTTGCCGCGGCACCAGAACGTCGACTGCAGGTAGCTGTTGGGCGTCTCGCGCCAGGCATGGCGAGCCAGGTGCAGTTCGGGGTCGACCAGATGGCGGACATAGACGTCGATCTGCTTGAGCGCCTCGTCGACCAGCACCGGATCCTGCTCGATCCGGCCGAGGCGGGCGAGGAACGGGCACATCATGTAGATGAAGTCGATCCACAGTTCCGGGCCTTCCTTGCGCACCCAGAACCCGCCGTTGCGCGTGCGCGGCCCGGCGAGCAGGGCCTGCGCCTGGCGCTTGGCCGCCTGCAGCAGCCGGGCATCGCCGTCGCGTTCGTAGTAGGCGAGCACGTTGAAGGCGAGCGCGGTGGACAGCGCCGCGGTCGGCGTGAAGACGGCGGCATGGCCGTTGGCGAGCTCGATGCGCTCGTCATAGCCCAGGTAGCCTCGCGAGGACTGGACGTCGACCATGCGGTCGACCCACTGCCGCGCCTGAGCAACCGCGGCTTCGTCGTTCCACATCAGGATGCCCGTGATGGCGGGCGACTTTTCCCAGACGTCGCGTTCGTAGGGATGGGCGAGCGTGTAGTCCGTCACGCGTTGCACGGCGGAATCGAGATCGAATTGAGCCACTGGTGTCTCCGTTATTTGCAGGGGGGAAAAGGGATGCGCGGACGCTTCAGGCCGCCTTCGGCAGGCGCTGCGCCTGCCACTGCTGCCAGAGCGCCTCCTTGCGCTGCTGCGCGGCATCCGCGTGGCGCTCGCGCACATGGCCGTAGCCGCGGATGTGCTCCGGCAGTTCGGCGATTGCGACCGCCGTATCCAGACGCCCGGCGTCGAGCCCTTCGAGCAGTCGCTCGATGTCCGCTTCATAGCTGGCGATGTCGCGCAGCGCGTGGCGGCGCTCGTCGTTGCGGCGGAAGGGATCGAGCGGCGTGTTGCGCAGGCCGCGCAGACGCGCCAGCCAACCCATCGCGGTCAAGGCCCAGGGACCCAGTTCGCGCTTGCGCGGCAAGCCGGTGTTCGGATCGCGGGTCGCGAAAGGCCAGGCGCCGATGTTGAAGTGCAGGCGGAAGTCGCCTTCGAACGCGGCGTCGAGCGATTCGCGGAACTCGGGCGAGGCGTACAGGCGCGCCACCTCGAACTCATCCTTGTACGCCAGGAGCTTGTAGTAGTAGCGCGCGACGGCGCGAGTGAGGCGGTCGCCGCCTTCCATGGATTGTCCTGCCTGCGCGACGCGGTCGACCAGCGCGCGGTAGCGGGCCGCGTAGGCGCGGTTCTGGTACTTGACGAGCTCGCCCTCCCGGTGCGCAATCAGCTCCGGCGTCTTGCGTGTGCGTGACGGCACGAAGTTCACCACGCTGCTCGGGCGGGCCTGCGATTCGACCGCCGGCAGGTCCACGGCCGCGCGCCGGCCCCAGAGGAAGCTCTTCTGGCTCGACTCCACGCTGACGCCGTTGAGCACGATGGCGCGCTCCAGCGCGTCCAGGCTCACCGGCAGCCAGCCGCGCTGCCAGGCGTAGCCGAGCAGGATCATGTTGGCGGCGATGGCGTCGCCCATCAGCGCCGTCGCAAGGCGCGTGGCGGGCAGGCCGTCGGTCTGGGCGCCGGTGGCATGCGCGATGCGTGTCACGAGTTCCTCGGGCACGACTTTCCAGTCGGGGTTGCGCGCGAAGGCGCTGGTCGGCGACACCTCCGTATTGACGGCGACCCGCGTGCGGCCCGGCACCATCTTGGAGACCGCATCGGGGCTCGCGCTCACGATGAGGTCGCATCCCACGACGAGGTCGGCCTCTCCGCTGGCGAGGCGGGCGGTCTTGATACGGGTGGCGTCGGGTGCAATGCGCACATGCGACATCACGGCACCGTACTTCTGGGCGAGGCCGGTCATGTCGAGCGCACTGGCCGCATGGCCGTCGAGGTGCGCGGCCATGGCGACGATGGCGCCTAGCGTGATGACGCCCGTGCCGCCGATGCCGGTGATCAGGATCGCGTAACCATCGTCGATCGCGGGGAGGGTGGGCTCCGGCAACGATCCGAAGCTGCCATCGCCGCCCTTCGGCGCAGCGCGCTTGCGCAGGCTGCCGCCGTGGACGGTCACGAAGCTGGGGCAGAAGCCTTCGACGCAGGAATAGTCCTTGTTGCAGGTGGACTGGTTGATGCGGCGCTTGCGGCCGAACTCGGTTTCAAGCGGCTCGACGGAGAGGCAACCGCTCTTCTCGCTGCAATCGCCGCAGCCCTCGCACACGGCGGCATTGATGAAGGTGCGCTTGTCCGGATCGGCATGGCGGCCGCGCTTGCGCAGCCGCCGGCGCTCGGTTGCGCAGACCTGGTCGTACAACAGCACCGACACATCGGGATACTCGCGCAGCTCTCGCTGCACGGCATCCAGGTCCCGGCGGTGGCGAACCGGCACGCCGGCCGGCAGCTGCATCGAGGGCGCCTCGTAGCGCGAGGGATCGTCGGCGACGACCACGATGCGCTTCACGCCTTCCGCCACGAGCTCGTTGACCATCTGCACGGTGCTGAGCTCACCGTCGATCGGCTGGCCGCCGGTCATCGACACGTAGCCGTTGACCAGCAGCTTGTAGGTGATCGGCACATGCGCGGCGACCGCCTGCCGGATCGCGAGGAAGCCGGAGTGGAAGTAGGTGCCATCGCCCATGTTGGCGAAGATGTGCTTCTCGTCGGTGAAGGGCGCCTGGCCCACCCACATCGCCCCTTCCGCGCCCATCTGGCCGACGGTGCCGTAGGGGTCGCGGCCGGTCAGGAGCACCATCCCGTGGCATCCGATGCCGGCAAAGGCGCGGCTGCCGTCGGGCAATTGGGTCGAGGTGTTGTGCGGACACCCCGAGCAGAAGGTGGCGGCGCGGACGACCGACGGGAACCTGGTGCTCTCCGGATTCGCCGGCGCCTGGTAGGGCAGCCCCAGCACGCGGGCGATGCGCTCCGCGATCAGCGGCGGTGCGAGTTCGCCGACCGACGAGAACACCGCATCGCCGCGATCCGGCGACCACTCGCTGCTGCCGTCGAACTTGCCGACGATGCGCGGCTTGCTCGCAAGCGGCGCGTCGTAAAGGATGGACTTGACCTGGTGTTCGAGGAGCGGGCGCTTCTCTTCGACCACGATGAGCGTCTCCAGGCCTTGGGCCAGGCGCTCGACGACCTGCGGGTCCAGCGGCCACACGAGCCCGACCTTGAGCACGCGCAGACCGGCTGCGCCGGCCTCCTCGTCGCTCGCCAAGCCGAGGCTGCGCAGCGCCTGCCGCACATCGGCGAAGGCCTTGCCTGCAGAGATGATGCCCACGCGCGCGGAAGGATGGTCCGCCACGATGCGGTCGATGCCGTTGGCGCGCGCGTAGGCCTGGGCGGCATACAGCTTGTGTTCGTAGAGCCGCTGCTCCTGCACCTGGGGCGAGATGTCGTTGCCACGGATGTTCACGCCGTCCAGGAGCGGCGGGGGAGGCGGCATCTCGATGCGCGGGCTTTCCTCGCCGACCTGGATGCTCCCCGAGCTCTCGACCACATCGGTCACCACCTTCATGGCGACCCAGCAGCCCGAGTGGCGGCTCATGGCGATTCCGTGGAGGCCGAAGTCGAGGATGTCCTGCACGTTCGCCGGGTAGAGCACCGGTATGCCGCTGGCGAGCAGCGAATAGTCGGACTGGTGCGCGGTGGTCGATGACTTCGCCGCGTGATCGTCGCCCGCGATGGCGAGTACGCCGCCGAAGCGCGAGGTGCCCGCGGAGTTGGCGTGCTTGAAGGCGTCGCCGCTTCGGTCGACGCCCGGGCCCTTGCCGTACCAGATGCCGAAGACGCCGTCGTAGCGTGCGCCGGGTACGCTGCCGACGTACTGCGAGCCCCAGACCGCGGTCGCGGCGAGGTCCTCGTTCACGCCCGGCTGGAAGTGAATGTGGTGCTCCTTCAGCAGCTTCGATTGCGACCACAGCTCCTGGTCGTAGCGGCCGAGGGGCGAGCCACGGTAGCCGGAGATGAAGCCGGCGGTGCGCACGCCCTGGCTTTCGTCCCGCCTCTGCTGGTCGATCGGCAGCCGGACCAGGGCCT
Source organism: Variovorax sp. WDL1 (assembly GCF_001541225.1). GTDB lineage: Bacteria > Pseudomonadota > Gammaproteobacteria > Burkholderiales > Burkholderiaceae_C > Variovorax. Next base: position 12,829 of record NZ_LMTS01000079.1, on the reverse strand, counting down.
GCGTGCCCGACATGAAGACCTGCCCGCTGCGCTTCAGGTACTTGTCGTCGAGGTCGATCTGCAGAAGCGCTTCTGCCGGCGTGCGTGCGTTCATCCTAAGTCTGTCTCCGTTGTGAGCACCTTGCGCAAACCAGCTTTTCCATTTAATACTATCCAGCCGGTATGTGAATTGAAGCCGATGGTACAGCCCGAATCGCAACAGGTGCAAGGCAGTGCGCTACGGGTTGTCCCTCGGATCGCGTCACTTGCGTCACCAATGCGACGACGCGGCCACGATCGCTTCTTCGATTCCATCCTCGGCATGCCTGCATTCACGACAGCACAAAGAAGAGGAGACGTGTTGACCGTATCGAATCCACTGAAGCCGCTCGACGGCATCCGGGTCATCGACATGACCCGACTTGCGCCCGGGCCCTACGGCACGATGCTGCTTGCAGACCTGGGGGCCGAAGTCATCGTCGTCGGCGGAGGCCGCGCCGGCCCGCCGGTGTCGAGCTTTTCGCGAGGCAAGCGCTTCATCACCCTCGATCTCAAGACGGACGAAGGGCGACTCGCGCTTTTCCGGCTCTGCGAGAGCGCGGATGTCTTCATCGAAGGCTTTCGCCCCGGCGTTGCCGATCGGCTCGGCGCTGGCTACGCGGCGCTCTCGGCGAGCAACCCGCGACTCATCTATTGCTCGCTCACGGGTTACGGGCAGAGCGGGCCGCGTGCGCAGGAGGCCGGGCACGACATCAACTACCTCGGCTACACCGGCGTGCTCGGTTCGCTCGGGCCGCATGACGGGCCTCCGCAGGTGCCGCTCAACGCCATTGCCGACATGGCGGGCGGAGGCATGCTCGCGGTGATCGGCATCCTTGCGGCGCTGCAGGAGCGGCATCGCACCGGTCTGGGCCAGCATGTCGACGCGGCGATGATCGACGGCTGCATGTCGCTGATCGCGATGCACTTTCCAGCCTGGCAGACCGCGGCGATGCCGCGGCGCGGCGACGGCTGGCTCGTGGGCACCGCGCCCAACTACCGCTGCTACGAATGCGCAGATGGAGGCTACATGGCCGTCGGCTCGCTCGAACCCCAGTTCTTCAAGGCGATGTGGCAGACCCTTGAGCTCGGAGACCCGCCCGACGCCATGAGCCGCAGCACCTGGCCCGCCATCGAACGCACGCTCGAGGCGACCTTCCGCAGCTTGCCGCGTGACGCCTGGGTTGCGCGTTTCGAGGGTGTCGATGCATGCGTCACCCCCGTGCTGGCGCCCGATGAGGTGTGGCAGGACCGGCAGATCCGCTCGCGCGTGCATCCGCAGCACCCGCAGGAAGTGCCGGCCATCCCGCGGTTCAGCCGTTCCAGGGTCGCCCCTGCGCCGGTCGACCTCGACGACCAAAGTGTCGAAGTCCTTTCCTCGATCGGGCTCACGCCTCGCGACATCGAGGCGGCCAGCCCTCCCTCCCAGCGAGGCAAGCAGGACGGGCTTTCATGGCCGCCGCGATTCACCGACTGACCCGCGTCCGCACATCGCAAATACCAGCCAGGAGACCTCTCACATGCGTTCAACCGAACAAGCCAGCTACGACGAATTCAGGACCAGCCTGCGCCGCTTCGCGCTCGACAAGGTCGCACCGCATGCGGCGGCGGTCGACAGGGAATCCCGCCCGCCGGTCGAGGCCATCGAGGCTGCGCTCGCGCTCGGCCTTCCGGGGCTGCCGTTTCCCGAGCGACTGGGCGGTGCTGACGGCGATCTGTTCGCCCAGGTGCTGACGACCGAGGAACTGGCGCGGGTCTGCGCCGCGACCTCGCTCACGATCACCAGCGGCTGGGTGTTCGAAGGCGTTGTGCAGTTCGGCTCGCGCGACCTGCAGGAAGCCGTGGTCCGCCCGGTGGCCGAGGGCCGGCTGCGCGCCGCGTGGGGCCTGACCGAGCCACAGGGCGGATCGAACCTCATGGGCGCGCAGACACAGGCCAGGCGCTCAGGCGACAGCTGGCTGCTGCGTGGGACCAAGCGCTTCATCACGAACGCGGGGTGGGCCGACTGGTATCTCATCTTCGCGAACACCGGGCCCAAGACCTTCGGCATCTTCATGGTGCATCGCGACGATCCCGGCATTCGGTTCGGCAAGCTCGAAGACAAGATGGGCATGCGCGGCAGCCCCACGGCGGATGTGATCCTCGATGACTGCCGCATTCCCGTTGGCCGGGAGGTGGGCGACCCCCTGCGCGGCGCGGAGTACATCGTCGAGATGCTGCACAACTCGCGACTCACGATCGCCGCACATGCGCTTGGCATCGCGCAAGGCGCCCTGGACGAGGCGCTCGACTACACTCGCACGCGCGAACAATTCGGCCAGCCCATCTCGAAATTCCAGCTGCTGCGCGGCTTGGTCGCCGACATGGTGCTCAAGGTCGAAGCGGCGCGTTCGGTGCTCTACCAGGCCGTCGACCATCGCATGCACGGGCACCCTGAAGCACGCAAGTTCGCCTCGCTCGCCAAGGTTCTTTGCAGCGACGCGGCCATGGCAGTGACCACGGATGCGGTGCAGTTGCACGGCGGCTACGGGTTCTTGAAGGACTATCCGGTGGAGCGGATGATGCGGGATGCGAAGGTGACGCAGATCTGGGAGGGCACCAACCAGATCCAGCGGCTGCTGATCGCAAAGGAGGCTTATGCGGGTCAGTAAATCAGCAGCAAGAGCCGTCGTGTCCGTTTCCGCCGGGAACGGTGCCGCGGCCGTTCGGCGCGGCCGGCCGCGCAGTGTCCCGGCCAAGTCGCCGGCGCGGGGCGCGCGGGCGGCGAAGGACGCGGCGGCGCCGGTCCACAGCACGGAGCGCATCGTCGAGGCGGCGGTCCAGCTGTTCGCCACGCGCGGGTATGCCAGCAGCACCCTCGAGGAGGTGGCCGCCAAGGCGGGCTTCACGAAAGGGGCTGTCTACTACTACTTCAAGAGCAAGGAACGGCTGCTGCTCGATGTGCTGAGCGCCATCGAGCAGCGCTCCATCGACGCCACCATCGAGGCGGTTCGCCGCGATGGCGGCACCCCGAGCGCCCAGCTCGTGAACTTCGTTCGCCACCAGACACGCTGGGCCGCGCGGCATCCGAAGGACCTTGCCGTCGTGGTGCTGCTGTCGATGGAGACCGCCAATACAAAGTCCAAGGTCCGCACCCGGATGCTGGGCATGTACGCCAAGATCTCGGGCCTGCTGGAAGAGATCATCGACGCCGGCAAGCGTTCCGGCGAGTTCTGCACCGACCAGGAAACCAAGGACACCGCGTTGTACCTGCAAGCCGTGCACGACGGGAACATGATGATCTGGTACCGCAGCGGCACCGATCCGGACATCGGCCGGAAGCTCACGCGGGCGACCTTCAGCGGGTTCTTGCACGCGGTGAAGGGGGTTGCGGAGTGAGGGGGATACCCGGCGTTCCTTGTCTCGACAAATCTGGCAGGCTCAGGAGGCCGCGCGCCCGGCGCGCCGCGTCGACAGCAGCGCCCTGAGCTTGGCCGGCGCCACCGGCTTGGTCAGCAGCGTGACGCCGCCCTGGCGCAGGCGCTGCAGCACCTCGGGCCCGGTAGCGCCCGAGACCAGCACCGCCAGCGCGTGCGGCTGCAGGCGGCGCGCGGCGTCGATCACTTCCATGCCGTCCTCGGCGTCTGCCAGCTGCAGGTCGCACAGCAGCACGTCGAAACGCGTCCCGGGCTCGGCCAGGCGGCGCATCGCCTCGCTGCCGCTGGCCACGCACGCCACCTCGCAGTCCCATTGCGTGAGCAGCGCGCGGGTCGCATCGAGGATCGCCGGATCGTCATCGACCACCAGGCAGCGCAGCCCGGCCAGGGGCGAGCTGGCCACCGGCTCCGGTGCGGGCGGCGGCACGTCGCGCGGATCGGCAGCGGGCAGCTCCAGTGAGAAGGTGCTGCCGGCCTGCAGCGCGGAGCGCAGCCCGATCCGCGTGCCCAGCAGCGCGGCGATGCGGGCGCAGATGGCCAGGCCCAGGCCGAAGCCCTGGCGCCGGTCGCGCTCGGTGTTCGCCACCTGGTAGAACTCCTCGAAGATGCGCGCCTGGTGGATCGGCGCGATGCCGATGCCGTTGTCGCGCACCTCGATGCGCACCCGGCCGCCGCGGCGCCGCGCCGCCACCAGCACCGTGCCTTCGATTCCGCTGTGGGTGATCGCATTGCCGACCAGGTTGCCGAGGATGCGCAGCAGCAGCGCGGGGTCGGAGCGCACCGCGAGGCCGCGGTCCTGCCAGACCAGCCGCACTTGCGAGGCGGCGGCGCGCGCTGCGTGCTGGGCGCCGAGCTGGTCGAACAGCATGGCCAGCGAGACGTTGCCGATGGCCGGCGTCAGCACCTGCGCATCGAGGCGCGAGATCTCGAGCAGGTCGTCGAGCAGCACGCCCATGAACTCGGCGCCTTCCTGCAGCCGCAGCACCGCGGGGCGCTGCGCTTCGCTGGCGGTGGGCAGCAGCCCATCGATGAACAGGCCCATCGCATGCAGCGGCTGGCGCAGGTCGTGGCTGGCCGCGGCCAGGAATCGGGCGCGCGAGAGCGCGGCTTGCTCGGCCTCGGCCATGCGCTGCAGCGCAACGGCGGTGGCCTCGCGCACCTGCTGCTCGCTCTCCTGCCGGTTGCGTTGCAGGCGCTCGGCCAGGCGGTTGATGTCGTGCGCCAGGCCGGCGAGCTCGTGCTGCGTGCGGCGGGTGCGCTTCTTTCCCTCTGCCTGCGCGGCGGTGCCGTCACGCGCCACCACATTGCAGCGCGCGTCGAACTGGCCAGCCTCGAGCGCGGCCACGGTTCGCGAGATTCGGCGCAGCGGTTGCGCGACACTTCGCGCCGTGTGGCGCACCCAGGCCCAGGCCGCGATCAGCGCGATCATCGCAATGCCGATGCCCGCCATCAGCGAACGCGTGCGCTCGTGCGCGTAGGCCGTGGTGTCGCGGAAGGCCTGCACCAGGCCGATGGGCTTCTCGCCCGCGGCGGTCGCGCCTTCGGGCGCGAAGGCGCTCGCCTTCGAGGCCTCGCGCAGCGTCACCGGCGCGGTGAACATGCGCAGTTGCCCCATGGGCGCGGCCTTGGAGCCGGCCGTCACGTAGATGCCGGCGCTGTTGCTGATCTCCACCCGCGTCACCTGGCCGCCGCGCAGGGCTGCATTGGCCACGTTCTGCAGCGCGGGCAGGTCACCGGCGTAGAGGCTCAGGTCGGACATCGCGGCGACCTGGCGCGCCACCGCCTGGCCCTCGGCATTGAAGGCGACTTCGAGCGTGTCGAGGCGGCTGTGGGTGAACCAGGCAGTGAGCGCCAGGGCCACCGCCGCGCAGGGCACCACGCCGAGCCGGAACAGGTCGCGCTGCAGGCTGCCGCCGACAACCACCGTCCGCGCATCGGCGACGGATTCGGCGGGGCGTGCGGCGGCGGGCACGGCCAGGGGCGGGCTGGAGGAAATCATCGGGTGGTGGTCACCCGCTCGGTCAGCTCGCGCTCGTCGGGCAGGCGCAGGCCCAGACCGCGTGCGACGGTCGCGTTGACGCGCACCGTGGAAGGGGTCGCCGCCTCCACCAGCAGCCCGCCGGCGACGGGCCCCATGGCCAGCTTCCGCCCGAGTGCGCGCGCCTGCTGTGCGAGCTGCCCGGGCGTGGAGACCGCGGCCGCAAGCCCGCCGGAACGCACCAGGCCGTCGCTGGTGCCGAACACCGGCAGGCCGGCCGTGGCGCCGGCACGCAGTACCGAGAGGGTAGCGGGCTGGCTGTCGCCGATCAGGTCGGGCAGCACCATCAGCGCATCGCTGCGCGGCACCAGCGTGCGCAGCACCGAGGCCAGCGATCTGGCATCCGGCGCGTACTCGATCTGCAGGTCCCATCCCTGTGCGGCCCGCTGCAGTTCGCGCACGATCGGCTCCGACTCGGCGGTCGCCACCACGCCGAGCCTGCGCTTGTGCGGCAGGACGGCGTCGATGAGCGCGAGCTGATCGGTCATGGCCGGCTCGCGCAGCAGCACGCCGACCTGGCGATCGCCACGCTTGAGTGCGGGGTTGTCCTTGAGACTCTCGTAGTCGAGGCGGCTCAGCATCGCGAGCACCAGCGGGTCCTGGCCCGGTCGTTCGATCGCGCTGCGCGCCGCGGCCACGCCGACCGCCATGGTGACCGGCAGGTCCACCGGCGGATTGGGGCGAAGGCTGCGGGTGCGCACGCCCGCATTCACGCGGTCCTCGCCGCCCGCCCCGCCGCGGTCCGCGGGCGTGCCGTCGGCCGGCAGGCGCACCAGCTCGAAGCGGCTGCTCGCGTCCTGCGACTCGCGCAGCAGGCGCACGAATTCCGCGTGGGCCACGTTGTCATCGGCCAGCAGCACCGTGAGTCCGGCTGCGTGCGCGCCGGCAGCGAGCACGGCCGCGCAGGCCGCGCCCACGATGGCGCGCAGCCCCCGAAGGAGCCAGGAGGAAGGATTCACGAGCATGAAATGCACCGGCTGTGGGTGATGGATCCAATGTACGGAGCCGGCTCTTTCCGCGCGATAAGGCAGAGGGCTTATGCCGGCCCGTGCGACGGGGCATTGCGCCGTCGGGCGCGGCGCGTTCGCGGCTTCTCGGCCTATGCCTTATTTCGTATCTCTTCGACCGTCGTCTGACGCGCCGCCGCCAGCTGCGCGCCGATGGCCTGCCGCAGCAGCTTGGGCGACACCGGCTTGTAGAGCACGGCCACACCCGCGCTGGCGACCTCGCGCAACCGGTCGGGCTTGGTTTCGCCGGTCACCAGCAGGCGCGCGGTCGACGCGCCGATGCCGCGCGGATGGCGCTCCAGGGCGGCCAGTACGTCCAGGCCGTTGTCGCCGCCCTGCAGCAGCAGGTCGCTCACCACCAGGTCGGGCGGCCGCTCCCAGCTGTCGGCGAAAGCCAGCGCCTCGCTGCGCGTCTGCGCGGTCATCACCTCGGCACCCCAGTTGCTGAGCACCACCTGCAGCCCTTCGAGGATGCTGCGCTCGTCGTCGATCACCAGCGCGCGCACGTGGCGCAGGCTCGGCTCCTCCTCGACGGCCGCGGCGGCCGGCACTGCGCCGGGTGCCGGCAGCGCGGGCTCGGCGGCGCGCACCAGGACGCGCACGCACGTGCCCTTGTGCGGCCGCGAGCTCAGCTCGACCTGCGTGTTCAGCAGCGACGCCAGCCGCTGCACGGTGGCCAGGCCCAGCCCCATGCCACGGGCGTCGCGGCCCTGGCGCGGCTGGGGCTCGACCTGGTAGAACTCCTCGAAAACCCGCGACTGGTGATGCTGCGCGATGCCGACGCCCGTGTCCACCACGTCGATGCGCACGCTGCGCCCGCGCCGCCGCGCGCCGACCAGCACGCCGCCCTGCGTGGTGTGGCGCAGCGAGTTCGACACCAGGTTGTTCAGGATGCGCGAGAGCATCACGTAGTCGCTGCGCACCCACAGCTCGGTCTTGCGCACCACCAGCCGCAGGTTCTGCTGCTCGGCCACCGGCCGGAAGTTGCGGCTGATCTCGTCGAACAGCTGGTCCAGCGCGAAATCCGCCCACTGCGGCTGCAGCACGCCGGCGTCGAGCTGCGAAAGATTGAGCAGGCCCGAGAACAGGCGGTCCAGCGAGTCCACGCATTCGCGGATGTGGCCGATGCGCTGCAGGCGCACCGGATCGGTCTCCCCGTTGGCCAGCCCATCGGAGAACAGCGTGAGCGCATGCAGCGGCTGGCGCAG
>NZ_LMTS01000079.1:0-5108 GCF_001541225.1 Variovorax sp. WDL1 | reverse complement strand
GGCTGGCGGCGGCCAGCAGCCGCGTCTTGGCCTGGCTCGCCACCTCGAGCTGCTGGTTCTTGCTGGCCAGCTCGGCGGTGGCATGGGCGATGCGGCTCTCGAGCAGCGCGCGGCTTTCCGAAAGCGCGGCGGCTGCTTCGTTGAAGCCGTGCTGCAGCCGCCGCACCTCGGCCGTGCCCTCGACCGCCACCTGCACTTCCTCGCCGGCGCCCAGCCGGTCCACCGCCTCGCCCAGCGCCCGGATCGGTGCGCTGATGCGGCGCGCCGCCCACCAGCCGGCCAGCCCTACGCCCACCAGGCTGGCCGCCAGCACCAGCACCACGTTGAGCCAGACCGAGCGCTTGGCGCGCTCCACCGCATCGAGGCTGATCTCCACCATCACCTTGCCGGCGTGCCTGCCGTCGTCGGCCACGATCGGCGCCACGACCTGCAGGCCCTCGCCGCGCTCGCGGTCCTGGGTCTCGGAATTGGCCAGGATCTCGCCGTCCTCCGACCAGATCTGCACCTGCTGCACGTGCGGCTGGTAGCTGCCGGACTGGGCGGTGCGCTGCAGCGAGCGGCGGTCCATGCGCTGCAGCTGCGACTGGGCCACGGTGGCCACCTGCAGCGCCACGGTCTGGGCGTTGGCGCGCATCAGCTCCGTCACGTTCGTGAGGTGCTGGCGCGTCAGCACCGCGATGGCGCCCAGCGTGGCCACGGTTGCGGGCAGCAGCGCCAGCAGCACCAGCTGCTGCGCCAGCGTGAGGCGCACCAGCAGGCGTAGGGCGCGGAACGGCCAGTTCATCGCAGGATCAGCCGCGCGTCGGCGCTGCGTCGGTGCTTCGACTGAAATGGCTGGAGTACATGTCCAGAGGAAAAAGTCACGGAATCTGCCAAAGTTGGTTTCTAATTGTGTTCTCGAGAGAACAGCTTTGACCAGCCCGTTGCCGGAGCCCCAGCCCAACGTGGTCCTCAAGAAGATGCAGGCCCCTGTCCACGCCGTCTCCCCCGTTCTGGCTGCCCGGCACCCCGCCGAGCGTTTGCGCATGATGGCACGGCGCCTGTCGGCGCTCGCGTGGCGCTGCATCCTCGCTGCCTTGCTGGGCCTGCCGCTCGCCGCCCCGATGCACAGCGTAGCCGCTGCAGACGAGGCCCCGCTGCGCTTCGGCATCCTGCCGTTGGGCGGCGCCTTCGAATCCCGAAACGACTGGGATCCGATCCTGGCGGACCTGAGCCGCGCCGTCGGCCGGCCGGTGAGCGTGCTCTCGGTCAACTCCTACGAGGCGCTCGAGCAGGCCATCCAGCGCGACCAGGTCGACATGGCCTTCCTCTCCGGCAAGATGGCCCTCGATGCCGTCACGCAGAGACGCATGAACGTCGTCGCGCAGGTCACGCGCCACGACGGCCTGCCGGGCTACCGCGCCCTGCTGCTCACGCGCAAGACCGGGCCGCGCACCACGCTCAAGGGCCTGCTGGCCGAGCCCGAGCGCTGGCGCCTGGCGCGCGGCGAGAGCCGCTCGGTCTCTGGCTTCATCGTGCCGCAGCTGCAGCTCTTCCTGCCCAACCACATCGTGATGGAGACACGCTTCGCAAGCGAGGTGGTGGGCACGCACCAGGCCACCGCCCTGGCCGTGGCCAACGGCGAGGCCGACGTGGCGACCAACAACACCGCCGACTTCGAGCGCTTCCGGCTCCAGTTCCCGGCCGAGGCCGAGCGGCTCCAGGTGATCTGGGAATCGGAGCTGATCCCGCATGCGCAGATCGTGGTGCGGCGCGACTACAGTCCCGCGTTCCAGAAGAAAGTGCAGGCCTTCCTGGTCGACTACGCGCGCGGCAAGGGCCAGCGCGGCGATGCCGAGCGCGCCGTGCTCAAGTCGCTGCACGACCTCGCGGGCTTCGTGCCGGCCGACAACACCTCGCTGCTGCCGGCCGCCAAGCTGGCCTATCAGCTGGCACGCCAGAGCGCGATGACCTCGCAATGGGTCAACGAGGCTGCGCGGCAGGCACGGCTGCAGCGCATCGAGAGCGGCTATGCCGATCAGCTGGCGGCCTTGCGCGGCAGTGCCCCCTGAAGCGGGCGCGCGGCGGCGCTTCCTGGCAGCGGCGGCGCTGCTCGCCCTGCCCGCGGCTGCATCCTTCGCGCAGAGCGCACGCACCGAGGCGGCTGCTTCCCTTCGCTTCGGCGTGCTGCCGGTCGGCGGCGCGGTCGAATCGCGCGAGAGCTGGACGCCGCTGCTGGGCGACCTGAGCCGCGCGCTCGGCCGGCCGGTGAGCGTGCTGTCTGTGAGCTCCTACGAATCGCTGGACCAGGCGATCCGGCGCGGCGATGTGGACTTCGCCCTCTTGTCAGCCAAGCTGGCGCTCGACGCCGTCGCGCAGCAGCGCATGAAGGTGGTGGCGCAGGTCAAGCGGAGCGCCGGCGTGCCTGCGCATCGTGCAGTGCTGCTCACCCGCAAGGCCGACTCGCCCCGCACGCTGAAGGAGTTGCTGGACGCGCCCGAGCGATGGCGCCTCGCGCGCGGCGACAGCCGCTCGGTCTCGGGCTTCATCGTGCCGCAGCAGGAGCTCTTCCTTCCGCATGGCATCGCCATGGAGCGCTTCCGCAGCGAGCTGGTCGACACCCACCAGGGCACCGCGCTGGCAGTGGCCAACGGCGATGCCGACGTGGCCACCAACAACACCACCGACTTCGAGCGCTTCAGGCTGCAGTTCCCGGTCGAGGCGGCGCGGCTGCAGGTGATCTGGGAATCCGGCCCCACGCCGCCGGCCCTGTTCGTGGTGCGGCGCGACCAGCCCGCGACCCTGCAGAAACAGCTGCAGGATTTCCTCGTGAGCTACGGCCAGGCCCGCGGTGCGCGCGGCGATGCCGAGCGCGAGGTGCTGAAGCAGTTGCACGCGCCCCTGGGCTACCTGGCGCAGGACAACAGTGCGCTGCTGTCGACGGCCGCCCTGGACTATCAGCTGGCCCGCCAGCGCGCGCTCAACGCGAAGTGGGTCAGCCAGGAAGCGCGCGAGGCCCGGCTCGAGCGCATCGAGCGCAGCTACGCGCAGCTGGTGGCGGCGCTGCGTGGCGCGGCGCCCTGAGCGGCCGCAGCGGGGCGTCATCGTTGGCGCAGCAGCTTACCTAGGACGAAAGATTTCAAGCAGCCACGAGCCGCTTCGTTCGGCCACGCATTTGATCGCCAGAACCTGAAGCTTTCTGACGCGGCTGCCCACATCCGCGGAGGTGCACACCAGAATCCAGCCCGTCCAAAAACCAAGAAAGATCGACGTGGTGAATGTCAGGGGAGGTTTCGGGTCTGCGGCCCGGAAGAGCACGCGCGCTTGCGCGGGAAGGCACAAGACTTGGATGATCGCCCTGCCCGCCGTGCTGGCGGCGCTGGCGCATGCCCAGGCGGCGCCGCTGCCCGCGGCCCCCCATCCGTTCGTCGAGGAGCAGCGCCAGCAGGAGCGCGAGCGCGCCCTGCGCCGGCAGCAGGAGCGCGCTTTTCACGCACCCCCGCGGCCCGAGCCCCGGCCCGAAGACCGCCGGCTGCCCGAGGACGAGTCGTCGTGCCTTCGCATCCAGCGCGTCGTGCTGGACGGCGAGCGTGCCGAGGACTTCCAGTGGGCGCTGGCCGCGGCCGCTGGCGCGGATGGCAGCGACGATCCTCGCGGCCGCTGCCTCGGCTCCGAGGGCATCGACATCGTGATGGCGCGGCTGCAGCAGGCCGTGGTCGCGCGCGGCTACGTCACCACCCGCGTCCTCGCGTCAGCGCAGCAGCTGGGCCGGGGCACGCTGGCATTCACGCTGATACCCGGCCGCATCGCCGCCATCCGGTTCGCCGAGGGAGGCGAGGCGCTTGCCAGCCTTGCCGCCGCCATTCCCGCGGGTCGCGGCGAGCTGATCAACGTAGGCGACATCGAGCAGGGCCTGGAGAACCTCAAGCGCGTGCCCACCGCCGAGGCCGATATCCAGATCGAGCCTTCGACTGCCGCCGGCGTGCGGCCCGGCGACAGCGACCTGGTCGTCAAGTACGCGCAGCGCTTCCCGTTGCGCACCACCCTGAGCCTCGACGACAGCGGCACCCAGGCCACTGGCAAGACGCAGGCCGGTGCCACCTTTGCGTGGGACAACCCGCTGGGGCTCAACGATCTGCTCTACGTCAGCCTCAGCCACGACGCCTTCAACCACCCGGGGCAGGGCACCAGCGGCCAGACCGTGCACTACTCGCTGCCCTGGGGGTACTGGCTCGCGAGCGCCACCGCCTCGCAGGGCAGGTACCACCAGACCGTGCACGGCGCGGACCAGGCGTATGTCTATGCGGGCGAGTCGGCCAATGCGGAACTCAGGCTCTCGCGCCTGGTGTACCGCGACCAGCGCCGCAAGATCACGCTCGCCCTGCGCGGCTTCCGCCGCAGCGCGCACAACTTCCTGGAGGACACCGAGATTCCGGTGCAGCGGCGCGCCACCGCGGGCTGGGAGCTGGGCCTGGCGCACCGCGAGTTCATCGGCGAGGCCACGCTCGATGCCACCCTGGCGGGGCGGCGCGGCACCGGCGCCTTCGGTGCACTGCCTGCGCCCGAGGAGCAATTTGGTGACGGCACTTCGCGCTTCCGGATCGCCACCGCCGAGCTCGGCGTGAATGCGCCCTTCCAGCTGCGCGCGCAGAAGCTGCGCTACGCGGGCCTGTGGCGCGCGCAATGGAGCCCGAGCGCGCTCACCTCCCAGGATCGCTTCTCGATCGGCGGGCGCTACTCTGTGCGCGGCTTCGACGGCGAGTCGAGCCTCATGGGCGAGCGTGGCTGGCTGCTGCGCAACGACATCGGCTGGGCGCTGGGCGCGAGCGGCGCCGAGCTCTACCTCGGCATCGACCACGGGCAGGTCGGCGGGCCTTCCACGCGGCAACTGGAGGGTCGCCAGCTGAGCGGCGGCGTGATCGGACTGCGCGGCGCATGGAAGGGGCTGAGCTACGACTTCTTCGTCGGTGCGCCCATCGCGAAACCCGAGGGCTTCCGCACGGCTACGACCGCGGCGGGATTCAACCTGAACTACAGCTTCTGACGCGCAAGCAGGAAGAAAAAGAACATGAACAAGCATCTTCACCGCATCGTCTTCAACGCCGCGCGCGGCATGCGCATCGTCGTGC
>NZ_LMTS01000178.1 GCF_001541225.1 Variovorax sp. WDL1 | reverse complement strand
CGGAGAGCCTCGCCAACAGCGGGCGCATCACGAGCGGCGGGGAACTCAAGATCGCCACGCGCGGCACATTGGGCAATGCGGGCGGCACCTTGGAAGCGCAGAGCCTGCAGCTCGCGAGCGGCACCGACATCGACAACCGTGGCGGCGCGATGCGCCAGACCAGCGGCGCCGGCCTGACGATCAAGGCACCCATCCTGAGCAACACCGCCGGTGGCGTGATCGGTGCCGAGCCAGTGCCCGAGACGACACCCGCGCAGCCGGGCACGGGAACAGGCAGCGGCGGCACTGGGATCTCGGACCCCGCGACGCCGGACATCGGCACCGGCACCGGCACCGGCACCGGCGATGCCACGATTGCGTTGCCACGCGAGGTGCCCACGCCAGGGACCATCACCGCCGCCGGTAGCATCCTCAACGACGCAGGCCGGGTGTACGCGGGCGGCCCGATCCAGCTGCAGACCTCGCAGGTGACCAACAACAGCGGTTCCCTCTCCACGACGAGCCTGGCCGTGAGCGGGCCGAGCTTCAGCAACGTGGGCGGCACGGTCCACGTCGCCCAGGGCTTCAGCGCCAACGTCGATCGCTTGGACAACACCGGCGGAACGGTGCGGGCCGGCAGCATGCAGATCGCCAGCGCAGGCGACCTGATCAACAGCAACGGCACGCTGGACAGCCGCGGCGATGCGACCCTCAGCGCGGGCGGCGCGATCGACAACAGCCGAGGCAGCATCACGGCCGCGCGCCACGCCAGCCTCACTGCCGCCCGCGTGCAGGGCGCGGGCGTGCTCGGCGCGGGCATCCAGGCCGATGACAGGCTGGGCTCTGCGGGCGATCTGCGCGTGACCACGACCGATGCACTGGCCGCCAACGGCACAACGCTCGCAGCCGGCGATTCCGTGCTGCAGGGCGCGAGCATCGACCTGTCCTCCAGCACCACCAGCGCCGGCAGCATCTCGCTGACGGCCACGCAGGGCAAGGTCATCACGAGCGCGGCAAGCGTGACCACGCCGGGCACCTTGAGCGTCACCGCCACTGCCAACGCAGAGCAGGCCCTTGTTAACGACAGCGGCCAGCTCCATGCCGGCCAGCTCGACCTACGCGCATCGAACATCGCCAATACGCACGGCGGCGAGATCTTGCAGACCGGCAACGGTGCCACGCGCATCGAGGTATCGGGCGCCCTGGCCAATGATGCTGGCACCATCGCGAGCAACGGCAACACGACGGTGTCCGCGGGCAGCCTGTCGAACCAGGGCGGCACCATCGCGAGCAACGGCACCGCGACCCTCACTGCCGGCAGCCTGCGAAACGACTCGGGACGCATCACCGCCGCCGGCGACCTGAGCGCCACGGTCGCCGGTGCCGCCACCAACATCGGCGGCACCCTGGCCGCCAACGGCAGCACCACGTTCACGGCCGATACGCTGGACAACACGCGCGGCAGCGTGGCCGCCGTCCACGGGCAGCTGCGCGTCGCCACGGCCGGCCAGACCGTCAACGCGGCCGGCAAGCTGCAGGCCGGCGGCGCCGCGGTACTTGCCAACGCCGGACTGGTCAACACGGAGGGCCAGGTCACCGGCAGCAGCGTGTCCGTGGACACGCGCGGCCATGCCCTGGCGAACATGGACGCCGGCGGCAAGCTCAGCCTGCTCACGCAATCCACCACCAGCGCCATGAGCCGCAGGGAGGTCGACAACGATGCCGCCTTCTCCTCGGCCTCGGGCAGCGGACGCACGGACGAGACAACCCAGTACAACCGCTTCGACGTCAAGGACCTGGGCATCCAGGCCGCCGGCGGTGTGAAGGCGCAGCTCGGCGCCAACGCCAGCCTGTCAATGCTGGCGCAGCAGCCAGGCATGGCCTGGGTCAACCAGCTCGCCAACGACCCGGCCTTCGTCAACAGCGTCGAGTGGCAGCGCGTGAAGGAGGAGCACGACCGGTGGTCCTATCACCAGAGCGGCATGGGGCCGGTGACGGCGCTGGTGGTGAGCGTGGTGGCAGCGGCAGTGGCGGCGCCGATCGCCGCGCAGGCAGGAGCGGCCGCGGGCGGTGCTGCAACCTCGGCCGGCATGGGCGCCACCGTCTCCGCCGGCACCAACGCTGCGGTTCAAGCTGGTGTCTCCGCGCTGGCCAGCCGGGCTGCGGTGAGCCTCGTCAACAACGACGGCGACCTCGGCAGGGTGCTGCAGGAGATGGGCAGCAGCGACGCGGTGAAGGGCATCGTCACGTCGATGCTGACTGCGGGTGTGGTTCAGGGCCTCAATGAGACCATCGGTTTGAGCGCTCCGACAGCGCAGCTGAGTTGGCAGCAACAACTGGGCCGCAACGTCGCCGACGGCGCAGCCAGCGCGCTGGTGCGCAGCGCCATCAACGCAACGTCCCTCGAAGACGAACTCCGGTCTGCGTTGGCCAACGCGCTGCTGACGACCGCGGCCACGCAAAGCGCCAATGCGATTGCCCTGGACACGGGCGAGGGTGCAGCCCTCAACCGCTTTGCGTCCGAACTGGCGCACGCGATCGCAGGATGCGCAGTCGGTTCGGGTCGTGCGAGCGCGGCCGGCGGTGCAGCTGGCGACGGGTGCGCGGCAGGTGCCTTGGGTGCGGTCGCTGGGCATCTGTTTGCGCAGTTCGCCGGTGAGAGCCTGCCCCTGGATCAAGCCGTACAGCTCAGCCGTCTGATAGGTGGCTTGTCAGCCGCCATTGCCGGCGGTGACGAGCGGAGCATCTACATCGGCGCGGCGGCCGGAGAGAACGCTGCGGAGAACAACTTCGGCTACCTGCTCGCGCTCGCGCCGCGCGTGAGCAACTATCTCGAGCGCGCCGTCCGCTTCGGCGCAAGCACTCTGAGTTCGGCAGAGACCGCGCTGGTCGATCGCTGCATCAGTTCGACGGCTTGCTTCGCGCTTTTGCCAGCGGGCGCCGCAGCGACCTGGGCCGTCGGCACTCAGATGGCGGCGCACCAGCCATCGCTCGCGGATCAGATTCCGACGGGCTACGGCGCGGGAGGCGTTCGGGTCTTGAATGGCTCCGCCAGCACCCCCGCGGATGTCGTGCAGGGAGAAAACACGACGGCGACCCCTGGCGTGGCCTTGAACGATTCGGGGACGCCGGGCTATAGCGCATCCAGTCCGAGTACGGGTGGAACCTCAACGCCGAACAATGGGCCAATGGGCGGGCTTGCGATGATGGCCGTCCCCATTGGCGATAGGAATGCCTTCGACAAAGGGCTGACAAGCGCGATGGGCACGCAACCGATCCCTGAGCGTGCTACGAACTCAAGCAATGAGATTGGCCGCTACCCCAGTGGCACGTGGGCTGATGCGAATCGTGCATTCGACGCGATGCCGCTGAGTGGAGTCCGGGTTGTTGGCACCACGCCGATAGGCGATATTCGGTATGGAACGCTTCCGGACGGAACGGCAGTGATTGTTCGCCCCAATAGTTCAGATGGAGCTCCCACGATACAGATCCAAGACAGCAATCGTCCGAGCGGACGGCCCGTGACCGTCCGGGAAATCAGATTCGGGCCACCCAGGTAGCGCTAAATGAAAGCAATCGAAATCAACAAAACCCATCTCTCATTAACAAAAGGATTGACGGACAGTCTTCAGGCGGCCGTGCGTAATGAACGAACGCTGGATGAGATCTGGATCAAAGAAAAGGGCTGGAGGGCGATTCATCTCGACGACTCGAATCTCGTCAGGTTCACAGCATCGACACTGATCCGCTACACACGCTCTCAAGGGTTCGATCGACTGTATGCCGTCGATACTGTTGATCTCTTCAGAAGCATTTATGGTGAAGTGGATGTCCGGATTGTGCCCATGACTCTTGACGGAATCAGTCAAGCCTGTTTTGGCCTTCCTCGCGCGGAAGAAGGAAATCCTGATTCTTGTTTTGAATGGTTTTTGCAGAAGGCAATGGGGGTGAGCGTTTTTTTTCCGATGACTGATCCAATTCCCATGCTAGTCATGCGCGACGCGTCAACCTGCATAACCATAGCAGGCGACGACTTCTTTCTCGATTGCATGGTCAGAGGATCAAGAAGGATTTGGTACGAAGGTGTCCCGCACGATGGGCTCAGCCGCCGCAAACCGTTTCAATCTGAAGCGACGCAAAGGCAAAGTTGGATGTGCTGACGACCGCGGCCACGCAAAGCGCCAATGCGATTGCCCTGGACACGGGCGAGGGTGCAGCCCTCAACCGCTTTGCGTCCGAACTGGCGCACGCGATCGCAGGATGCGCACGACATCAGATCAGGGCAGGAGCGACAAGAAGTGAGTTCATGCTCTGGACGAATCTGTCTGAGATCGCGCGGGAATAGAAGAAGTATGACTTGCGGCTATTGTTGGGTTTTTTGCCGCTACCAATCTCATTGTTCCTACTAATATTTTCCTGGGGGATATATTCAAATCGAGCAAAATTTGCATGGCTAGTTTGGAGGCGGTCGTTTTTTGGATCATTGCCTCTTTGGTTTTGGCGAGAGTGTATGCGAACTACTTTGTCTCAACGAAAGCGATGACTCAAAATCATGGGGCTACATTGTTGGAGGGGCATTGGCACTCTTTGCTCCCTGTGTTTTGATTTTTGATTTTTCTTTTACTCGAGAGTTAAGAAATTCGCTTTTGGCCGGACAATGGCCGGGGCGGTATGTCTCTTATTTTTGGTCGTTTTCTTTTTTCCTCCTTTATTCTTCACGGCAAGCTTGATCGGATGCGTGATAGCGGGGGGCACTGTATGTATGTGATGCCGCTTAGCCGCCTGGACAGGTTCAGGAGTACCCACTAATCACTCCCTTGCATTGAATGCTGAGCATTCAAGGCCAACAGTGGCGTCAGAGCCACCTCCACCAAGCGATAGAGAGTGCCGCTCAGTCAGCCCGCACAACCTCCCGATCGGGCGCATCCGCGTGCAGCCGCTCCACCTCCGCCGCGCGCCGCAGCAGCACCG
>NZ_LMTS01000038.1 GCF_001541225.1 Variovorax sp. WDL1 | reverse complement strand
GGCCTCGTGCACACGGTGGTGGGCACGGCGGCCAACGTCAACGACGTGACGCAAGCCGGCGCGCTGCTGCACGGCGAGGAGACGGTGGCTTTCGGCGATGCGGGGTACCGGGGCGTGGACAAACGCGAAGAAGCGCAGGGCCCGCAGTGGCATGTGGCGATGCAGCCGGGCAAGCGCCGGCAACTGGACCCGAAGCGCAAGTGGGCGCGCCTGCTTGAGAAGGCCGAGCAACTGAAGGCGAGCATCCGGGCCAAGGTCGAGCACCCGTTCCACGTGATCAAGAACCTGTTTCGTCACCGCAAGACCCGCTACAAGGGACTGGCCAAGAACGAGGCGCAGCTGTTCAGCCTGTTCGGGCTGGCCA
>NZ_LMTS01000339.1 GCF_001541225.1 Variovorax sp. WDL1 | reverse complement strand
GTACCGTCACTTATTGCACTGAAAACGAGGAGACCCCTAGTCCACGAGACGGCGGACCCCCTCGACGGCGGTGCCGCGCACGCTGGCGGGCAGTTGGAGTGCGCGCGCGACCAGGCGGGCCACGGCGGGGTGGCTCGGCTGAACATCGGCGGCGGCGGACTGCGGCGCACGCGGCTTGGATGGGGGCGCGTCGGTATCGGCCTTGCGCGCTTCGGCCTGGCCCAAGTCGAAGGCCTTGAGGCTGGGCTTGACACCGACACCACCGCGTTCGATGGTCTCTTCGAACTGCTTGCAGCTGAACGGCAGCACCCCCGAGCCGCTCAGGGCGCCGAACAGGACCGCACTGAGCACGCTGCCGGTGCGCTCGGCGGCCTCGGCCATGTCGAAGCTGATGAAGCGCCTGGCCGCCCGTCCGGCCTGTCGCAGGAGAGCGGCGCTGTCGACCCGGCCGTCACCCATCGCCGATTTCTCGGCGATCGAGTAGACGCGGTGCGTGGAAGTGATCAGCGTCGTGTTGTGCGACGTCACGAAGCCCCGCTGGACGGCCCGGCCGGCTTCCATGAGCTCGGAGGCCAGCACGATGTCCACATCCCCGGGCAGTGGCGCCTGGGCGAGCACGGGCGCCCGCGCTCCTGGAACGTCGGCGCCAGGGAACAATTCCACGTAGTAGATCGTCGCACCGGTGCGCTGCGCGACTCCGGGCACGGAGGTGGTCTGGGCGAACCAGCCATTGGCTTCGCCGAGGTCGACGATCCAGTCGGCAAGCACGCCACCGCCTTCGCCACCCATCGCCAGGACGGCGATCTTGATCGGTTCGGTCAGCGTCGCTGGAGGAAGGTCACGGGGGCTCATGGTTCTGGTTGAAGCGAGAGAGGTGGAACGGTTGGTGCATCGGCGTTGGGGCTCGGCTTGCGGTGCGGCATGCCGTTCAGAAGGCGTAGCGGGCGCGGCGGCGGGCATCGCCGCGCTGCAGCCAGCCGATCACGGCGGTGCGCACGCGCTGGAGCAGCCGGTCCCAGCGTGTCGGGTTGCTCACGATCTGGGCGCGGTAGAACGAAGGACAGAGCACGGCTGCATGCGCGACTTCGCCGCAGTTGCCGCAGCCCACGCAGCTGTCGATGACCATGGCCACCGGGTCGGTGCGCAGCGGATCCGGGTTGTCTCGGATGGAGAGCGAGGGGCAGCCCGACAGCCGGATGCAGGAATGGTCGCCCGTGCAGGTGTCGGGATCGACGCCGAAGCGTTCCCGCACCACGCGCTGGCCGTCGGCGAGCGCCTGGCGCACCTGCTTCTTCTCGCGGCGCTGCCGGTTGAGCATGCATTCGCTCTGGGCGATGAGCACCTTGGGGCCTTGCTCGGGCGTGGTCAGCGCCTCGCGCAGCGTGGCCATCATGGCCTTCAGGTCATAGGTGCGCTTGATGGTGCGCACCCAGTCGACGCCCACGCCCTTGACGGCGCGCTCGATCTCGTGGCCCGTGCTGCGCGTTGGATTGAGCGCGCGCGAGGACGGAATGTCCTGGCCGCCGGTGGCCGAGCTGTAGTTGTTGTCGACGATGACGGTCAGATTGTCGCTGCGGTTGAAAACCGCGTTGGCGATGCCGGAGGTCAGGCCGTTGTGCCAGAAGCCGCCATCACCCATGATCGAGATCGCCCGCTTGGCGGCTGGGGCGCTGCCCGGGGCGACGGTGAAGGCAGCCGAGCTGGCGCTGCCCAAACCGTAGCCCATGGTCGTGCTGCCCAGGTTGAATGGCGGCAAGATGGAGAACAGGTGGCAGCCGATGTCGGCGCTGATGTGGTGCGCGCCCAATTCGCGCTCGATCAGCTTGATGGCGGTGAAGATCGGCCGCTCCGGGCAGCCGGTGCACAGGCCCGGAGGGCGTGGATGCACGGTCTCGCTCAACGGCGGGAGGTCGTCAGCTGCGGCAAGCCATCCTTGCTGGTACGCCATGATGCTGCCCACGGGGCTGCCCACGGGGATGCGGTTGCCATCGCCATCGTCCTGGGCATCGTCCTCCAGGTCGCCATCGGCGAAGGCCAGGGCTGGCTGGCGCATCGCCGGCGCCGGAGCTGCGGGCGGTGCGGCGGGCACCGCGATCACGGGAATGCCGATGGGACGCTGGCGCCGTTCGGGCTGGGCCTGGGGTTCGACGAAACCATAGCGCTCCAGGAAGGCGCGCACGCCGGCGAGCACCGTGGCCGTGTTGTAGTCGCCTGCCAGCGGCAGCACGTCCTTGCCGTGCAACTTGGTGTCGATGTCCAGTTGCCGCAGGATGTTGGCCACGTTCTGCTCGACGAAGTTCGGCTGTCCTTCTTCGACGACCAGCACGGCGCGCTTGCCACGGCAGAATCGCTCGAATTCGGCGTCCACCAGCGGATAGGCCACGTTCATGACGTACAGCGGGATCTTCGAGTCGCCATGCACGTTCGCTAGACCGAGCTTCTGCAGGGCACGGATCAGGGTGTTGTAGCCGCCGCCTTGCAGCGCGATCCCGACATCGGCCATGTCCTCCGCGAAGAATTCGTTGAGGCAGCGCTCCTCGATGAAGCGGATGGCCGCGGGCCAGCGCTGCTCGATCTTCTCGCGCTCGTGCAGGAAGGAGGCCGGCGGCAGCACGATGCGGTTGACGTCGCGCGCGGGGTTCTCCAGGGCATCCTTGACCGTGAAGGCCGGCCGGCGGTTGGCCCCGGAGATGAAATGCCCGTGCAGGTGGCAGGAGCGGATGCGCATCTGCAGCATCACGGGCGTGTGGCTGGCCTCGGACAGCTCGAAGCCGTCCTTGACCGACTGGACGATGCTGGGCAGGTTGGGCCGGGGGTCGAGCAGCCACATCTGCGACTTCATCGCAAAGGCGTGGCTGCGCTCCTGCATGATCGATGAGCCCTCGCCGTAGTCCTCGCCCACGATGATCAGCGCGCCACCGGTGACGCCGCCGGAGGCCAGGTTGGCCAGGGCATCGGAGGCGACGTTGGTGCCGACGGTGGCTTTGAAGGTGATGGCGCCGCGCAGCGGGTAGTTGACGGAGGCCGCCAGCGTGGCTGCGGCGGTCGCCTCGCTGGCGCTGTTCTCGAAGCGGATGCCGTGGTCGGCGAGGATGTCCTGCGCGTCGGCCAGCACGTCCATCAGGTGCGAGATCGGCGAGCCCTGGTAGCCGGCCACGTAGGCCACGCCCGATTCCAGCAGCGCCTTGGTCACCGCCAGGATGCCTTCGCCGCGGAACACCTCGCCTTCGCCCAGCCTGAGCTTCTTGACTTCCTCGACGAATGATCGCTCTGCCATCGTGTTCTCCTGTCTTGCTTCGGGTGCTCCGAGCCTTCCGATGAAGGCGACATTTGTGAAGCTTCGCGAGTCGGTGCGCTTCAGCCGGTGCAGCGTTCTGGGTCGATCAAGTGCCATGCCGGCCGCAACCCGCTCGGCGGGATTGGTGTTTTCCCGGATGTACGCATCATTTTTGATCTATGATAATAAAAAAAGACGGTGAATTTGAAGGGTTTTCCCCTAGATCATCAAGTATCGCCGACTAATATAATTAGCCGCAAATAACCTAGGAGACGCGATGAGCGGGAAATTCATTGAAAAGCACGGCATCTGGTCGGATACCCAGAAAGCCGCAGCAGCAGACGTCCTGAATAAAATTGAGAAAGCGGGGCTGCAGATGGTTCGGTTGTCTTGGCCGGATCAGTACGGACTGCTGCGCGGAAAAATGCTGTCGGTCGCCGCGCTCAAGTCGGCATTCGCCAGCGGCTCGGAGATCACGATGGCGCCGTTCTTTTTCGATACCGCCAGCGCCATCGTATTCAACCCTTTCTCTGCCGACGGGGGCCTCGGCAGCGCCGAACTGGCCGGCAGCCCGAACGTCGTGATGGTCCCGGACCCCACCACGTTTCGCATCCTGCCCTGGGCGGATCGCACCGGCTGGATGCTGGCCGACCTTTACATGACCAGTGGGCGCCCGTTCGCGTTGAGTCCGCGCGCCATCCTGAAAAAGGCGCTGGCCGAGATGCAGGACCTGGGCTACGACTACCAGGCCGGCCTCGAGGTCGAGTGGTATCTGACGCGCATCGTCGATCCCTGCCTGGAGCCCGAAACCCTTGGCGGCCCCGGAACGCCTGCGGCGCCTCCCAAGGTGATGCCGGTGGCCAAAGGGTATTCGTACCTGCTGGAGAACCACCTGGACGAGGTCGAGCCCATCATGGCCGAGGTGCGCCAGCACCTGTTGGCCCTGGGGATGCCCCTGCGCAGCAT
>NZ_LMTS01000069.1:85348-91027 GCF_001541225.1 Variovorax sp. WDL1 | reverse complement strand
GTTCATCGGGAGCGTCGAGCGGCGGATCGGATTGCGGGTCTGTCATGGTCGCGATGATGCCCGCCCGGCAGGGGAACTTTGATTTCGATTCGCCCAAGGTCCGTGTTTTCGAGAATAATTCTCATTTTGTCGATTTTGGATCTGCGGGTGACTACCATGAATCGGGCGGCGATAGCCGCCATCAGTCTTGACCAGCTTCCCAACCATCAATGGGCCACCGTGCTCGAGGTTTCGAGGCCCGAAGAAGCGGAAGTGCGCGACCTGGTTCTCCGGCTGACCGAGATCGGCTTCGTGCCGGGCGAGATGGTGCGCATCGTCGCCACCGGGGTGCCCAACCGCGAGCCGCTGGCCGTGCGCCTGGGCCACACCACCTTTGCACTGCGGCGCCACGAGGCCGCGCTGGTGCGCGTTCTGCCTGGAGCCACTCACCATGGCTGAGGCGACCCTCAACTTCCAGCCCGGCGCTGCCATTTCGTCGGCGCCGCCCGCGCGCGTCGCTCTGCTGGGCAACCCCAACTGCGGCAAGACCGCGCTCTTCAACCTGCTCACCGGCAGCCGCCAGAAGGTGGCCAACTACGCCGGCGTGACGGTCGAGCGCAAGGAAGGCTTGCTGCGCACCCCATCGGGCCGGCGCGTGGCCGTGCTCGACCTGCCGGGTGCCTACAGCCTCAATGCACTGTCGGTCGACGAGGCCGTCACGCGCGACGTGGTAACGGGCAAGAGCGATGAGGACTTGCCCGACCTGCTGGTGTGCGTGACCGATGCGACCAACCTGCGGCTCAACCTGCGCCTGGTGCTCGAGGCCAGGCGCCTGGGACTGCCGATGGTGGTGGCGCTCAACATGACGGACATGGCGGAGAAGCAGGGCATCGAGATCGACGTGCCGCTGCTGGCTGCCGAGCTCGGCGTGCCGGTGATCGAGACGGTCGGCGTGCACGCGGGCGGCGCGCAGGGCCTGCTGGCGCAGCTCGATGCACCGGTCGCGGTCACCCGGGCCGCGCCCTGGCAGGCGCCGGATCTCGACGACGTGCTCGCCACCCAGCGCGAGGTGCGCCGGATCCTCGCCGCGGCGGTGCGCGAGCCCGCGGGCAGCCTGGCCGCCAGCGACCGCATCGACCGCGTGGTGATGCATCCTCTGTGGGGCATGCTGGTGCTGGCGGTCACGCTGTTCCTGATGTTCCAGGCGGTGTTCAGCTGGGCCAACGTGCCGATGGACGCCATCAAGGACGCCACGGGCGCCCTCGGCGAGCTGGTGAAGCAGCTGGTGCCGGAGGGCATGCTGCAGAGCCTGCTGGTGGACGGGATCATCGCCGGCGTGGGCGGCGTGATCGTGTTCCTGCCGCAGATCCTGATCCTGTTCCTCTTCATCCTGGCGCTCGAGGATTCGGGCTACCTGCCGCGCGCCGCCTTCCTGCTCGACCGCGTGATGGGCACGGTGGGCCTGTCGGGCCGTTCCTTCATTCCGCTGCTGTCGAGCTTCGCCTGTGCCATCCCCGGCGTGATGGCTGCTCGTACCATCAGCAACTGGCGAGACCGGCTCACCACGATCATGATCGCGCCGCTGATGACCTGCTCGGCGCGCTTGCCCGTGTATGCGCTGCTGATCGCGGCCTTCATCCCGGCGCGCACCGTGGGCGGCATGTTCAACCTGCAGGGCGTGGTGCTGTTCGCGCTGTACGTCTTCGGCATCGTCTCGGCCATGGCCGTGGCCTGGGTCATGAAGCGCTTTCGCAGCAACCAGCAGCGCTCGCCGCTGATGATGGAGCTGCCGGCCTACCGCTGGCCCAACCTGCGCAACCTGGCGCTGGGCCTCTACGAGCGCGCGTGGATCTTCATCCAGCGGGTGGGCACCATCATCCTGACGCTGACGATCCTGCTGTGGTTCCTGTCCACCTTCCCGTCGCCGCCCGAGGGCGCGACCGGCCCTGCCATCCAGTACAGCCTGGCCGGCATCATCGGCCGCGGCCTGGAGCACATCTTCGCGCCCATCGGCTTCAACTGGCAGATCTCGATCGCGCTGGTGCCCGGCATGGCGGCGCGCGAGGTGGCGGTGGGCGCACTCGGCACGGTGTACGCGCTCTCGGCCACAGGCGACGATGTCGCCGGCCAGCTGGAGCCGCTGATCGCCGGCAGCTGGTCGCTCGCCACGGCGCTGTCGCTGCTGGTCTGGTACGTGTTCGCGCCGCAGTGCATCTCGACGCTGGCAGCGGTCAAGCGCGAGACCGGTTCGTGGCGCTACGTGTGGATCATGGCGGCCTACTTGTTTGCCCTCGCCTACATTGCGTGCTGGATCACCTATCGTGTGGCCCTAGCACTCACAGGAGGATGAGATGACGCAACAGATCATCGTTGGACTGATCGTCGCGCTGGCCGCGTTCCACGCCGTCTGGCGCTGGATGCCGGCAGGCTGGCGCCGCGCCGCGGCGGCGCGGCTCGCATCAGGTTCGCAGCGCGCGGGGCTGGTCGATGCGCAGCGTGCGCAGCAGCTCGCCGCATCGCTGGCCAAGACTTCTGGATGCGGCTCGTGCGACAGCTGCGGCAATTGCGGCACCCCGGCCGATTCGTCGGCGCAATCCAGGCGCAGCACCACCGCGCGCTGAGCTGGCATGCGTGCCGCTCATATCCTGGTCGCGGGCGGCGGCATTGCGGGCCTGGCCAGCGCGCTGGCCCTGGCCCGCCGTCGCCACCGCATCGACCTGTTCGAACAGGCCGTGGCCTTCGGCGAGGTCGGCGCGGGGATCCAGCTCGGCCCCAACGTGGCGCGCCGCCTGCAGCTGCTGGGCGTTTGGGAGCCGCTGATGCGCATTGCCGCCAAGCCCGAGGCGCTCGTCGTGCGCAGCGCGGTTCGCGGCAGCGAGATTGCGCGCCTGCCGCTCGGCAATGCAATGTTGCGCAGCTATGGCTCCCCCTACCTCTGCGTGCATCGCGCCGACCTGCATGCGCTGCTGCTTGCAGCCGTGCGTGGGACCGGCGCCGTCACCCTCAACACCGGCGCGCGCATCACCGATGCCGTGGCTCGTTCCGGCGCAGTCTGCGTCGCGAGCACGGCCACCAGGGCCTGGGAAGGCGATGCGCTGATCGGCGCCGATGGCCTTTGGAGCACCGTGCGCGCGCGGGTGGTGGAGGATGCCTCTCTGCCGCGTGCCACTGGCCACACGGCCTGGCGCGCCCTCGTCGCGCAATCGGCGCTGCCGGCGGGGTTGCGCAGCATGCAGATCAGCGTCTGGCTCGGCCCGCGCCTCCATGCGGTGGCCTACCCGGTACGCCGCGGCGAGGCCCTCAACGTGGTCGTGCTGGCCGAGGCCGCGCCGTCAGGGGATGCGCGCGACTGGGACCAGGCCAGCAGCCTGGCCACCCTGCAGGCCGCGACCGGCCACATGCACGCCGGCCTGCAGGCGCTGCTGGAGGCGATGCCGGCCTGGCGTGCCTGGACGCTGTGCGACCGCCCGCCGCTCAGCGGTCCCGAGCAGATGGCCGGGGAGCGTGTGGCCCTGGTCGGCGATGCCGCGCACCCGATGCTGCCCTACCTCGCGCAGGGGGCCGGCATGGCGATCGAGGACGGCGTTGCGCTGGCCGAGGCGCTCGACGGCTGCGGCGCCGAGGAGGTTCCGCAGCGTCTCGCGCGCTACGCGCAAGTTCGCTGGGAACGCAATGCGCAGGTGCAGGTGCGGGCGCGGCGCAACGGCGAGATCTTCCATGCGACCGGCCTGGTGCGCGTGGGCCGCGACGCGGCCCTGCGGATACTGGGCGCACGGCTGCTCGACGTGCCCTGGCTCTACGGGGCCTGAAGCTCCTCAGAGACTGAAGCTCTGCAGGTGGTCGACGCGCTCGGCCAGGCCCTCGGCGCCGAGGTAGTGGCTGCGCTTGCCGGTTCGCACTTCGGCCAGCGAGCTCTCCAGGTCGGCCAGCATGTCCTGGCGCACCGTCTCGAAGGCCGCCGGCAGGTCCTCGTGTTGCTTCCGATAGGCGTCGGCGATCACCCGCGCTGCGGCGGGCGCGCCGCAGGCCACGCATTCGGCGATCGCCGTCGCGCTGGGCCGGGCGCCACGCTCCAGCAGAAGTCCCACGAGCTCCGGCGAGACCGCGCTGTCGATGGCGTCGAGCGCGTCGGCCGACACGGGCGCCCCCGCGCGCGCGAGTGCTTCCGCCGCATGGTGGGCGCCGTGGGCGAGGGCCAGGTCGGTGGCCGGCGCGCTGCCCTGCAGCGGCCCGTCGAGCGGCACGCCGTTGGCGGCGAGCTGCTCGACCAGCGCCTTGTCGTCGGTCGCGACCGCGTGGCGCAGGGCGATGCGCGAGAGCGCGCCGTCGCTGGCCAGCGTGCCTGCGGCCAGCGGCGTGCGCCAGTCGACCACCGCGCGGCGGTAGAACGCCACCAGCTTGTCCACCAGCTCGAGGGTGAGGCCGTGCGTCTGGTGCCGTTCGTCGAGGTATTCGAGCAGCGCCTGTCCGGTGAAGTAGTCGCCGGCGGGCTCGAGTGGGTCCTCGTCGAGGTGCAGCATGGCGAAGGCGCCCGGCAGGTCGTGCGCAATCGTGGTCAGGCCGTCCTCGTGCATCGCATGTGCCCAGGCTTCCGGCAAGCCCTGCTTCCACGCCAGGATGTGGCCGTAGTCGGCGCCGCGCTCGACCACCGCGTAGATCCGGTCGCTGGACTCGAAGCCGCCGAAGGGCAGGGCGGTGAGCTTGCCGTCCCACTGCTGTCCGCGTGCCGCTGCCGCCTCCCGCGCGTTCTGCTGTTCGTGTTCGATCCAGCCCTGGAGGTCATGGTCAGCGCCGCTGCCTTTCCAGAACAGCTCGGCCCAGCTGACGGCCTCCTCGTAGCCGTTGATGCGCAGGTGCAGGTCGTAGTCGATGCGGCCCCCCGCGGTGCGTTGCCAGAGCGCGACCAGCTCGGGCGGAATCGGCCCGGCGCAGAGTTCCTGCAAGGCCGCGATCTGGTCGACTGCCATCGGGGGCTGGGCGTCGAAGATCACCCGCTCTGCGAAGAGCACGATGCCGTGCTCGCGCAGGAGGGCCAGTTCGTCGTCGTCAAAGTGGGCGCTCATGGAGTCTCCTTCTCGTCGGCATGCCCGGCGGCGGGTCAGTCAAGCCAGCTGCAACCGATTGATGCCGAGCCATGAGGGAGAGTATCAAGTTCTTCGGGCCCGGTGCATGCCTGGTCGGATGAATGCACTCGAGAAGCCGGCTTCAGGGGCCGCCGGGCCAGGTGCGTTCAGGAGGGACGGGAGGTGAACCGCGGCAAGGCGAATGCGGTTACCGGCGGCGGCGATTCGCATTTTTCGACCTGCACCAGCACCGTCTGGACGGCGGTCGATTGCGCCAGCTGCGACGTGCCACCGTCAAGCGTGACCACATTCGGGTTACCGTGCTTCTCTAGGCTGCCCGGCTGGCCGCCTTCGGCGGGGTCGTACCACGCGCCGGTCGAGATCTGGACGACGCCGGGGCGAAGATGGTCCGCGACGACCGCCCCTGCGAGGAATGCGCCCCGATCGTTGAAGACCCGCACCACGTCTCCCTGCGCAAGCCGGCGTGTCCTCGCATCATCGGGATGCATGGCCAGCGCCTCCCGCCCGGAAACCTTGGCCTGGCGGCTGACGGAGGCGTGATCGTGCTGGCTGTGCAGCCGCGGTGTCGGTTGATTCGACAGGAGATGCAGCGGGAAGCGCGACGCCGTTTGCGACC
>NZ_LMTS01000069.1:69381-85311 GCF_001541225.1 Variovorax sp. WDL1 | reverse complement strand
GCCACTCGGCGGGCTCCTGCCATGCCGGATGTGGCGGGCAGTCCGCATACCGATAGCCCGCGATGGTGCTCGAAAAGATCTCGATCCGCCCCGACGGTGTGGACAGCGGGTGCGCGGCGGGATCGCGCCGGAAGTCGTCGAGCAGGACCTTGGCCTCGGATGGCGTTGGAAACTCGTATGCCCCTGCTTCCCAGAATGCCTGGAATTCCGGCGGGTCGAAGCCGAGGGCCCGGGCTCGCGCACGCGCGCCGTCGTACATGTGCTTCAGCCATCCGAACTCGGCCCGCCCCTCCGTGTAGGCTGGGCCGAAGCCCAGGCGGGCCGCCAGGCTCGCCATGATGTCGAAGTCGTTGCGCGCCTGGCCCACGGGCTCGATCACCTGCTTCATCGCGATCCAGAAGGGCGTGTACTCCTGCGCGAGGATGTCGTTGCGCTCCATCGTGGTGGTCGCCGGAAGCACGATGTCCGCATGCTTGGCGGCCGGGTTCCACCATGGCTCGTGGACGATCACCGTGTCCGGCCGCTGCCAGGCCTCCAGGAACCGGTTGAGGTTGCCGTTGTGATGGAAGGGATTGCCTCCGATCGAGTACAGCAGCTTGATGTCCGGGTAGGTGATGGTCTTGCCGTCGTACTCGATCGTCGCGCCCGGGCGCAGCAGCATGTCGCCGACGCGTCCGACCGGCACATAGGCCTTCACGGGATTGGGGCCCAGCGGTAGCGTCGGCCGCGGAAGGTCGTCATGGTGCGGCCTTGTCGTGCCGTTGACCGCGCCGAAGCCCAGGCTGAAGCCGCGTCCCGGCAGCCCGATCTGGCCGAGCATGGCCGCCAGCGTGATCGTCATCCAGACCGGCTGCTCCCCGTGGTCGGCACGCTGGATCGACCAACTGGTCGTGATGAGGGTGCGCGAGCGGGCCATCGTTCTCGCCAGCCCTTCGATCGCCTCCGTCGGCACCTCGGTGATGCGGCTCGCCCAGCGCGCGTCCTTGGGCTGGCCATCCTTGCGTCCCATGAGATAAGCCTCGAATCGCTCGTAGCCCTCGCAGTGCGTCGCGAGGAAGGCGCGGTCGCACAGGTCTTCCGTCTCCAGGGTGTGCGCGATGCCCAGCATCAGGGCGACGTCGGTGTTGGGACGCAGTGGAACCCACTCGGCCTTCACCTCCGCAGGCAGGTCCTGGCGCGATGGGCTGATGTTGACGAAGCGAATGTCTGCCGCGCGAGCGCGCTTGAACCAGTCCGGGCTCTCGTGCGCCACGGCGCCGCCAGCATCGATCTGGGTGTTCTTCAGCGAGGCACCGCCGAACATGATCACCAGCTCGGCCGACGCCACCACGTCGGGCCAGGGCACCACCATCTCCGTGATGTCTGAGCGGCCCAGGACGTAGGGGGCGATCTGCAGCGCGGCCCCGAAGCTGTGGTTGCCGCGCTTGTCGACGTAGCCGCCATGCAGACCGAGGAAGCGCTTGAGGACGCTGGGGGAATGATGGAGGCGCCCGGCACTGGCCCATCCGTAAGACCCACCATAGATCGCTTCGTTACCGAATCGGGACTTGACGCGCGCCAGCTCGCCGGCGACCAGGTCCAGCGCCTCGTCCCAGCCGACGGGAACGAAGGGCTCGCCGCCCCGCTTGCGCGTCTTCTCGCGTTGGAGGTAGCCTGCGCGGACATGGGGCTGGGTGATCCGCAGCGGGCTGCGAACAGTCTCCGGCAAGCTCGCCACGTACTTCGACGGATGCGGGTCGGCCTTGAATGGCGTGGTCCTGACGATCTGGCCGCGCGGATCGATCTCGACGTTGTAGACGCCCCAGTGGGAGGCTGTCTGGATCGTTCGATGGCCGGGAGGCGTGTTCATCTTCATTCCTTTGTCGCCGGCTGCAGGCGGTCGCGCAGGCGCAACCACCAGCCGACGCTCTCCGGCGGCAGCGGTGCGGCTTCCGCCTCCAGGGCGTTTGGTGTCCCGGTCGGTTGCTCCTGCTGCGACTCGATCCGCTTCGCCAGGTTCTGCCCGAACTCATCCCACATGCGGTCGGCCTTGGTCTTCATGACACCGAGGCCGAAGCTGCCCAGCCGACCCAGCACGTCGACCTTCACCTTCATGCGCAGCTCGGTGCTGCCGTCGGCCTGTTCGGCCAGGAACATCTCGCTCTGCTGCT
Source organism: Variovorax sp. WDL1 (assembly GCF_001541225.1). Taxonomy (GTDB): domain Bacteria; phylum Pseudomonadota; class Gammaproteobacteria; order Burkholderiales; family Burkholderiaceae_C; genus Variovorax. The sequence goes on along the minus strand of NZ_LMTS01000069.1, from coordinate 83,161 downwards.
TGAGCGAGCTGGCCACCGAGGCGTCCTCGCCGGTACCTTCGCAGCGCAAATAGCATGGCGCGCGTTGCTCGAGAATGGTCGTCCTCAGCTTGAACTTCGCGCTTATGAAGGCAATCTTCACCGCCATCAGCGCCTTGTACTCGGTGGGACTCACCACCTCGATCGACTGCATGCCGGGAACGCAGCCGCCCATCACCTCGGGGTCCAGCAGCAGCGCCCAGATCCGCGCGGGCGGTGCGGCAAAGGTCAGGGTCTTTTCAATTTCCATGCATCTTCTCCGCGGCGTCCAGAACGGACTCCACAATCTGGCTGTAGCCGGTGCAGCGGCACAGGTTGCCGTTGAGGCCGTGGCGCACCTCGCGCTCCGATGGTGCGGGGTTGTGTGCCAGCAGCGCGCACGAGGCGATCAGGAAGCCCGGCGTGCAGTAGCCGCACTGGAGCCCACCGCAGCGCATGAACGCCTCCTGCAAAGGGTGCAGCCGGTCATCCTGCGCCAGCCCTTCCACCGTGGTGACGGCGCAGCCGTCCGCGTGCACCGCCAGCGACAGGCAGGACTTCACGACCTGGCCGTCGATCAGCACCGAGCAGGCACCGCAGACGCCGGTCTCGCAGCCGCGCTTGGTGCCCGTCAGGTGTAGATCGTCGCGCAGGAAGTCGGACAGCAGCCTGCGCGCGGGGACGTCCGCCTCCTGCCGCTGCCCGTTGACGACCAGGGCGATGGTGTGATGACTCATTGGATAACCTCCGCCCTGCGGGCTGTGGTGCTATTCGCCTTCGGAACGGCGGTGTGGCTCATTTGTTTTCTCCAGTCAGGCCGAACAGGTCGGCGATGGTCCGGCGGCAGGCGACCCTCACCATGTCGCGCCGGAAATTGGCGCTCCCGCGGATGTCCGAGATGGGTTCGATGTCGGCGGCAACGATGTCGGCGGCCTCCGTGGCCACGACCTCAGTGATCGTTCGGCCGCGGAGGAATTCCTCGGCGCGGGCGAGCCGGCGCGGAACGGGCACCGACGCGCCCACGACCAGCCTCGCCTCGCGACACTGCGTGCCCTCGCGCCGCGTCATCAGCGACACGCTGGCGAGCGGCCTGTGCTCCGCGGCCGTGCGCAGGAAACGCGCGTAGCGGCCGTCGGCATCGCAGGGCGGTGCCGGCACGCGGATCTCCACCACCAGCTCGTCGGGCTCGAGCGCGGTCACGTAGTAGTCCACCAGGAACTCCTCGATCGGGAGGACCCGCTCGCCGCGCGCGCTGCCCAGGACCAACTGCGCGCCGTGCGCCATCAAGCAGCCGGGCGGGTCGGTGGCAGGGTCGGCATAGCAGAGATTGCCGCCCAGCGTGCCCTGGTTGCGAACCTGCGGGTTGGCGACCTGCGAGGCCATCGCCGCGAGCATCGGGTAGTGGCGCCGGACGAGATCGGAGCGTGCCAGCTCGGCATGCTTGACCAGCGCGCCGATGCGCAGCCCCTCGCGCTCATCGAAGGAAATGCCGCGCAGCCCCTCGATCTGCATGGCCGAGACCACGTGGGACGGCGCCGCCATGCGCTGGCGCATGGCCAGCAGCAAGGCCGTGCCGCCGGCCATCACCCGGCAATCGTCCCCCAGATCGGCGAGCATGCGGCTCGCCTCGGTCACCGTGCGCGGCTGCAGGAAGTCGAACTCATGCATGGCGCGGCTCCCCGCGCCGGCGCAGCGCGGCCAGCAACTTCTCGGGCGTGATCGGCAGTTCCGTGATGCGGACGCCGACCGCATCGAAGACGGCGTTGGCGATGGCAGCCGGGCCGGGCAGGATCGCCGTTTCGCTCGCGCCCTTGGCGCCATAGGGGCCATGGGGGTCGTTCGATTCCACGATGCCGCTGCGCAGCATGGGCAGCGCGTCGGACGTGGCCATGGTGTAGTCGGCGAAGTTGCCGTTGGCAATGCGGCCGTCCTCCAGTTGCAGGCGCTCGTACAGCGTCCAGCCGATCGCCTGCGCGGCAGCGCCGTTGCTCTGCCCGTGGACTGCCTGCGGATTGAGGGCCCTTCCACAGTCGTCGGACACGAAGCTGTCGACAAGAGTGACCTGTCCGGTCTCGGTGTCGACTTCGACCTCGACCACCTGCGCAGCGAAGGAGTAGGCCGGCGCGATGTTGCCCATGAGGGTCTTCTTGTCGAACATCTCGGTCCTGGCATCCCAGGTGCCGATGACCTGGATGCCTTCACCGCCCTGGCGCCAGAGGCGCGCGCGCGCCAGCTCGGCCAGCGTGAGGCTGCGTTGCGGCGTTGCGCGCACATGCACCGTGCCCCCCGCGCATTGCAGCTCGCCGGCCGGGGCCTGCAGCATTGCTGCGGCTTGCGCGAGCAGCTTGTCGCGCGCGGCGCGCGCCGCCACGATGGCCGCATTGCCTGCTGCCATGGTGACGCGCGAGGCGAGCGAGCCGATGCACCAGGGCGAGCTGTCGGTGTCGGGCGGCGCGACGTGGACATGCGCAAGCGGGATGTCGAGCTCGTGCGCCACGACCTGCGACAGCATGGTCATGGCTCCCTGGCCCATGTCCGCTTCGCTGCTATGAAGGATGACACGGCCGTCCTCGTCGATCTTCAGCATCACGCTGGAGCCGTCCCAGTCGCCGATGGTCCGGTTGCCGCTCACGTGCATGGCCGCGGCCAAGCCGAGCCCGCGCCGCTTCGCGCCTTTCACGGCGTTGCGGCTGCGCCTGGCGCTCCAGCCGATCGCGTCGGCGCATTGCGTGAGGCATTCGAGCAGTCCGGTGCTGCCGATCTTCCAGCCGTGCACCGAGGTCTCGCCTCGCTCGATCGCGTTGAGCCGGTGGACCTCCAGCGGATCGAGGTCCAGCTGGCGCGCCATGGTGTCGATGTGGCTGTTCAGAGCGAACAGCATCTGCGTGCCGCCGAAGCCGCGAAAGGCCCCGTGCGGCGGTGTGTGCGTGTAGACCAGCGTCGCGTGCGAGCGCACGTTCCCGTTGCGGTGCATGTTGTCGCTGCGCATCGCGCTGACATGCATGACTTCCGCCGACAAGCCGCTGTAGGCGCCGCAGTCGGCGACGATGCGCACGTCCTTGGCAACGATCCGGCCCTCGCGGTCCATGCCGAGGCGGAGGGTGATGTGCTCGGGCACGCTGGTGGCGCAGGCGAGGAAATCTTCCAGCCGCGTGTTGACGAGCCGTACCGGACTGCCGGTGCGCAGCGCCAGCAGTCCGGCGATCAGGCTGTTGGCGTCCTCGATGATCTTGCCGCCGAAGCCGCCGCCGGTGGTCGCCTGGATGACGCGCACGCGGGAGACCGGCAGTTCGAGCACAGCGGCCAGGCGGGCGCGCACCAGGAACGCGGACTGCGTCGAGGTCCACACCTGCAGGCGGCCGTCGGCGTCGACCGCCGCCACGGAGGCCATCGGCTCCATGTAGCCGGGGTATTGCGCATGCGTGGTGTAGGTCGCCTCATGCACCAGGTGGGCCTGCGCGAAGCCCGCATCCACGTCGCCGCGCTCGAAGCGGATCTCGTGCGAGATGTTGCCGGCGCGGCCGGGATGGACCGGCGGTGCCTGCGGGGCCAGCGCCTCGTCGGGCGTGAGGAGGGCGGGCAGTTCCTCGTACTCGACCTGGATCAGGTCCAGCGCGTCGCGCGCGATCTCTTCGCTCGTCGCGGCAACGGCGGCCACTTCCTCGCCGGCGAAGCGCACCACGTCGCGTGCGAGCGTGAGCCGCTCCTTGTGGTGGACGCCCCAGGGCACCGGCGGCCCGTCGGCGCCCGTCACGACCGCCTTCACGCCGGGCAGCGCGAGTGCCTGCGTCGCGTCGATGTGCACGATGCGGGCATGCGGATAGGGGCTGCGCAGCACCTTGCCGTGCAGCATGCCGGGGAATTGGATGTCGCCGGCGTACAGAGCGCGTCCCGTGACCTTGGAGCGCGCATTGACCTGGGGCACCGAGGTGCCCAGCGTGGAAGCACTCATGGGAGCCCCGCCTCAGTCGGCCGTGATGGCCAGGTCCTTGATCAGCTTGCCCATCACTTGATATTCGGTGGCATTGGTCTTCGCCAGCACCTCGGGTGCGCCGCCGACCGGCTGGGCACCGAAGGTCGCCAGCTTGCTCACCACCTCGGGCGACTTGATGATCTCGTTCAGATGGCCGTTGAGCAGGCGCACGACCTCCATCGGCGTGCCCTTGGGAGCAAAGAACCCGTTCCAGGCGCCGACAACGACGTCCCTGTAGCCCAGTTCGGCAAGCGTAGCCACCTGGGGCGCGAGCGGCGAACGGGTGGCATCGCCGATCGCCAGGGGAAGGAGCCGGCCTTGGCTGGTGTACTGGCTCACGACGCCGAGCGTCACCCAGGCCGTGTCGACATGGCCGGCGACGACGTCGTTGACCGATGGGGCGACGCCACGGTACGGCACATGCGTGATCTTCACGCCGGCAGCGCGGTTGAGCCATTCACCCGCGATGTGCATCGGCGAGCCGGCGCCCGGGGAGGCGTAGCTGAGCGTCCTGCCGGAGCGGGCCAGCGCGACCATCTCCGGCACCGACTTCGCGCCGACCCCCGGGTGGGCCACCAGCACGAGGGGCTGGGTCGCGATCTGGATGATCGGCTCGAACCCGTGCAGCACGTCATAGCTGGCGGCGGGCGACAGGCGCAGCACCATTGGCGCGGTAGTGAAAGGGTTGGGCGTGAAAAGCAGCGTGTAGCCGTCGTGCGCCGCGCGGCCGACGAACGAGTTGCCGAGCGTGCCGCCCGCGCCCGGCTTGTTGTCCACGATCACCGGCTGCTTCAGGCGCTGCGCCAGGCGCTCGGCGAGCATGCGTGCGATCGAGTCGGTGTCGCTGCCGGGTGGGTAGGACACGATGATGGAGATCGGCTTCGCGGGATAAGTCGCCTGGGCCGTGGCGGGTGCGATGGCGAGGCCGCAGGCGAGCGCGAGGGCGCCGAGCGTGAGCTGTCGTCGAAGGGCTTTCATGAGGGTGTCTCCTGGGCTCGGGCCCGCTGTGATGGGATGAAGGAAGCGAGCGAATTCTGTGGGCCGTGCCCCAGTGCAGCCAGACATAATTTCACTCAATGAACCAATTGCGTCGCGACAGTTTCCGCAGCGCCGGGCCCGCGCCCGGCGTGAAGTCGATCACCGCACTGCGCCGCGGGCTCGATGTGTTCTGGTCCATCCAGCAGTCGTCCGCCGCCACGCTGGCGGACCTGCACCGCCAGACCTCGCTGTCGAAGGCCACGTTGCTGCGCATCCTGAGGACGTTGCAGGAGGCCGGGTGGATCGAGCGCAACGAGATCGAGAACCGCTATGTGCCAGCGGCCAGCCCCGGCGACTCGGGACTTGCCCTGGAATGGCGCACCCGACTTTCCGCGCTCGCGACGCAACCGCGGGAGCAGTTGCAGCGGGTCGTCCCCTGGCCGACCGACCTCGCGGTGCTGGACGGGCTCGCGATGCTGATCCTCGACACCCACCGGCCGATCAACGGGCTCGCGGTCAACTACCGCGTGCTCGGCTTTCGCCCGCGGCTGCTGCTCTCGTCGCTCGGGCGCTGCTACCTCGCGTTCTGCCCGGAAGCCGAACGGCGCAGGCTGCTGGGAGGGCTGGCGCGTTCGCCCTACGAGGTCGACCGAGCCGCCTTGAAGGCGCATGGTGCCGCCGACTGGCCCGCCCGCTACCGGGCGCAGGGATATGCATCGCGCGACCCGAGTCCGACGAGCCTGGATTCGCCGGAGCGATTCGGCGCCATCTCGGTGCCGATTCAGCTCGGGGATGTGGTGGTGGGCTGCATCAGTTGCGCGTGGCTGCCGGCGGTTGCGACCGAGCAGGAGGTCGTGAAGCGCCATCTCCGCGATCTGAAGGCGGCCGCGCAGGCCGTCCAGAACCGTCTGGCAACGGCGAAGTTTCCAGCGGTGCCGCCGGGCCGATCAGGCTAGAACTAGAGATCCGTGCGCAGCTTCCAGATCTCGGGGAAGAGCACCACGTCGAGCATCTTGCGCAGGTAGCTCACGCCGCCCGTGCCGCCGGTGCCGCGCTTGAAGCCGATCACGCGCTCCACGGTGGTCACGTGGCGGAAGCGCCAGAGGCGGAATGCGTCTTCCAGGTCGGTCAGCTCCTCGCCCAACTGGTAGAGATCCCAGTGCTGCTTCGGGTCGCGGTAGACGGTCAGCCAGACCTGCTCCACGCCGTCGCTGCATTCGTACGGCCGGGTCCAGTCACGCTCGACGTGGTCGGCCGGGATGGCGAAGCCCCGGCGCGCCAGCAGGCGCAGCGCCTCGTCGTAGAGCGAGGGCGCGCGCCAGGCCGCCTCGACCTCGGCCAGCAGCTCGGGCCGGTGCGCATGGGGCTTGAGCATGGCGGCGTTCTTGTTGCCGAGTGCGAACTCGATGCATCGGTACTGCCAGCTCTGGAAGCCGCTGGAGCTGCCGAGGTAGGGCCGCATCGCGCTGTACTCGGGCGGCGTCATGGTGGCCAGCACATCCCAGGCATGCACCAGCTGCTCCATGATGCGCGAGACGCGCGCCAGCATCTTGAAGGCACTCGCAAGCTCGTCCTCGGCGACGCAGCGGATCGCGGCGCGCAGCTCGTGCAGCATCAGCTTCATCCACAGCTCGCTGGTCTGGTGCTGCACGATGAAGAGCATCTCGTCGTGCGCCGGCGAGCGTGGGTGCTGGGCGTTGAGGATGGCGTCGAGGCTGAGGTAGTCGCTATAGCTCATCGAGGCGCTGAAGTCGAGCTGCGCCTTTTCCTCGTGGACGATCTTTTCGGTGCTCATTCAAAAACCTCCGCCTTCGGCTACGGTGCCATTCGCCTTCGGAGCGGCCGTGCAGTTCATGATCGCTCCCTTCAGGTCACGGCGAGCTTCTGGTTGAACTCCGGCCGCTTCCATTCCTCGCGTTCCAGCACCTGCACCAGGTGCTCGACGGCGTTCCAGACGTCCTCGAAACCCAGGTAGAGGGGGGTAAAGCCAAAGCGCAGGATGTCCGGAGTCCGGGCGTCGCCGGCACGGAAGTCGCCGATCACGCCGCGGGCGATCAGCGCCTGCACGATGGCGTAGGCGCCGGGTCCGCTGTCGGCGAGCGCGAGGCAGACTTGCGAGCCACGCCGGGCATGCTCGCGAGGCGTGACCAGCGCAAAGCGGCCTGGGCAGCGCTCCTCGACCAGGGCGATGAACGCATCGGTCAGGGCCAGAGACTTGGCGCGCAGTGCCGCCATGCCGCCGCGGCCGCCGTCGAAAGGCTCGGCCGCGAGCACCGAATCGATCCCGCATTCCAGTGCAGACAGCGCGATGATGGGCTGGGTCCCGCAGAGGTAGCGTGTCACGCCCGGCGCGGGCCGGTAGTGCGGCGTGAACTCGAAGGGCGCCGCATGGCCGAACCAGCCCGACAGGGGCTGCTCGAAACGGCTCGCATGCCTCTTATGCACCCACACGAAGGCCGGCGCGCCCGGGCCGCCATTGAGGTATTTGTAGCCGCATCCAACGGCATAGTCGGCCTCGCTGTCGTTGAGCTCGACCGGCACCGCGCCCGCGCTGTGCGCGAGATCCCAGACCGTGAGCGCGCCGGCCCCATGGGCGGCGGCGGTGAGCGCCTTCATGTCGTGCATCGCGCCGGTGCGGTAGTTGACGTGCGTCAGCATCAGCACCGCGACCTGGTCGTCCAGCACGGCGGGCAACTCGCTTTCGTCGATCAGCTTCAGCGTGAAGCCGCGCTCGCGGCACAGCGATTCCGCGATGTAGAGATCGGTCGGGAAGTTGCTGCGCTCGCTGACCACGACGCGGCGGCCGCTGGGCTTCATCTGCGAGAGGGCGGCGAACAGCACCTTGTAGAGATTGACCGAGGTGCCGTCGGTGCAGACGACCTCGCCCGGGGCGGCACCGATCAGGCGGGCCAGCTTGTCGCCCAGGCGCTGCGGCAGGTCGATCCAGCGCGCGCTGTTCCAGGAACGGATCAGGCCTTCGCCCCACTCGTGGGCGACTACTTCGGCAACGCGCGAAGGCGTGGCCCTGGGCAGCACGCCGAGCGAGTTGCCGTCCAGGTAGATCACGCCCTCGGGCAGGATGAATCGGCCGCGCAGCGCGGCGAGAGGGTCTTCGGCATCGAGGCGCCGGCAATCGTCGAGGGTCATGGTCATGGGGCAGCGAGCTCGCGCAGCACCGCGCGAACAGGGGAAGCGTCGGCCGTCACCAGCTTGAGCGGCAGCGCGATGAGTTCGTAGTCGCCCTCGGGCACCGCGTCGAGCACGAGGTTCTCGAGCACGCGCAGGCCCAGGCGGCGGATCACCTGGTGGCTGTCGAGGGTCTTGCTGTCGGCAGGGTCGATGCTGGCTGTGTCGATGCCGATGAGCTTCACGCCCATTGCCGCGAGGCGCTCGATGGTGGCGGGCGCGTAGGCCGCGAGCGCGCCGTCCCAGCGGTCGACGGGGGCGCGTTCATAGGTGCGCACCAGTACGCGCGGCGGCAGCCGGTGCACGGCATGCGCCATGTGCGCCCACTCGATCAGCGGCCCGCGCGCGATCGCGTGGATGACGCGGCAGGGACCGAGGTAGGGAGAGAGGTCCACCGCGCCGATGGTCGCGCCTTCAGGGTCGTAGTGCAGCGGCGCATCGGCGTGGGCGCCGACGTGCGGGGAGAGGGTGATTTCGCTGACATTGACCGGGCAGCCCGGCGCGATGGTCGCGGCCCAGCGCTGGCGATAGGGCGTGTCGCCGGGAAATACCGGCGCGCCTTCATGCACCGGCGGCGAGATGTCCCAGATGCGTTGGTTCATGGCGCGAACTTAGCGCCGTGAACAGGGTCGTGGTGTCGGTTATTTCCAACAGAACGCAAACATCGGCAAAGGCGCCGATCGGCGTCAGCCGGGCTGGCGGCCGAGCAGCAGGAACTCCATCAGCGCCTTCTGCGCGTGCAGGCGGTTCTCGGCCTCGTCCCAGACCACCGACTGCGGGCCGTCGATGACCTCGGCCTGCACTTCCTCGCCGCGATGGGCGGGCAGGCAGTGCATGAAGAGGGCATCGGGCTGAGCCGCGCGCATCATTTCCTCGTCCACGCACCAGTCGGCGAAGGCGGCGCGGCGGGCCTCGTTCTCGGCCTCGTAGCCCATGCTGGTCCAGACGTCGGTGGTCACCAGGTCGGCGCCGCGGCAGGCTTCCATCGGGTCCTTGAAGACCTGGTAGCTGTCGGCCGAGCGGATGCCGGCGATCGACTGGTCGACCTCGTAGCCGCTGGGCGTGCTCACGTGCACCTTGAAGCCCAGTATCTCGCTGGCCTGCAGCCAGGTGTTGGCCATGTTGTTGCCGTCGCCGACCCAGGCCACCGTCCTCCCCTTGATCGAGCCGCGGTGCTCGATGTAGGTGAAGATGTCGGCCAGGATCTGGCAGGGGTGGAACTCGTTGGTCAGGCCGTTGATCACCGGCACGCGCGAGTGCGCGGCGAAGGCCTCGATCTTGGTCTGCTCGTAGGTGCGGATCATCACCAGGTCGACCATGCGGCTGATGACCTTGGCGCTGTCCTCGATCGGCTCGGCGCGGCCCAGCTGGCTGTCGCCGGTGGTCAGGTGCACCACGCTGCCGCCGAGCTGGTACATGCCGGCCTCGAAGCTCACGCGGGTGCGCGTCGAGGCCTTCTCGAAGATCATGGCCAGGGTGCGGTCGGTGAGCGGCTGGTGCTTCTCGTAGGCCTTGAACTTCTTCTTGATCAGCGCGGCGCGTGCGAAGACGTAGGCGTACTCGTCGGCGGTGAAGTCCGAGAACTGGAGGTAGTGGCGCAACGCCGGGGCCGGGCTCATGGCGTGGCCTCTGCGAGGAAGGTCTTCACGATCGGCGCGAGGATGGCGACGATCTCGTCCGCTTCGGCCACGCTGAGGATCAGCGGCGGCACCAGGCGGATCACGCTGTCGGCGGTCACGCTCAGCAGCAGGCCGGCCTCGCAGGCGCGATTGAGGATCACGCCGCAGGGACGGTCGAGCTCGATGCCCAGCATCAGGCCTTGGCCGCGGATCTCCTTCACGCCGGGCAGGCCACCCAGTTCGCGCTCCAGCGCGCCCTTGAGGTGCGCGCCCACGTTGGCCGCGTTGTCGAGCAGCTTGTGCTCTTCCATGATGCGGATGGTCTCGATGCCGGCGCGCATCGCGAGCGGATTGCCGCCGAAGGTGGTGCCGTGGTTACCCGGGGCGAAGATGTTGGCGGCGCGCGGACCGGCCACCACCGCTCCGACCGGCACGCCCGAGCCCAGGCCCTTGGCCAGGGGCATCACATCCGGCTTGATGCCGGCCCACTGGTGTGCAAACCACTTGCCGGTGCGTCCCATGCCGCACTGCACCTCGTCGATCATCATCAGCCAGTCGCGCTCGTCGCAGAGCTGGCGGACCTGGCGCAGGTACTCCCAGCGCATGGGGTGGATACCGCCTTCGCCCTGGATGGTCTCGAAGAACACGGCCACCACGTTCGGGTTGCCCTCGGTCGCCTTCTTCAGTGCCTCCATGTCGTTGAGCGGCACGCGGATGAAGCCCTCGACCAGGGGCTCGAAGCCCTTCTGCACCTTCGGGTTGCCGGTGGCCGACAGGGTGGCAATGCTGCGGCCGTGGAACGCGGCCTCGTAGACCACGATCTCGGGGCGCTCGATGCCCTTGTCGTGTCCGAACTTGCGCGCGAGCTTGAGTGCGGCTTCGTTGGCCTCGAGGCCGGTGCAGCAGAAGAAGACGTTGGTGAGGCCCGAGAGCTCGGTGAGCTTGGCCGCCAGCTGCTCCTGGCCCGGCACGTGGTAGTAGTTGGAGCTGTGGATCAGCTTGGCGATCTGCTCCTGCAGAGCGGGCACCAGCTCGGGATGGTTGTGGCCCAGCGTGTTGACCGCGATGCCGCCCAGGCCGTCCAGGTAGGCTCGGCCCTCCGTGTCCCAGACTCGGCAGCCCTGGCCATGCGACAGAGCGATCGGGAGGCGGCCGTAGGTGTTCATGACATGGGGCGAGGAGGGGGCGGCAGTAGCGCTCATACGATCTCCGAAAAAGGAACAGGGATTCTAGGGTTGCGTTTCGGCAGCGTCGTTGACGATTGCGCATCACAGCAATGCTGCGCTCCGTGCCGCTCGCGGGACCGCCCGGATAGAATCCATTGTGCAGCGCAGCACCGCCTGCGTCCTCCGCGCAATCCATGGTTACCCCCTCCGCCAAACAAGTTTTCATCCAGGGCATCACCCAGGATGGCCGGACCTTTCGCCCGAGCGACTGGGCAGAGCGGTTGGCGGGCGTGATGTGCTCGTTCCGGCCGGGCGGGCCGCGGCCGGACAGCCACCTGAGCTATTCGCCCTGGTGCGTGCCGACGGTGATCAACGGCGTCAAGTGCGTGGTCGTCAGCGCCGAGTTGCGCGACGCCGAGGTCATGGCCTGGGACTTCGTGATGAACTTCGCCCGGGACAACAACCTGCAGGTGGCCGAGGCCTGCCTGGTACCCGACGCGACGCCCCCCGCAGAAAGCCGGAAGTAGGAATCACCCTCCCATGAAAAAACCGCCCGAAGGCGGTTTTTCACTTTGCTGCAGCGCACCCAGATCAAACGGCGGACTGGCGGGAGGCCGGCCCGGGCTTGCCTGAAGACGTCAGGCGGCGGCCTTTTCGGCGAGGGCCAGGGTCTTGACCTTGGCTGCCAGGCGGCTCTTGTCGCGAGCAGCCTTGTTCTTGTGGAAGATGCCCTTGTCGGCGATGGTGTCGACGATGCTCTGGGCCTTCGCGAAGAGTTCTGCCGCCTTGGTCTTGTCGCCGGCCACGACGGCCTTCTCGACATTCTTCACAGCGGTGCGGTACTTGGAGCGCAGCGAGGTGTTGGCGGCGTTGAGCTTGGTGTCCTGGCGGACGCGCTTGCGGCCCGACGCGAGGCGCGGGTTCTTCTTCTTGGGCTTGGTGGATGCCATGGATGGTGTTCCTTACGGTGTCTGCGGATGATGCGGCAAAGCCCTCGATTATAGGCGAGCGGCGACTGCCCGTCCCAGGGGCCGGGGAGAGCATGGGCAGCCACATACACTTCCGGCCGTGTCGCTCTTCAAATCCGCCTCCACCGTCTCCCTCCTGACGCTCGCTTCCCGCATCACCGGGCTCATCCGCGACGTACTCATGACCTCGGTGTTCGGCGTCAGCGCGATGACCGACGCGTTCTACGTCGCCTTCCGTATCCCGAACCTGTTCCGGCGCGTGTTCGGCGAGGGCGCCTTCAGCCAGGCCTTCGTGCCGGTGCTGGCGGCCACCAGGACCGAGAACGGCGAAGAGGGCGCCAAGGCACTGGTGGACCATGTGGGGACACTGCTGACCTGGACCCTCGTCCTGTTGTGCGTGGCGGGCGTGATCGGGGCGCCGCTGATGGTCTGGGCCATGGCCAGCGGCCTGCAGAAGAACCCGGAGAGCTTCGAGGCCGCCGTCGCCATGACGCGCTGGATGTTCCCCTACATCGGCTTCATGTCGCTCGTCGCCTTGGCCGGCGGCATCCTCAACACCTGGCGCAAGTTCGCCGTGCCGGCGGCCGCGCCGGTGCTGCTGAACGTTGCGCTGATCCTGTCCATCGTGGTCGGCGCGCCCTGGTTCCGACGCATGGGTATCGAGCCCATCTACGCGCAGTGCGCAGGCGTGATGGTGGGCGGGCTGCTCCAGCTGGCACTGCAGATTCCCGCGTTGCGCAGAGTCGGGATGATGCCGCGCATCGGCCTCGGCCTGGGCGCGATGCGCGCCGCCTGGGCCGACCCGGGCACGCGCCGCGTCGCGCGGCTGATGCTGCCCGCACTTATCGGCGTCAGCGTGGCGCAGATCTCGCTGCTGATCAACACGCAGATCGCCTCCCACCTCGCAACCGGCAGCGTGAGCTGGATCACCAACGCCGACCGGCTGATGGAGTTCCCCACCGCGCTGCTGGGCGTGGCGCTCGGCGTGGTGCTGATGCCCCAGCTCGCCAGTGCCCGGGCGGCCCAGGACGATGCTCGCTACTCCGCGATGCTCGACTGGGGGCTTCGCCTGGTCGTGATGCTGTCGGTGCCGTGCGCCCTCGCCCTGCTGGTCTTTTCGCGACCGCTGGTGGCCGTGCTGTTCCACAACGGTGCCTTCAACGACTTCCACGTGCAGCGCACCAGCCTGGCCTTGATGGGCTACGGCGTCGGGCTGGTGGGCCTGGTGGCCGTCAAGGTGCTGGCGCCGGGCTACTACGCCAAGCACGACACGCGAACGCCGATGCTGATCGCAGTGGCGGTCCTGGTGTTGACGCAACTGCTCAACGTCGTCCTGGTGCCGCTGCTTCAGCATGCGGCACTGACGCTCACCATCGCGATCGGTGCGTTGGTCAATTCGCTCTGGCTGCTCATCGGCCTGGTCCGCCGCGGCAGCTATCGCCCCGAGCCGGGCTGGGGCCGCTTCCTGCTGCAGGTGCTGGCGGGCACCGCTGCGCTGAGCGCCTTGCTGGTCTGGGGCAACCAGCACTTCGACTGGATCGGATTGCAGGCACAGCGCCTGCATCGCATTGGCCTGCTGGCGGCACTGGTGCTGGGCGGGGCCTTGCTGTACTTCGCGGTGCTGGCGCTCGTGGGCGTCAAGCTGCGCAGCCTGGTGCGCCGCTGATCCACGGCGCATGCCCTGCCTTGACGCTCGGCGCGGGCTCCTCTACAAAGACACATGACGTTCAGCTTCCAGGCGCCCACCGCACTCGAGTACTTCGAGTCGCTTGTCAAGAGCGACGACCACTTCCCGCTGCTGGAAGCCGCTGCCAGCCTGGCCCAGGACGAATACCCCGATCTCGACGTCCAGCAAGTGCTGGGCGATGTCGACCAGCTGCTCGCGCGCCTCAA
>NZ_LMTS01000069.1:58637-69351 GCF_001541225.1 Variovorax sp. WDL1 | reverse complement strand
CTGCCCGCCGATGCCGCACCGCTGCAGCGGCTGCGCGCCCTCAACCAGTTCTTCTTCCACGACCTGAGCTTCGGCGGCAACGTCAACGACTACTACGACCCCGACAACAGCTACCTCAACGCGGTGCTGCGCACGCGCCGCGGCATCCCGATCTCCCTGGCCGTGCTGTGGATCGAGCTGGCGCAGGGCCTGGGCCTGCAGGCGCGCGGCGTTGGCTTCCCGGGCCACTTCATGCTCAAGATCACGCTGCCCAAGGGGCAGGTGGTCATCGATCCCTTCACAGGCAAGTCGCTCTCGCGCGAGGAGCTCAGCGAGCGCCTCGAGCCGTACAAGCGCAGCAGCGGGCTTGTCGGTGACTTCGACGTGCCGCTGGGCCTGTACCTGCAGCCGGCCTCGCCGCGCGAGATCATCGGCCGCATGCTGCGCAACCTGAAGGAAATTCATCGGGCGCAGGAAGACTGGCAGCGCGCGATCGCGGTGCAGGATCGGCTGATCATGCTCTTCCCCGAGGCCTGGGGCGAGCATCGCGACCGCGGGCTGGCGCATGCGGAGCAGGGCAACACCGCACGCGCGGTGCGCGACCTGGAGACCTACCTGATGCATGCCGAGGATGCGCTCGACATCGATGCCATCGCCGAGCGCGTCGCCGCCTTGCGCCGTGCGGAGAACTGATGGCGCAGGACAGCAAGACCGCGGCCGCCGACCTCGGCACGCTGCATGAATTCCACGGCGTGCAGCCGGTGCTGCCGGTCGCCGATGCCGCCCGCGCAGCGCGCTATTTCTGCGATGTGCTCGGTTTCGAGCTCGACTTCATCGCCGGCGAGCCGCCGAGCTATGCGCGGGTGAAGAAGGGCGACCGCAGCTACGGCGATCCGGTCTACATCCGGCTGTGGCAATGCGGCCGGCGCGAGGGCCAGGCCTGGCGCGGCGAGATCGTGATCCATGTGGGCCAGGACGTCGATGGCCTGCATGCCGCCTATGTGAAGCGCGGCGTCAATGTGATAGAGCCGCCGATGTCGCAGCCCTGGGGGCTGCGCGAGTTCGCGATCCGCGAACCTGACGGCCATATGCTGCGGTTCTGCGGCTATCTCTGAGCGCCTCTCGCCTCTCAGGGGTTCACAGCTTCAGCGACAGCTTGACCGGTGACGGCCCCTCCTGCCGGTCGATGAATGCGACCACGCGCTCACCCAGGCGCTGAAAGCTCAGGTCCAGCTTCTGCGTGCCGAGCTGGAGATGCCGGACCTGCAGATGGTCGATGCCATCCGGCAGTCGCGGATCCTCCACGCGCACGAGTCCTCGGTGGGCGTCGAGCTGCAAGCCCAGACAGGCCTGCAGCAGCATGAAGACCGAGCCCGCGGCCCAGGCCTGCGGCAAGCAGGCGACCGGGTAGGCGATCGGCGCCTCGCCCGGGGCGCGCTCGAAGCCGCAGAACAGTTCGGGCAGCCGCATGCCGAAATGGGTGGCGGCCTCGAACAGGCCATTCAGCAGCCGGACCAGCCCGTCGCGTTCGCCGTAGCGCGCCAGCCCGGCGCCGCACAGCACCACATCGTGGGGCCAGACCGAGCCGTTGTGGTAGGACATCGGATTGAAGCGCGGCGTCTCGGGCGGCAGCGTGCGAATGCCCCAGCCGGTGTTGAAGGCGCGCGACAGCAATTGTTCGGCAGCGGCCCGCCCGCGCTCGGCGCGCGGAAGCCCTGTGTACAGAAGATGCCCCACGTTCGAGGCCCGCACCCGGCAGGGCTGCCCGTGACCGTCAAGCGCAAGCGCATAGAACTGCATGTCCGCCTGCCAGAAGTGCCGTTCGACCGAGGCCTGCAGCGCCACCGCGCTCTGCTGCCAGTGGCGGGCGGCGTCCGCGTCGCCGCGAAGGCGCGACAGCTCGGCCATCGCAGCGTAGGCGCGGTAAGCGTAGCCCTGGACTTCGATCAACGCGATCGGCCCATCCGGCGTGCGCCCGTCGGCGTGGAACACCGAGTCGTTGCTGTCTTTCCAGCCCTGGTTGGCCAGCCCCGTCACCTCGCCGCGCGCATAGCTCAGGAATCCCGTCGGATGGCTGGCCGCGCTGCGCTCGATCCAGCGCACGGCGGCTTCCAGTGCCGGCCAGAAGGCGTCCAGCACATGGGGATCGCCCATCCGTTCCGCGTAGGCACCCGCCAGCATGACGAACAGCGGCGTCGTGTCGACCCCGCCGTAGTACTTGGCGAAAGGCAGCTCGTTCACAGCCGCCATCTCGCCCTTGCGCGTCTCATGCATGATCTTGCCCGGCTCGGAGTCGCGGAAGGTCGAGGTCTGCTGCGCCTGGTTGTGTGCCAGGAAGGACAGCACGCCGTGCGCGAGGCCCGGATCGAGCCACAGCGTCTGGAGTGCTGTCACGATCGCATCGCGTCCGAACGGGGTCGAGAACCAAGGAATGCCGGCGTAGGGGTACGGCCCGGTGGGCAGGTCGGTGGTCAGCAACGCCAGGTCGGCGCGCGATTTGTCCAGCCACGACTGGAACAGCCGGCCCGACGCCAGCACGCGTGCGCCGCGCCGCTGGCGCGTGCGCATGCTGCGGCGGGCCGCGGCAGCGGCTTGCCGGTAGCGCGAACAGCCGGCGTCCGAAGGACAAGGCCCGATCTCGGCATGCAGCGTCCAGCGCTGCTGCGGGTCGAGTTGCACCATGAAGGCTGCATGCCGCTCATCCATGCGCTCGGGGTTCTCGGAGAACTCGATGCACATGCTGCGCCGCAGGCCGTCGAGGCCCTGGTAGCGCAGCTCCACGCCTCGCTCCTTCAACAGCGACGGCTCGCGGGCGCCGCGCTGCAGCCGTTGCTGTCCGCGCACCTCGAACATGTCGTGGAAATCGGCCGCGAAGTGCAGCGTCAGCGGCGCCTGCACTCGTTGGTCGCCATAGTTCAGCACGCTGATGCGCTCGAAGATGCGGTCGTCCCAGATGAAGCGCTTGCGCTCCAGGTGGATCACGCCCTCTGCCGTGGCGGGGTTGCCGAGCAGGGGCAGCGGGTGGTTGGTCATGTTGGCCGTGAAGAACAGGTTGTCCTGGCTCACGGCGCCCGACAGCAGCGAAGGCCTTCGACCGCCCAATCTCAGGAGGAAGGTCGACAGCATGCGCGTGTCGTTGTGGAACAGGCCGTCGGCTTCTCCCGTGATGTCGCCGTAGACGTCGGCGACGAGGAAGGTGTCGCCTTCCTTCAGGACAAAAAGCCGCTGCGGGTTGCGTTCGAGGACAGCCTTGACGTCGATCTCCGCGAGCGGCGGTTCAGTCGTCATGCCTTGACTCATGCTTAAGCCGCCTTGGGGTAGGAACTGCCATCCTTGTCGTGCGCAGGAAGCCGACGATACAGCTCCACATAGGCCTTGGCCATCGTTGCGGCAGAAAACCGCCGCTCGAAGGTGGCGCGGACCTCGTTGCGGTCGAATGTGTCGATCCGATGGACGGCTGCGATCGCCTCGTCCTCATCGCCGACGATCAGGCCGCTGACTCCGTGATCCACCACCTCGGGCACCGAGCCGCAGCGCCAGGCGATGACCGGCGTCCCGCAGGCCATGGCCTCGATCAGCACCAGGCCGAAGGGCTCCGGCCAGTCAATGGGGAACAGCAGGGCGCGTGCCCCGCCAAGGAAGGCGGGCTTCTCGGCATCGCCGATCTCCCCGATGAACTCCACCAGCGGATGGTCGAGCAGCGGCCGGATGCGCTCGCGGAAGTATTCCTTGTCCACCGCGTCGACCTTGGCAGCGATCTTCAGCGGCAGTCCTGCGCGAGTGGCGATCGCGATGGCCCGGTCGGGCCTTTTCTCCGGCGAGATCCGGCCGAGAAAGGCGAGGTAGCCGCCGGTCGCCTCTGGCTGGAAGGGGTAGAGCGCCGGGTCGAGCCCATGGTGGACGGTGCCGTGCCAGCGGGCAAAGGGCAGGGGCGTGCGCTGATGCCTGGAAATGGAGGCCAGCGGAAACTGCGGCCACTGGGCATAGGCTTCGGGCAGGTCCTTCAGGTCCAGCCGGCCGTGCAGCGTGGTGAGCGTGCGCTCGGCCATGTCCGCGAAGAAGGGAAAGTGCAGCAAGTCGATGTGGAAATGCAGCACGTCGAAGTTGTCCGCCTGTCGGCGGACCTCCTGAAGCAGCACCATGTGGCTGGCCAGGTCGGATTTGAGCGGCGCCGGGTCCAGCCGCAATGCCTGTTCGCGTATGGGGACCAGCTGCGCCCGTGTGCGTGCGTCGGCCGAGGCGAACAGGGTGACCTCGTGACCCTGGCCGACCAAGGCATTGCAGAGATGGGCGACGACCCGCTCCGTTCCGCCATAGAGGAGGGGTGGCACGGATTCGTACATCGGTGTGATCTGAGCGATCTTCATGGCCTCTGGCTCCCTGTGCGCGAGCTGGGAAGGCGCTAGAAGACCATCGGGCGCAGACGAGCCAGGCCGGACGATAGCGCTTTTTGGATAGGACGAATCGCACAAGCCGAAGGCGCGCGGCACCAGCCGCAGGCGCTTCAGCCGCGGGGGCCGAGCCGGTGGCGCGAAGGCAACCCCTCGGCGCCGAACCGCCTCCAGGCGCGGCGCAGCTGGGTATCGGAGGCGAAACCCGCCAGCTCGGCCGCGCGGGTGACGTTGGCGCCCGAATCGAGCGCCAGCCGTGCCGTCGAAAGGCGCAGGCGGCGCAGGTACTCGAGCGGTGCCACGCCTGCATGCTCGACGAACAGGCGCGTCAAGTGACGTGACGAGGTATGGGCTACCCGGGCCATGCGCGGCACGCTCCAGTCGTCCTGCGGCGCCTCGCTCACCGCGTCCTGCACGCGGTGGAGTGCAGGGTGAAGATGGTTGCGGTACGCGAGGAAGGGCGAAAGCTCCGGATCCTGCGGACCGCGCCGCAGCGCCACCACCATGGTCTGCGCGACCTGGGCCGCCAGCGCCTCTCCGCAGGTGTCGGCAATGCGATGCAGCATCAGGTCGATGCCGGTCGTCACGCCGGCGCTGCTATAGAGCGGCGGGTCGATCACGAACACGCGGTTGGCCACCACCTCGCAGCGCGGTTCCACCCGTCGCAGCTCATCGAGGTGATGGTGATGGGTCGTGACGCGGCGTCCTACCAGCGCTCCGGCATGGGCGGCCAGCAGGGCGCCGGCGCAGATCGTCACCAGCTCGAGGCGGCCGCGCTCCAGGCGCTGGCCGCGCAGCCAGCGCAGCAGTGCCTGGGCGTCCGCGCCAGTGGTCGAGACGGTGTCCCCCGGCAGGCCAACCAGCACGATCCAGGCGGGCTCGTCGTCCCAGTGCGTCGGCAGCGGACCCAGGCCGCTGAGGGTGACGCCGACGGAGCCGGTCGAGGCGGGGCTCGGGGAGACGAACTCGATGGTGAAGCGCTCGGCCTGCCCGCCGGCGCGCAGCTGCTGGTTGGCGATGCGCAGCGCTTCCGCCGGGCCGGCCCAGTCAAGTACGAGGCTGTTCGGCAGCAGCACGAACACGACCCGGATGCGTGGCGCGCTGCTCATCCGCCTTCGCTCTCAAGCCGTGGCCAGTGCGCCGGCCCGCTCCAATGCCTGCTCCACGGTGCACAGCCTCGCGAAACGGCCTTCGAGCACGGTCGCGGTGCGGGCCTTGATGTCAGCCGCCGGCAGTGGGCGGCCGTCGGGTTGCGTCATGTCGAAGGTCAGCGTGGCGTCGGTGACGAAATCGACCGCCCAGCCCAGGTCGGACGCGTGGCGCGTCGTGGTCTCGCAGCATTGTTCGGTGCGGATGCCGCTCACGATCAGCCTGCCGACGCCGTTCTGCGTCAGCCACACATCGAGCCCGGTGCCGACCAGGGCGCTGTGGCGATGCTTGGTGTAGGTGGCCGCTGCCTCGAAGGGCGCCAGCTCGGCCAGCGGCCGGACGTGGCCGGATTCGATGGCGAAGGGGTTGTCGGCGAGGGCGGGGCCGTCCACGTGAAAGATGCGCACGATCGGAACACCGGCGATCCGGCAGCCTTCGATCAGTGCGTTCTGCGCGAAGGCGTAGGCGGGCAGGTCACGCGGGGTGAAATAGGGGCGATGCCGGAAGGATTCCTGGGCATCGATCACTATCAGACAAGATTTCATGGCGAAGACTTCGGGGCACGGTGGATGATGCGCCCTATTTTTCCTGTGTTCCTGCCATCTGTCTGCCTTCCGCAGGACACGAATCGGTCAAATCAGGACATGCGGTCTCAAACCAGCCGTGCCGCCTGCAGTTCCTTCTTCAGGTAGGCGTAGAACAGCGGGGCCGCCACCAGCCCGGCCGGACCGAACACGGCCTCGGCCACGAACATCACGGACAGCAGCTCCCAGACGCCCATCTGCGTGCGGGCGCCGACCACCTTGGCATTGATGAAGTACTCGGCCTTGTGAATGAGGATCAGGAAGCCCAGGCAAGCAAGCGCAGTGACCGGCGACACTGACAGGCCCACCAGCGTGATCACCGTGTTGCACAGCAGGTTGCCGACGATCGGCACCAGGCCGGCGACAAAGGTCAGCGTGATCAGCGCCGGCGTGTAGGGCAGGTTCAGCTCCCAGTGCGGCAGCACGAACAGCAGGAAGATGGCAGTCAGCACGGTGTTGAAGGCCGCGATCCAGAACTGTGCGGCCACGATCTGCCCGAATGCCTCGCCGAACAGGGTGATGCGCTGCTTGAGCAGCTCGGCCAGTGGGCGGCCGGTGGAGGGATGACGGGCCACGGCCGCCAATGCGCCGACGATCAGGCCGACATAGGCGAACAGCAGGCCACCCAGCCAGGCGCGCCCGGTCAGCGCGAGCGCGCCGGCCTGCGCGCGCAGGTAGCCGGCGATGACGCGCTGCACCTCGGCCGTGCCTTCGGGCAGGTAGGCGCCGATGTCGGGCGGCAGCTTGAGCCGCAGCTCCAGCACCGTGCGGGCGATGTAGTCGAGCAGTTCCTGGTATTGCTCCGGCGCGCTGAGCACGAACTCACGCGCTTCCGAAAAGATCAGGATGCCGAGGCCGATCGGCGCCAGCGACACCATGGTTGCGGCAACGATGCGTGACCAGGACGACTGGGAGTCCGGCGCTTCCCGGCGCGACTTCGCGGGCAGCAGCCGGCCCAGTCCCGCGTCGAGCACGCGCGCGAGCCGGCGCGTGCCGAGAAAGCCGATGCATACGCACAGCAGCCCCGGCAGCAGGCCCTGCCACATGATCAGCAGCAGGGCGCCGGCGATGAGCAGGTAGCTCGCCGTGACCAGCTTGCGCGATGGGAGGGGAGCGACGATGCTCACGCGGCGGGGCTTTTCAGTCCACGACCACGGCCGCGCCGGCGCCGAGCGGCGCGATCAAGCCGATCTCGTGCACCGTCTCTCCCTCGGCGCGCAGCGTGGCGGCGCAGGCCGCGGCCTGGTCCGCGCCGATCACAACCACCATGCCGATGCCGTTGTTGAAGGTGCGGTTCATCTCCAGGTCGTCGATGCAGGCCACCTTCTGCAGCCAGGCGAAGAGCTCGCTTTGCGGCCAGCTGCCCTTCTTCAGGTGCGCCGCCGTGCCCTCGGGCAGCACGCGCGGGATGTTCTCCAGCAGCCCACCGCCCGTGATGTGGGCCAGCGCCTTGATCGGGTGCCGGGCCAAGGCTGCCAGCACCGGCTTGACGTACAGCCGTGTCGGCGCCATCACGGCCTGGCGGAAGGGTTGGCCGTCCAGCGTGACGGGCAGGTCGGCGCCCGCACGCTCGATCACCTTGCGCACCAGGCTGAAGCCGTTGGAATGTACGCCCGCCGAGGCCAGGCCCAGTACCACGTCACCGGGCGTGACGTCCCGGCCCGTGAGGATCCTGGACTTCTCGACCGCGCCCACCGCGAAGCCTGCCAGGTCGTACTCTCCGGCCGGGTACATGCCGGGCATCTCGGCGGTTTCGCCGCCGATCAGCGCGCAGCCGCTCTGCTCGCAGCCGCGGGCGATGCCGCCGACCACTGCCGCGGCGGTGTCCACATCGAGCTTGCCGCAGGCGAAGTAGTCGAGAAAGAACAGCGGCTCGGCGCCTTGCACCAGTACGTCGTTGACGCTCATGGCCACCAGATCGATGCCGACTGTGTCGTGCATGTTCCACTCGAAGGCCAGCTTGAGCTTGGTGCCCACGCCGTCGGTGCCGCTCACCAGCACCGGCTCCTTGTAGCGCTTGGGCACCTCGAACAGGGCGCCGAAGCCGCCGATGCCGGCCAGCACGCCCTCGCGCATCGTCTTCTTGGCCAGCGGTTTGATGCGGTCGACCAGCGCATCACCGGCATCGATGTCGACGCCGGCATCCTTGTAGCTGAGCGGGGTTGGCGGGGTGGAGTTCATGGGCGGGCCGGACGGAAAATGAGTGACGGTCGAAGGGAGGAGGAGAATGACGCCGGCAACCGGGGCGGTCGGGCCGATAGAATTCCCCACGATTTTAAGGGCCCTGCTGCCCCGCACCCTCGGCCCGTCGCACAGCGCTCCCGCCTGTCCATGAATCCAAGTACCGCGTCATCCGCGTCCCTCCAGCCGCCCGCCGTGGCCTCGGCATGAAGCAGCTCGCGCTCGATATCGGCCTTGCTTCCGGCCCGACGCTGGCGGGCTTCTTCGCCGGTCCCAACGAACCGGCACTGCGGCACCTGCGGCTATGGGTTGGCGACGCGCGTTCGAGCACGTTGCATTCGCCGGTACCCACCTACCTGTGGGGCGAGAGCGGCAGCGGCAAGACGCATCTGCTGCAAGCGGTGCGCAGCGCCCTGCGCGAGCAGGGCGCGAGCGTGGGGTGGCTGCATGCAGGGGTCTCGGACCCTCCCGAGTTCGACGAGCGCTGGGGCGCGGTGCTGCTCGACGACGTGCATCTCTACACGGCGGTACAGCAGCACGCCGCCTTCAACTGGTTCGTCAACGCGCAGAGCCTGCAGCGCGGCGTGGTGGCGGCGGGCGCGGTGCCGCCGGCCGACCTGCCGCTGCGCGAGGACCTGCGCACGCGCCTGGGCTGGGGCCATGTGTTCCACTTGCAGGTACTCAACGAACCGGAGCGGCGTGCGGTGCTGCGCCAGGCCGCCGACAGCCGCGGCGTGATGCTGACCGACGAAGTACTGGACTACATGCTGCACCGCTTCAGCCGCGACCTGGGCAGCCTGATGGAACTGCTGGTGCAGCTCGACGGCTATGCCTTGCAGACCCAGCGCGCGATCACGATCCCCCTGATCCGGTCGATGCTCGAAAATGAATGAGGGCGCGTCCTGCGCCGAAGCTTTCCAATGATCAAGAAATTCATCGACAAACTCCTGGGCAAGTCCGGCGTCGCCGGCTCCGGCGGCAAGAACCGCTTCGGCAAGCGCCAGGAGGTGCCTGCCTCCGTGCACGGCATCGACCCGCAACTGGTGGACGAGCGAGCGAGGAACGTGGTCACCACGCTGCAGGGCGCCGGCTATGAGGCCTACGTAGTCGGGGGCGCAGTGCGCGACCTGCTGCTGGGCTTGCGTCCGAAGGACTTCGACGTGGCTACCAACGCCACCCCCGAGCAGGTCAAGAGCCTGTTCCGGCGCGCCTTCATCATCGGCCGGCGCTTCCGCATCGTGCACGTGGTGTACGGCCGAGGGCGTGAGCACGAGGTGATCGAGGTTTCGACCTTCCGGGCCTACATGGACAGCGCGGGCGCCGAGCAGGTGGCGGGCAACGAGCGCACCAGCAAGGGCGAGCTCGCCGGCATGAAGCACGCGGTGGACGCCAGCGGCCGCGTGCTGCGCGACAACGTCTGGGGTCCCCAGGAGGAAGATGCCGCCCGGCGCGACTTCACCATCAATGCGATGTACTACGATCCGGCGAGCCAGATCGTGGTCGACTATCACAACGGCATCAAGGACGCCAAGAAGCTCACGCTGCGCATGATCGGCGACCCGGTCACGCGTTACCGAGAGGACCCGGTGCGCATCATCCGTGCGATCCGCTTCTCGGCCAAGCTGGCGGCGCTGGGCTTCTCACTGGAGCCCAAGACCGGGACCCCGCTGGTCGAATGCAGCAAGCTGCTCGCCGATGTGCCCCAGAGCCGCCTGTTCGACGAGATGCTCAAGCTGCTGCAGACCGGTCACGCGGTGGCGACGGTCGCACAGCTGCGCAAGCTGGGCCTGGCGACCGGCATCTACCCGCTGCTCGACGTGATCGTCGAGCGTGCCGAACAGCCCTTCGTCAAGGCCGCGCTGCAGGACACCGACCGCCGCGTCGGCGAGGGCAAGCCGGTGGCGCCGAGTTTCCTGCTGGCCTGCGTGTTGTGGGCCGACGTGCGCGACGGCTGGGCGCAACGCGCCGAGGGGCGTCATGGTCAGCGGCCGCAGGCCTCCTTTCCTGCGTTGCAGGACGCCATCGACGACGTGTTCAACGCGCGCATCGGCGACGTCTCGGGCCGTGGCAAGCTGGCGGCCGACATGCGCGAGATCTGGATGATGCAGCCGCGCTTCGAAAAGCGAAGCGGCGCCACGCCTTACAGCCTGGTCGAGCAGGCGCGCTTTCGCGCGGCCTTCGACTTCATGCGCCTGCGCGCCGACGTCGGCGAGGTGAGCGAGGCCATCGCCGAGTGGTGGCAGGAGTTCAGCAGCACGTCCGACGACGTGCGTCGCCAGGACCTGCTGGACCAGGTGCGCGACGAGCAGCACAAGAGGACCCGCCAGCGCGGCCCGGCGCGCGTCGCGACACCTGCCGCGGCGCAGGCCAATGGCGATGCCGAGCATGCGCAGCCGCCTGAGGGTGAGCTCGCCGCCGCCGCGCCCCGGA
>NZ_LMTS01000069.1:7090-58607 GCF_001541225.1 Variovorax sp. WDL1 | reverse complement strand
GCCGGCGCCGGCGCAAGCCGCGTACCGGCGGCGAAGCCGGCAGCATCGCCGCCGACTAGCGTGACGGAAACTCCGGCCTACGTCGCCATCGGCGCCAATCTCGGCGACGCGCAGGCGACGGTGAGGCGGGCGATGGACGATCTGGCAGCATTGCCGCGCACGCGGCTCACCGCGCGCTCCTCGCTCTATCGCAGCGCACCTCTCGAGGCCCAGGGGCCTGATTTCATCAATGCCGTTGTCCAGCTGCGCACCGGCCTGACGCCGCAGGCCCTGCTCGCCGAGCTGCAGCGGCTCGAGACCGAGGCCGGCCGCGAACGGCCCTACCGCAACGCGCCGCGCACCCTCGACCTGGATCTTCTGCGGCACGGCGACACCACGATGCAGAGCGCCGTGCTGACGCTGCCGCATCCGCGCATGGGCGAGCGCGCCTTCGTGCTGCTGCCGCTCGCGGAGATCGCGCCGGCCCTGGTCTCGGCAGCCCAGCTCGAGGGGGTGGCCGGCCAGCGCATCGAGCGGCTGTGAGCCGGCCCCGGCGATGCTTGCCCATTACACTTGCCAGGTTTTTCATGATGGCGTCACGGGTTGGTGATAGCCGAGAACCCAGGAGACCGCCATGTTCGGCAAGCTGCTGCCCCGCGAGGGGAATTTCTTCGAGATGTTCAATCAGCATGCCGATCGCATCGTCGAAGCCGCGCGCGCCTTCGAGCAGCTGGTGGCCAACTACAACGATCTGCACCTGCGCGAGCAGTACAACCGCGATGTCGACAACGCCGAACGCGCCGCCGACCGAGTGACGCATGACGTCAATCGGCTCATCCACAAGACCTTCATCACCCCCATCGACCGCGAGCAGATCCACAAGCTGATCAACACGATGGACGACGTGGCCGATCTGATCCAGGACTCGGCCGAGACCATGGCGCTGTACGACGTGCGCCACATGACCGAGGAGATCACCCGCCTCACCGCCCTGAGCACGAAATGCTGCGAACGGGTCAAGGACGCGGTCAAGCTCCTGGGCAAGGTGAGCGAGCCGGCCACGGCTGAAGCCGCGCTGAAGACCTGCGAGGAGATCGACCGCCTCGAGTCCGACGCCGACCGCGTGATGCGCAGCGCCATGAGCAAGCTGTTCCGCGAGGAGCCGGACGTGCGGGAGGTCATCAAGCTCAAGGCGATCTACGAGTTGCTCGAGCGCATCACCGACAAGTGCGAGGATGTGGCCAACGTGATCGAGGGCATCGTCCTCGAGAATTCCTGAGCGGGGCGCCGAATGGAATCGGTCCAGGTCGCCCTCTGGGTGGTAGTGGTGCTGGTCGCGCTGGCCATCGCATTCGACTTCATGAACGGCTTCCACGACGCTGCGAATTCGATCGCCACCGTCGTGTCCACCGGTGTGCTCAAGCCCGGGCACGCGGTGGTGTTCGCTGCCTTCTTCAACCTGATCGCGGTCTTCGTCTTCCACCTCAGCGTGGCGGCGACCGTTGGCAAGGGCATCGTACAGCCCGGGGTGGTCGACGTTCACGTGGTCTTCGGGGCGCTGGTGGGCGCCATCAGCTGGAACCTTCTCACCTGGTACTACGGCATTCCGAGCAGTTCCTCCCATGCGCTGATCGGCGGCATCGTGGGCGCGGTGATTGCCAAGGCCGGTGCCGGCGCGCTAATCGCCGCCGGCATCTGGAAGACGGTGGCTTTCATCTTCGTGTCGCCCTTGCTGGGCTTCCTGCTCGGCTCGGTCATGATGGTGCTGGTCGCGTGGGCCTTCCGCCGCTCGACGCCCTCGCGCGTGGACCGGTGGTTCCGCACACTGCAATTGGTTTCTGCCGGCGCCTACAGCCTGGGGCACGGCGGCAACGATGCGCAGAAAACCATCGGCATCATCTGGATGCTGCTGATCGCGACCGGCTATTGGGCCGCGAGCGCGGAGGCCCCGCCGGCCTGGACCGTGGCGAGCTGCTATGCGGCGATCGCGCTGGGCACGATGTTCGGTGGTTGGCGCATCGTCAAGACCATGGGCCAGAAGATCACCAAACTCAAGCCGGTGGGTGGGTTCTGCGCGGAAACCGGCGGGGCGTTGACGCTCTTCCTCGCGACCGCGCTGGGCATCCCGGTGTCGACCACGCACACCATCACCGGCGCGATCGTCGGCGTGGGCTCGACGCAGCGCGCCAGCGCGGTGCGCTGGGGGGTTGCCGGGACCATCGTCTGGGCCTGGGTCTTCACGATTCCTGCATCGGCCTTCGTGGCAGCCATTGCCTACTGGCTCGGCTTGCAGATCTTCTGATTGCGGCCTACTGGGAGATCCGGCGCCCCTCTTCGATCTGATGCTCGAAGAAGCGTTGGAAGCTGAAGGCGATGCTCGCCATCAGGATGGTGCTGCCGAAGAACAGGGCCAGCACGACGGCCCCGATGGTGAGCCAGTTGCTTCGTCCGGGCGGAGCATCGGACGCAGCGCCGGCGTTGTAGCGCGCATTCCATTTCTCCGGCGTCATCAAGCCGTAGACGATGGCAGTGAGGGCGCAGCCCGCGATCGTGAAGCCCAGCAGCGGCAGCAGCAGCCAGCTCCAGGCGTCGTCCACGCCGTAGAGGCGCACGCGTTCGATACCGTAAAGCCCGAGGGCGGTCGGAATGGGGAGCAGCCAGCCGAGCGTGCTGCCGAAGCCGCGCAGGTAGAAGCAATGCAGGCCCAGCGGTCCGCCGAGGAAGGCGAGCCAGGCGGCTACGGTCTTGTTCTTCATTCGGGACTCGTCGCGCTGCCCTGGCCCAGCACCTTGTCCATCAGGACCACGTCGCGCCATTGGCCGAACTTCCAGCCGCAGTTCTTCAGCACGCCCACGTGTTCGAAGCCCTGCGCACGGTGCACGCCGATCGAGCCGCCGTTGGCCGAGTCACCGATCACGGCGATGAGCTTGCGCACGCCGGCCGATTCGGCGGCTTCGATCAATGCGGCGAGCAACTTGGCGCCCAGTCCCTGGCCGCGCGCGGCCTCGGCCAGGTAGATCGAGTCCTCGGCCGAGAAGCGATAGGCGGGGCGCGGCTTGAACCAGTTGCAGTAGGCAAAACCCAGCAGTTCGCCGTCGCGTTCGGCCACAAGGTAGGGGAGCTTTCTGGCCAACACGTCGTCTCGCCGTGCCGCCATGTCGGCGGCCGTGGGCGGCTCGGTCTCGAAGGTGCCGGTGCCGTGCAGCACGTGGTGGGCGTAGATGGCGGTGATCGCGGCGATGTCTTCGGCGCGGCTGGGGCGGATGGCGGTCATTCGGAATGCTCGGCACAGGCCGGGAATGGTGAGGAATATCGCTCGGGCTATAATCGTCGGCTTTTCAGCGTGCGCTGGCCGGGTGGCTATGTCGCGTGTCTCGACGCTGGAAGAACTCCGTGGGCGAACCGTTTTCAGTGTTCGCTGCACCACCCGAAGGATAAATCATGGTCGTGATCCGACTCTCCCGCGGCGGCTCCAAAGGTCGTCCGTTCTTCAACATCGTCGTGTCGGACAAGCGCGTGCGCCGCGATGGCCGATTCATCGAGCGGCTGGGCTTCTACAACCCCACCGCCAAGGACAACGAGGAAGGCATCCGCATCGCGCAGGATCGCCTGGCCTACTGGCAGGGTGTTGGCGCGCAGGCCTCGCCCACGGTCACCCGCCTGATCAAGCAGGCCGCCGCCGCGGCCCCCAAGGCGGCCGCCTAAGGCGCCCGCTCCGGCGATGCTGCCCACGCTCGAAGCCGCCGAACTGCCGGCGGATGCGATCGAAGTGGCGCGCATCGCCGATGCCTGGGGTATCAAGGGCTGGTTCAAGGTCCTGCCCCACAGCGCCCAGCCCGAAGCGCTTTTCTCCTCCAAACGCTGGTTCCTGCAGCCGCCCGGCGGCAAGACCACCGGGGCGTTCCGGCTGGCCATCCGCGAGGCCAAGGAACATTCCGACTGCATCGTCGCCTCCTCCGAAGACGTGCCCGACCGCAACGCGGCCGAGGCGCTGCGGGGCGCGCGCGTGTTCGTGCCGCGTTCAAGCTTCCCGACCGCCGCCGAGGACGAGTACTACTGGGTCGACCTGATCGGCCTTCCGGTCGTGAATCGGGAAGGCGTGGCACTCGGCACGGTTCGCGAGATGCTCGCCAATGGCCCCCAGACCACACTCGTTCTGGCGGCGCTGGAGAACGGCAAGCCGGTCGAGCGGATGATTCCCTTCGTCTCGGCCTTCATCGACAAGGTGGACTTGGCGGGACGGCTGATTGCCGTTGACTGGCAGCCTGACTACTGAGCCGCACCTTCGGCGCCCATGCGCTTCGACGTCATCACCTTGTTCCCCGAGCTGTTCGCGCCCTTCCTCGCGACTGGCGTGACGCGGCGTGCCTTCGAGACGGGGCAGATCGAGTTCGTGCCGTGGAACCCGCGCGATTTTGCCGAGGGCAACTACCGTCGCGTGGACGACCGGCCCTTTGGCGGCGGACCAGGGATGGTCATGATGGCCGAGCCGCTGTCGGCCTGCTTGGATGCTGCGCTCGCCGCGCGCGGGTCCGCAGCGCCCGTCGTCATGTTCTCTCCGATGGGCGAGGTACTGCAGCACGTGACGGTCGAGCACTGGGCTGCGGGCGAGGGGGCGGTCTTGGTATGCGGCCGCTATGAGGGTATCGACCAACGCTTCATCGACGCTCGGGTGACGCACCAGCTCAGCCTGGGCGATTTCGTGCTCTCGGGCGGCGAGATTCCCGCCATGGCTCTGCTGGACGCCGTCGCCCGGCTGCAGCCCGGCGTGCTGGGCGATGAGGCGAGCCATATCCAGGACAGCTTCAATCCTGCGCTGGATGGGCTGCTCGACTGCCCCCACTACACCCGCCCCGAGCAATGGAAAGGGCAGGGCGTGCCCCCCGTCCTGCTATCGGGGCACCATGAGCAGATCGAGCGCTGGCGGCGTGACCAGCGGCTCGCCATCACGCTGCAGAAGCGACCTGAATTGATAGATGCGGCGCGTGCGGCTGGCCGTCTGAGCGCGGCGGACGAGAAAGCGCTTGGCAAAAAGCTATAATCCGCGGCTCCCCGATCCTCTGCCGGCCGCGTCGGCCCAGCCTCAGGCTGCAAGATGCCCCTTGTGTAGCGCGTGCACGATCGAATCCAGGAAAGCCATGAACCTCATCCAGACCCTCGAGCAGGAAGAAATCAACCGGCTCGGCAAGAAGATTCCCGATTTCATGCCCGGTGACACGGTCATCGTCAGCGTGAACGTCGTCGAAGGCAGCCGCAAGCGCGTGCAGGCCTACGAAGGCGTGGTAATCGCCAAGCGCAATCGCGGCC
Source organism: Variovorax sp. WDL1 (assembly GCF_001541225.1). GTDB lineage: Bacteria > Pseudomonadota > Gammaproteobacteria > Burkholderiales > Burkholderiaceae_C > Variovorax. The sequence goes on along the minus strand of NZ_LMTS01000069.1, from coordinate 53,321 downwards.
TCAACAGCGGCTTCACGGTGCGCAAGATCTCCAGCGGCGAAGGCGTCGAGCGTACCTTCCAGACGTACAGCCCGCTGATCGCCGGTATCGAAGTCAAGCGCCGCGGCGATGTGCGTCGTGCCAAGCTGTACTACCTGCGCGAGCGTAGCGGCCGTTCGGCACGCATCAAGGAAAAGCTGCCCGGCAAGTCCTCCGCAGCAGCAGCTCAGTAAAGAGTGCCTCCTGCCGTGCAAAAAGCCGCCACTCAGGGCGGCTTTTTGCGTTGGTGCCTCGATGAATTAAGGGGACCGTGATTTTTGTAGTGGTGTCGCCTGTCATCCGCTGCGCCGTTTTGCGTTTTACTCTCCAGATTCCGACTTGACCACTCCTCCACCTCCCATGCGCGGCGCCCCTGTCGAAGAGAACGTCAATGCCGTCTTGCCGTCGGCGCTGCGGTCCTTCGACCCGCGCCAGGTACCGGTGGTGGGCGTCGACTCCGCGCTCCCCGCCGTCCCGCAGATCCGTTTCGATGCCCAGGCCCTGCGTGCGCGCTTCGCCGCCCCGCCCGCCTGGACGCCCGAACTGCGGCGCGAGCCGCGCCTGACGAACCGCGCGCCGGCCGCGGCCGCGGTGCTCGTGCCGATCGTGATGCGCGAGGAGCCCACCGTGCTCCTGACCGAGCGCACCGCCAACCTGTCCACCCATTCGGGCCAAGTGGCCTTCCCCGGCGGCCGGGTAGACCCCGAAGATGCCAACATCGCGGCCGCCGCCTTGCGCGAAGCATGGGAAGAGGTTGGCCTCTCGGCCGAGTACATCGAGGTGCTGGGAAAGCTGCCCACCTACACGACGGTCACCTCCTTCATCGTGACGCCGGTGGTCGGGCTGGTGCATCCGGACTTCGAGCTGACCCTCAATCCCTACGAGGTCGCGCAAGCCTTCGAGGTCCCGCTGGCCTATCTGATGAACCCGGCGAACCACCGCCGCCACGCCGTGGTCGACGACGAACTCCAGTCGCGCGAGTGGTTCTCGATGCCCTACCACGACGGTGCGCATGAGCGCTATGTCTGGGGCGCGACGGCCGGCATGCTGCGCAACCTCTACCGCTTCCTCATGGCCTGACGGCGCGGTGCGGGGGGCGGAGCGCCGGGGACCACTCGCTATCATCGACGGATGAGCTTCTTCGCGATCCTGTGCGCCTTGCTGATCGAGCAAGTGCGGCCGCTCGCTTATCACAACCCGGTGTACGGCGCCGTCCTGGCATGGACCCGTTGGACCAGCCGCAACTTCGACGCTGGCAAGCCGCACCACGGCTGGGTCGCCTGGGGGCTCGCGGTGCTGGTGCCGACGGTGCTCACGCTGGGCATGCACTGGCTGCTGGCGCTCACGCTGGGCCTGCCCTTCGCCGTGCTGTGGAGCGTGGCGGTGCTCTACGTCACGCTCGGTTTCAGGCAGTTCAGCCATCATTTCACCGGCATTCGAGACGCCCTGGACGTGGGCGACGAGGCACTGGCCCGCTCGCTGCTGGCCCACTGGCAGCGCGTGGATGCTGCGGACCTGCCCCGCAGCGAGATCGTGCGGCATGTGATCGAGCACTCGGTGATCGCGGCGCACCGCCACGTGTTCGGCGTGCTTGCCTGGTTCTCGATACTTGCCGCCTTCGGGCTGGGGCCGGCGGGGGCGGTGTTCTATCGCATGAGCGAGTTCGTCGCGCGCTACTGGGCGCACAAGAACAACGCCTCGGTCCAGCCCTCCAGCATCTGGGTCCAGAACGCAGCCGACCAGGCCTGGGCACTGATCGACTGGCTGCCCGCCCGCATCACGGCGATCGGCTTCGCCGTGGTCGGCAGCTTCGAGGAGGCGATCGACTGCTGGCGCAACGACGCCCGGCGCTTTCCCAGCGAGAACGACGGGGTGATCCTGGCCGCGACCTCGGGAGCGGTCAATGTGCGGCTCGGCGGCGGCGTGCTCAGCCCGGTGCCGCTGACCGATCCGCTGTCGCGGGCACAAGCTGGCGATCCGCTGGCCGGTGCACGCCTCGACGGCGGCAGCACCCCGGGGCGCGAGCCCGAGCCCGCGCATCTGCGCAGCGTGGTCGGTCTGGTCTGGCGCTCGGTGGTGATGTGGATGGTGCTGCTGGCGCTGCTCACCCTGGCACGCCTGTTGGGTTGAGTTCGATCGGATCCATCCCCGTGAGCACCGCCCCCAGCTTCTGGAGCCCGCGTATCGCGGCGCTCGAACCCTATGTGCCGGGCGAGCAGCCGCGCATCGCGAAGCTGGTCAAGCTCAACACCAACGAGAACCCCTTCGGGCCGTCGCCGCAGGTGCTCGACGCCATCGAGTCCGCGGCTGCCGAGGGGCTCCAGCGCTACCCCGATCCCGAATCGATGGCGCTGTGCGAAGCCATTGCCGCGCGCCAAGGGCTGGATGGTTCGCAGGTGTTCGCAGGCAACGGTTCCGACGAGGTACTGGCCCACGCCTTCTTCGCCTTCTTCCAGCAGTCCGAGCCGCTGCTGATCCCGGACGTCACTTACAGCTTCTACCGTGTCTATGCGCAGCTCTATGGCATTGCCTGCGAGCTGCTGCCGGTCGACGCCGGGTTGCGCATCGATATCCCCGCGATGGCCGCGCGCGCCGCAACCGGCTGCGGAGGCATCGTGATTGCGAATCCCAACGCGCCGACAGGCATTGGCCTGCCGCTCGGCAGCATCGAGCGCCTCCTTGAAGCATGCCCGCGGCACGTGGTGCTGGTGGACGAGGCCTATGTGGATTTCGGCGGCGAGAGCGCGCTGCCGCTCATCGAGCGACATCCGAACCTGCTGGTGGTGCAGACCCTCTCCAAGTCGCGTTCGCTCGCCGGGCTGCGGGTGGGCTTCGCCTGCGGACAGGCGAAGCTGATCGAGGCGCTTCAGCGGGTCAAGAACAGTTTCAATTCCTATCCGATCGATCGTCTCGCCAGTGCCGGCGCGATCGCTGCGCTGGCGGACGAGGCGTGGTTCGCCCATACGAGGCACCAGGTCATGGACATCCGCGAGGGCCTGACCCTGCAACTCGAGGACCTCGGCTTCGAGGTGCTGCCCTCGCAGGCCAATTTCGTGTTCGTGCGCCACCCCGCGCGCGATGCGGCGGCACTGGCATCGGAGCTGCGCGCACATGCGGTGCTGGTGCGGCATTTCGACCAGCCGCGCATCGCGCAGTACCTGCGCATCAGCGTCGGCACGCGCGAGCAGTGCGGCGTGCTGGTCGACGCGCTGACGGAAATCCTCCGCTGAAACTCGGGAGGGCGCTCAGGCCTTGCGAGCGATCCCTTCGAGCAGCTCGATGTACTGGCCAACGAAGCGCCCGGGGGTGAAGTGCCCGGCGCGTTCGCGCGCCTTCGCTTCCTGCGTCGCGCGCAGGGCGGGATCGTCCAGTACGCGCTGCATTTGAGCGGCCAGGGCTTCGTCGTCGCCATTCGGGAAGGTCAGTCCGGCATCGCCCACGCATTCGGCCAATCCGCCCTGGGCCGACACGATGAGGCTCTTGCCGGCTGCCAGCAACTCCACCGCGACGCCGCCCATGGGCTCGTACCACACCGAGGGGATGACGCCGATCATGCCCTTCGCGACCCAGTCGACCAGGCCTTCGCCGGATTGCGCGCCGACGAAGCGCACCGAGGACGCGATGCCCAGTTCTGCGACCAGACGCTCGATCTGTGCTCGCGCACTGCCGTCGCCGATCAGCAGCAGGCGCGGCCGTCCGGGGTGGCGCTGGTGCAGCTTCGCGAAGGCGCGAATCAGGACGTCCACGCCTTTCTCCTGCACCAGCCTGCCCATGTAGAAGAACTCGTACTCGGCCCCATCGCGGTCGGCTGCGCGAAAGCGCTCGATTGGAAAGGGGTTGTAGATCTGCACCTGCCGCGGCAGCGGCAGGGCCTGGTTCATCCACTCGGTGATGGCAACGTTGCGCGTCACGCCGAACTTGGCGACGGCGCGGCGCAGCAGCAGCTTCATGCCCTCCTTCACGCCCCTTGCGTAGCCGCTGCGGCGCGCATGAAAGAGAAAGGAGGCGAAGGGAGACAGCGGCGCAGGCTTGCCGTCGACCCAGCCAGCGCCATCGATGCAGCTGGCCTGGTAGCCTACGTGGACCCAGACGAAGGGCTTGCGGTAGAGCAGTACCCAGGGCTGCAGCGCCATGGTGGCGCCGTTGAACAGTACCACGTCGGCCCAGCGCAGCAGCTCCCGAACGCGCCTGCTCGAGGGCTGGCGGATCACCTCGAAAGGAAAGACCTCGACCTCCCGGGTCGCCGTCTGCGTGACCACCTTGCAATCGACGCCGCGAGCCACGAAGCCCTCGACCAACGCGCGCGACACGGTCTCGACGCCGCCTACCGAGGGATGGAAGACATGGGAGTACAGCAGTACTTTCATCGGTGGCGGGGCTGGTTCAGTTCGGCGAACAGCTCGCCATAGATGCGGTAGCGCGAGGGGCTGATCGAACCCGGGTGGCCCGGCGAGCTCACCTGCGCGATCACGCCGCAGCCCGGCTCGTGCAGGTGCGTGCAGTTGTAGAACTTGCACTCGCCGGCGTGCTCGGCGATGTCGGGCATCAATGAGGCGAGCTGCATCGGCTCGATGTGGTTCAGCCCGAATTCCTGGAAGCCCGGCGAATCGATCAGCGCGGTGCTGCGCGCCTCGTCCACCCAGTACCAAGTGGTGCTGGTGGTGGTGTGCTTGCCCGAATTCAGCGCCTGCGAGATCTCCGCTGTCGTGGCGCGGGCGCTGGGCACCAGCAGGTTGGTCAGCGTGCTCTTGCCCGCGCCGGAAGGGCCGAGCACCAGGGTGGTCTTGCCTGCCAGCAGCTTCATCAGGGTCGCGTGATCGACCTCCGGCGAAGCCTTGAGCGACAGCGGCAGCACGCCGTGGTGCATGCGGCGGTACGGCGCGAGCCGCTCCCAGGCGCGCTCGAAAGGCGCCACCACATCGCTCTTGTTGAGCGCGATGATCGTTGCGATGCGCTCTGCTGCCGCCGCGATCAGCGAGCGCGCCAGCTGCGTTTCAGAGAACTCGGGCTCGGCGGCGATCAGGATCAGCACCTGGTCGAGGTTGGCGGCGAAGGACTTGGTGCGGATCTCGTCCTGCCGATAGAACAGGTTCTTGCGCGGCTGCACCTCCTCGATAGTGCCCTCGTCCTCGCTGGCCTGCCATCGCACCCGGTCGCCGACCACGGCACGGCTCTTCTTGCCGCGCGGATGGCAGATGACGCGCTCGCCCTCGGGCGTCTCGACCACGCAATGGCGTCCGTGGCTGGCGACCACGAGCCCATCGCGCTGTGCCGTGTTCCCGTCGGCATCGCCTCGCGGCCGGAGGCGCGCGGGCTTAGCCAAGGGCGCCTTCCATCGGCTCAGGCGTCGAGCAGGGCATCCGCCTGCGCCGCGCAGTCGAAGTCCGTGGCAGAGAGGCCCCCCACGTCGTGCGTGTTGAAGCGCACCACGCAGCGGTTGTAGTGCACCGAAAGGTCAGGATGGTGATCCTGCTTGTGCGCGACCAGCGCAAGCGCATTCACGAAGGCGATGGTTTCGAAGTAGTTCGCGAAGCTGAAGGTCTTCTCGATCGCGACATCGGCTCCGTCGCCGGTCAGCTTCCATCCTTCCACCCGGGCCAGGTGGGACACGATCTCCGTCGCGCTTAGCGCGCGCCGCGCCTTCGTCTTCCAGTCGATGGGCTTCAACATGCTGCTCATGATCGTCTTTTCAGGGGTCAGGCCGCCGCCATGCGCGCGAGGCGCTCGGTGGCGGGCGGGTGCGAATAGTAGAACTTGACGAACACCGGATCGGGCGTGAGCGTCGAGGCGTTGTCCTGGTAGAGCTTGAGCAGCGCCCGCGACAGGTCGGCGCCGTTGGTCTGGGCGATCGCATAGGCGTCGGCCTCGAACTCGTGGCGGCGCGAGATCAGGACCGAGAGCGGCGCGACGAAGAAGCCGAACACCGGCATCGCCAGCATGAACAGCAGGATCGCCAGCGCATCGTTCGCCGCCGCCATGTTGGGCTGCACGCCCAGCCCGGTGTAGAACCAGGCGTGGCCGGACAGCCAGCCGAGCAGGGCGAAACCTGCCAGGCTCAGCGCGAACATCGCGGCCATGCGCTTGAGTACATGCCGGTGCTTGAAGTGTCCCAGCTCGTGCGCGAGCACTGCCTCCACCTCGCCGGCGTTGAGCTGGCGCAGCAGCGTGTCGTAGAAGACCACGCGCTTGCTGGCGCCGAAGCCGGTGAAGTAGGCGTTGGCATGCGCGCTGCGTGTGCTGCCGTCCATCACGAACAAGCCCTTGGCCGCGAAGCCGCAGCGCTGCATCAGCGCGGTGACGCGGGCCTTGAGCGTGGCATCGTCCAGCGGCTGGAACTTGTTGAAGATCGGCGCGATGAAGGTCGGGTAGACCAGCATCAGCAGCAGGTTGAAGCCCATCCATGCACCCCACGCCCACAGCCACCACAGGCGGCCGGCAGCCCCCATCAACCAGAGGATCAACGCCGCGATGGGCAGGCCGATCACCGCACCCAGCAGCAGCGCCTTGATGCCGTCGGCCAGCCAGAGCCGCCAGGTCATCTTGTTGAAGCCGAAGCGCTCCTCGAGCCGGAAGGTCTGCCACAGGGTGAAGGGCAGCTCGAGCAGCCCGCCGATCAGCGCGAAAGCCGCAAGCAACGCGAGCTGCTGCCACATGCCGCCGCCCAGCACGTCGAGCAGCATCTCGTTGAGGAGGTTGAGCCCGCCAAGCAGGGTCCAGCCCAGCAGCACCATCGCGCCCCAGACCATCTCAAGCAAGCCGAAGCGGGTCTTGGCGACCGTGTAGTCGGCCGCCTTCTGGTGAGCGGCGAGCGTGATGGCCTGCGCGAAGGTGGGCGGCACCGCGTCGCGGTGGCGCGCCACATGGCGGATCTGCCGGGTGGCCAGCCAGAATTTCACAATCAGGCCCGCGACCAGCGCGAGCGCGAAGGCGAATGTGAGCAGCAGAGAAGCGGGCAGGGGAGCGACCATGGCGCAGCGAGTTTAGCCCGCAGGCATGCCCACTCGGGCTCTAGGTCATCGACGACAATCGGCCGATGCCCGATTCCATCGCCACGACCGCAGCCGCGACCGCCACCACCCTCAAGAAGAGCGACCAGAACCTCGTCTGGCTGGACTGCGAGATGAGCGGCCTCGACCCAGAGAAGGAGCGCCTGCTCGAGATCGCCGTGGTCGTGACCGGCCCCGACCTGAGCCCGCGCATCGACGGCCCGGTGCTGGTGATTCACCAGAGCGACACGGTGCTTGACGGAATGGACTCCTGGAACAAGGGCACGCACGGCCGCAGCGGGCTGATCGACAAGGTGAAGGCCTCCACGCTGGACGAGGCGGCCGCCGAGCAGCAGTTGCTCGAATTCATTGCGCTCTACATCCCGAAGAACGGCTCGCCGATGTGCGGCAACACCATCAGCCAGGACCGGCGCTTCCTTGTCAAGTTCATGCCCAGGCTGGAGGCCTACTTCCACTACCGCAACCTGGACGTCAGCACGCTCAAGGAGCTTGCCAAGCGCTGGAAGCCGGCCGCTTACAACGCCTTCAAGAAGCAGCAGGCGCATACCGCGCTGGCCGACGTGCACGAGTCGATCGAGGAGCTGGCGCACTACCGCGATACCTTCCTGCGCCTGCAGGATTAGGTGAAAACCCCAAAGCCATGCAATAATCGCTGGCTTCGCTTCCGGGTAACCCTTTCAAGAAGGTGCCCAGAGCGCTTCTTGCATCTCCCTATCTTGCACACCGCGCCCACATGAATGGGCCGCAGCCCAGGCGAAAGCCAAGGCTGAAATGTCGTTGGATGGTTGATGTTTTCGCCACCCGACGGGGTGCCGCTCACGGCGGCGCCCGCACTTGGATCTTTCAATGACCGACGCTTTTGAAGCGCAGGGCGAGTTCGCGCCTGTGCAATCCGATGACTTCGCTGCTGTTCGCGGCGAATCGACTTCCATCCCCCACACCGAGGCGTCCGAAGTGCTCGAGGCACTCGACGCTGTCGCACCTGTCGAGACGAAGCAACCCAACGGCTTCGTCCAGATGGGCTTGGCGAGCGAACTGATCGCCGCTGTAGAAGACCTCGGCTTCACCCAGCCGACCGCCGTGCAGGCGCAGGCGATCCCCCGCGCCATGGGCGCCATCGGCGGAACCGACGGTGCTGCCCGTTTCGTCGACCTGATGGTGTCCAGCCAGACCGGCAGCGGCAAGACGGCCGCCTTCCTGCTGCCCGTGCTGCACACCCTGCTGCAGCGCCAGGCCGAAGCCGCGGCCGCTGCCAAGGCCGAGCATCAGCGCCAAGCCGCCGAGGCCGCTGCTCGCGGCGAAGCGCCGTCCAAGAAGAACAAGCGCAAGGACCCCACAAACCCGCGACACTTCAAGGCCGCCACCCCCGACGCGCTGGTGCTGTGCCCCACGCGCGAGCTGGCCCAGCAGGTGGCGCACGACGCGATCGACCTGGTGAAGCACTGCCGCGGCCTTCGTATCGCCAATGTGGTTGGCGGCATGCCCTATCAGTTGCAGATCGCCCGCCTCCAGAACGCCGACCTCGTGGTCGCTACGCCTGGCCGGCTGCTGGACCTGCAGCGCTCGATGCAGATCAAGCTCGACCAGGTCAAGTTCCTGGTGGTCGACGAGGCCGACCGGATGCTCGACCTCGGCTTTGCCGACGACCTGGCCGAGATCAACCAACTCACCATCGAGCGCCAGCAGACCATGATGTTCAGCGCCACCTTCGCGCCGCGCATCCAGCAACTGGCGCAGCGTGTGATGCGCGAGCCGCAGCGCGTGACCATCGATACCCCCCAGGAGAAGCACGCCAACATCAAGCAGGTGCTGTTCTGGAGCGACAACGCCCAGCACAAGCGCAAGCTGCTCGACCATTGGCTGCGCGACACCAGCATCAACCAAGCCATCGTCTTCTGCAGCACGCAGGTGGAATGCGACGGCCTCGCCGGCGACCTGCAACAGGGCGGCTTCAGCGCCGTTGCCCTCCACGGCGCGCTGAGCCAGGGCCTGCGCAACCGCCGGCTGATGGCGCTGCGCCAGGGCCAGGTGCAGATCCTGGTCGCCACCGACGTGGCCGCGCGCGGCATCGACGTGCCGACCATCACCCACGTCTTCAACTTCGGCCTGCCGATGAAGGCCGAGGATTACACGCACCGCATCGGCCGCACCGGCCGGGCCGGGCGCGACGGCTTGGCCGTGACCTTTGCCGAGTTCCGCGATCGCCGCAAGATCTTCGACATCGAGGCCTACAGCCGCCAGCCCTTCGCGGCCGACGTAATCCCCGGCCTTGAGCCGCAACAGCGCTTCCCGCAGGGCCGTCCGCAAGGCGACTTCGGCGGCCGCGGCCGCGAGAACCGCGAGAACCATTCGCGCGACCGCAAGTTCGGCGGCCCGCGCGCCGGCTATGCCAATGCCAGCGGCTTCAACGATCGCGGCCCGGCGCCGCGCGGCCACGCGCCTTCGCGCGGCTTCCAGGCCCCGGGCCAGGCGCAGGGCAGGGGCCGTGACGAAGGCAGTGGCTTCGGCCGCAAGCCCGGCTGGGGCGACAGCGCGCCGCGCGCCGGCGCTGGCGCTGGCGCTGGTGCTCCTCGTGGCCACGGTGGCGCTCACGGGGGCGGCAAGTCCTTCGTACCGCGCGACGGGCAGCGCCGCGCCTTCAAGCCGAGCCGCTGAAGCGTCGATCTCCCTGCAAAGCCCGCCTCTCTCGAGGCGGGCTTTTTTGCGTCTGCGACCCAGGCCTCCAGGCGTAGTCTGGGCGCGAGGGGTTTTGCGCCGCTTGCGGGACCTCCCCGCCGCGTCGGGCGACAATGGCGCACGGGACGGCCTCGCGCCCGCTCCCGTCCGATTCCGACATCAACATCCCCCTGAAAGAACCCAAGGACCGACATGAGCACATCGAGCTACGTTGACACCCGCCTGCTGATCAATGGCGAATGGTGCGACGCCGCGAGCGGCAAGACCCTGGACGTCGTCAACCCGGCCACCGGCAAGCCCATTGGCAAGGTCGCGCACGCCGGCATCGCCGACCTGGACCGTGCGCTGGAGGCCGCGCAGCGTGGCTTCCAGGCCTGGCGCAAGATCCCCGCCAACGAGCGCGCGGCCACCATGCGCAAGGCCGCCGGCCTGCTGCGCGAGCGCGCACCCGAGATTGCCCGCCTGCTGACGCAGGAGCAGGGCAAGCCTTTCGCCGAGGCACGCGTCGAAGTGCTCGCGGGCGCCGACATCATCGAATGGTTCGCCGACGAAGGCCGCCGCGTCTACGGTCGCATCGTGCCTTCGCGCAACCTGGCGGCGCAGCAGCTGGTGATCAAGGAGCCGGTCGGCCCCGTGGCCGCATTCACGCCCTGGAACTTCCCGATTAACCAGGTCGTGCGCAAGCTGGGTGCCGCGTTGGCCACCGGTTGCTCCTTCCTGGCGAAGGCGCCCGAAGAGACGCCAGCCTCGCCTGCGGCCCTGCTGCAGGCCTTCGTCGACGCCGGCGTGCCGCCCGGCACGGTGGGCCTGGTGTTCGGCAACCCCGCCGAGATCTCCAGCTATCTGATCGCTCACCCGATCATCCGCAAGGTCACCTTCACCGGCTCCACCCCCGTGGGCAAGCAGCTCGCCGCCCTGGCCGGCCAACACATGAAGCGCGCCACGATGGAACTGGGCGGTCACGCGCCGGTGATCGTCGCCGACGATGCCGACGTTGCCCTCGCCGTCAAGGCCGCGGGCGGCGCCAAGTTCCGCAACGCGGGGCAGGTGTGCATCTCGCCGACGCGCTTCCTGGTGCACAACAGCATCAAGGCCGAATTCGCGCAAGCGCTGGTCAAGCATGCCGAGGGCCTCAAGCTGGGCGACGGCCTGGCCGAGGGCACGACCCTCGGGCCTCTGGCCAATGCGCGCCGCCTCACGGCGATGGCTCAGGTCCTAGACGATGCACGGAGCAAGGGCGCGAAAGTCGCTACCGGCGGCGAGCGGATCGGCTCGGTCGGTAACTTCTTCGCCCCCACCGTGCTGACCGACGTGCCGCTGGAAGCCGACGTGTTCAACAACGAGCCCTTCGGCCCGGTTGCCGCCATCCGCGGCTTCGACACGCTGGAGGAAGCCATCGCCGAGGCCAACCGCCTGCCATTCGGCTTGGCGGGCTATGCCTTCACGCGCTCGTTCAAGAACACGCACCTGCTGTCGCAGCAGCTCGAGGTCGGCATGCTGTGGATCAACCAGCCGGCCGCGCCTTCGCCGGAGATGCCCTTCGGTGGCGTCAAGGACTCGGGCTACGGCTCCGAGGGCGGTCCGGAGGCGATGGAGGCTTATCTGAACACCAAGGCTGTGTCGATCATGGCGGCCTAAGGCCCCCTGCGGCTGACGTGAAACGCGGGCGCATTGCCCGCGACGCGACGGCTGATCGAGGACGCCGCCAAACCGCCTCCAAAGAAAAAGCCCGCCATCTTTGGATGGCGGGCTTTTCAGCGTTGGCGCGGTAATTTTGGTGGGCCCTGAGTGACTCGAACACTCGACCTACGGATTAAGAGTCCGCTGCTCTACCAACTGAGCTAAGAGCCCCTGATCGACATTGCTGTCATTCAGGCAATCCAAAGATTATAGCAACAACGAATGCGCCCTCGGCTCACGCGCGCTCGAAGATGCAGGCGATGCCCTGCCCGCCGCCGATGCACATGGTCACCAGCGCGTAGCGGCCCTGGATGCGCTCCAGCTCGTACAGCGCCTTGACCGTGATCAGCGCGCCGGTGGCGCCGATCGGGTGGCCGAGAGAGATGCCGGAGCCGTTGGGGTTCACCTTCGCAGGGTCCAGGCCGAGGTCCTGCGTAACCGCGCAGGCCTGTGCGGCGAAGGCCTCGTTGGCCTCGATCACGTCCATGTCCGAAGCTTTAAGACCCGCCTTCTCCAGCGCCTTGCGCGAGGCCGGCACGGGCCCGATGCCCATGTAGTTCGGGTCCACGCCGGCGAAGGCATACGCCACGATGCGCGCCATCGGCTTGAGCCCGCGGCGCGCCGCCTCTTCCTTCTCCATCAGCACCACGGCAGCGGCGGCGTCGTTGATGCCGGAGGCATTGCCAGCCGTGACCGTGCCGTTCTCCTTCAGGAAAGCGGGCTTGAGCTTGGCCATGTCTTCAATCCGGGCGTCGAAGCGCACGTGCTCGTCGGTGTCGAACTGGGCCGGGCCCTTGCGGCTCTGCAGCGGCACGGGGACGATCTGGGTCTTGAAGTAGCCGCCCTCGATCGCCTTCTGCGCACGCTGGTGGCTGGTCAGCGCGGTCTGGTCCTGCGTCTCGCGGGTGATGTTCCACTTCTTGGCCACGTTCTCGGCCGTCACGCCCATGTGTATGTTCTCGAAGGGGTCGTGCAGCGCGCCGATCATCATGTCCACCAGTTTCATGTCGCCCATTCGCACGCCCCAGCGTGCGGTAAGCGAGGAGAGCGGGGCGCGGCTCATGCTCTCGGCGCCGCCGCCGACGGCCACCGTCGCGTCGCCGAGCTGGATGCTCTGCGCCGCGCTCACGATCGCCTGCAGGCCCGAGCCGCAGAGGCGGTTGACGGTGAGCGCAGGCGTTTCCTGGGCGCAGCCGCCCTCGATGGCAGCCACGCGTGCCATGTACATGTCGCGCGGCTCGGTGTTGACCACGTGGCCGAAGACCACATGGCCCACGTCCTTGCCGTCGACCTTGGCACGCGCGAGCGCTTCCTGGGTCACCAGCGCGGCAAGCCGCGTGGGTGGAACGTCCTTGAGCGCGCCGCCGAAGGTACCGATGGCCGTGCGAACGCCGCTGACAACAACTACTTCTTTCATGACAAGTCTCCGGGTGCAGTGAAAGGGGGCAGGGGGAGGGGAAAGTGGCAATGATGCACGTTTCCTGCGTGACCTCGGCGTTACGATGCCTGCCCGAACAAGGAACCGCGAAATGATCGACCCCAACACCTCCCGCCACGTCGTGGTCACAGGCGCTGCCGGCGCCCTGGGCCGCGCCGTCGTGCAGCACTTCCTCGACCAGGGCGCCCGCCTCGCTCTGCTCGACCACCGGATGGAACACATCGTCAGCGTCTTCCCGGGGCTGGACAACTCGCAACACCTGTTGCTCGAAGCTGATGTGACTTCCGGCGAGAGCATGGGGGATGCGGCTGGTCGCATCCTTGCAGCCTTCAAGCATGTGGATGCGCTGGTGCACATCGCCGGCGGCTTCGAGATGGGCGAAGAGGTGCATGCGCTGAGCCGGCCCGCCTGGGACCGCATGATGAACCTGAACGCATGGTCCTTCGTCGCGGTTTCGCAGGCGCTGGTGCCCTCGATGATCGAGCGCAAGGCCGGCAGCGTGATCGCCGTTACCGCCAAGAGCGCCGCACGCGGCACCGCCGCCATGGCGGCCTACATCGCGTCGAAGAGCGCGCTGCAGCGCCTCGTCGAGGCCTCGGCTGCCGAACTGGCGCCGCATGGGATCACGGTGAACAGCATCGCCCCCAGCGTGCTGGACACGCCGGCCAACCGCCAGGCCATGCCAGATGCCAAGCCCGAGAGCTGGGTGTCGACAGCAGTGGCGGCCCAGACCATCGGCTTCCTGGCCTCGCCCGCGGCTGCGGCGCTGCACGGCCAGCACCTGACGCTCGACGCCTGAAATAACCTGAAAGCAAAAAGGCCCCGGCGGATGCCGAGGCCTTTGAAAGAGTTGGTGGAGAGGATGAGGATCGAACTCACGACCTCCGCATTGCGAACGCGGCGCTCTCCCAGCTGAGCTACCCCCCCAACGCAGGGCGAATTCTAACCAGAATCGAGAGGCCCCGGCGCAGCCGGTGCCTTACATCAGCAGGTGCTCGCCCGCGTTGTCGCCGCCCAGCGTGACGTAGTTGACCTTGCGGATATCCATCAGCTTGCGCCCTCCCGCGTAGCTGATGGAGCTCTGGATGTCCTGCTCCATCTCGACCAGCGTATCGGCCAGCTTGCCCTTGATCGGCTCGAGGATGCGCTTGCCCTCGACATGCTTGTACTCGCCCTTGTTGAAGTCGCTGGCCGAGCCGTAGTACTCCTTGAAGAGGGTGCCGTCGACTTCCACCGTCCTGCCTGGCGACTCCTCGTGGCCGGCGAACAGCGAGCCGATCATCACCATCGACGCGCCGAAGCGGATGCTCTTGGCAATGTCGCCGTGGTCGCGGATGCCACCGTCGGCAATGATGGGCTTGGTCGCCACCCGCGCGCACCACTTGAGCGCCGACAGCTGCCAGCCGCCGGTGCCGAAGCCGGTCTTGAGCTTGGTGATGCAGACCTTGCCCGGGCCGATGCCGACCTTGGTCGCGTCTGCGCCCCAGTTCTCGAGATCGATCACAGCTTCGGGCGTGCCCACGTTGCCTGCGATCACGAAGGCCTTGGGCAGCTTCTTCTTGAGGTAGGTGATCATGTTCTTCACCGTGTCGGCGTGCCCGTGCGCGATGTCGATGGTGATGTACTCGGGCGCCAGGCCCTCGGCGGCCAGGTGGTCCACCGTTTCGTAGTCCGGCTTCTTGACGCCCAGCGAGATGGAGGCGAAGACGCCCTTCGCGTGCATGTCCTTCACGAACTGCACGTTGTCGAGGTCGAAGCGGTGCATCACGTAGAAGTAGCCGTTCTGCGCCAGCCAAGTGCAGATGGTCTCGTCGACCACTGTCTTCATGTTGGCGGGCACCGTCGGGATGCGGAAGGTGCGGCCACCCAGCGTGACGCTGGCGTCGCACTCGGAACGGCTTTCCACCACGCATTTGCGCGGCAGGAGGAGGATGTTGTCGTAGTCGAAGATCTGCATGAAACCAAGCTCCTGGAGAGGTCGTTGAAGAACGAATGAGCGCTTGGTCTGGCCGGTCTTCGGGCGCGTCCCGCAAAAGGAAGCGCGCGCAAAAAACCGGGCGCAAGAAACTTGGGCCCGGTGGCTGATTCTAGTCGCGCGGCGGCGCATGCGCAGACCGGTATGCAAATACTGTCTATGCAAGGGAGCGAATGAACCGATCGCCGCGACGCTCGGACGTTTGCTTCAAACCTGAATCAGTTGATTGGCAGGAGGTTCGAGGATCAGCTCGCGCGCATCGAGCAATTCAGCGGCACTCTGATTCGCATAGGGCTTGATCGACGGATGCTCGAGCACGTCCGTGAGCGAGGGCCGCTTGGAGGGATCCGGATCAAGCATGCGGATGATCAGGTGATGCAACGGGTTGTCCTGGTCCAAGTCAAGTTGATTGAATCGATCCTCCTCATCTTTTTTCGTAATGAACTCGTTGATAAGTTTGACGGAGGCGGTGTTGAATCCCGTGTGGGGAAAGGGCAGAAGGCGGCGAGGGTCGTCGGTGGACTCAATGTCGTCGAATCGGGGCGAGTTGAATTGGTACAGGACTACTCCCAATGACCAGACGTCGGCCTCAAAGGTGATCGTTCCTGGTGCGTGGAGTGCGTTGACGAGCTCCGGAGCGCTGAACTCGGGTGAGTCGGTCGGGCTCTTCATGGTCCGGGCCAGCGTTGCGCGCGAAGTGCCGAAGTCAATAAGCAAAGGCGCGCCATTCTCATCGAGAGCGTAGTTCTCGGGCTTGAGATCAAGATGCATGACGCCGTTGTGATGGGCCTTCTTCGCCCCCATGACCATGTACGTGAACATGGTCATTAGCGAGTGCGACGCGCGTTCACTGCCCAGTTTCTGTAACTTCAACAGAGCTTGATTGGCATCACCGTTGGGCGCATGTTGGAGAACCATCATGGGGCCGGTTTCGGGCGTTTGTACGATCCCCAGGAGCTGCACGATGTGCCCGGGCTCGCCCGTCGTTGCGTGGGCGTGTACCTCAGCTTCCTGCAGGGCTTGCGCCGCCTTTTGCTCGTCATCATGGTGCAACGACTTCACGACAACGGTCTCGGTGCCGCACCTGTAGATGTACGGACCATTTTTACAGATGGGTTCTTTGTCACGCACGAACTGGCCGCCGGGGCCGCTCAGCGTTTGATTGTCGACCCACTTGAATTTCCCCAAGTCTTGCCTGGCGGGGCGATTCAGGTCCATACCGCTACCGAGTATCAGGCTCACTATGTGGTCGATGGCACATCGGGCTTTCGGGCTTCCGAGCGCGGCCTTTGGCGTCGCGTTGGCCCAGGTCTCGGCAAACTCAATCGCTTTCTGGGCCTCTTCATAAGCAATCGGGCTTGCCCCGAGAACGCCCAGATCAAGATCAGCCGTTTTTCTGACGAAGTCCAGAAAATCGCCAACGGATTTTTTGGTGAACCGAGTAGGGTCCAAATTTTTAGACGGCAACGCGTTGAGGAAATACTGGGTCCTATGCGTCTTCAGCTTATCGGCAGCATCCTTCATGTTCGCGTTGAACCTCAGTTGCTGTTCGGCATGGACTTGCTCCGCCTTGGAGATGCCGTCAAGCAGCGCGTGAAGATCTTTCGCATATACAGAGTCCGATTCCATGATTTGGGACCGCACCTCTTCAAGTTTGGCTTTTACGAGAGGACTCCTTGAAGCCCCTCCACTGTTGGCCACATCTTTTTCGAGCCGATCTAGGACAGCTCTTGATGAACTCTTTCGAATTTTGGAACGGCCGTACGCTGCCTCCCACAGGCGCTTGGCCCGGTTGGGCTCTGCCCATGTCTTTGCATAAATGACCGTTCCCCGCGCTTCGAACACGATCCGCACGTCGGATTTTTTGTGCAAGCCCAGTTGTTGAACGGTGTTGGCGGGTGGGCGCGATACGTGCGCTGGACTGTTCTCGGTCTTCGGCGTTGCTTCGTAGAACTTGACTTCGGCCTTGATGGTCGCGGTGGTTGGGCGCATAAGTGAGATCTGACGTTTGGTAAGCTCAGAGTGACAATTCGCAGAAATTGCTCATCTGCCATGTGATCCACTGAATGCCAGTCCACGAGACAGTTGGGACGGCGCTTCCTGCTATGCGACGTCCTGTGCAAGCTGAGTAACGGACAGCCGGAAACAATTCCGCCTCCCCCGCGATGCGCGTGACCGGCGCGCCGTTGAACCGTGCAAAACAGCACTTCCTACAATGCGCCATGCTGTTCGACACCCCCGCGCCCGCCTCCCCTTTGTTGCAAAACCTCAACCCCGAGCAGCTAGCCGCCGTCACGCTGCCCGCCGGCAACGCCCTGATCCTCGCAGGCGCCGGCTCCGGCAAGACCCGCGTCCTCACCACCCGCATCGCCTGGCTGCTGCAAACCGGCCAGGTCTCGCCAGGCGGCATCCTGGCCGTCACCTTCACCAACAAGGCGGCCAAGGAGATGATGGCGCGCCTGACCGCCATGCTGCCCGTCAACGTGCGCGGCATGTGGATCGGCACCTTCCACGGCCTGTGCAACCGCTTCCTGCGCGCGCACTGGAAGCTGGCCGGGCTGCCGTCCACCTTCCAGATCCTCGACACGCAGGACCAGCTTTCGGCCATCAAGCGGCTGATGAAGCAGTTCAACGTCGATGAAGAGCGCTTCCCGGCCAAGCAGACGCAGTGGTTCATCGCCGGCGCCAAGGAAGATGGCCTGCGCCCGCGCGACGTCGAGACCCGCAGCGAGGATGACCGCAAGAAGGTCGAGCTCTACCAGCTCTACGAGGATCAGTGCCAGCGCGAAGGCGTGGTCGACTTCGGCGAGCTGATGCTGCGCAGCTACGAGCTGCTGCGCGACAACGACCCGGTGCGCGAGCACTACCAGCGGCGCTTCCGCCACATCCTCATCGACGAGTTCCAGGACACCAACCGCCTGCAGTACGCCTGGATCAAGATGCTCGCCGGCACCACTGTGGAGGGCCGCTTCGTCCCGGGCGACAACAGCGTGCTCGCCGTGGGCGACGACGACCAGAGCATCTACGCCTTCCGCGGCGCGCGCGTGGGCAACATGGCCGACTTCGTGCGGGAGTTCGATGTAACGCACCAGATCAAGCTGGAGCAGAACTACCGCAGCTACAGCAACATCCTCGACTCGGCCAACGCGCTGATCAGCCACAACAAGAAGCGGCTCGGCAAGAACCTGCGCACCGACCAGGGCCCCGGCGAGCCGGTGCGCGTGTACGAATCGACCAGCGACTTCGCGGAGGCGCAGTGGATGGTGGAGGAAATGCGCCAGCTCGTGCGCGAGGGCATCGAGCGCAAGGAGATGGCGGTGCTCTACCGCAGCAACGCGCAGAGTCGCGTGATCGAGACCGCGCTCTTCAATGCCGCTGTGCCCTACCGCGTGTACGGCGGCCTGCGCTTCTTCGAGCGCGCCGAGATCAAGCATGCATTGGCTTACCTGCGGCTGCTCGAGAACAAGGACGACGACACCAGCTTCCTGCGCATCGTCAACTTTCCGCCGCGCGGCATCGGCGCGCGCAGCATCGAGCAACTGCAGGACGCCGCCCGTGCCGCGGGTCGGTCGCTGCATGACGCAGTCGCTGCCGTCGGCGGCAAGGCCGGTGCCAACCTGTCGGCATTCGTCGCCAAGATCGACGTGCTGCGCGAGCAGACCCAGGGCCTGTCGCTGCGCGAGATCATCGAGCTGGTGCTGCAGCACAGCGGCCTGATCGAGTACTACCGCACCGAGCGCGAAGGCGCCGACCGCATCGAGAACCTGGAGGAACTGGTCAACGCGGCCGAGAGCTTCGTCACGCAGGAGGGCTTCGGCCGCGACGCGGTGGCGATGCCGGTGGACGAACTGCGCCAGTCGCCGGCCAGCCAGGGCCTCGATCCGAACCTGCCGATCACCGACGAGCCCCTGGCACCGGACGCCGAGACCGGCGAGACCATGAGCCCGCTGGCCGCCTTCCTGACCCACGCCGCGCTGGAATCGGGCGACAACCAGGCGCAGGCCGGACAGGACGCGGTGCAGTTGATGACCGTGCACGCGGCCAAGGGCCTGGAGTTCGACTGCGTGTTCATCACCGGCATGGAGGAGGGACTCTTTCCGCACGAGAACTCGCTGTCGGACCACGAAAGCCTGGAAGAGGAACGCCGGCTGATGTACGTGGCCATCACGCGCGCGCGCCAGCGCCTGTACCTGAGCCATTCGCAGACCCGCATGCTGCACGGCCAGACCCGCTACAACCTCAAGAGCCGCTTCTTCGACGAATTGCCCGAGAGCGCGCTCAAGTGGCTGACGCCGAAGAACCAGGGCTTCACGCCCTCGGCTTTCGGCTACGGCGGGGGCTACGCGAGCACGCGCGGCGGCAGCTACGGCAGCAAGGACAACTTCGCCAGCCCACCCGTGCCGCCGCAGAAGGCTGCGCCTTCGCATGGCCTGCGTTCGGGCATGCAGGTCTTTCACAACAAGTTCGGCGAGGGCACGGTGCTCGCGCTGGAGGGCAGCGGCGACGATGCGCGGGCGCAGATCAACTTCCCGCGCCACGGCATCAAGTGGCTGGCGCTGTCGGTGGCGAAGCTGACGCCGGTTTAGGCGCCGGGACCGGGTGGTTGACCCTGGCTCGAGAGGAACCCCGGGCGCGAGCGCGTTACTCAGGTGTGATGTCGGATGTGCATGCCAGGGCGGTTGCCTTTCGGCATGTCCTCCCAGTTCTGAACCCACACCAAGAGCAATCGCCAACCATGAAATTTCCTTCCAGAGTATCGAGCAGATCGACCAGCCGCTCGGAGTCAGCCGAAGAGGTCCAGAGGGAGGAAGTCGAGCACAGTCCTGCCGATTCCTCGGCGGTTGATGATGCTCGGTCGCGCAGTCCTTCCGTGAGCCCGCGTCTCATCGCCTTTCACGAAGGAGGGCTGAACGGGCCAGAGCGAACCGGCCCTTGGATGCTGACCCTGCTGCCGGACGTTGAAACGGTGGAGGACATCAAAGCCTGGGTCGGAGCGCTGACGCCGGGTCTTTGCGAGGCCTGTCCGGACTTGCTGCCGTGCTTGTCAGATCGGCTCGCAGGCTTGCTGGTGGACCTGACTCCTCGAGAGCTGGGCGAGTGCGTGAAGCTCTGCATGGACACTGCATCGTCGGCGAAGCAGGCATTCGCTGTGTGGCCGAATCTTTGCGGCGCTGTTCACAGGCTGTCGCCTCTTGCCATGCAGACGCTTCTGGCATGTTTGCATGACCAGCAGCGTCAAGGACAGCTTCCCCAGCACGGGCTCGCTTTGATCGACCACGTCCAGGCAGTCGTTGCCGGCGTCGAACAAACCCTCCCAGGGCTTGGGTTTGCCGTGCCGAGCACCACGCGGGTTGTGCCCATCGAATCCGCCCCCGTTGCTCTCGAGGAGGACGAGATCATCGTGATCGACACGGGCTCTGACCGCCATGCGCTCCAGGCGCTGGGTGCGACGACGGACGGCGCCCCCATGAAACTGCCCTTCGATGTGCTGCAGCGGGTGATGGCGCACGTGCTCCGGGACCAGGGCATCGACTGGATGCGCCCTGAGTATCTTCCTCCTGAGGACGAGGACTCCGATTCCCGCGCTGCCTTGGTGAAACTGGCACTGGTCGACAAGGAATTCTTCGCTTGCTTCAGTCCGAAGCTGGCCAATCATCCGTGGAAACAGATGGTGGCCCACAGCGGCAATTCATCAACCTTTGGACACCCGGGCGCGCTCCAGGACAAGATGCACGATCTGGTCCGGGAGCTTGTGGATCTGGATGCACAAACGGTCGCTTCGATGTTGCCAAGCGCGCCGGGCGTGACGCAGCGCCGCCTCGATCTCGTGCTGCGGGCCTTGTTGTTGGGCTCGATCCAGAGCGAACGTGGTGTGGGCGCGCCGATGCAGAGTGCCTATCGTGACCTGCACAATCGGGCGATGTTCCAGTTGCTGAGCCGGAGCCGGAAGATGTCGCCGTGTTTCGCGCAGCACATCGATCTGTCGGCGCTGCCATTGCAGTTCCTGACCATGGCTCACCGCACTCTGGGCCCAGGGAAAAGAGAGGGCTTTGAGCGATTGGTCGCCCAAGTCAACTATTGCCTGCCGGCGTACCCGACGGTTGTGCAGGCGCAGACCCTGCTGGGCTTGTTGTCCATGCTTCCCCTGCCGAAGAGCCAGGCGCAAGTGCGCAGCCGTCTCCAGGAGCTCATACTCGGACCGGGTTCGTGGCCAGCTCCGGCCTATGAGTGGCTGTACTGCCAATGGGAGCACCTGGACGACATGCTCGCGCTGATCGCGAATCCCGACGAGGTCATCGAAGTGGCGGCGCCGGTGGCGAACGCCCTTCTCGCGGCACTCCAGCGCTACCACGGTGTGAGCGACGAGCCCGCTCTGCTGATCGACGACCCGTTTGGCGAACGCTATGTCCTGTGGAGCCTTGCCGACATCCGCCTGCTCGGCGCCCTGTGCCGACGTGCGAACGCGTCCGGGGACTGGCCGCCGGGGCTCGTGGACTGCCTGGCAGATCTCTTGCGCCAGTTCTGCTCGGTGACCGTTCCCTACGTCGAAGAGTTCGCGGGCCCTGGCTTCATGGAGCATTTTCCAGCGGACATTCTGCGCTCTGCATTTCTTCGGCTCACACCGCATGAGCAGGGCCAGATGTTGATCAGGCGCTATTCCCCCGATGGCGAGCGCGAGTTGCCGGGTCACATGGAGCTGATCCGGATCTTCGGGAAGCGGGTGGACATCGACCCCTATGAACGACTTGCGGTCCTGGAGGTCATCCCGATGGTTTTCAATCAGCACCCCCAGTGCAACGACCTCGTGGCCTTGCTGATCGAGGAGCTGGAGGGCCAGGTGGCCGGCCAGCCGTCCTGATCGACGCACGCTTGCAGCAACTCCGTCGGCGCGTTGACCTTGCGCTCGCGCGGCAGGCCGCCGCCGTGGATGCAGCTAGTCCGCCCGGAAGCTGTCCCTGAAGGTGAACCAGGTCGAGCTCAGCGACATGGCCGCCAGCACCAGCGCGCTGCCGATCATCAGCGCGCTGCCGATGGCCGAGGCACCGCCGCCCATGCCGATGGCGCCGACACCGACCAGCACCGTGGCCACCAGGCCGATGGCGATGCCGGCGACTAGGAACACGCCGAACCACGAGAGGCAGAACATCGCATAGGCGCCGAAGTTGCGGAACAGCGCGACCAGGCTGAAGAACAGGCTCTTCACGGGTTCGACGTGATGCCAGTGCACCAGCGCCGGCGCATGCCACATGGCCAGCGACAGCGGCAGGTTGAGCACCATGACGAACAGGCGCGCGGTCTGGAAGTCGCTGCTGGCCAAGACCTCGGGCGAGAGCGTCTCGTCGAGCAGGTAGGCGCTTGCCAGCTGCCCGCCGTCGAACAGGGCCGAGACGCCCACTGCCAGGACGAAGTAGGCAGCCGAGATCAGGCCCAGCACGATCATCGGCCGCCACTCGCTGCGCACCGCTCCGGCAGCGGCCGCGAACATGGCCGGCGCTGCCGGCTTCTGCCGGTCGTTGGCATGGGCGACCGAGGTGGCGACCATCAGCCCCAGCGTCATGAAGGGCAGCAGGATGGGCGCCAGCACGCTGCCGATCAGCGGCAGCTGCGAGGCGATCGAGATCGACGCCATGAACAGGAAGAAGAGCGAAATGAAGGCCAGCGGCTGCCGCCAGAAGGTCTTGAGCCCGAGGCGGACCCATTCGGCGCCGGTGCGTGCCGGCACGAGGTTCAGTTTCATGGATGGAGAGGCCGGGGGCTGAAAAAGCCTCAGGCGGCCTGCGGCTCGCCGAGGGCGATGCACGAAGAGAAGGGTGCGGCCGGCGCCCGCGAGCGTTCGCGCAGCACGCGCTCGAAATGGGTCGGATCATGGGCCTTGAGCATGCTCGCCTCGCGCGGCAGGTGGAAGTCCCACAGCCGCGAGATCCAGAAGCGCAGGGCCGCGGCGCGCAGCATCGCGGGCAGCAGGGCTCGCTCGGCACCGGTCAGCGGCCGCACGGTGCCATACGCGGCCAGCAGGGCGTCGGCGCGCACCGGGTCGTGCCGGCCGGTGGGCAGGTCGATCGCCCAGTCGTTGAGGCACACCGCCAGGTCGAACAGCCAGGTGTCGGTGCCGGCGAAGTAGAAGTCGAACACGCCGGTCAGGCGTGGGGTGTCGCCGTCGGCGGCGAACATGGTGTTGTCACGGAACAGGTCGGCGTGCACCGGGCCGCGCGGCAGCGCCGCGTAGGCCGAGGATTGGGCGATGTGGTTCTGGTAGGCCAGCTCGCTCTTCAGCAGCGCGGCCTGCGGTGCTTCGAGGTGGGGCAGCACCACCGGCGCGGTGTCGTTCCACCAGGCCAGGCCGCGCAGGTTGGGCTGGATGCGGGGGAAGTCGCGCGCAGCCTTGTGCATGCGCGCCAGAAGACGGCCCAGCTCGGCGCAGTGCAAGGGGGTGGGGGCCAGCTCACTCTTGCCCGCGAGCCGCTGCACCAGCGCCGCCGGCTTGCCCGCGACCCGGTGCAGGAACTCGCAGGGCGCATCGGCCGGGACGGAGAGGGGATGTCCGCCGAGCGGCTCAATCGCCGGGTCGGCGACCGGCTCGGGCACCGGGATGCCGCGCGAGGCCAGGTGCTTCATCAGGCACAGGTAGTAGGGCAGTTGATGCGGCCCCAGGCGCTCGAACAGCGTCAGGACGAATTCGCCCGACGCGGTGCTGGCGAAGTAGTTGGTGTTTTCGATGCCGCCCTCGATGCCTCGCAGTGCAGCCAGCGGGCCCAGGCCGAGACGCTGGACCAGCGCATCGGCTTCGTCGAACCCGACTTCGGTGAAGACCGCCACGGCCGCCCGTGCTCAGAACTTGAGCACGTTCCAGACCCGCGCGCCGTTGCCGTTGCCGCCGCCGGCCTCTGACCGGCCCTGCCGGTCGCGCCCGCCCTGGTTCGGCAGCACCTCGTAGGAGGGCACGTTCGCCTTGGGCTGGACCGTGATGCTCTGGGTCTGGCCGCCGTAGCGCACCTCGTCGACGCGCGCACCAGAATCTTCGACGTGGATGTGCTCTATCTTCTGGTTGCGGCGCGGCGACTCGGGCGTGGCCTGGGCCTCGGCGGGCGGCGGCGCGCTCTGGGCATGAACGGCGGCCAGCGGGGCGGCGCCGGCCAGCGCGGCGAGCAGGGCGCCGCGGGCAAGCAGAAGATGAGGTGAGGGCATGGGGTGATTGTAGGCGGCGGCCCCATGGGCCGCTGTCAGCCGGCAACGACGTTCGCCGTCGTGCGGGTGCCCGGACGCGGCGCGGCAAAATGCTCCGATGACCGACAAGAAAACATTGCTGCTCGTGGATGGTTCGAGCTACCTGTACCGCGCCTTCCATGCGATGCCCGATCTGCGCGCAGTGCCGGGCGATCCCGGCAGCCCGGCGACCGGCGCCATCCGCGGCATGATCAACATGCTGCAGGTGCTGCGCCGCGAGGTCCGGGCCGACTACGCCGCCTGCGTCTTCGACGCGCCTGGCAAGACCTTCAGGGACGCGTGGTATCCCCAGTACAAGGCCAACCGCTCCGCGATGCCCGACGACCTGCGCAGCCAGGTGGAGCCCATTCACGAAGTCGTCAAGCTCCTGGGCTGGCCGGTGCTGTGCGTGCCCGACATCGAGGCCGACGACGTGATCGGCACCCTGGCACGCACAGCGGCGAACCAGGGCGTCGAGGTGATCGTCTCCAGCGGCGACAAGGACCTGAGCCAGCTGGTCGACGAGCACGTCACCATCATCGACACCATGAGCGGGAAGAGACGCGACGTGGACGGCGTCACGGCCGAGTTCGGCGTGCCGCCCCGCCTGATGGTCGACTACCAGACGCTGGTGGGCGACAGCGTCGACAACGTGCCCGGGGTAGAGAAGGTGGGCCCGAAGACGGCTGCCAAGTGGCTGCTGGAGTACGGCTCGCTCGATGCGCTCATCGCCCGCGCCGGCGAGGTCAAGGGCCAGGCCGGCGAGAACCTGCGCAAGGCCCTCGACTGGTTGCCGCAGGGCAAGCGTCTGGTGACCATCCGTACCGATTGCGAACTCGACGGCCATGTGCCCGGGCTGCCCGCGCTCGATGGCATTGCCATCGGCCCGCACCAGGTCGACGCGTTGAAGAGCTTCTACGAGAAGTACGGATTCAAGAGCCTGGTGAAGACGCTGGAGGCGCATGAAGTACCGCCCGAGCTCATCCGGGAGAACAAGGCGAAGCGCGGTCCCGAGGGTGGCACCGGCCTGCTCGAGGAGCCGGCCGCCGACGCCGGCGCCAAGGCCACCAACGTGGCCTACGACACGGTCCTCGACTGGGCGCTCTTCGACACCTGGCTGGCGAAGATCGAGGCCGCCGAGCTGGTCGCGCTGGACACCGAGACCACTTCGCTTGACGAGATCCACGCCGAGATCGTGGGCATCAGCTTCAGCGTCAAGCCCGGCGAGGCGGCCTACGTCCCGCTGGCGCACAACTATGGCGACGCGCCGGCGCAGCTGCCGCGGGGCGAGGTGCTCGCCAGGCTCAAGCCCTGGCTGGAGGACGGCACGAAGAAGAAGCTGGGCCAGCACGTCAAGTACGACCGCCATGTGTTCGCCAACCACGGCATCGAGGTGCAGGGCTACGCGCACGACACCATGCTGCAGAGCTACGTGCTCGAAGTGCACAAGCCGCACGGCCTGGCCAGCCTGGCCGAGCGCCACCTGGGCCGCAGCGGCATCGACTACGAGGACCTGTGCGGCAAGGGCGCGCACCAGATCCCGTTCAGCCAGGTGTCGATCGACAAGGCGGCCGAGTACGCCTGCGAGGACTCCGACCAGACGCTGGACGTGCACCTCGCGCTCTGGCCCAAGCTGCAGGCCGACGACAAGCTGCGCTTCGTCTACGAGCTGGAAATGGCCTCCAGCGAAACCCTCTACCGCATCGAGCGCAACGGCGTGCTGATCGACGCGCCCACGCTGGCGGCCCAGAGCAACGAGCTGGGCAAGCGCATCATGGCGCTGGAGCAGGAAGCCTACGAGCTCGCGGGCCAGCCCTTCAACCTGGGCTCGCCGAAGCAGATCGGCGAGGTCTTCTTCACCAAGCTGGGGCTGCCGGTGGTCAAGAAGACGCCCAGCGGCGCGCCGAGCACCGACGAGGAGGTGCTGGAGAAGCTGGCCGAGGACTTCCCGCTGCCGGCCAAGATCCTCGAACACCGCGGCCTGTCCAAGCTCAAGGGCACCTACACCGACAAGCTGGGCCAGCTGGCGCATCCGCGCTCGGGCCGCGTGCACACGCACTACGCGCAGGCGGTAGCGGTGACGGGGCGGCTGTCCAGCAACGACCCCAACCTCCAGAACATCCCGATCCGCACCCCCGAAGGCCGGCGCGTGCGCGAGGCCTTCGTGGCGCCGGCGGGCAGCGTGATCGCGAGTTCCGACTACTCGCAGATCGAGCTGCGCATCATGGCCCACATCAGCGGCGACGCGTCGCTGCTGCGCGCGTTCACCGAGGGCATCGACGTGCACCGCGCGACCGCGGCCGAGGTCTTCGGCGTGGCGGTGGACCAGGTGTCGAGCGAGCAGCGCCGCTACGCTAAGGTCATCAACTTCGGGCTGATCTACGGCATGAGCAGCTTCGGCCTGGCGCGCAACCTCGGCATCGAGACCAAGGCCGCGGCCTCCTACATCGACCGCTATTTCGCACGCTACCCGGGCGTGAAGATCTACATGGACGAGACCAAGGCGCTGGCCAAGCAGCGGGGCTATGTGGAAACGGTGTTCGGCCGGCGCCTCTACCTGCCCGAGATCAACTCGCCCAACGGCCCTCGCCGCGGCGGGGCCGAGCGCGCCGCCATCAACGCGCCGATGCAGGGCACGGCGGCCGACCTGATCAAGCTCAGCATGGTCAAGGTGCAGGACGTGCTCGACGCCGAGCAGCGCCGCACGAAGATGATCATGCAGGTGCACGACGAACTGGTGTTCGAGGTGCCAGAGGATGAAGTCGACTGGGTCCGCAGCGAGATCCCGCGACTCATGGCCGGCGTGGCGGAGCTCAAGGTTCCGCTCCTGGCCGAGATCGGCTTTGGCCCGAACTGGGACAAGGCCCACTGAAAAGAAGACGAGACCCAAGGAAAGACCACAGGATGAAGCTCCCGCATTCCCTCCGCACCCTCGCGCTTGGCGTCGTCTGCGCCGCCTGGCTGGGCATCGCCTCGGCCGCACCCGACGAGCGCATCGCCGCGCTGGCCGCCAAGGAAAAGCCTGCCCTGCTCGAAACCCTGAAGCAGCTGGTCTCCATCGAATCGGGCAGCCGAGACCTCGAAGGCCTGGACAAGATCGCCAACCTGATCGCCGAGCGCCTCGAGGCGATGGGCGGCCAGGTCGAGCTGGTCGACCCCACGGCCGAGGCCTACCGCATGGAGGACACGCCGGAGAAGATCGGCAAGGCGGTGCGCGCCACCTTCAAGGGCACCGGCAGCAAGAAGATCATGCTGATCGCCCACATGGACACGGTCTATCAGATCGGCATGCTGAACAAGCAGCCCTTCCGCATCGAGGGTGACAAGGCCTACGGCCTGGGCATCGCCGACGACAAGCAGGGCGTGGCCGTCATCCTGCACGCGGTGGCGCTGCTGAAGGCGCTGGACTTCAAGGAATACGGCACGCTCACGGTGCTGATCAACGGCGACGAGGAAATCAGCTCGCCCGGTTCGCGCGCGCTCATCAGCCGGCTCGGCGCGGAGCACGACGTGGTGATGTCGTACGAGGGCGCTTCGGTCAAGGAAGACAAGCTTTCGCTGGCCACCGCTGGCATCGCGTCGGTGTCGCTCAACGTCACGGGCAAGGCCTCGCATGCGGGCTCGGCGCCCGAGCTGGGTGTGAATGCGCTGTACGAGCTCTCGCACCAGATCCTGCAGATGCGCGACCTGTCCGATCCGGCGACCGGGCTCAAGATGAACTGGACGATCTCGAAGTCGGGCACCAATCGCAACGTCATCCCTGCATCGGCCAGCGCCGCAGCCGACGTGCGCGTGCTCAAGGTCAGCGACTACGACCGCATCGAGAAGCAGGTGCAGGAACGGGTGAAGAAGCAGCTGGTTCCCGAGGCCAAGGTCGAGATGAAGTTCGAGCGCCGCCGCCCGCCGCTGGAGGCCACCGACGCTTCGCGCGCGCTGGCCACGCATGCGCAGGCGGTCTACAAGGAACTGGGCCGTAGCCTGGGCGCGGACGACAAGGTGGCCGGTGGCGGCACCGATGCGGCGTTTGCCGCGCTGCAGACCAAGGCGCCGGTGGTGGAGCGCTTCGGCTTGCAGGGCTTCGGCGCGCATTCGGCCGATGCCGAGTACGTGTTGGTCGACTCCATCGAGCCGCGGCTCTACCTGGCTGCGCGGATGGTGATGGACATCTCGCGCGGCAAGGTCGCCGCCAGGTAGATAGCTCGATGCGCCTGCGCCACATCGAGGTCTTCAACGCCATCATGCTCACCGGCAGCGTGAGCGCGGCGGCCAGGCTCATCAACATCACGCAGCCGGCCGTCAGCCGCACGCTGCAGCATGCGGAGCTCCAGCTGGGCTTCCCGCTGTTCCAGCGCGCCAAGGGGCGGCTCACCCCCACGACCGAGGCGCAGGCGCTCTATCCGCACATCGAACGCCTGTTCGCGCAACTCGACGAGGTGCAGCGGCTGGCGGCCCACCTGCGCACGGGCAGCGATGCGGGCGAGCTGCGCATCCTCACGGTGCTGGCGCTGAGCTATGAAGTGCTGCCGCGCGCGCTCAAGTCATTCCGGCAGAAGCATCCGGGCATCGCCGTCACCGTGGAGGCCCTGCACTCGCCGCAGATCATGTCGGCGCTGCTGCGGCAGGAGGCCGACGTGGGCTTCGCCTTCAGTCCCGCGGTGCACCCCTCGCTCACGCAGGAGGCGCTGGCCGACAGCCGCATGGTCTGCATCGCGCCCAAGGGGATGTTGCCGCGCGCACTGGTACGTAACGGCTCGGCGGCGCTGCACGACCTCGTCAAGCTGCCGGTGGTGGGGCTCGACAGCCGCGACCCCGTGGGCACCAGCCTGAGCCAGGCGTGCCGGCAGGCCGGGGTGGGCTTCCAGCAGGCCGTGGTCACGGTGCAGACCTACCATGCCGCGCTGGCCATGGCGCACCACGGGCTCGGCGTGGCCCTGGTCGACGGCTGCACCGCCGGATCTGCCGATCGCGAGAAGGTGGATGTGCTGGCGCTCGAGCCGCGCATTCCGGTGCCTATCCGTGCCTTGCGCTTTGCCGAGCGGCCCGATTCGGTGGCGGTGCGCGGCATCACGCGATGCATGCGCGAGGCGATCGAGGAAATGGCATAGGGCCTAGGCCGTCAGCTGCCGCGCCACGCGCTGCGCCGATCCGAAAGCCAGCGTGAAGCCCAGCGCGCCGTGGCCGGTGTTGAACACCATGTTCGACGGCGCGCCGGCAATGCGCCCGATGATGGGCACGCCTGTCGGCGTGGCCGGGCGCATGCCGGTCCAGGGGTGGAGCGCCTCCATGCGGCTGGCCTGCGGGAACACGGCGCGCGTCGCCGCCGCCAGCGTCTCGATGCGCGTGGCCGGGATGCTGGCATCGTGCCCCACCAGCTCGGCCATCCCCGCCACCCGCAGGCGCGAGCCGATGCGCGCGAACACCACCTTGCGCGTGCTGTCGGTCACGCTGACCTGCGGGGCGGCATCGGGCGCCCCGTCGACATCGACGGTGATGCTGTAGCCCTTGAGCGGATAGACCGGCAGGTAGGCGCCGAGCTGGCGACCCAGCCGGTGCGAAGCGGTGCCCAGGGCCATGACGAAGGCGTCGGCCTCCACGTCGCCCGCGCTGGTCTGCACCGCTGCCACGCGGCCATCGCGCAGGTCGAAGCGCTGCACCTCGCA
The DNA here is from genome assembly GCF_001541225.1 of Variovorax sp. WDL1. Classification (GTDB taxonomy): domain Bacteria; phylum Pseudomonadota; class Gammaproteobacteria; order Burkholderiales; family Burkholderiaceae_C; genus Variovorax. The sequence goes on along the minus strand of NZ_LMTS01000069.1, from coordinate 23,663 downwards.
GTCGAGCAGGAAACGAACGCCGCTCGCGCGCAACGCCCGCTCCAGCGCGATGCAGAGCTTGAGGCAGTCGGCGGCGCATTCGCTGGGCGTGTGAATGGCGCCGGCCATCTGCGTGCGGTAGGCCTTGAGCGCCGGCTCGATCGCGATGCATTCGTCGGGCGTGACCAGGCGCTGCTCGCTGCCCATCGTGCGCTGGAGCTCGAGTTGGCGGCGGGCGCCGTCCAGCGAGGCGGCACTTCCATACAGGACCAGCTTGCCGGTGCTGGAGAAATCGCAGTCGGGTTCGAGCCCGGACAGCATGGCTTCGAAGGCGGCACGGCTCTCGGCCGCGAGCGCCAGCAACCGGGCCGTGGTCTCGCGCGAGGTGCGCGCGTTGCAGGCCGCGAGAAATGCCAGGCCCCAGCGCCATTGCAGCGGATCGAGCTGGGGCCGCAGCTTCAGCGGGGAGGAGGGCGATAACAGCAGCTTGGGCAGCTGCTTCCAGATGGAGGCGTCGGCCAGCGGCTGCACGTAGGAATAGCTCAGCTGCGCGCCATTGCCGCCGCTCGCGCCGGACCCGGGCGCCGCGCGGTCGACCACGCTGACCTGGACGCCCCGCTGGCTCAACTGCCACGCCGTGGCCAGGCCCACGATGCCTGCACCCAGCACACCCACATGCATGACGCCTTCTTCCTGTCGCTTTGTTGGAATACTCGACTGTAGGCGTCGGCCGCGCATGCGTGAAATGCCGAAAGCGCCGCAGCCCATAGCCAAAGCTCATGCCTTCAGGCGCCAGGCGCTGGCCATAACATTTGGTCATGGGCGTGGGCGCAAAAGGAATTGTGACCGCCGCGTGAATCGTTCCTACACTCGGCAACACATTCCATTCCGATCGAAAGGGCTCGCATGAAGATTTCCGTATTGATGGCTGCCGTGGCGTTCGCCGCTGCCGCAACGGGCGCGCAGGCTGCCGACACCCTGGCCAAGATCGCCGCCTCCGGCAAGATCACGCTCGCCTACCGCGAGTCCTCGGTGCCCTTCAGCTACCTCGACGGGGGCAAGCCGATCGGCTTCTCGGTCGAGCTCTCCAATGCGGTGGTCGAAGCAGTCAAGAAGAAGCTCAACAAGCCCAATCTCGAGGTGGCCATGATGGCCGTGACCTCGCAGAACCGAATTCCTTTGCTGAGCAACGGCACCGTCGACCTGGAATGCGGTTCCACCACCAACAACAGCGCACGCGCCAAGGACGTGAGCTTCGCCGTCAACCATTTCTACACAGGCACGCGCCTGCTGGCGAAGAAGTCCTCCAACATCAAGGGCTACGCCGACCTCGCGAAGAAGACGGTCACCAGCACCACCGGCACCACCAACGCGCTTGTCATGCGCAAGTACAACGCCGAGAAAAACCTCGACATGGACATCGTGCTCGCCAAGGACCACGCCGACGCCTTCCTGCTGGTCGAGGGCGGCCGCGCCGTGGCTTTCGCGATGGACGACATCCTGCTGTACGGCCTGATGGCCAATGCGAAGAACCCGGCCGAGTTCGAGGTGGTGGGCGAGGCGCTGCAGGTCGAGCCCTATGCCTGCATGCTGGCCAAGGACGACACCGCTTTCAAGAAGCTGGTGGACGACACTTTCATCGGCCTGATGAAGAGCGGCGAGTTCGAGAAGATGTACACCAAGTGGTTCCTCCAGCCGATCCCACCCAAGAACGTGCCGCTGAACCTGCCGATGAGCCCGCAGCTGCGCGAGAACATCATGTCGCCCACTGACAAGCCAGCGACCTGAGCGCAAGCGTTGATCGAGGCAGGGAGGGCGCGATGCTGAAGTCGCAGACTGTCGGCATTCTGGGCGGCATGGGGCCGGCGGCAGGTGCCGACTTCGTGCGCCTCTTCGTCGAAGCATGTGCCCGGCTCATGCGCGCTCGCGGCGAGCCGGTGCGCGACCAGGCTTTTCCCGAGCACTGGCTGGCGCAGGTGCCGGTGCCCGACCGCAGCGGCGCGCTCGGATCGAATGCGCTCGGCGCCCACCAGCCGCTGGAGCCCATGCTGCAGGCGCTCGGACGGCTGGCCGCCCTGGGCAGCCGCGCCGTGGCCATCGCCTGCAACACGGCCCATGCATGGCACGCCACGCTGCAGGAGCGCTTCCCGCAGATCGAGGTATTGCATGTGGCGCGCGAGGTCTCGGCGCAACTCGCGGCCGAGGGCGTGCGCGGCACGGCGCTGATGGCGACCGAGGGCACCTATCGCGTGGGGCTCTACGAGCAGGCGCTCGCCGCTGCGGGCCTGGCCTGCCACCTGCCCCTGGCCGAGGAACGCAGGCTGCTGATGCGCGGCATCTACGAGGGCGTGAAAGCCGGCGACATGCGCTTGGCGGAGCGTTGCTTCAGCCGGGTCGCGCTGCAACTGGCGGGCCGGCATGGCCCGGTGGCCATCGTCATGGGCTGCACCGAGATCCCGCTGGGCCTGCAAGGCTCGGCCGCCGTCGCCGGGCTGCGGCTGGTCGATCCGGCACGGGTCCTGGCCTCGGCGCTCGCACTGCGGGCCTATGACGGGGCTTCAGAGCGGATTCACACCTGATCGCCTGCAGGGCGGCTTTTGCGCCGGCGCGGTCCCGCGTCCGTGGGCATCCTCCCCCTTGACACGGTTGATAAGATGAAAGCAGCTCTGGCCACCGGCTCCCGGCGGCCATGGCGAGCGCTGCTTTTTGCCGAAGCCGTCCGATGGGCGGCTTTGTTTTTTCTCGTGAATCCATCATGAACCTGTTCGCCATCATTGCCGCCACCCTTGTCGCCGGCATCGGAAGTGTCTGGATCGCCGCGCTGCTGTTGCGCGTGGGCGTGCGCGGCGGCGGCGGTGTCGGTCCGCAGCACCTGCTGAGCCTGGCGGCCGGCGCGCTGCTGGCCACTGCCTTCATGCACCTGCTGCCCGAGGCCTTCGAAAGCCGTATCGAACCGGGCCTGCTGTTCGGTGTGCTGCTCGGCGGGCTGGTGATGTTCTTCCTGCTCGACAAGGCCGAACTCTGGCACCACGGTCACGAGCACCATCAAGGCGAGGAGGAGCACCACGACCATGGGCCCGGACGCGCGCATTCGCACGGCCACGACCACCCGCACAAGGGCGGCGGCTGGGCGGTGCTCACCGGCGACAGCGTGCATTGCTTCGGCGACGGCATCCTGATCGCCTCGGCCTTTGTCGCCGACTTGCGCCTGGGCCTCGTGGCGGCGCTCGCGGTGCTGGCGCACGAAGTACCGCACCACATCGGCGACCTGATCGTGCTGCGCCAGAGCTCGCCCAATGCACGGGCCGCGTTGGTCAAGGTGTCGCTCGCCGGCACCATGACTGCGATGGGCGGCCTGGCCGGTTGGTGGCTCGTCGACCAGCTCCATGGCCTGCTGCCTTACTTCCTGGTGCTGGCTTCCAGCAGCTTCGTCTACGTGGCGCTGGCCGACCTGATCCCGCAGCTGCAGAAGCGCCTGAGCGCGCGCGAGACCGCCTTGCAGATCGCCTGGCTCGCCGTGGGCCTCCTGCTGGTGATGGGCGTCAGCCGCCTGGCCCATGGCGAGCACGGACATGCCCATGAGCCCGCCGAGCCCGCCCACGAGGAACACGGGCACAGGCACTGACGCGCGCGGACGCGGTACTTTCCGACACGGCGCCCGTTCGACCGGTTGCAAACTCGGGCTACCCAAGTCGGGCGAGGAGGCTCACACTTGGGATTCGCCAACGCGAGCCACAACAGCCTAGGAGCCGATCATGAACCGCGCCGATCCCCCGCTGCGCTCCGTCGACCCCGTCGACGATCCGACGGAAGAAGAAATCGAGGACGACGAGCTGCCCGAAGGCGAAGCTCTGGACGAAGTAGAAGCCGGAGCGCCGGATGAGCTTTCCGAGGAAACCGGCATCGACCTGAGCGATGCCAGCGAGCTCGATGCCGACAACGTGCCCGCCGACGAGGAATTCGATCGCGTCATGCAGGCGCCGGACTGAGGCCGCCCGGTCCGCACCGGGCCTTTTCTTCAGTCCTCGAGCGTGAAGCCCACTTTCAGCGTGACCTGCCAATGCGCGATCTTGCCGTCCTGCACGTGGCCGCGGGTTTCGGTGACCTCGAACCACTGGATGTTGCGCACCGACTCGCTCGCCTTCGCTATCGCACACTGCACGGCATCGTCGCTGCTCGTGGGCGAGGAGCCGGTGAGTTCGAGGAGTTTGTAGACGTGATTGGACATGGAACGCTCCTTGGATGATGGAACCGGGCGCGCTGCCATCGAAGGGCAGCGTCCCGTTCATCATAGGCTCAGGGCCCCGTAGCCGTCTGCTACTTCGCCCCGCCGGTGTACTTGGTCACGCTCTCCGCCGTGACGTGGTAGCCGCTCACGCCCATCATCGAATCGTTGCGCAAGGTCTGGAGCTTGCCGGTGATCCACACCGTGTCCATGGCGCGGAACTTCGCGCCACGGCGCGGGCGCACATGCACGATCTGGTTGGCCGGCGGCGGCGGGGTGTGGATGCAGGCGCCGAAGTAGGGCACCAGCAGGAACTCCGTGACCTCGCCCTTGTTCTCTTCCAGCGGCACGATGAAGCCCGGCAGCTTGATCTCCACGCCGTTCATCTCCGGGTTGGTGGGCGCGTTGTTCGAGACTTCCTGCATCTTCAGCAGCAGCTCGTTGGCGCGCGGATCGCCGTCCTCGAGCTTGCTCAGGTCCACGCCCTTGAACTCCTTCATCGGGTCCCAGTCCTTGGGCACCAGTTCTTCCCAGGCAATCAGCCGCGGCTGGCCCGGCGCGGGCTTGGCGGCGGCTTCCTTGCCGCCCAGCGGGTTGGTGGCCGAGGTCGACTGCGGCGCCGGGTCGGCAGCGTAGGCCGTGGCGGCCGCGGCGCACAGCGCCAGGAGCAGGGGACGCAATGTCTTGATCATCTTCAGATCCTTGGGGAGAGGCCGTCGGCCAGCGACAACCGGTAGGCGCGCACGCCCGGCAGCAGGCTGGCCAGCCAGCCCGCCGCCAACAAGCCGGCGAGCAGGGCCCATTCGTTGAGTGTAGGTTCGGACAGCGAGAGTGTCAGCCCGAACTGGGCCTGCAGCCATGGCGAAAGCAGGGCGATCCCCAGCGCCGTCGCGACGAGGCCGAGCGCCACGCCCAGCAGCGTGACGATCGCGCCTTCGAGTGCCAGCAACGCCACAACATGGCGCAGGCTGGCGCCCACCGCACGCAGCACCGCGAGCTCGCGGCGCCGCTCGTTCAGCCCGGCCATCACCACCGACACCAGTCCTGCGAGGCTGACCAGCGCGACCAGCGCGGACATCAGCAGCAGCGCGTTCTCGCCGACGCCGATGACGCTCCACAGCTCGTCCAGCGCCACGCCGGGGAGTATCGCCATCAGCGCCTCGGGCTGGTAGGTTGAAACCCAGCGCTGCACCGAGAACACCGCGGCCCGGTTCTTGAGCCCGACCAGCGCGGCGGTCACGGTCTTGGGCTTGAGGTCGAACTTGCGGACCTGCTCGGCCGGGATGCGCACCCCCGGCAGCGGCGCGCCGCCGCGCCATTCGAGGTGCAGGGCCTCCATCGCTTCCAGGCCGACGTGGACCGTGCGATCGACCGGCGTGCCGGTGCGCGCGAGCACACCCGCGACGACAAAGGGCTTGTCCGCATGCTCGGCCACGTTCAGCTCGCCGCTGCCGTGCGCCAGGGTGATGCGCTGGCCCACGTGGTAGCCCAACCGATCCGCCACCTCGGCGCCGATCACGGTATCGAAGAGTTTGGCGAAGGGCTTGCCCTCGCGCAGGCGCAGTGGCTGGCGATCGCCGTAGCGGAAATGCTGGAAGTAGTCCGGCGAGGTCGCGAGTACCGCGAAGCCGCGGTGGGAATCGCCCAGCGACAACGGTACTACCCATTCCACGCCCGGGTGCGCGGCCAGCGCCTGCACGCTCTGCCACTGCATGTTGTTGGTGGCGGCGCCGATTCGGAACACCGAGTACAGCAGCAGTTGCGAGGAGCCGGTGCGCGCGCCCACGATCAGGTCGGTTCCCGAGACCGATGCGGAAAAGTTGTCGCGCAGCTCGGTGCGGATCCGCTCGACGCCCAACAGCAGGAATGTGGACAGCGCAATCGACAGCACCGTGAGCGCCAGCGTGAAGCGTCGGTTCCAGGCGCTCTTCCAGGCGATCGCGAACAGGGCGTTCATGCAGGCTCGCCCATGGCCGCGCGGTTGATCTCGGGCAGCAGCAGATGCCGGCCGAAGCGCGCGGCGATGCGCTGGTCGTGGCTCACGAACACCAGCGCGCTGCGGTTTGCGCGGCAGGCTTCGACGAGGACGTCGAGGAAGGCCTCGCGGCGGTCCTCGTCGAGTGCCGAGGTGGGCTCGTCGGCGATCACGACCTCGGGATGGCCGATGAGCGCGCGTGCGGCGGCGACGCGCTGCTGCTGGCCGACCGACAGCTGCATCGCCTGGCGCTTCCACATGGCTTGCGGCAAGCCCATCGCTTCGAGCAGTTGCGCGGCCTGGGCGCGCGCGCCGCCTTCGCGTCCGGCCTGCTGGCGGCGCCGCGCCGAGAAGCGGCAGGGCAGCAGCACGTTGTCGAGCACGCTCAGGTAGGGCAGCAGGTTGAACTGCTGGAAGATGTAGCCCACGTGCGCGACGCGCTGGCGGTCGCGCGCGGCGCCTGAAAGTGCGGCCCAGTCCTGGCCCAGCAGGGCAACGTGGCCCGAATCGGCCACCAGCACGCCGGCCAGCAGCGACAGCAGCGTGCTCTTGCCGCAGCCGCTGGGCCCGTGCAGGAACACGGCCTCGCCCGCTTCGATGTCGAGGTGTTCGATGTCGATGCAGGGGGCGGAGGCGCCAGGCCAGGTGAAGCGCAACGCTTCGGCGCGAAGAACTGCGCTCACCTCACTTGCCGCCGCCCCAGGTCAGCCGCGCGGCGGGCCGCTTGAGCGTGCGCTTGAACTGGCCCTCGGGCGCGACGATCTGGACCTCGATCTGCCGCACGTTCTTGAAGGCGTTGAACAACGCAAGCTCGATGAACTTCGTCTCCGTGGCCTTGGTGCAATTGAACGCGAAAGTGCCATCGAGATCGGCATGCCCTTCAGCGCCGGTCTCGGACTTGCCCAGGCCCAGCGCCGCAGAACGCAGCGTCACCGGGCCGAGCTTGCAGTTGGCGGCGGGGTCGATCTTGAACAGCTGGTCGGCCGCGCGCAGCTGACTGACGACATCGTCGGCCATCTTCTTCTCGGCCTCGGTCTTGGGCGCATGCTCGTAACCGACAAAGTTCTCGAGCGGTGATTCCATCTCGATCACCACGGTCGGGCCCTCGATCGCGATGTCGAGCCTGAGCTGGCCATGCACATGCGCGCGCGCCTGTGCCGTCGCCGCGAGCGGGGTTGCCGCGACCAGGCCCGCGCACGCGAAAGTCCAGAGAAGGCGTTGAAGATTCATGCATCCGCACCTTGCCGGGTCGGCAGTCCCGGCGTGTTGCTCCACTCGCTCCAGCTGCCGGCATAGAGCGCGGTCGGTCCGAGCCCGGCAATCTGCATCGCGAGCACGTTCGGCACGGCGCTCACTCCGCTGCCGCAGTGGTGGACGACCGTGGAAGGGGCCCGGCCCTGCAGCAGCGCTTCAAACTCGGCACGCAGCTGCGCGGCCGGCTTGAACTTGCCCTCGGGGCCGAGGTTCTCGGTGAAGGGCCGGTTCAGGGCCCCGGGGATGTGACCGGCGATCGGGTCCAGAGGTTCCACCTCGCCGCGATAACGTGCGGCTGCGCGCGCATCGATCAGCGTCTGGTCGGCCTTCTGCAGGCGCGCGGCGACGGTGCGCGTGTCGACCAGGGCCACGAGCGGATCCCCGGGTACGAAGTTCGACTGGAAGCGCGCCGGCTCCTCGCCATCGCTCGTCTTGCCGCCCGCCGCCTGCCAGGCTTGCAGGCCGCCGTCGAGCACGGCCACGGCGTCGTGGCCCATCCACTTCAGCATCCACCACAGCCGGCCGCAGTAGTTGGCGCCGTTGCGGTCGTAGACCACGGCCTGCATGTTGTTCGCAAAGCCGATGCCGGAGAGCCACGCCGCGAACTTCTCGCGGCTGGGCAGCGGATGCCGCCCGCCCGACGCGGGCGGGCCCTCGTCGGCCTGCGCCACCACGACCTCACCGTTGGCGCCGGGCGCGCCATGCTTGGCGCTCAGGTCGGTGTCGAGGTCGACGTAGATCGCTCCCGGGATGTGGGCCGCGCGGTACTGGGCGGGGCCGGCCTCGGGTTTCATCAGGTCGAAGGTGCAGTCGAACACCATCTGCGGGGCGGCGCTGCGCTGCAGGTCCATGAGTTGGTCGACGGAAATCAGGGTCTGGTACATGGCGGTTCCTTCATGGCTCAATGCTCTTCGGCGGGCGCCTTGGGCAGCGAGCGCTGGCGCAGCACGGTGGCCGCGATGCCGCTGCCGACGATCAGCACCATGCCGGCCCAGCCGGCCGCGTCGATGTGGTCTCCGAACAGAAGCACACTGTAGATTGCCGCAAAGACAATGCCGGAATATTGCAGGTTGGCCACGACGAGCGTACCGCTTTGCGTCTTGGCGCTGGCATAGGCACGCGTCATGCACAGCTGTCCCAGGGCCGCGAGCACGCCAACCGGCAGCAGCCACGCCGCGTGCGCCCAGGTCCATTGTTCCCATGGCGTGAAGCTGCCCAGCAGCGTGACGAGGCCGCCCGCCACCGCCGAGCCCACCGCAAAATAGAAGACCGTACGCGATTCCGGCTCCCCCACGCGCGAGAGGGCAACTACCTGCATGTAGGCGAAGGCGGCAGTCAGCCCGGATATCAGGCCCACCAGCCCCGCGAAGCCCTGGCCGTCACCGACGCTGGGCTTGAGCATCAGCACCACGCCGCCGAAGCCCGCCAGCACGGTCAGCACCAGCGGCCCCTGCAGCGGCGGCCGTGCAATGCGCCCGTCGCGGCCGGGCACCGGCACCCACGCGAGCAGGGCACCGCCCACGAGGAAGGCCGCGATCCAGACGCTGCTCATGTAGTTGAGCGTCATGGCGGTCGCCAGCGGCAGGTGCGCGATCGCGTAGAACCAGGCACCCATCGAGAACACCCCGATCAGGCTGCGCCAGGCGTGCATGCCGGGGTAGGGCGTGGCGAGCGCGATGCCGCGCTGGCGCGCCAGCGCCCAGAGGAACAGCATGCCGATCAGGCCGCGGTAGAGCACCAGCTCGGCGCTCGTGAACCAGGCCGAAGCGATCTTCACGCACACGCCCATGGTGGCGAAGATCAGTGCGGCCAGCACCATCCAGAGGGCTTGCATCCCTCCGGCTCTAGGCAGCCATCTCGCGGCGATACCACTCGTGGAACTGCTGCATCCCGTCTTCCATCGGGCTCTGGTAGGGGCCGCTCTCGTCGACGCCGCGCAGCATCAGCGCGCGGCGGCCGGCGTCCATGCGCTCGGCGATCTCGTCGTCCTCGACGCAGGTTTCCATGTAGGCAGCCTGCTGCGCCTCGACGAATTCGCGCTCGAAGGCGACGATCTCCTCGGGGTAGAAGAACTCCACCATGTTGAGCGTCTTCTGCGGCCCCATGGGGTGCAGCGTCGAGACGGTGAGCACGTGCGGGTACCACTCGATCATCACGTGCGGGTAGTAGGTGAGCCAGATCGCGCCGTACTTGGGCGGCTTGCCCTCGCGGTACTTCAGCAGTTGCTCCTGCCACCTCTGGTAGACCGGGCTGCCGGCGCGGCCCAGACGGTTGGCGACGCCCACCGTCTGCACCGAATGGTGGGGGCCGAACTCCCAGCGCAGGTCCTCGCAGGTGACGAAGCTGCCGAGGCCCGGGTGGAAGGGCCCGACGTGGTAGTCCTCGAGGTAGACCTCGATGAAGGTCTTCCAGTTGTAGTTGCACTCGTGCAGCTCGACGCGGTCCAGTGCGTACCCCTCGAAGTCGAGGTCGGCGCGCGGACCCAGCCGGGCCAGGTCGGCGGCGACATCGCGACCGCCCTGCGGGTTCTGCTCGAACAGCAGGCCGTTCCATTCCGTGAGTGGATAGTTGTGCAGGTCGAGGCAGGGGTCCTGTGCGAAATGCGGCGCGCCGATCAGCTTGCCGGTGGTGCGCGGGTCGGCGGCCGCGTAGGTCCAGCGGTGCAGGGGGCACACGATGTTGCCGCCGCCGGCCTGCGGGTCGAGTTCGCCGCGGCCTTTCAGGATCAGCGCCTGGCGATGCCGGCACACATTGGAGATCAGCTCGACGCCCTTCGGCGTGTGCACCAGCGCGCGGCCCTGCTGCTCTTGCGGCAGGGCGTGGTAGTTGCCCGGTTCGGGCACCGCGAGCCGGTGACCGACGTAGCGCGGACCGCCGGCGAAAAGGGTTTGCAGCTCGCGGGCATAGAGCGCCTCGTCGAAGTACGCGGAAACCGGGAGTTGGCTGGAAGCCTGCTGCAGTTGAAGACTTAAATCAGACATGGGTGACCTGACCAAGCTCCCCACAGGGAGGAAGAACGCAAAGAGGTGCCGCTGAAGAGTGGGCGGCCCCAAGAAAATCGCCGGCAGGCGCCGGCGCGAGAGAGCGGGATTGTACCCCGGGAAAAATGCGCGTGCTGCTGTTTTGCCCTCCGTGCCGAAGGGCTTGCCCGGGCCCCGCCGATGGCGCCGCGGGGCGAGCCCTGGTGCCCCCGCCCTAAAATGCCCGGTTTGATCTCCCATCCCCGCATGCCCAAGGTGTCCCCTTCCTCCCCACCAGATTCTTCGCCCACAGCTTCCGGCACCGGCGCGTTGCCAGCGAGCTACGAAGCCGGGCTTCAGGAACTCGAGCAGTTGGTGGCCGAGCTCGAATCGGGGCAACTGCCGCTCGACCAGCTGCTCGGCAGCTACCAGCGGGGCGCGGCGCTCCTGGCCTTCTGCCGCGACAAGCTGCAGGCAGTCGAAGATCAGATCAAGGTGCTCGACGCGAACGGCCTGAAAGTCTGGAACGCGGAATGAGGGCCGCCGATACCTTGCGCTGGGACGCACAGCGCCTTGCGGCCTGGAGCGAGCCGCTGCTCGCGAGCGTCGAGGCCGCGCTGTCGCGCTGGGTGGGCGTCGATGCGCCGGTGCTGCTGGGCGATGCGATGCGCTATGCAGTGCTCGACGGCGGCAAGCGGCTGCGGCCCTTGCTGGTCTTCGCCGCCAGCGAGTCGGCGCGCGGCCAGGCCGAGGCCACGCTGCGTGCCGCCTGCGCGGCCGAGCTGATCCATGCCTATTCGCTGGTGCACGATGACCTGCCCTGCATGGACAACGATGTGCTGCGCCGCGGCAAGCCCACCGTGCACGTGAAGTTCGGCGAGGCCGATGCGCTGCTGGCCGGCGATGCCCTGCAGGCGCTGGCCTTCGAGCTGCTCACGCCCGAGCATGAAGGCATCGCGCCCGAGGTGCAGGCCCGCCTGTGCCGCTTGCTGGCGCGCGCGGCCGGCAGCCAGGGCATGGCCGGCGGCCAGGCGATCGACCTGGCCAGCGTCGGGCTCGCGCTCGACGAGGCCCAGCTGCGAGAGATGCATCGCCTGAAGACCGGCGCCCTCCTGCAGGGCAGCGTCGAGATGGGCGCCGCCTGCGGCACCCTCGATGCCGAGGCGCTCGATGCGCTGCGCGCCTACGGCGCCGCGATCGGCCTGGCCTTCCAGGTGGTGGACGACATCCTCGACGTCACGGCCGACTCGGAGACCCTCGGCAAGACAGCAGGCAAGGACGCGGCGAGCGACAAGCCCACCTATGTCTCGCTGCTCGGCCTCGAAGGCGCGCGTGCGCAGGCGCGCGAGCTGCTGGCCCAGGCGCTGCAGGCACTCGACCGCAGTGGGCTGGCCGACACCGGTGCCTTGCGTGCGCTGGCCTACATGGTCGTGGACCGCGATCGATAGAGAACTACAACCCCATGGCTCCGCTGCTCCCCACCCTCCACGACCCTTCAGCCCTGCGTCACATGGACCGCGCCCAGCTCAAGCAGCTGGCCGACGAGGTGCGCAGCTGCGTGCTCGACAACGTCTCGCGCACCGGCGGGCACCTGAGCTCGAACCTCGGCACCGTCGAGCTCACGGTGGCGCTGCACCACGTGTTCGACACGCCGCACGACCGGCTGGTGTGGGACGTGGGCCACCAGACCTATCCGCACAAGATCCTCACCGGCCGGCGCGAGCGCATGCCCAGCCTGCGCCAGATCGGCGGCATCTCCGGCTTCCCGCAGCGCAGCGAAAGCGAGTACGACACCTTCGGCACCGCGCACTCGTCCACCAGCATCTCTGCCGCGCTCGGCATGGCGCTGGCGGCCAAGCAGAAGGGCGAGGACCGGCACGCCGTCGCAATCATCGGCGACGGCGCGATGACTGCCGGCATGGCCTTCGAGGCCCTCAACAATGCGGGCGTGTACGACTGCAAGCTGCTGGTGATCCTGAACGACAACGACATGTCGATCAGCCCGCCGGTGGGCGCGCTCAACCGCTATCTCGCACAGCTGATGAGCGGCAACTTCTACGCCGCGGCCAAGAACGTGGGCAAGAGCGTGCTGCGCGCCGCGCCGCCGCTCTTCGAGCTGGCCAAGCGCCTGGAGCAGCATGCCAAGGGCATGGTGGTGCCGGCCACGCTCTTCGAGCAGTTCGGCTTCAACTACGTGGGCCCGATCGATGGCCACGACCTCGACTCCCTGGTGCCCACGCTCGAAAACCTCAAGCACCTGCACGGCCCGCAGTTCCTGCACGTGGTCACGAAGAAGGGCCAGGGCTACAAGCTGGCCGAGGCCGACCCGGTGGCCTACCACGGACCCACCAAGTTCGATCCGGCGATTGGCCTGGTCAAGCCCGCTACCGCGCCCAAGCAGACCTTCACGCAGATCTTCGGCCACTGGCTGTGCGACATGGCGGCGCAGGACAGCCGGCTGGTCGGCATCACGCCTGCGATGCGCGAGGGCTCGGGGCTGGTGGAGTTCGAGCAGCGCTTCCCCGAGCGCTATTACGACGTCGGCATCGCCGAGCAGCACGCCGTCACCTTCGCGGCGGGACTCGCATGCGAGGGGCTCAAGCCGGTGGTCGCGATCTACTCGACCTTCCTGCAGCGGGCCTACGACCAGATGATCCACGACGTGGCGATCCAGAACCTGCCGGTCGTGTTCGCGCTCGACCGCGCGGGCCTGGTGGGTGCCGACGGCGCCACCCATGCGGGCGCCTACGACATCGCCTTCATCCGCTGCATCCCCAACATGAGCCTGGCCTGCCCGGCCGACGAGGCCGAATGCCGGCAACTCCTCTCCAGCGCCTTCGCGCAGGATCATCCGGTGGCGGTGCGCTATCCGCGCGGCGCCGGCGCCGGCGTCGCGACCCCGCCCGGGCTCGAGGCGCTGCCCTTCGGCAAGGGCGAGCTGCGCCGCTCGGGGCGCCGCATCGCGATCGTGGTCTTCGGCACCTTGCTCCAGCCGGCGCTCAAGGCCGCCGCGGCGCTCGATGCCACGGTGCTCAACATGCGCTGGGTCAAGCCGCTCGACGTCGAGCTGCTGCTGAAGACCGTGGCCACGCACGAGTGCGTCGTGACCCTCGAGGAAGGCGCCGTGATGGGGGGCGCGGGCAGTGCGGTCATCGAGGCGCTGCAGGCGGCCGATGTGCAGCGGCCCGTGCTGCAGCTGGGCCTGCCCGATCGTTTCATCGAGCATGGCGACCCGGCCAGGCTGCTGGCGAGCATCGGGCTCGACGCAGCCGGCATCGAGCAATCGATACGCGAGCGCTTCGGCGCGAGCGAGCCCGCAGGGAAAACCCGCCCCGGGGTCATGTAAGCACTTTTTACAATCTTGCTGCCTCGACAGCAAAGTCGGCAACGCGGCCACGAGCCGCGTTCTTGTTTTTTCCAAGCACTCGGAGTCAACCTCAATGGATCGTCGTTCCCTCATCAAAAACGCAGGCATCGCCGGCGTCCTCGCTGCCGGCATCGCGCCCGCAGTCCACGCGCAGGCCGCTGTCCGCTGGCGCCTGGCCTCCAGCTTTCCCAAGTCGCTGGACACAATCTTTGGGACGGCCGAGGTGTTCGCCAAGCAGGTGAGCGACGCGACGGGCGGCAAGTTCCAGATCTCGGTGCATGCGGGTGGGGAGCTCATGCCGGCCTTCGGCGTGGTCGACGGCGTGCAGAACGCCTCGGTCGAGATGGCGCACACCGCGCCCTATTACTTCTACGGCAAGGACCCGACCTTCTGCCTCGGCTGCGCGGTGCCCTTCGGCATGAACACGCGCCAGATGAACGCCTGGATGTACGAGGGCAACGGCCTCAAGCTGATGCGCGCCTTCTACGCCAAGTACAACATCTTCAACCTGCCCGGCGGCAACACGGGCGCGCAGATGGGTGGCTGGTTCCGCAAGGAGATCAAGTCGGTCGCCGACCTGAAGGGCCTGAAGTTCCGCACCAACCCCTTTGCCGGCAGGGTGCTCGAGCCCTTCGGCATGATCCCGCAGTCCATCCCCGGCGCAGACCTGTACCCCGCGCTCGAGAAGGGCACGCTCGATGCACTCGAGTGGGTCGGTCCTTACGACGACCAGAAGCTCGGCTTCAACAAGGTCGCCAAGTTCTACTACTACCCCGGCTGGTGGGAAGGCGGCCCGCAACTCGACTTCTACATCAACACCAAGGCATGGGAAGGCCTGTCGGCCGAGTACAAGGCAATCGTCGAAGCGGCAGCCGCACAGGCCAACATCACGATGACCGCGAAGTACGACGCGCGCAACCCCGTGGCGCTCAAGCAGCTGGTCGGCTCGGGCACGGTGCTCAAGCCCTTCACGCAAGATGTGATGAAGGCCGCCTTCAAGTCCGCCCAGCAGATCTACTCGGACCTGAACAACACCAATCCGGAGTGGAAGAAGATCTACGGCGACTGGGCCAAGTTCCTGGCTGACCAGAACGCCTGGTTCCGCTTCACCGAAGGCACCTTCGATCGCTTCATGCAGCAGCAGAAGCTCTGATCGGGACGTCCGCTTCTGCAATCCTGAAGCATCAAAGCCCCGCCGGTCACGGCGGGGCTTCTTTATGGTGCGTGCGGCATGCAGCGCTGCGGTGCGAGGCGCCGCCGCGCTCAGCGGCGCTCCGCACCAGAGCCCGCCGCATCGGCGCCGGGTGTCGAATGCGGCTGCAGTGCGCGGCACCGACCCAGCACCGTCATTGAAACGACGGCATCGCGCAAGCCCTGTCGCGAACCGAGCATGGCCTGCGTACGGGTGCGGCGAGGAGGCGCGATGTCCGTGAGGGCCGCGGAGGTTCGCCGGACCGGCCGTTGGGCGATCGGACTGGGCTCCCTGCTGCGGCCCCGTGGTTCGCGGCCGTCTACTGCCGCATTCGGCGGGGATTCCCTGGCCTCCACGGCTTCCTGGAGTTCTTCGGCTGCCTGCTCTTGCACCGGCCGCTCCGGCAGGCGCCGCGCACCCCGCCGCGCCGCATAGCCAAACACCAGCGCGAGCGCAGCGAGCAGTACGTAAAAAAGCGGATCGACGGGCGTCATGGTCGCTTGTTCCCCTGGTCCTGGCCGGCCTCGTCGGTCCCTGCGATGGCACCGCGCATGTCGGTGTCTGCCTGCAGGTTCTTCATGCGGTAGTAATCCATGATGCCGAGATTGCCGGCACGAAACGCCTCGGCCATCGCCCGCGGCACCTCGGCTTCGGCTTCCACCACGCGCGCGCTCATCTCCTGCTCGAGTGCGACCGCCATCGCGCGCCGCTCTTCCGCCTTGGCCTGGGCAATCTGCTTGTCGGCATTGGCCTGGTCGATCTGCAGCTTGGCACCGATGTTTTCTCCCACGTCGACGTCCGCGATGTCGATCGAGAGAATCTCGTAGGCAGTCCCTGCGTCCAGGCCCTTGCTCAGGATGTGCTTGGAGATGTGATCGGGGTTCTCAAGCACGCTCTTGTGATTGATCGCCGATCCGATCGTGCTCACCATGCCTTCGCCCACCCGGGCGATGATGGTCTCCTCACCGGCGCCGCCGACGAGCCGTTCAATGTTGGTGCGAACAGTCACGCGGGAAACCACGATGAGCTGGATGCCGTCCTTGGCAACCGCCGCGATGCGGGGCGTCTCGATGACCTTGGGAAGCACTGACATCTGCACCGCTTCAAGCACATTGCGCCCCGCGAGATCGATGGCCGAGGCGCGTTTGAAGGTCAGCGGAATGCTGGCCTTGTCGGCAGAGATCATTGCGTTGACGACCCGGACCACATTGCCGCCCGCGAGGAAGTGGGCCTCCAGGTCATTCAGCGGAATCTCTATCCCTGCTTTGACCGCACTGATGCGGGCAGTGACGATGGTGCCCGGCGGTACGCGCCGAAGCCGCATGGCGACCAGCGTGAATATGCTGACGTACGCGCCCGAGGCCCACGCGGCAATCCACAACGGAAGCGGCACCAGGTACAGCACTGTTGCGACCAGAACGATGAGGAGGATGCCCAGCGCGCCAGCTCCCAGAAATCCTGTCTCGAGTCCGCCCATGATGGTTCCTTTTCAAGTGCCACGCGCACGTTTGACAACGATGCGGTTTCCGTCGACCCGCACTACCTGAATGAACTCGCCAGGCTCGATGAGTTCCCCGTCCGAGACCACGTCGATGCGCTGAGCGTCGATCTCGGCGATGCC
>NZ_LMTS01000069.1:0-7023 GCF_001541225.1 Variovorax sp. WDL1 | reverse complement strand
GGGGGGGGAGCCAGTGGCGATCGGTCTCCGGCTCGGAGCTGTAGCCTTGCGCCGAGGGAAGTCCGGACTCCAGAACCAGCCGGCGTCCGAATGGCAAGCGCGTCGTGAAGCGCAGCAGAAGCAGGCCTGCTGCGATGGCAAGCAGCAGCGACAGGAGCATGCGTCCTGCTGCCTGCGCCACGAATTGGCCCGCAGGCTCCGGCCCCAGCACGCTCAGCACCAGGCCTGCGGCGATGCCGAGCAGGCCGAGCGCACCGGCGATGCCGAATCCCGGGATGACGAAGACCTCGACGGCGAGCAATGCGACACCTGCCACGACCAGGAGCAATTCCTCCCACCCGGCCAGTTGCACCAGCCAATGGCCCCACAGGAACAGGCCGAGGCTTGACACTCCCACCGCGCCCGGGAGGCCCAAGCCCGGCGCTCGCAGTTCCAGCATGATGCCCAGCGTTGCGAGGGTGACGAGCAGCGAGCTCACCAGGGGATCGGTCAGAAAACGCACCACATGCTCGGCCCAGTTGGGCGCAGGTCTGCGGATCTCTGCGCCTGCAAGACCGGCCTGCTGTAGCACTGCCTCCAGCGTGTCGGCCCTGGCATCGGCAACTCGATGCTTGAGTGCTTCCTCGGTGGTCAGGGTCAGCAGCTTTCCTTTTTCCACCAGGCCGGGGACCACCACGTCGGCATCGACCATCGCTTCTGCGATGAGCGGGGGGCGATTGCGGCTTTCGGCCGTCGCGCGGAATTCCTTGCGCACGTAGGACACCGTTTTCTCACCCGCCGCGCCGGCCTCTGCACCTTGCTGCCCGATACGTACCGGGGCCGCGGCGCCAATCGTGCTTCCGCCTGACATGACGATGCTGTTGGCAGCCAGGCTGATAAGCGCTCCGGCTGATATTGCGCGCTTGTCGACGAACGCCACGGTCCGCATCGGACTTCTGAGCAGTGCATCGCGGATCTGCACCGCGGCATCGACACGGCCACCAAAGGTGTCGATCTTCAGGACCACCGCGGCTGCGCCTGCCGCCGTTGCTTCGTCCAGCACCCGCTGTACGTAGGGCGCCAGTCCGAGGTCGATGGTGCCTTCGATCGCCGCCACATAGACGATGGGCTTTTGCTGCTGCTGCTGCTGCTGCGCGAACATCAGGGAGCTCAGGCAGGCCACCGCCGCCATCAGCAGCGCGCGTGCCATCTTCGAGCCTGCGGCGTGCATTGGATGATCCTTGGTGAATTCCTTTCGCGTGAGGTCAGCCGTCCCGCAATGCGCGGGTAGTCAATTTGCTACTTGCGGGAGCCCTCCGAAGCACGGTCTGGGTGAGCACATCGCCTTCGAGCCGATTCCGAAGCGTCAGAATTCATCAGTTTTATCGCGCCCATTTTCTCGCAGAATCACGCCCGGCCGCGTGATCGTTCAAGGGATGGAATGGGCAAGAAGATGAAAGCAGGGGCTGCCGGGCGTGCTGCCGTTCCCCACATTGGCGCATCGCCGCAGAAACCGGAGCGCGAACCGAGGGCCGATCCATCACGGCCTCTCGACCCCGTCGTTTCCTGGCCGAGACCGCCTGACATCGCTGGTGCGCTCGTTGCCAGCTCCGTTGTCCACCTGCTGCTGCTGATCCCCACCCTCATCACCCTGCAGATCTACGACCGCGTGCTGACCAGCCGAAGCAGCGAAACCCTGCTCATGCTGCTGGCTGCTGCTGCGCTGTCGCTGGCAGCATGGTGGATGACCGAAACCTCGCGCGTGCGCTGGCATGCGGCACGCGCGGCGGGGATGGAAGCGCGACTCACGCGCGCGCTGGTCCCGTTGATGCTCCATGTTCCTGCGTCCCAGGCGGGCGCGACGGGCCAGCAACTGTGGCGGGACATTGCATCGCTGCGGGGATTCGTCGGCGGCCCGGCGCTCCTGGCAGCCATCGACCTGCCCTGGTGCCTGATCTACCTGCTCGTTATTGCGGCCTTTCATCCGGTGCTGGGCGCCGTGGCGCTTGCCGGCATGCTGATGCTCCTCGGCCTGGCCTGGCTCACCGAATGGCGATTGCGCGGCGCCGTCACGTCGGCCGAGCAGGCACAGATGCAAGCGCGGCGCAGGACCGGCGAGATCGCCGCCTTCGCCGAGGTTCTTCAAGCCCATGGCCGGCAAGACCAGGTGGGCGCAGCGTTGGGCGCCTTCAAGGACCACGCATCGAGTGCGCAACTTGCCGCCGATCTTCCGGGCCACAGTCTCAAGGGCTGGGGCAAGCTGCTGCGCCAGATCTTGCAGTTGGCCATGCTTGCCACCGGTGCATGGCTGGTGCTCCACGACCAGGCCACCGGCGGTGTGATGATCGCGGGCAGCATCCTGCTGGGCAAGGCCCTGATGCCTTTGGAAGTGCTGATCGGCAGCTGGAAGCAGCAGCTCGAAGCCAGAAAGGCGCTGACCCGGCTGCGCCATGCCCTGGCGGCCCAGGCCCATGCCGCGAATCTCTTGCCGGAAACGGTCCTGGCGCCCGGCAGGGGCGAGCTGCGCGTGGCGCACCTGGGCGTCAAGCCCTCGCCCGACGACGCCGGCATCCTGCGCAACATCAACTTCGAGTTGCCTGCGGGTGCACTGCTCGCCGTGCTCGGAGGCAGCGGCAGCGGCAAGAGCACCCTGGCGCGCGTGCTGGCCGGCGTGCAGGCACCCACCCAAGGCGAGGTGGCGCTCGACGGCGCCGCGCTGCATCAATACAGCCCACAGGCCCGCGGCCAGGCCACCGGCTACCTGCCGCAGGATGTGCTGTTGCACAGCGGCAGTGTGGCCCACAACATCGCTCGCCTGTGGCAGCCGACCGAGCCGCTTGCGCCCGAGCAAAGCGAGGCGGTGATCAAGGCCGCGCAACGCGCCGGAGCACATGAGCTGATCACTGCGCTGCCCAAGGGCTACGACACGCTCCTTGGCAGCGAGCCCGGCGCGCAGGCGCTTTCGGGCGGACAGCGCCAGCGCATGGCCCTGGCCCGCGCGATCTACGCCACGCCGGGCGCCGGCGAGCCGAGCCTCGTGGTCCTGGACGAACCCAACAGCCAGCTCGACGCGGAAGGCGAAGCGGCCCTGGAGCGCTGCCTCCACGGTCTGCATCGGCAGGGGACCACGGTCGTGGTGATCACCCACCGCCCACACCTGATCGCGCTGGCCAGTCATGTGCTGATGCTGCGCCAGGGCACGGTCGAGCAGTTCGGCCCGCGCGAGCAGGTGCGGCAATGGATGATCAAGCGCAATCAAGCCGTGCTGGCAAAGCAGGGGGGGCGCGCATGAACGCCAATCTTGTGCCGTCGCCACTCTGGCAGCAGGAAATGCGCCGCGCGCTGCGCGCAGGCCTCTGCGGCACCTTGCTCGGCATCCTGGCCTTAGGCGCCTGGGCGGCCCTGGCGCCACTGGCCGCCGCGGTGATCGCGGAGGGCGCGGTCAAGTCCGTGGGTAATCGCAAGACCGTGCAGCATGCCGAAGGCGGCATCATCGCTGCCATCCACGTGAAGGACGGCGATCGGGTCGTGCAGGGCCAGCCGCTCGTCACCCTGGCCGACGAGCGCGTGGCCGCCGGCGCGCAGGCGCTGCGCGAGCAGTGGACGATGAGCACGCTGAAGGTCCTGCGGCTCGAAGCCGAAATCGCCGGTCATCGGTTCGCGCCGGATTTCGAGGCCCTCGATGGGCGCTTCGCTGCAAGCGGCGAGGCGGGCGGCCTGCCGCCGCAGTGGACGGTGCTGGCCCAGCGCGAGCAGGGGCTGTTTGCAGCCCGCGCTCACCAGCAGGCCGAACAGGCGCGCTGGTTGAGCGAGCAGCTGTTGCAGATCCAGCGCGAGATCGCGACCCAGGGTGAACTGATCGCCACGACCGAGTCGGCCTCGAAACTCGCGCAGCGCGACCTTGCCGCCAACGAGAGACTCAAGGCCGATGGCTTCATCAGTGAGGCGAAGTTGAGCGAACTGCAGCGCGTGGTTGCCGACTACCGCGCGCGTGTGCAGGCCAGCCAAAGCCAACTGGCACAGGCGCGCCAAAGGGAAGCGGACATCCGCCTCAAGCTCTCGGCCCAGAAGACCGAGTACGCGCGAGCCGCGGCGGACGAGCTGAAAGACGTGACTGCGCAACTCGCGCAGATCGAACAAGCGCTGCGTCCGGCGCTCGATGCGCAGACGCGGCAACGGCTCGTGGCCCCGGTCGCCGGAGAAGTGGTGGACCTGAAGGCCCACACCGTAGGCGCCGCCATCGGGCCGCGCGAGCCGGTCATGGACATCGTGCCGGCCGGCACGGAGCTGATCATCGAGGCGCGCATCGCGCCGACCGACATCCGGGACGTGCAGCGTGTGCAGGCCAGCGCGGGCGTCGCGCACGTGATGCTCACCGCGTATCGCGCCCGCTCCACGCCGCAGGTCGAGGGGCGGCTCAGCTATGTGGGCGCCGACCGCTTGACCGACCCTCGCTCGGCCCATCCAGGGGCGCCGTACTACGTGGCGCACGTCACCGTGAGCCCCGAAGCGCTGCAGGCTGCGAGCAAGCTGGCAGGCCAGCCGCTGGTGCTCTCGCCCGGCATGCAGGCGGAGGTGTTCATTCCCACGGGGGAGCGCAGTGCTTGGCGCTATCTGTTCGATCCGGTGCTGGATGGGATTCGGCGAAGCATGCGGGAGCGGTGAGGCAGGAGACAGGGAGTCGATCGATGCAACATCTCACGAAGAATGATCTGAAAGCCTGGGTCGCTGCGGTGACCCATCCACTCGCCTCATCCGGCAGCCTGATCGCATGGGTGGAAGGGCCGCTTCGAGCGTTCTTCCCGTTCGAGGGCGTTGTGCTTGGGCATGGCGAGCTCGTCGCGGGGCAACTCGTGGTCACGCACATGCTTGCCACGGGCCACGATGAAGCCTACCTGCGGCAGATTGCGACCACGTTCGAGTTGCGCCAGCGTGCGTCGTTGGCGTGGTGGTTCTCGACCCGCCAGCCCTTCCATATCGATCCGGACAATCCGCCCCCACATGCAAGCGCCTTCGAGCTCGACGAGATTGAACGCTTCGGCCTGGGCAACGTGGCTGGGCACGGCGTGCTCAACGTCAGGGCCAACGCAGGAACCTACTTCGGTTTTGCCGGGGTCGGAGCGCCACTGAGGGACTGGCACCTCGAAGCGTTGACACTGATCGCGCCGGTGCTCAACGACCTGATGCTGTCGCACATCGCGCTCGAGCAGCGTTCTGCGACGAACCGGCTCGATCCATTGACGCCGAGGCAGAAAGAGATCGTGCGGCAGCTTGCCGCGGGCAAGAGCAACAAGGCCATCGCGCTGTCGGTCGGGATCACGGAGAAGAGCGTTCGCAATCAGCTGGCAAAGGTCTACGCGCGCGTGGGTGTGCACAAGAGGACGGAGCTGATCGCTTTGCTCAAGTAGAGGGACATTTGACATCTATGCACTGAGCAGGGTCTGCGCCAACATTCGCCCCCATCTACCGCTGCAATAAATGGGGAGCACTTCATGAGTCAACTGAGCGTCACGGTCTTCGCCGACTACACACGTTGGCTTCGCGCAGCCGCAGCGGGAGTGCTGTGGGTGCTGACCTTGGCGCTGCCTGGCTGCTGGGTCATCCCGCCGAAGGTGCTAACCACGCCGGACAACTCGGTACCAGTAGCGAAGCACTTTCCATCGGCTCTGCTGGCCGAGCCCATTCAACTGCGTAAGGGATACATCCATACGACACAGCCTTTCACGATCAAGGGGCCAAACGAACGTTGGACTGTGGCGATCGGATTTGTGAGAAGTGATGCGGGCAGGCCGATAGAGAAAAAGGTCGGTGAGAACTACGACGTTTGCTGGACCAGAAGTCCCGGTGACGGAATTGGATCTACAAGCTGCAGCAAGAACATCACTCCAGGATTCAATGTGAGTTGGGAGTTGTTGCAAGAGGATGGAAGTGTCGTCGATCAGTTCGGATTGGACAGCTTACACAAGGACAGTGGCGGCACTTTTTCGACCAATGCCATCACCCGTACGCTTGCTGGATTTCGCGATCAACCTCTGGGCCAGTACCGATTGCGAGTCTCTGTGCTGCGCGATGCGAAGGAGCTTGATTTTCTGAAGCCGCACATCCTCATCGATCGACCTTTCTTCAGTTCGAGAGCGATTGAGTAGCCAATCGAATTCCGTCACACCTACCAGCCTACCAAAGAGGAACAAGCCATGGGACAACCAAGCATCGCAGTCTTCGTTGACAACGTCGGTACGCCACATACCTTCGTTAGACTTGATGACGGTAACGGGCAAGTGAACTACTACGGGTTCGCACCTAGTACTCCTGGCAATCCGCACGGCCCTGGAAAAATTGGCAGAGGCTTGACGACACATGCGCTTGGCGATCGCGACAACAGCCACGCCGGGTTTATCGATGACGTGGGGTGGGAGAAGGAGATCGCTGTCAGCAGTGAGCAGTACGTTGCCATGATGAGGTCCGTTGAGGAGTGGGACAAGGCTGAGCACGTATATAACGGCCTCGGCACTCTAGGCGGCGAGAACTGCACGACCTTTGTTCAGAACATTCTTCGAGCCGGTAGCGTGACGGAGATCACCACATCGCGCACTTCACTTCCGATCAACTTGGTTCCTGCAGCCGAGCGCAGGGCGCTTTTCGACACCGATGCCGACGGTCGCCGCTCGCCCTCCGATGCACTGACAGACCCATTGCACACCCCGGGCACTCCAGCCTACGAGTACAAACGAAGCCATCCGGAGCTTTTCGAAACACCGCCAAACAGCACGCCCACCAAGGACCCCACCCATTCCGAACTGCGTCTGAACAACGACGGCAGTTTCACCGAGACGATTCGGGGCGACGGCGACAATGCCGCGGATGCCCAAACGAACGAATACAACGCCGACGGCGTGGCCACGCAGTCGACACAGGTCGATGGCGCAGGAAACGATGCCGACTATGCCAGCCGCACCGCGGCCTTCGACACCCAGGGCCGCATCGATTCTCTCGACGTGCGCCGTGACGACGGCACTCGCGACACGACGGACTACGACCAGGACA
>NZ_LMTS01000164.1:110158-179115 GCF_001541225.1 Variovorax sp. WDL1 | reverse complement strand
GACTCGCCCGCCGGGGCGAAATCCCGGCTCCAGCCTCACAACAAGCGCGCCCGACCAACTCACCCAAACGGCAGCTCACACAAACCCCGCAGTGTCGTAAACGGCCAGCGGCCGCTCGCCAGCAAGCCCCTTCAGCAGATTGGTGGTGGCCAGTTCGGCCATCGCATGCCGGGTCTCGTGTGTGGCCGAGCCGATGTGCGGCAGCGGCGTCACGCGCGGATGGGTGCGCAGCGGCGAATCCTCAGGCAGCGGCTCGGTGGCGAACACATCCAACCCGGCGGCCCGCAACGTGCCCTGGTCGAGCGCGGCCAGCAGCGCGGGCTCCTCCACCGTAGCCCCGCGCCCCCCGTTGACGAAGATCGCGCCCGGCTTCATGCGGCCGAACACGCGCGCATCGATCATGCCGCGCGTGCTGTCCGACAGCGGCAGCATGGCGACCACGATGTCGGCGCGCGCCAGCAGTTCGTCGAGCGGCGTGTGCGCGGCCCGGCCCAGCAGCTCGGGCGCCTGCGCCGCCAGGTCGACGGCGCGCCGCGCGTGGTAGAGCACAGGCATGCCGAAGCCCAGGGCCGCGCGCCGGGCAATGGCCTGGCCGATGCGGCCGAAGCCCAGCAGGCCCAGCGTCTTGCCGTGCACGTCGTAGCCGAACAGGTCCTCGCCGATGTTCTTCGTCCAGCGGCCTTCGCGCACCAGGTTCGACAACTCCACCACGCGGCGGCTGGTCGCCATCAGCAGCGCAAAGACGGTGTCGGCCACCGTCTCGTCGAGCACGCCGGGCGTGTGGCACAGCAGGATGCCCCGCGCGTGCAGCGCTGCCAGCGCATAGTTGTCCACGCCGACGGAGACGCTGGAGATCACCTCCAGCCTGGGTGCGCGCGCGAGCAGCGCCTCATCGACCGGGAAGCTGGAGCCTATCAGGCCCTGCGCCTGCGGCAACGCAGCCTCGAAAGCGCCGAGCTGCGCGGCGGTGCGCGGATTGGCGACCGTGACCTCGTGCGCGGCCTGCAGGCGCGCCAGCTGGTCATCGGGCAGCTCGCGAAAGACCAGAACCTTCTTGCGCATCACAGCCTCGCTTCGTCCAGTTGGGCCCGCGTCGGCAGGCCTTCGGTGTCGCCCAATACCTGCACGGCGCGAGCGCCGATCCAGGCGCCGCGGCGCACCGCCTCGGCCACCGGCCTGCCTTCAAGCAGCGCGCTGACCACGCCCACTGCGAAGCCATCTCCGGCCCCGACGGTGTCGACCACCTGCGCCACGGGGAAGCCGTCGACGCGGCCGGTGCCCGCCGCATCGCTATCGTAATAGGCGCCCTGCGCGCCGAGCTTGACCACCACCAGCTTCGCACCGCGTTCGCGGTAGAAGCGTGCCACCCCCTCGGGCGTGGACTGGCCGGTGAGCAGCAGGCCCTCTTCCATGCCGGGGAGCACCCAGTCCGCGCGGGAGGCCAGCTCGTTGATCCAGTGGCGCATGGTCTCGGTCGAGGACCACAGCGTGGGCCGCAGATTCGGGTCGAACGAGATCGTGCGGCCGGCCGCGCGCATCACGTCCATGCTCTTCAGCGCCGCCTGCAGGCTGGTGTCGGAGATGGCGGCGAACACGCCAGTCGCATGCAGGTGCCGCGCCGAGCGCAGCCAGGGCTCGTCGACGTCCGCCGGGCCCATGTGGCTCGCGGCCGAGCCCTTGCGGTGGTACTCGACCGGCGGGTCGCTGCCGTCGGTCACGCGACCCTTGAACTGGAAGCCGGTGCGCTGGGCCGGATCGCTGATCACGTGCGAGCAGTCGATGCCCTCGGCCCGCATGGTGGCCAGCAGCGAGCGGCCCATCGAATCGGTGCCGAGCCGGCTGGCCCAGCCGACCTTCAGGCCGAGCCGCGAGAGGCCGATCGCGACGTTGGTCTCGGCGCCGGCGGTACGCTTGTGGAAGCCGGTCGCGTTCTCGATCGGGCCGGGCTGGTCGGCCACCAGCAGCAGCATGGCTTCGCCGAACAGCGCGACATCGAAGGCGGGTTTCGTCATCGCGCAGCTTTCAGCGAAGCGAACGGATCTGCGCGACCTGCTCGCGCGTGACGGCGAGCAGGTCGTCGCCGGCCAACGGGTATTCGATGGCGTGCGGCACGTCCCCGGGCAGGGCCCGCAGCACCGCGCGCCAGGGCGCCAGCGATTCGGCCAGCGGCACTGCCACCCATTTGGCGGGCAGGCGCTGCACGCCCTTGCAGTGCACATAGCGCACCCGAGGCGCCAGCGCCTCGGCGGCAGCGAGTGGGCATTCGCCCAGCCAGTGCCAGTTACCCATGTCGAAGGTCATGCCCAGGTCGAGCCCGGCCGCATCGGCCGCGCCGAAAAAGGCCTGCAGCGCGGGCAGCGTGCCGGCCTTCACGGTCTGGTCGTTCTCGATCAACAGCTCGACCTCGAACGCCTGGTCGTCGAGCAGTTCCTTGAGCCGCGCCAGCGAGCCCTGCGAGCTCGCGTCGTAGGCGCCGATCGACATCTTGAGCCGATGCGCGCGCAGGACGCTCGCCGCAGCCAGGCCACGCGCGAGCGCTCCTTCGTCCAACGCGCCGTCATGCGCCCAGAGTCCCTCAGGACTCGAATAAACCGACGCCAGCCCGGCCAATGCAGGCAACTCGGCGGCCGCGTCACGCAACAGCTCGCCACGCACCTCCACACTGTCCGCGCCCGCTTCCAGCGCCAACCGCGTACACCACAGCTGCCCATGCCGCCCCACTTCGGCCGCGCCAAACGACGACAGGGAAATGAGGACGTTCATATCGACACCTCTCCTTCGGGGAACACGGATGGGCGGCCACCGGACTTGGGCCAACCTGGGGGAGAGCTCGTCATGCCTGGTGCGAACTGAGAATCTGCCCCAGGAACTGCCGGGTCTTCTCGTGCTTCGGACTGCCGAAGAATTCGCCCGGCGGCGCCTGCTCGACGATCTTGCCATCGGCCATGAAGATCACGCGGTCGGCCACGCTGCGCGCGAAGCCCATTTCGTGCGTCACGCACAGCATGGTCATGCCGTCCTCGGCCAGGCCGATCATGGTGTCGAGCACTTCCTTGACCATTTCGGGGTCGAGTGCCGACGTGGGCTCGTCGAACAGCATGATCTTGGGCGACATGCACAGCGCCCGGGCGATCGCCACGCGCTGCTGCTGGCCGCCGGAGAGCTGGCTCGGGTACTTGTGGGCCTGCTCCGGGATGCGCACCCGCGTGAGGTACTTCATCGCCACCTGCTCGGCTTCTTCCTTCGACAT
The DNA here is from genome assembly GCF_001541225.1 of Variovorax sp. WDL1. Taxonomy (GTDB): domain Bacteria; phylum Pseudomonadota; class Gammaproteobacteria; order Burkholderiales; family Burkholderiaceae_C; genus Variovorax. The sequence continues at coordinate 175,865 of NZ_LMTS01000164.1, read as the reverse complement.
TCCGCGCGAGCGCATCGGCGCCAGCGTGCAGTTCTGCAGGATGGTCAGGTGCGGGAACAGGTTGAACTGCTGGAACACCATGCCGACCTCGGCGCGCACCGCGTCGACATTCTTCCCGCCGGCCGTGAGCTCGATGCCGTCGACCACGATCTTGCCCTTCTGCACCGTCTCGAGCCGGTTGATGCAGCGGATCAGCGTCGACTTGCCCGAGCCCGAGGGCCCGCAGATCACGATGCGCTCGCCGGTGCGCACCGACAGGTCGATGTCGGTCAGCACCTGGAAAGTGCCGTACCACTTGTTCACCGCTTCCATGCGGATGATCGACTCGGCGCCTGCGTGTGTCGCGACTGCGTCCGTCATGAGGTTGAGCTCCTGTCTCGGGTTTCTCTGTCCGGGCTCAGTTGAGCTTCGGCAGGTCCGTCTGCAGCCACTTGTTGTACAGCTTGTTCAGCTCGCCGTTGGCCGTGTTCTTCGACACGAACTCGTTGACGTTCTTCAGCAGGTCGTCCTGGCCCGGGCGCATGGCGATGGCCATGGCCTGCTGCACGAGGGTGAACTTGTTCTCGAAGGTGTCGGCGGGCACGCGCTTGGCGATCTGCGCTGCCACGGTGACGGAGCAGCCGATGGCGTCGACCTGCCCTGAGATCAGCGCCTGCATGGCCGAGGCGTCGTCGTCGAAGCGGCGGATCTCGGTGCCCTCGGGCGCGGCCTTGGTCACGGCCACGTCCTGAGTGCTGGCACGTGCCACGCCGACGCGCACGCCCTTCAGGTCGGCCGCGCTCTTGATGTTGCTGCCCTTCTTGCCGTAGAGGACGATGGTGGCCGCGGCATAGGGCTGCGAGAACTGCACCTGCTTCGCGCGCTCGGGCGTCACCGCCAGCGAGGCGACCAGCAGGTCGACCTTGTTGGTCAGCAGGAAGGGAATGCGGTTGGGGCCGGTGACCGGCACGATGTTGGCCTTGACGCCCCAGTCCTTGGCCAGCAGCTTGGCGACATCGGCGTCGTAGCCGTCGGGCTGGTTCTGCGCGTTGGTGGTGCCGTAGGGCGGGAAGTCGACCAGCATGCCGATCGTGACTTCGCCCTTCTTCTTGATGTCGGCCACGGTCTGGGCCGAGGCGAGCGGTGCGAAGGCGGTCAGCGCGGCGCCGAGCCCCAGGGCTGCGATCGCGGCACGGCGGGTGGTGAAGAAGGTCATGGAAAGGGTCTCCTAGGATTGAACGGAAAAGAAGGAAGCAGGCTCAGCGCGCCAGTGTCCGGGCGCGCTTGCGCTCCATGTGCGCCGCCATCAGCGACAGCGGCCAGCAGATGACGAAGTAGATCGCAGCCACCGTGGTGAACACGTACAGCGGCTGGAAGGTGGCGTTGTTGATGATCTGCCCGGCCCGGGTGACCTCGGTGAAGCCGATGATGGCGGCGAGCGAAGTGCCCTTGATGATCTGCACCACGTAGCCCACGGTGGGCGGCAGCGCGATCTTGAAGGCCTGGGGCAGCACCACGTCGCGCATGCGGCTCGCGTAGCCCAGGTTGAGCGCGTGCGCGGCCTCGGTCTGGCCGCGCGGGATGGCCTCGATGCAGCCGCGCCAGATCTCGCCGAGGAAGGCCGCGCTGTTGAGCACCAGCGCCACCCCGGCGGCGACCCACGGGTTGATGGCGAAGCCCATCACCGGCGCGCCGAAGAAGATCAGGAACAGCTGCAGCAGCAGCGGCGTGCCCTGGAAGATCTGGATGAACCCCGTGGAGAGCACCCGCGCGGTCTTGCTCTCCGAGGTGCGCGCCAGCGCGATCACGAGCCCCAGGATCGCGCCGCCGATGAAGGCGATCAGCGACAGCGCCAGGGTCCACCTGGCGGCCTCGAGGATGAAGAGGAAATCTGAAAAGCCGAAGGTACGCATGGATGTCTGTGCCTCAGCGCCGGTCCGGGTAGTTGAGCGTGCGTCTGTAGATCACCTTGAAGAGCACCGAGAACGACATCGCGAGCGCCAGGTAGATGCCCGCCACCACGATGTAGATCTCGAAGCTGCGGAAGGTCTGCGACTGCAGGTTGGCCGCGACCGAGGTGAGGTCGTCGGCCGAGATCACCGACACCACGGCCGAGCTCAGCATGAGCAGGATGAACTGGCTGGTGAGCGCCGGGTAGATGGCCTTCAGCGCCGGCTTGATGATGACGAAGCGGAAGATCTCCCAGGGCTTGAGGTTGAGCGCCCGGCCGGCCTCGATCTGGCCCTTGGGAATGGACTCGATGCCGGCGCGGATGATCTCGGTCGCGTAGGCGCCGAGGTTGACCACCATGGCGGTGAGCGCCGCCGTGTACGGCGACCAGCGCAGCCCGATGGCCGGCAGCGCGAAGAAAAAGAAGAACAGCTGCACCAGGAAGGGCGTGTTGCGGATCACCTCGATGTAGGCATTGACGATGAAGCGCAGCCAGCCCGGCCCCGAGGTCTTGCCCCAGGCGCAGAAGATCGCCACCACCAGGCCCAGCAGCGTGGCCACGAGCGACAGCTGGATGGTGATCCACGTGCCCTTCAGCAGCAGCGGCCAGGCGGCGAAGACGGCATCGAACTGGAATTGGTAGTTCACGGGCGAAGGGGGTTCGGGATGGCGCGTTGCGCGGCGGAAGGGATACCGGAGCGGAGCCTCGATGTGCAGAGGGCCAAGTATATGAAACCGGTTTCAGAGCCATATTGGGGATTCCCCTAGTCGGCCTCTTCGGCGCCCTTCGCGCGCGCTCATGCCTACACTGGCGCGATGCAGATCACCGGCACGCTGCAAGGCGCTACCCAGACCCTCGGCGCCGGGGCGCCGCCCGCCGTGCGCCACCTGCGCGGCACCCTCCTGTGGCCGCTGCGCCTGATGCCGGTCAAGGGTGAGCAGCAGCGCCGCAGTCCCTGGCAACTGCTGCAGGCGCTGGGCGATGCCTCGCCGTGGCGCGAGGAGTTCGACGAATACACAGGCAGCAGCGACGGCTTCCACGAACGCCACTACAACGAGTTCGTGAGCTTCCTCCCCTATGTGCAGCGCTTCCTCTACGGCGAAGGCCGCCGCGGCGGCGAGGCCGGCGGCACGGGCGGGGAGTCGCCGATGCGCGTCTTCCGCCGGCGCGACCTCGCGGCCGTGCGCGTGGTCACGCGGCCCGGTGAAGCGCCCATCACGCTGCAAGTGGTGCACACGGACCTGTACTTCTTCTTCGACGTCGACGTGGTGATGCTCAACATGGAGATCGGCGTGGACGACCTGAGCCTTGCGCAGGCGCAGGAGGTGCTCTACCGCTTCGGCCGCGCCTACCCCGGCGGCTGGGATGCGCAGGGCGCGGCGCTCCACTGCATGGCCAGCGTCGAGTGGCTGGACGCCGGCGGGGGCGTGCTCGCGACTTCCGACGCGCAGCAGCGCGACCTTTTCCTGGAGCACGTGGCCGAGCACCGCGCGCCGCGCATGGCAGCGCACTGGGCCTGGCTGATGCAGCCCCTGGTGAGCGACCATTCGCAAGAGCCCGGCGGGTTGCGCTTCCGCCAGCTCGAGTACTACCGCATGCCGCTGATGGCCTATCTCGCCCTCGACGATCCGCGCAAGCTCTCGCGCACCGACTTCATCCGGCTGGCGCTCGTCACCGGTGCCTCCGAGCCCGCGGTGGGCAGCAACGGCCCCCTGCCCTTCGGCGAGGAGCAGCTCGCCGACTTCGAGCAGCGCTACTGCTACGACCGCTTCTGGGTCGATGCCGGCAGCGCGCCGAACACGCGCTACCTGTGCAGCGGCCGCTCGCTGGTGGTGGTCGGCACGGCGGATTCCGAGTTCTTCTGCTGCCGCGACCGCGGCGTGCTGGCGCAGTTCCGGCACCAGCACTTCCTGGTGTTCCTCATCGCGCATTTCCAGAAGGCGGCGCTGCTGATGTTCTCCGATCGCCTGGTCGAGGCGCTGCGCCGCCTCGACGTGCACGACGTGGCCAGCGTCAAGCGCTTCAAGCGCGCCATCCGCGCAAGCTTCGAGGGCTTCCTGCGCTTCACGCACCGCTACTGGTTCCACGAGATCTCGGAGCAGGCGCAGGTGCGCGCGCTCTCGCGCCTGTGCACCACGCACCTGGCGCTCGACCCGCTCTACGAGGAGGTCAAGGAGCGCATCGCGGACATGAACACCTACCTCGACGCCGACAGCCTGCGCCGGCAGGCCAACACGGTGGTGCGGCTCACGGTGGTCACGCTCTTCGGCCTGATCGGCACGGTCACCACAGGCTTTCTCGGGATGAATTTGCTGGCCGAGGCGGACGCGCCGCTGTGGCAGAAGCTGCTATGGTTCGGCTTCGTGGGCGCACTCACCACCTGGCTGACCCTCTACACCACGATCAAATCCAAGCGCCTGTCGGACTTCATCGACGCGCTCTCGGACGAGCGGCACGGTTTCAAGAGCCGGCTCGCGGTGCTGGCGAGGGTGTGGCGCCCCGGGTCGGACTGAAGCCCCGCGGGCGCGCCACGTCACGTTGTTGCCATGCGGCACACCTGGCCTGTAGAGAACCCTCTTGAAAATCGAATGCAGAACAGCACCGCCACGATCCGCAACGTCACCTGGAGCGAGCTCGAGCCCGGACAGAGCGCCACCATCGAGCGCGTATGCACCGAGCAGGACCTGTTCCTGTTCGCGTACGCCTCCGGCAACACCAACCCGCTGACGCTGCCCGAACTCGATGGCCGCGATGCCTGCACCGTGGTCGCTCCATCGATGTGGGTCGCCTCGCTGATTTCCGCGGTGCTCGGCAACCTGCTGCCCGGGTCGGGCACGCTGTACCGCAGCCAGACTCTGCGCTTCGAGGATCAGCGCGTGCATCTCGGCGACCCTCTCCGGGTCTCGGTGCGCTGTACCGGCAAGGGCGAGGCGCCGCTCGCCAGCTTCGAGACGCTGGTCAGCCGGCCCGACGGCACGGTGGTGTGCGGCGGCAGCGCCGAAGTGCTGGCGCCCACCGAGGTGCACTACACCGAGGCGCGCGACCTCCCGAGCCTGATCCTCGACCAGCACGACCACTTCGGCCGGCTGATCGAGATCGCCGCCACCCTGCCCCCGCTGGCCACGGCCGTGGTCTGCCCCGACGACCGCAACTCGCTTGCGGGTGCGCTGCTGGCGGCGCAGCGGGGCCTGATCCAGCCGCTGCTGATCGGCGACGCGAAGAAGATCCGCGCGGCCGCCGAAGCGCTGGGCGCCGACATCGGCGCGTACCCGCCGGTCGACATGCCGCTGCCGCACGACGCGGCAACCCACGCGGTCGCCCTCGTCCACCAGGGCAAGGCCGGCGCGGTGATGAAGGGCAACCTGCATTCCGACGAGCTGCTCGCCGAAGTGGTGAAGAAGGACGGCGGCCTGCGCGGCCAGCGGCGGCTCAGCCATGTCTTCGCGATGGACGCGCCCACGCTGCGCAACCTGATCTTCATCACCGATGCGGCGATCAACATCGCGCCAGACCTCGCCGCGAAGGTCGACATCGTCCAGAACGCGATCGACCTGGCGCTTGCGTGCGGCGTCGCGCAGCCGCGCGTGGGCGTGCTTTCCGCGGTCGAAACAGTGAACCTGAACATTCCCTCGACGCTCGACGCCGCAATCCTGGCCAAGATGGCCGACCGGGGCCAGATCCGCGGCGGCATCGTCGACGGCCCGCTCGCGATGGACAATGCCGTGGACCTCGAGGCCGCGCGCAGCAAGGGCATCGTGTCCTCGGTCGCGGGCCGGGCCGACGTGCTGGTGGTGCCCAACATCGAGGCCGGCAACATGCTGGCCAAGCAGTTCACCTTCGTCACGCGGGCCGAGGCGGCCGGGCTGGTGGTGGGCGCGAAGGTGCCGGTGATCCTGACCAGCCGGGCCGACAACGACCGTGCCCGCCTGGCCTCCTGCGCGCTGGCGCTGCTCTACGACCACTGGATACGCCACGGCGAGAGCGCCGCGAAGGCGGGCTGACGAGCAACCCTCATGTCCGAGCACATCATCACCTTCAACGCCGGCTCCTCGTCGATCAAGTTCGCGCTGTTCTCGATCGGCGCCAACGGATTGCTCCAGCGTGCCGCCGCGGGCCATGTCGATGGCGTGGGCGGCAACGCGCAGCTCAAGGCAAAAGCCGCGGACGGCCGCGTGCTGCACGACGCAGCCCTGCCCGCGGGCAAGGTGCGCAACGATGGCGACGCACTGGCCGCGATCATCGAGCTCATGCAGGCCCATTTTCCTCTGCTGCACTTTGCCGCGATCGGACATCGCGTGGTACATGGCGCATCCCGCTTCAGCACGGCGACGCTGATCGACGACGCGATGCTGGCGACCCTGCGCACGCTGGTGCCGATGGCGCCGCTGCACCTGCCGAGCAACATCGCGGGCATCGAGACCACCCGCCGGGTCTTCCCCGGCGTGCCGCAGGTGGCGTGCTTCGACACCGCCTTCCACCGCGGCGGCGGCTTCCTGGGCGAAGCCTATGCGCTGCCGCGCGACTATTTCGACGCGGGCATCCGCCGCTACGGCTTCCATGGCCTTTCCTACGAGTACATCGCCGGGCGCCTGGCCGAGCTGTCGCCGCGCGCGGCGGCGGGTCGGGTGATCGTCGCGCACCTGGGCAACGGCGCGTCGATGTGCGCACTGCGCGGCGGACGATCGATCGACACGACGATGGGCTTCAGCGCGCTCGACGGCCTGCCGATGGGCACGCGCTGCGGCGCGATCGACCCGGGCGTGCTGCTGCACCTGATCGAAACGCACGGCTACGACGCGGCGCGGCTGTCGGACCTGCTCTACAAGGAGTCGGGCCTCAAGGGCCTGTCGGGCATCTCGCACGACATGCGCGCGCTGGAGTCTTCGGAGGACCCGCACGCCCGCGAGGCCATCGCGTATTTCTGCGGCCGCATCCGGCGCGAGGCCGGCGCGCTCGCGGCGTCGCTGGGCGGCATCGATGCCCTGGTCTTCACCGGCGGCATCGGCGAGAACTCGGCGCGGGTGCGTGCCGAAGTGCTGGCGGGCCTGGGCTGGCTCGGCATCGCATTCGATGCCGACGCGCAGCCCGAAGGACGGGAGGACCGGGAGATCTCGGCCCCGGGCTCCCAAGCCAGCGCCTGGGTGATCGCGACCGACGAGGAGGCCATGATCGCCCGCCACGCGCTCGGCGTGGTCCGCCCGGGCCTCCTTCAGGGAGCGATCACACCCTCGATGGCGGCGCGCCACGCCAACGCCAGCTTGCCGTAGCCCTGCGGGTTGGGGTGGATCTCGTTGAGCCAGTCGTTGCTGTCGCCGCGGGCGCCGGCCGCCGCGCGGTTCAGCGTGCCGAGGGTGTCGATCACATGCACGTTCGCAAGGCCCAGCGTGCGCATCACTCCGGCCAGGCGGTCGATCAGGTGGTCGGCCAGGGGCCGGTGCATCGGCTCGGGAATACGGTGCGCCTCCAGGGCCGGCAGCAGCCCGGGCCCGCTGCCCGGCGCCGCGGGCGCATCGTTGGGCGTGGGGTAGGCGTAGGTGTGGACGAAGATCGGCGTGCCAGCGTTCTGCCGGCTGCCCGAGGCCAGCTGCGACACCATCGCGAAGTTGGTGCGCAGGTAGGTCTCGAAGGCCGCCCAGGCCTCGGGATGGATGCAGTCCTCGGGCAAGGCCGGGTCGCTGCCTGGCGGCAACAGGCGCAGCAACTGCTGGTCGACCAGGCGATCGTTGATCGCATCGATCAGGTCGTTGCCGCCGCCGCTCAGCAGGATCGCATCGAAGGCCCAGCCCTGGCGGCCGCGCCGCCCGCCCGCGATCAGGGTCGAGAAGGCCGGGTCGTGCCACCAGTCGGCCACATGGGCCAGCGTGTTGCTCGGGCGCGCCGTGTTCGTGACCAGCGTGCTGCGCGTGAAGCCCAGCCGGTTGAGCAGGTTGTTGCCGAGGAGCGAACCGAAGGAGAACCACGAGTCTCCCTCCGCCAGCATGTGCCAGCCGAAGTCCGAGGGGCTCACGCTGCGCTCGCCGAAGCCGAGCTGCTCCGGGCGCACGATCACGACGGGCTTGCCGAGGGTCGCCATGGTTCTTCTCCTTGTGCGGGGACGAGCACTCGTACCTTCTTCAGTTCGCCAGCGGCCCGCCGGTGCGCGGCAGCCACACTTCGATGTTGCTCTTCGTCTCGGCGCCCGCCTGCGGCCGCAGCTTGATCGCCCAGGGCTGGCCGGTGGGCGAGGCTGCGGTCTGGATGAGGGCCTCGGCGCAGGAGCGGGTCTTTTCGTCGCGGATGATCACGGTGGGCTCCGGATGGCCCACCGGCGGCGAGCGTCCGGCCCGGCGCGAGGTGCTCAGCACGTCCTCGATGGGCGGCACCGAGGCGCCCAGCGTGCGCCAGGGGCCGCGCCAGCTGCGCGCCTTGTCGCGCAGCGCGGGGCCGTAGAGCTGGATGTAGACCACCGTGCCGGCGCAGACGTCGGCCGCGGGCGGCGGCGGCGGCGGAGGCGGGGGCGCCTCGATCCCGTTCGACGGCTGGACGACCGCCCCTGGCACCGGCCCCGGATAGGACGGCGCCGACGGCGCCGACGGCGCCGCCGCAGGCGGCTGGCCCGCCGCCACCTGCACCTCGCCCTGATCCGTGTCCTGGATGCGGTCGCGCAGCCACACCACCGCGGGCCAGGGCGCGGGCAGGATGCCGCTGCAGTTCTGCTTGGAGCCGACCTGGCCTGTGTAGTCGCGCGCCCAGTAGCGCGGCGCGCAGGGCGGCGCCTGCGCAGGTTGCAGGCAGTCGATGCCGTTGCCCGCATCGAGCAGGCGCGTGCAGGCCGGCGCGCGCTGGTCCAGGGGCTCCTTGGCGCAAGCCTGCTTCGCGTCGTCCACGATGCGCACCGAGAGCCGGAACTTGGCCATGAAGTTGTCGCGGCCGTCGCGGCACAGCAGGTCGCCGGTGCGCAGCAGCTCGGCCGCCAGTTGCGCCGAAGCGCCGCCCGAGGCGCTCGCCTGCAGGCGGGCCCAGCGCTCGGTGAGTTCCTGGAAGGAGCTGTTCTCGGCCTTCTCGGTCTCGGCACGCTGCGCGCGCCAGCTGTCGATGCCCTGCCACGCCGCTACAGCGAAGGTCGCGGCCGTGCCGATGCCCACCGACGCAGTGACCGCGCCCGCCCGCATCACACGCGCCTGCAGGCGGCTCATCGAGCCCACGGCGGCGGCGGTGGCGGCGGCGCTGTCCTTGGCGGACGCCTCGCCGTCGCCCTGCGCGGCGACCTTCGCCAGCGCCTGCGGCTGGCCGTCGTCCGGCACGAACATGCCGGGGGCGCCCTTCGCCACCTCCGCCAGCATCTCGCCTTCCAGTCGCGTGCCGATCTCGGCACCGAGGCGGAAATAGCTCTCCCATTGCGCCTCGTCGAAGAACTGGTCCGTGGTGGGCTGCTGCGGGAACAGCGGGTTGGCGGCCTTGAAGTTGACCAGGTCCACCGGCAGCGCGGCCGATACGTTGGGCTTGACCAGCACGATCTGCCCGGTCGCGCCGCTGGCGTAGCGCACCTGCGCCAGCGCCAGGCAGGCCTGGCTGTGGGTCGAGGCCAGGTCGTTGAGCGAACCGAAGGCGCCCAGGTGCGCCCAGTCGGCGCCGGGCCGCGGCTTCATGAAGGTGATCTCGGCGTTGAGGTCGATGCGGGCGCGGCGGATCAGGATCTCGAGATCGCAGAAGCGGTAGTCCGGATCGGCGCCGCAATCGGCGATCACGATCAGCGAGGCCTCCTGGCGCAGCAGCGCGTAGGCGCCGGTGTTCTCGAAGTGGCCGCCGTCGCTCAGGTACCAGTTGGCGGAGCTGCTGCCGGGAAAGATGCCGAAGCATTCGAGCAGCATGAAGCGCGTCTTCATCAGCAGCGGACTGCCATGCACCGCGGCGCCGCTCTGCACGACGCCGGCCTCGGCGCTGTTCCACCAGTAGCCCAGGCGCAGGCCCGCGAAGACCGACAGTGCCGCGATGCCGCGCTTGGTCAGGCGGCCGAGGCCGGGCGCGAAGGCGGCGCCCGAGATCGCTGTCCATGCGCCGAGGGTGAGCGCACCGTCGCCGTGCGCCTGCGCCCAGCCGGCGCCGCCGGCCTGCATCCAGCCCTGCGGACCGATGGTGAGCGGCAGGCTGCGCCGATCGCGGTTGAAGAGTTTCTGCTTGGTGTCGTGCGTCTGGTTGATGCAGACGTTGGCCAGGTGCACCGGCCCGCCGTGCAGGTGCGGGGCGTACCGCAATTGGGAAATGTCGTCCTCCGGATCGACCTCCCCCACCGGCACCTGCGGCGGCTCCAGCCCCGAGACCTGCTCGGTCGGGCTCGCGCCAAGGCGCCGCGCATTGGCCGCGCCCAGGTAGCCGCGCACGATCCGCGCCTTGTAGAACATGTGCAGCGAGGAAACGTTGAGGAAGCCGAAGTTGCGCCCCGTCACCAGCGCATAGCTGAAGACGATGACGAAGATGGTGCCCAGCCAGACCCAGCCGCGCGAGAAGTCCAGGCCGGCCGGCGTGAACACCGGCAGCAGCGTCGCCGCATACACCACGCCCACCCACCAGGCCGCGAGGCAGAAGGCCAGCAGCAGGCCTGCCAGGCTGGCAAGGCTGAGCGTCAGCGACTTGCCGATGCCGGGTGCCTGCTGCTTCTGCGACAGCAGCATCGGCAACACGCCGCGCAGCGCCGCGGCCACCAGCAGCAAGGCGGCGCCGTAGGAGGCGCGCAGGTCCTGGCTTTCGGCCGCGATCCACCAGCCCACGCGGTCGAGCAGGCCCAGCATCACGATCAGCAGCGCGGTGTTGATCACCGAGGCGAGTCCGTCGGTGAGGTCGTTGCGCAGCTGCGCGGGGGAGCGCTTCCGGCTGCGCCACAGCACCCACAGCAGCGCCAGCACCCAGCACAGCGCGAAGCCGACGAAGACCGGGGCGAGCCACAGCGGCCCGCTGTAGTGGCGCACCAGTTGCGGCCCGACCCAGCAGGCGCCGGCGGCGAGTGCACACCACATCGCCACCTGCAGCAGCATCGAGCCGATGGACTGCCTGTCGCGCACCGACCAGTAGGCGCACGCCAGCACGATCGAGGCGAGGAAGGGCCCCACCAGCGTGAACCACAACGTGGGCCATTGCGTCGCCCACTGGACCAGCAGGCGCAGCGAATGCACGCTGCCCAGGTCGCTGACGCCGACCACGGAATCGGGCGGCACGCTGTTGAGATCGACCGCGCGGAACACCGAGTCCCACAGCAGCAGGTTGATGGCGGCCAGCACCATGCCGATCAGGCTGGCGGCGATCGCGATCTCGATGTGGGTGCCCAGCAGGTTGCGCAGGTAGAGCGCACCCGCGAAAAGGGTGTCGCGCAGGCCGCCCGGAATCAGGTAGCGGCCGTTGCCGCGCAGCCACCAGCCGAAGCGTGCGCGATCGACATCGCCGAAGGCACGCTCGATCTCGCGCACCTCGGCAGCCGATTTCGCGTTGGAGCACAGCCGCCCCAGCGTGGCGCCGATATAGCCGCCGCCGGAGACGGTGGAGACCAGGTCGAATTCGAGCAACTGCCGGCGCGCGGCCAGCGACTTGAGCAGGCCCAGGCAGAAGGTGGCGCTTCGGATGCCTCCGCCCGACAGCGCCAGGCCCCAGGGCCGCCGCCCGTCATCGGCGCCCGAGAGCGCCTCGCGGCGGGCCGTGACCAGCTTGCGGATCGCTTCGTCCATGCGGCTCCTCGTCGTTCGGCATGGAATATTTCATGCATGGCAAGGGGCGGCAATGCCGCGAATGGTCTATGCCGGATCGCAGGTAAGCTCTCGCCGCAATCGCCCTCCCCCCATCCAAGCCCAGATGCCCAACGCCCTCCTCTGCAAGAGCCTCATCCTGGCTGCGACCTTCAGCCTCGCGGCCGGCTGCGCCACCACCGCGAGCAGCGCCTGTGAAACGCCGTACGCGGCTTCCCCGCAGTTCAAGGACTGCAGCTTCCAGAACCTGCCCAACCCGCAGGCCCTGCCCTCGGCCAACTCGTGGAGGATCTGGTCCCGCTTTTTTGCCGGCACCAAGACCGGGACGGTGCCGATCGATCCCATCCCCGTGCAGGAACTGGACGCGGCGCAGCTCGAAGCGCTGGACCCCGAGGGCAACCACGTGATCCGCCTCGGCCATTCCTCGCACCTGCTCAAGCTGCGCGGCAAGTACTGGCTGATCGATCCGGTCTTCGGCAACCGCGCCTCGCCTTTCTCGTTCGTCGGGCCGAAGCGCTTCCACCAGCCACCGATCACGCTCGAGCAACTGCCGCCCATCGAGGGGCTGATCCTCTCGCACGACCACTACGACCACCTCGACGTTCCGACCATCGAGTACCTGGCGCAGCGCGTGCAGCGCTACTTCGTGCCGCTCGGCGTTCGTGCCCGGCTGCTGGAGATGAGCGTTCCGCCCGAGCGCGTGGCCGAGTTCGACTGGTGGCAGGGCACGGAGCACGACGGCGTGCGGCTCACGGCCACGCCGGCCCAGCATTTCTCGGGCCGCACGCTCAACGACCGCAACAAGACGCTGTGGGCTTCGTGGATCGTCGAGAGTGGCGGCAAGCGCATCTTCTACAGCGGCGACTCGGGCTACTTCCAAGGCTTCCGCCAGATCGGCGAACGCTTCGGCGGCTTCGACCTGGCGCTGATGGAGAACGGCGCCTACGACGCGTACTGGCCCTCGGTGCACATGACGCCCGAAGAGAGCGTGCGCGCCTTCGAGGATCTGCGCGGCAAGGTGCTGTACGTGGTGCACAACAGCACCTTCGACCTTGCCTTCCACACGTGGCGCGATCCGCTGGACCGCATCGCCAAGCTGGCGCAGGCGAAGAAGATCGAGCTGGCGACGCCGGTGATCGGGGAGGTGCTGACGATCGGGCGGCCGCGGAGCAATGCGCTGTGGTGGGAGGGCCTGAGGTAATGCCTGCGGGCTACTCCCCGCCCGAAGCCTTGTTCTTCTTCTCCTCGTGCGTCACGAACCCGATGGGTCGCTTGGGCGAGTCGGGTGGTGCCGTCAGTGCCTTGATCGCATCGAACACCTGGCGCAGTTGATTGCGCATGTTGCGGCTGAAAGAGTCATGTCGCATGTCCAGCAACTCCGTTTTCTCCTCCAGCTCGCTCAGGCGCTTCGCCAAGTCCTGGTGCGTAGTGGCCAGCGCTCGAACCCGCACGAAAGTGCGCATGATCTCGATGTTCACTGCGATGGCGCGTGCACTGTTCAACACCGAGGACAGCATCGCCACGCCCTGCTCGGTGAACACATAGGGCGCGGTACGCCTGCCGCCGCGGCCGGTGTTTGAGGTCACAGTTTGTGACCTCAAACCCGTCCATTCCTCGGGGGACAGTTGAAACATGAAATCGGAAGGGAAGCGTTCGGCATTGCGCTTGACTGCCTGCACCAGCACCTTGGTCTGTACGTCGTAGAGCACGGCCAGATCGGCATCGAGCATCACGCGCTGCTCGCGCAGCGCCAGGATGCGGCTCTCGATATGTGGTTGCAGCGGCGGGCCCGAGCATGCGGCGTTCACGGGGCCGATCATCGATCTCGATTCACCTTCCTGCGCTCACGCGCCCGCCGCACCTGGCGGCTTTGCGAGGCCTCCTCGCTGCGCCGCTCGCGCTCGCGCTTCGAATCGCGCCGCCGCTTCGACAGCCAGCGCGCAAGCAGGAAGCTCGCCGCGCTGGTCACGACGAGGACGAAGATGCCGACCGGCCCGAAATCGATCATGCGCCGTCTTCCTCAGAGCACGCGCACGACATCGGTCGGCTTGAAGCCCAGGTCGGCTGCCTTGCCCTTTCGCGCGCGGCTGCCGCGGGCGTTGTTGAGGCTGCGGATCTCCAGCGTCTCCTCGCGTTCCTTGCCGCCGCGGCCGATGCCCACGATCTTCACGCTGCGCGTGTAGGCCGCGGCGCCCGCAAGCGTGTCCTTGGCATCGAGGTCGATCAGCGTGAGCCCGCGGCCGCCCTTGGGCAGCGCCTTCATCTCGAGGATCTCGAAGGTCAGGATGCGCCCGCCCGTCGAGGCGCAGGCCACGTGGGTCGCCGGCGGCATCGGCTCCGCGCCGCTCGCGCCGCCGACCAGCGAGGGCCGGCACAGCTGCTCGCCTTCACCCACGTCGACGAAGGCCTTGCCGCCGCGCTGCCGCGAGATCATGTTCTCGACCGAGGCGATGAAGCCGTAGCCGCCGGTGCTGGACAGCAGCAGCGCCGCACCCGACGGCCCCGCGAAGTAGTGCGCGACGTGCGTGCCGCTCTCGAGGTCGATCAGCGTGGTGACCGGCTGGCCATCGCCGCGCCCGCCGGGCAACGATGCCACGGCTACGCTGTAGACGCGCACGCTCTTGTCCTTGGCGGTGCCGAAGACCAGCAGCGTGTCGACAGAGCGGCACTCGAAGGCGCCGTAGAGCGCATCGCCGGACTTGAAGCTGTACTCGGGCGCTGCCGCGCCCGCGGCGCGCTCGCTGGCCCAGCCCTTTTGCGTGCGCACCCAGCCCTTCTGGGAAACGATCACCGTGACCGGCTCGTCGACCACCCGCACCTCGGCCACCGCGCGCTTCTCGGCCTGGATCAGCGTGCGGCGCGGATCCTCGAAGCTCTTCGCGTCGGCCTCGATCTCCTTCACCAGCAGGCGGCGCAGCGCGGCCGGGCTGGCGAGGATGTCCTCGAGCTTCTTCTGGTCCTCGCGCAGGCCCTTGAGCTCCTGCTCGATCTTGATGGCCTCCAGACGCGCCAGCTGGCGCAGACGGATCTCGAGGATGTCCTCGGCCTGCCGCTCGCTGAGGCTGAAGCGCGCGATCAGCGCAGCCTTCGGGTCCTCGGCGGCGCGGATGATCGCGATCACCTCGTCGATGTTGAGCAGCACCAGCTGCCGGCCCTCGAGGATGTGGATGCGGTCCTGCACCTTGCCGAGCCGGTGCCGCGAGCGGCGCTCGACGGTGATCTCGCGGAAGGCGATCCACTCGTTGAGCATTTGGCGCAGCGACTTCTGCGTCGGCTTGCCGTCGATGCCCACCATCGTGAGATTGATGGGCGCGGAGTTCTCCAGCGAGGTCTGCGCCAGCAGCGTGGTGATGAACTCCTCCTGGCTGATGCGCGAGGTCTTGGGCTCGAAGACCAGGCGCACCGGCGCGTCCTTGCTGGACTCGTCGCGCACGACGTCGAGCACCGCGAGCACGGCCGCCTTGAGCTGGGTCTGCTCGGCCGTGAGCGCCTTCTTTCCGGCGCGGACCTTGGGGTTGGTGAGCTCCTCGATTTCCTCCAGCACCTTCTGCGTGCTGACGCCGGGGGGCAGCTCGTTGACCACCAGTTGCCACTGGCCGCGCGCGAGTTCCTCGATCTTCCAGCGCGCGCGCACCTTCAGAGAGCCGCGGCCGGTGCGGTAGGCCTCCGCGATCTCGGCCGGGCCGCTGATGATCTGCGCGCCGCCGGGGTAGTCGGGGCCGGGCACGAGCGCGAACAGCTCCTCGTCGGAGAACTTGCCGTTGGACTTGATCAGCGCCACGCAGGCGTCGGCGATCTCGCGCAGGTTGTGGCTCGGGATCTCGGTGGCGAGGCCGACCGCGATGCCGCTGGCGCCGTTCAGAAGCGTGAAGGGCAGCCGCGCGGGCAGCAGGCGGGGCTCCTCCGTGGAGCCGTCGTAGTTGGGGATGAAGTCGACCGTGCCCTCGTCGATTTCATCGAGCAGCAGGCTGGTGATGCGCGACAGCCGCGCCTCGGTATAGCGCATGGCCGCGGCGCCGTCGCCGTCGCGGCTGCCGAAGTTGCCCTGGCCGTCGACCAGCGGGTAGCGCTGCGAGAAGTCCTGCGCCATGCGCACGAGTGCGTCGTACGCGGCCTGGTCGCCATGCGGATGGAAGCGGCCCAGCACGTCGCCGACCACGCGGGCACTCTTGACCGGCTTGGCGCCCACGGTGCCGTTGGCGCCGCCGAAGCCGAGGCCCATGCGCGACATCGAGTAGAGGATGCGCCGCTGCACCGGCTTCTGGCCGTCGCTGACATCGGGCAGCGCGCGGCCCTTGACGACCGAAAGCGCGTATTCGAGGTACGCTGTCTGCGCGTAATCGGCCAGTGTGAGGGCCCCGTCCTCTTCGGGGTTCTGGAAATCGAGGGGCGGTTGGGAATCCATTGCGAGAGAGACTGTGTGAGAGCGGCAAGTGTAGTGGCCGTGCCACGCCCTCCGATCAGCTCCCGCCGCGCGTGACCGCTGCCCTCATGGCTTCGTCGAGATCCGATCGGACAGCTTCAGCGGGGCGGCACTGCCATCCTCGGCGGCCTGCGATGCCTCGGCCAGGTCCGCCAACTTCGGCATCGCACCCGATGCCGGGGGCATGTTCCCGCGACCCAGCGCGCCGCCGCGCGGTGCCGCCAGTTCCATGCGCACGCGGCCCGGCGCGTTGCTGCCCCGGCCGGCAGCCACGGAGGGCTTGAGGTAGGCATAGAGCTGCAGCACCGTCTTCACGTAGTTCTGCGTCTCGCGGTAGTTCGGGATCTTGTTGCCCGCGCGCTGGACCGCGCCCTCGCCCGCGTTGTAGGCCGCGAGCGCGAGCCCGATGTCGCCGGGGAACATCGCGATCAGGTCGCGCAGGTAGCGCGCGCCGGCGGCGATGTTGATGTGCGGATCGAAGAGCTTCTTCTCGATCGAGCCGCGCTTGTCGGCCCCGACGCCGTAGCGCTGCGCGGTGGCCGGCATCAGCTGCATCAGCCCGCGCGCGCCCTTGGGCGAGACGGCCTGCGCATCGAAGCCCGACTCGGTGGCGACCAGGGCCTGCAGCAGTTCGTAGTCGATGTCATGGCGCCGCGCCGCCTCGCGCAGCGCCTTCTGTGCGGGCTTGTAGCTGGGCGAAGCCTCGAACAGCGCGAGCAGCGATTGCGAGGCGCGGGGAACCTTGCCGTCGATGCGGCCCGCGCGGCCGCGCGCCGGCGGGCCGAGGCCCTGGGCAGTATCGAAGGCCTGTCCGCCGCGGAAGAAAAGCTGGTAGCGCTCGTCGACCTTCTCGGAGGCGAAGTGGGCCACTCCCTTGTCGTCGACATAGCCGAAGATGTCGGACGCATGGACGAGCGGCTGCCATGAGCACAGTGCCAGCAGCAGGAGCGGGACCCGCCACCAGCGGGCGGGAGCATGTCGGAAGTTCATCGCGGGGCGGATTGTCGTCCGGCCCGCCGATTTACGTCTGGGAACAAGAATCCGTCCCCCTCCCCGCAATGGACAACCTTCTCAGACGTCGACTTCGACGTCGTCGGCGCGCAGCTCCATGAGCTCGCGCCGCGCGGCGGCCTCGCCCTTGCCCATCAGCTTGGTGATCTCGCCCTGCGTGCCCAGGAGGTCGAAGCGGCCCAGGCGCACCTGCAGCAGGCGGCGGGTGTCGGGGTTGAGCGTGGTCTCCCACAACTGCTCGGCGCTCATCTCGCCCAGGCCCTTGAAGCGGCTGATGCTCCAGGCGTTTTCGCGCACGCCGTCCTTGCGCAGCTTGTCGAGAATGGCGGTGAGCTCGCCCTCGTCGAGCGCGTAGACCTTGGACGCCGGCTTCTTGCCGCGCGCCGGCGCATCGACGCGAAACAGCGGCGGCTTGGCCACGTAGACATGGCCGGTGTCGATCAGCTTGGGGAAGTGCCGGAAGAAGAGCGTGAGCAGCAGCACCTGGATGTGCGAGCCGTCGACGTCGGCGTCCGAGAGGATGCAGATCTTGCCGTAGCGCAGGCCGGAGAGGTCGGGCGTGTCTTCCGGACCGTGCGGGTCGACCCCGATGGCGACCGAGATGTCGTGGATCTCGGTGTTGGCGAACAGGCGGTCGCGCTCCACCTCCCAGGTGTTGAGCACCTTGCCGCGCAGCGGCAGGATGGCCTGGCTTTCCTTGTCGCGTCCCATCTTGGCGCTGCCGCCGGCCGAATCGCCTTCGACCAGGAAGACCTCGTTGTGGGCGATGTCCTTGCTCTCGCAGTCGGTCAGCTTGCCCGGAAGCACCGCCACGCCCGAGCCCTTGCGCTTCTCGACCTTCTGGCCGGCGCGCTGGCGGGTCTGCGCAGCCTTGATGGCCAGTTCGGCGAGCTTCCTGCCGTAGTCGACGTGCTGGTTGAGCCACAGCTCCAGCGCAGGGCGCACGAAGCTGGAGACCAGCCGCACCGCATCGCGCGAGTTGAGCCGCTCCTTGATCTGGCCCTGGAACTGCGGATCGAGCACCTTGGCCGAGAGCACGTACGAGGCGCGCGCGAACACGTCCTCCGGCAGCAGCTTCACGCCCTTGGGCAGGAGCGAATGCAGGTCGACGAAGCTCTTGACCGCGTTGAAAAGGCCGTCGCGCAAGCCGCTCTCGTGGGTGCCGCCGGCGCTGGTGGGGATCAGGTTGACGTAGCTCTCGCGCACCGGCTGGCCGTCCTCGGTGAAGGCGACGCACCACTCGGCGCCTTCGCCTTCGGCAAAGTTGTCGGCGTTCTTGTCGGCATGGCCGGCGCCTTCGAACAGCGGGATCACCGGGTCGGCGTTGAGCGTCTGCATCAGGTAGTCGCGCAGGCCGCCCTTGTAGAGCCACTGCTGGGTCTCCTTGGTCTTCTCGACCACCAGCGTGACGGTCACGCCGGGCATCAGCACCGCCTTGCTGCGCAGCAGGTGGGTCAGCTCGTTGACCGGCAGCGCGCCGGACTCGAAATACTTGGCATCGGGCCACGCGCGCACCGTGGTGCCCTGGCGGCGCTCGCCGGTTTCGACCGGACGAATCTGGAGCGGCTCGACCACATCGCCGCCTGCGAACACGATGCGCGCGGCCGAGCCTTCGCGAAAGGACTGGACCTCGAGCCGCTTCGACAGCGCATTGGTGACCGACACGCCGACTCCGTGCAGGCCGCCCGAGAAGCTGTAGGCGCCGCCGGCGCCCTTGTCGAACTTGCCGCCCGCGTGCAGCCGGGTGAAGACCAGCTCGACCACCGGGGCCTTCTCCTCGGGATGCAGGCCGAAGGGGATGCCCCGGCCGTCGTCCTCGACGCTGACCGACGCGTCGGTGTGCAGCGTGACCTTGATCTTCTTGCCATAGCCGGCGAGCGCCTCGTCGGCGGCGTTGTCCAGCACTTCCTGGATGATGTGCAGCGGGTTGTCGGTGCGGGTGTACATGCCCGGACGCTGCTTGACGGGCTCGAGGCCCTTGAGGACGCGGATGGAGCCTTCTGAATAGGCCGGGGGAGTCTTGGTGAGAGTCGCCATGGGGGCGGATTGTATGCGTGGGCCCGCCAAAAACCTGGATGGACATACAGAGCCGCGTTGATGCGCCCGACGCATCAACGCCGCCGGAAATATCAACAATCCGTGCCGCGGCCGCGGCCCATGCGGCCTTTCCCTTTTGGATACAGTCGCCGGATGCACGCTCAATCCCAGCCGCTGTCGCTCAAGCAG
The DNA here is from genome assembly GCF_001541225.1 of Variovorax sp. WDL1. GTDB lineage: Bacteria > Pseudomonadota > Gammaproteobacteria > Burkholderiales > Burkholderiaceae_C > Variovorax. The sequence goes on along the minus strand of NZ_LMTS01000164.1, from coordinate 156,562 downwards.
GTCCTGTTCTGCGGCGCGATGATCGTCACGCTTTCGATGGGGATCCGCCACGGCTTCGGGCTGTGGCTCCAGCCGATCACGCAGGAGCAGGGCTGGTCGCGGCAGAGCTTTTCGCTGGCGCTCGCCATCCAGAACCTCGCCTGGGGCGTGATCGGCGTCTTCGCCGGCATGCTGGCCGACAAGCTGGGCGCATTCCGCGTGCTGGTGGCGGGCGCCGTGCTGTACGCGGTCGGCCTGGCGGGGATGGCGCTGTCACCCACGCCGCTCATGTTCGCGCTGACGGCCGGCGTTCTGATCGGCGCGGCGCAGGCCGGCACCACCTACGCCGTGATCTACGGCGTGATCGGCCGGCAGATCCCGGTCGAGCGGCGATCCTGGGCCATGGGCGTGGCGGCCGCGGCCGGCTCCTTCGGGCAGTTCCTGATGGTGCCGGTCGAGGGCCAGCTGATCGCGGGCTTCGGCTGGCATACCGCCCTGCTGGTGCTGGCGGTCATGGTGCTGCTGATCGTGCCGCTCTCCTTCGGCCTGCGCGAGCCGCGCCTCGGCCATGCCGCCGTCGCCCACCGCGACCAGACCATCGTTCAGGCCGTGGGCGAGGCTTTCAAGTACCCCAGCTTCGTGCTGTTGATGGCGGGCTATTTCGTCTGCGGCTTCCAATTGGCCTTCATCGGCGTGCACATGCCGAGCTACCTGCGCGACAAGGGCCTCTCGCCGGAAGTGGCGAGCTATGCGCTGGCGCTGGTCGGCCTGTTCAACGTGTTCGGCACCTATGTCGCCGGCTCGCTGGGCGCGCGGCTGGCCAAGCGCAAGTTGCTGGCTGCAATCTACTTCAGTCGCGCGGCGACCATCGCGATCTTCCTGGCGGCGCCGATCACGCCGCTGTCGGTGTACATCTTCGCGAGCGTGATGGGCTTCCTGTGGCTGTCGACTGTGCCGCTCACCAGCGGCATCGTGGCCCAGATCTTCGGCGTGGCGCATCTCTCGATGCTGGGCGGTTTCGTGTTCCTGAGCCACCAGGTCGGCTCCTTCCTCGGCGTCTGGCTGGGCGGCTATCTCTACGACAGCACCGGCAGCTACGGCATCGTCTGGTACCTCGCGATTGCGCTGGGCGTGTTCGCGGCGCTGGTCAATCTGCCGGTCAAGGAAAGCGCGATTGCGCGCTCCGCACCACAGCCGGCCTGATCCTTCTTCACCATGCGCCCTGCCACCCGCCGCCACCTCGTGCAAGCCGCCTGGCTGGGCGCGGCCACGCTGGCGCTGCTGGGCGTGTTCGTCCTCTACACGCGCCCCGATTTCCTCGTGACGCTGGCGGACCAGCTCTGGGCGTGCTTTTGAGCCACAATCTCCCGCCCTCCCCTTGGGTCGCACGCTGGTCGCACCTGCTCGCCACCGGCGCCACCGTGCTCGACGTGGCCTGCGGCGCTGGCCGGCACATGGGCTGGTTCGCGCAACGCGGGCATGCGGTCACGGGTGTCGACCGCGCTCCCGAAGCGATCGCCTCGGCGGCACGATTCGGCCGCGCCTTGCAGGCTGACATCGAGAACGGCCCATGGCCCTTCGCGGGCGAGCTCTTCGGCGCGGTGGTCGTGACCAACTATCTCTGGCGCGCGCGGCTGCCCGACATCGTGGCGGCAGTAGCGCCCGGCGGCGTGCTGCTCTACGAGACCTTCGCCGCCGGCAACGAGAGCGTGGGCAAGCCCTCGCGGCCGGACTTCCTGCTGCAGCCTGGCGAGCTGCTGGCCGCCTGCGCCGGGCTGCGGGTGGTCGCCTACGAAGACGGATTTCTCGCCGACCCGGAGCGCTTCGTGCAGCGGATCGCAGCCGTGCGGCCGCCGGAAGGCCCGGCTCGCAGTCCTTTGCGTTACGCCCTCTGACGTGGCCGCCAAGCCAGTCAGTAGAATGGCTGCCTTTCCGCAACCCGACAAAGAGACCCCCTTGGAGCAACTGACAGGCAGCATCGTCGCGCTCGTCACGCCGATGCATGACGACGGCAGCGTCGACTATCCCGCTTTGCGCCGGCTGATCGACTGGCACATCGACGAAGGCACCGATTGCCTGGGCGTGGTCGGCACCACCGGCGAGTCGCCGACGGTAAACGTCGAGGAACACTGCGAGATCATCCGCGTGTCGGTCGAGCAGGCCCGGGGCCGCGTGCCCGTGATGGCTGGCTGCGGCGCCAATTCCACGCAGGAGGCGATCGAGCTCGCGCGCTTCGCCAAGGGCGTCGGCGCCGATTCGCAGCTGCAGGTGGTGCCCTACTACAACAAGCCGACGCAGGAAGGCCAGTACCGGCACTTCAAGGCCATCGCCGAGGCGGTCGGCGACCTCCCCATCGTGCTCTACAACGTGCCCGGCCGCACGGTCGCCGATATGGCGCACGACACCGTGCTGCGCCTGGCGCAGGTGCCCGGCATCGTGGGCATCAAGGAAGCCACCGGCAACATCGAGCGTGCGCAATGGCTGATCCGCGAGGTGCCGAAGCATTTCGCCGTGTACTCGGGCGACGACCCGACCGCCGTCGCGCTGATGCTGTGCGGCGGCCAAGGCAACATCAGCGTGACGGCCAACGTGGCGCCGCGAAAGATGCACGAGCTGTGCGCAGCGGCCATCGCCGGCGACGCGAAGCGAGCGATGCAGATCCAGTTCGAGCTGATGCCGCTGCACCGCCACCTGTTCGTCGAACCGAACCCGATTCCTGTGAAGTGGGCCATGGCGCGGCTCGGCCTGTGCGGCGGCGCGCTGCGCCTGCCGCTGACGGAACTCGCCGAGCCCGCGCGGCCCGTCGTCGAATCCGCGCTGCGTGCCACCGGCCTCCTCAAGGACTGATCCATCTTTACCTGCCGCATCTCGACGCCGGCAACCTTTTCCGGGGCCGGCGCTCTGACACAGCGGCGCTGCCGCCTGACCCGCCTGACGATTGCGCTAAACATTCCACAAGGAAGATGACGTTGAATACCCTTTCGCGATTCGCACTGCTGGCCCTGGTCGCCAGCCTCGCCGCCTGCTCGGTCCTCGAGAGCGACAAGATCGACTACAAGAGCGCCGGCAAGGCCCCTTCGCTCGAGGTGCCGCCGGACCTCACGCAGCTGTCGCGCGAGAACCGCTACGCCGTGCCCGGCAACGCGGTCTCGGCCAATGCCTACCAGGCCGGCGCCGCAAACGCGCCCAGCATTCCGACGGCGGTCTCCAATCTCGGCGACGTGCGCATGGAGCGCTCGGGCACGCAGCGCTGGATCGTGGTCAACCGCCCGGCCGACCAGCTCTGGGACCCGCTCAAGGACTTCTGGCAGGAGAGCGGCTTCCTCTTGACCACCGAGCAGCGCAACCTCGGGATCATGGAAACCGACTGGGCGGAAAACCGCGCCAAGCTGCCGCAGGACGTGATCCGCGGCGCACTGGGCAAGCTGGTCGACGCGATCTACTCCACCGGCGAGCTCGACCGCTTCCGCACCCGCATCGAACGCGGCCCCAACGGCACCACCGAGATCTTCGTCAGCCATCGCGGCATGCAGGAGGTCTACACCAACATTAGGCAGGACCAGACCGTCTGGCAGCCGCGCCCCAGCGACCCCGAACTCGAGACCGAATTCCTGCGCCGCCTGATGGTGAAGCTGGGCGTGTCGCAGGAGCAGGCAAAGCTCGTCGCGCAAACCAGCGCGCCGGCACGGACGGCAAGCGTGTCCAACGTCGGCGGCCAGCCCGTGGTGCAGATCAACGAGAACTTCGACCGCGCCTGGCGCCGTGTCGGGCTGGCGCTGGACCGCACCGGCTTCACCGTGGAGGACCGCGACCGCGCCGCCGGCGTGTACTTCGTGCGCTACGTTCCGCCGAACCCCGACAAGAAGGAGCCGGGCTTCTTCTCCAAGATCTTCAGCTCGAGCAAGACCGAGGCGCCGCTCAAGTTCCGCATCCTGGTCAAGGGCCAGGGCGAGACGAGCACGGTGTCGGTGCAGAACGATACCGGCGCAGCCGAAACCTCGGCCAACGCGCAGCGCATCGTCCAGGTCATCGCCGACGACCTCAAGTAAGCCGCATGCTGCGCTTCCGCAGCCTGGGCAGCGGCAGCACGGGCAATGCCACGCTGGTCGAGGCGACCAGCGGCGGGCGCCGCTCGCGGCTGCTGATCGATTGCGGCTTCGGGCTCAAGCACCTCGATGCACGGCTGGCGCGCGCCGGCCTCGGGGCTTGCGACATCGACGCCATCTTCATCACCCACGAGCACGGCGATCACATCGGCTGCGCCCGCGCGCTGTCGAGGCGCGAGCGCATTCCCGTCTGGATGAGCGAGGGCACCTGGCTCGCAGCAGGCGGGCACGACTTCGAGGGCCGCCTGCACCTCGCACGGGACGGCACCGACATCGAGATCGGCGACCTCCTGGTGCAGCCCTTCACGGTGCCGCACGATGCGCGAGAACCGCTGCAACTGCGCTGCAGCGATGGCGCGCGCAGCCTCGGCGTGCTGACCGACCTGGGGCATGCGACGCCGCATGTGCTCGCGCGCCTGGCGGGGATCCACGCGCTGATGCTCGAGTTCAACCACGACAGCGACATGCTGGCCCGCTCGGCTTATCCGCCCTTCCTCAAGCTGCGCGTGGGCGGCAACTACGGCCACCTGTCCAACGCCGCCGCGGCAGCCATCGCGCAGGCGCTGCGCCACGACGGCCTGCAGTACATGCTGGGCGCGCACCTCAGCGAACAGAACAACCGGCCCGAGCTCGTGCGCCGCGCGATGGCCGAGGCACTCGGCGCGAGCGAGCACGAGATGCTGACGGCCAACGCCGCCGAAGGCTCGAGCTGGCTCGAACTCCGCACATGAAAAAAGGCCGCCCTCGGGCGGCCTTCTTGGCGAAGCTGAAGCGCAGCATCACTGCTTGGGTGCTTCTTCCTTCTTCTTGGCGGCCTCGGTGGCTGCATTGGCGGCGTCGAGCGCCGACGACGCGCCGGGCGAAGGTGCCGGTGTCGCCGCCGAAGTATCGGGTGTGGTGGGCGCCGGCATAGGGGCTGGAGCGGGTGCCGGCGTGGTTGCGGCAGGCGGCGGGGTCACGACGGCCGGCGCGGTCTCCTCCTTCTTGCCGCAGGCGGCGAGGGCCACCACGACGGTCAACGAGGCGAGCAGGGCGGACTTTCTCATTACAGGGCTCCTTTGGATGAAGGTCTCGAAGAAAAAATTCTAGACCTGTACCCTCTGTGGGCCGCCTATTGCGCCGCGATTCGCGGCATTGGCTTACAAGCCCAGCGTCGTGGCCGGAAACGCGGGTTTCGCATGACGCAAGCATTCGTCGATGTGCTCGCGCAGTGCGCGCCGGCGCTCGGGATCGCGGCCGCAGACGCCGCGCACGCGCTCCACGTCGATACGCGCCAGGAACCAGCCCGGCGTCCAGATGCCGCTCGGCACCTGCGGCAGGCCGGGTCCATCGCAGGCGCGGCAATCGATGATGTGGCTCCACATGCGCCGCCATGTCACGAAGCGCGCATGCTTGCGCTCGAACACGTCGAAGCGCTGCGCCAGCATCACGAAGCTGCGCCCCGCGGCCGACCAGGCCTGCAGGGCCTCGGCCACCGCACGTCCGCCGAGCGGCCAGTCGATGAAGGCCGGAGCGGCGAAAACGATCTCGCGCCAGTTCTCGCGCGCCGCCGCGGCCAACGCAGCGTGCACGTGCGCCTCGAAGGCGCGGCGGCCGTCGAAGGCGCCTTCGGGCAGTGCGTAGTCGATGGGCATTTCATTCGGCATGCAGCCACCCCGCTTCGCACCACTCTCCCAGCAATGCGCGCGCGTCCTCGCTCGCCCTCGCAAGATCGCGCGGCCCCAGCGCGCGCTGGTCCGCCAGGCGACGCATGAGCCGGGCATCGCGACCGGAGGCACGGAAGCTCTCGCCGTTGATGTAGAGATGGCGCGCGTCGTAAAGCATGCGCGTGCGGCGGTCTAACGACACGCCGCTCAAAGCGGCCGGCGACTTGCCTTGCTCGAACCACACCGTGGGCTTGGGCTCGGTCATCGATTCTCCCAGGGCGCGGTCGATGGCATCGGGATCGCGCAGTGCCGCGAACACGGCCTCTCGCGCGAAGGCCTGCAGCGCTGACGGCATTTCGGCCGGAGCGGGCACCGCGGGCTGGGCGGGGTCCTTGTAGTGGACTGCCGATCCGGCAGGCGCGTCTTGCAGCAGCTCTGCTTGCGCCTCCGCGATGCGGGCCAGGAGGTCGGCGCCCAGCGGCGCGGCCGCCGGTGCGCGCAGCCCGATGGAATAGGTCATGCAATCGCCCCCCTCGGCCACGCCGTCGTGCGCATAGCGCGGCGGCAGGTAGAGCATGTCGCCGGGCTCGAGCACGAAGCTTTGCTCGGGCTCGAAATCCGCCAGGATCTTGAGCGGCAGGCCGGGCTCCAGCCGCAGGTCGCGCTGCCTGCCGATGGACCAGCGGCGGCGTCCGTGCGCCTGCAGGAGGAACACGTCGTAGCTGTCGAAGTGCGCGCCGACGCCCCCGGTGTCGCTCGCATAGCTGATCATCAGGTCGTCGAGTCGCGCGTCGGGCACGAAACGAAACTGCTGCAACAGTTCATGCACGCCCTGGTCGTGCTGGTCCACGCCCTGGACCAGCAGGGTCCACGCGGCCTGCTTCGGCGAAGGCAGCGCGCGGCGCGTGAAAGGGCCGTGCTTGAGCGTCCAGCCACTCTTGCCGTGGCGGATCAGCCGCGACTCGACCTCCTCTCGGCCCGCCAGCGAAAAGAGCGCCTCGCGCCCGATCAGTGGCACCATGCCGGGCATGGCCTGGCGCACGAGCAAGGGCTTCTTCTGCCAGTGGCGCCGCATGAATTGCGAGGCGCTGAGGCCTCCGAGCAGGGCCAGGGGTCGTTCAATCTCCATGGGAGAATTCTCGTATGGAAATCTCTGAACAATGCGTGGTCGGCCTGACCTGGACGCTGAAGGACACCCTCGGCGACGTGCTGGACGTGCTCGAGGAACCGGTGGAGTTCCTGGTCGGCGGCGGCGATCTCTTCGACGCGATCGAGTCCGCGCTGCGCGGCCATGAGCCCGGGGCGCGCGTGCAACTGCAGCTCGAGCCCGAGCAGGCCTTTGGCGACTTCAACGACCAGTTGCTCTTCCTCGAGCCGCGCAGCCTCTTTCCCGAAGGCATCGAGGAAGGCATGACCTTCGATGGCGCAGCGCTGCCGGCCGGCGTGAATCCCGACATCCCCAGGGACGCGATCTACACCGTCAGCGAGATCTACCCCGAGCACCTCGTGCTCGACGGCAACCACCCGCTGGCGGGCATTGCGCTGCGTCTCGACCTGGTCGTGCGCTCCGTGCGCGAAGCCACCGAGGAGGAGATCGGCCGCGGCACTGCCGGCACCGGCTTCTTCAAGGTGTCGCCGATCGCGCCGGGCAACGACACGCTGCACTGACGGAATCCAACAGGCGCAAAAAAAGGCCGGGCATTGCCCGGCTTTTCCTTGTGGCTACGCCGCTCAGAGACGCGAGATCTGCCCGCCGTCGATGCGCACGCGGTCGCCGATGCGCAGGTCGCCGGGGCTCGGCACGTCGAAGGAGCGGTAGCCGCCGTGGTCGGTCTGGATAGAGAGACGGTAGCTCTCGTAGACGCGCGGCGCGTTTGCATTGGCTTCGATGCTGTTGCCGAGCAGGGCGCCGCCGACCAGGCCCAGCGCCGTGGCCGCAGCGCGTCCGCTGCCATGGCCGAACTGGTTGCCCACCACGCCGCCGAGGACACCGCCCGCAATGGCACCACCGCCGCTGGGGCCCGCGCCGGAGCTCTGGCTGCGGATCACCTCGATGTTGGCCACGTGCCCGTACTCGACGTAGGCCGATTGCGCCGCGGGATAGGCGGGCTGATAGGGGTAGCGCGAGGTCTGGTAGACCGGCTGCGGCGCCACGCACGCAGTCAACGCTGCGAGCGCAAGCACGGAGGCGGTGACGGAAACAAGGCGAGTTGGGATTTTCATGGTGTGTACTCCTCGAAACAGATCGGCGCGATGCGCTCTCCATGGTCTCCAACGCATCACGCTTCGGCGCGATGACCGTCAACACATGTTGAAACCTTCGACGCGAACGGCATAGTGCCGGTTCCGTTCTTTACCTGTGAGCAACACGGCCCCGGCACCGCAGGCGCCGGCCTACACGCCCTCGCTCAATGCTTGCCGGTCGATCCGTAGCCGCCTTCGCCGCGCTCGCTGGGCGGGAACTCCGCCACCACCCGGAATTGCGCCTGCACCACCGGCACGATCACCAGTTGCGCCAGCCGCTCCATCGGCTGAAGGACGAAGGCCGTGCCGCTGCGATTCCAGGCGCTGATCTTGAGCTCGCCCTGGTAGTCGCTGTCGATCAGGCCGACCAGGTTGCCCAGCACGATGCCATGCTTGTGGCCCAGGCCCGAGCGCGGCAGGATCAGCGCCGCATAGCCGGGGTCGGCCAGGTGGATCGCGATGCCAGTGCCGACCAGTTGCCAGGCGTTGGGCTCGAGGGTGATGGGCGCCTCCAGGCAGGCGCGCAGGTCCAGCCCGGCGCTGCCGGGGGTGGCGTAGGCAGGCAGTTGGTCCTGCATGCGGGGATCGAGGATTCGGACGTCGACGTTCACTTGGAATCGCGCTTTCGTTGCTGCTGCAGTTGCTGTTGTCGCTTGGCGGCTTCTTCAAGCCATTGCTTCCAATTTTCCACGCCGGGCGGCAGCACGTGGTGCTTGAGCTTGTAGCCCAGCCACAGGCCGGCTGCGAACAGGCCCAGGACGATGCCGAAGGGCGCGTCGGCCGCCAGCAGCACCATCAGGGCCAGCAGCCAGGCAAAGCCCAGCGCCTTGAAGAGGTTGCGTCCCAGGCCGGTGCCGGCGCTCGCCGGGCGCGCCTCCACTTCCGGTCGATGGGCCGGCGACGCGTCGGATCGCTGCGTCATGCCGACATCGAGCCCATGCTCGCCCTCCTGTGGCGGGCGGGGCGGCTGCAAGGCCTGCTCCGCGAGGCGCTCGACGTAGCGTGCGAAATCGCCGTCGGGCGGCGTGTTCCATTGCGGATTCATCGCGGGCTCCCTGGCGGCAGGCGTGCCGCAATCTCGGCCACCAGTTCGCGCGCCAGCACCAGCTTGGGCGCACGCGGCAGCTCGCGCACGCCCTTGTCGTCGACCAGCAGCAGGCTGTTGTGGTCCTGGCCGAAGGTCAGCGGGCCGATGTTGCCCACCAGCAGCGGAATCCCCTTGCGCTCGCGCTTGGCCTTGGCATGCGCGACCAGGTTCTCGCTCTCGGCCGCGAAGCCCACGCAGAAGAGCGTGCCAGTCCTGGCGCGCTCGCCTTGCGCGATCGTCAGCAGGATGTCCGGGTTCTCCACGAACTGCAGCGTTGGCGCGCTGCCGCTGCCGTCCTTCTTGATCTTGTGCTCGCTGTGGGACGCGGGCCGCCAGTCGGCCACGGCCGCGGTGGCGACGAACACCGACGCCTGCTGCGTGGCCTGCCGGCTGGCCTCCAGCATCTCCCGGGCGGAAGTGACGTCGATGCGCGCGACGCCGCGCGGCGTGGGCAGATGCACCGGGCCCGCCACCAGCGTGACCACGGCACCCGCCTCGCGCGCGGCCTGCGCGATCGCGAAGCCCATCTTGCCCGAGGAATGGTTGGTGATGCCGCGGATCGGATCGAGCGCCTCGAAGGTCGGCCCCGCCGTGACCACCACCTGCCGCCCGGCCAGCACCTTCGGCTGGAACTGCGCGACGATCTCCTCGAACAGCTGCTGGGGCTCGAGCATGCGGCCGTCGCCGGTCTCGCCGCAGGCCTGCCAGCCATTGCCCACGCCCAGCACACGGGCGCCGTCGGCATCGACCTGGCGCAGGTTGCGCTGGGTCGCCGGATGGACCCACATCTCGCGGTTCATGGCCGGCGCGATCAGCAGCGGCACGCGGTCCGCGGGGCGCGCGAGGCACAGCAGGCTCAGCAGCTCGTCCGAACGCCCCTGCACCAGCCGCGCGATGAAGTCTGCACTGGCAGGCGCCAGCACGATCGCATCGGCCTCGCGGCTCAGGTTGATGTGCGGCATGTTGTTGGGCTCGCGCGCGTCCCACTGCGAGGTGTAGACCGGCCGCCCCGACAGGGCCTGCATCGTGACCGGCGTCATGAACTGGGTCGCGGCCTCGGTCATCACCACCTGCACGACGGCGCCGGACTTGACCAGCAGCCTGCACAGCTCCGCCGACTTATAACAGGCGATGCCCCCGGTGAGGCCCAGGACGATGTGTTTGCCGGCGAGATCTTGCAGAGCTTGCATAAGCCGGCAATGTAGCAGCCCGGCTACGCGTGTGTTCGCCATGTGTCCCCGTGTCTTCGAGGCCATGAGGCGGCACCTATAATCTGCATTTCCCACTGCCCGGACCTGCACGTTCGGAACTGGCATGACCAAATTCGTCTTCGTCACCGGTGGTGTGGTGTCCTCCCTGGGCAAGGGAATCGCCTCCGCCTCGCTGGCCGCACTCCTCGAGTCCCGCGGCCTCAAAGTCACCCTCATCAAGCTGGACCCCTACATCAACGTCGACCCCGGCACGATGTCGCCCTTCCAGCACGGCGAGGTCTTCGTCACCGACGACGGCGCCGAAACCGACCTCGACCTCGGCCACTACGAGCGCTTCATCACGACGCGCATGCGCAAGGCCAACAACTTCACCACCGGCCAGATCTACAAGTCCGTTCTCGAGAAGGAGCGCCGCGGCGACTATCTCGGCAAGACGGTGCAGGTGATCCCGCACATCACCAACGAGATCCAGGAATACGTCAAGCGCGGTGCCGGCATCGGAACGCCGCACGAGGTCGACGTGGCGATCGTCGAGATCGGCGGCACCGTGGGCGACATCGAGTCCCTCCCCTTCCTCGAAGCGGTGCGCCAGATGAGCCTGCGCATGGGCCCCAACAACTCGGCCTTCGTGCACCTGAGCTATGTGCCGTGGATCGCGGCGGCCGGCGAGCTCAAGACCAAACCCACCCAGCACACGGCGCAGAAGCTGCGCGAGATCGGCATCCAGGCCGATGCCCTGCTGTGCCGCGCAGACCGGCCCATCCCCGACGACGAGCGCGCGAAGATCTCGCTCTTCTCCAACGTGCCCGAGTGGGGCGTGATCTCCATGTGGGACGTGGACACCATCTACAAGGTCCCGCGCATGCTGCACGAGCAAGGCCTCGACGGCCTGATCTGCGACAAGCTGCGCATCAACACCCCGCCGGCCAAGCTCAAGCGCTGGGACGACCTGGTCTACGAGGTCGAGCATCCGCAGAAGGAAGTGAGCATCGCGATGGTCGGCAAGTACGTCGACCTGTCCGACAGCTATAAGTCGCTCAACGAGGCGCTGCGCCACGCCGGCATGAAGAACCATGCGCGGGTGAAGATCGACTACGTCGATTCCGAGACCATCTCGCCGCAGGACGTGGCACGGCTCGGCAAGTACGACGCCATCCTGGTGCCCGGCGGCTTCGGCCAGCGCGGCGTCGAGGGCAAGATCGCCGCGGCCCGCTTCGCCCGCGAGACCAAGATCCCCTACCTCGGCATCTGCCTGGGCATGCAGGTCGCGACCATCGAGTACGCGCGCAACGTGGCGGGCCTGAAGAACGCCAACAGCACCGAGTTCGATCCGGACACCAGCTGCCCCGTGATCGCATTGATCACCGAGTGGAAGGACCGCGACGGCACGATCAAGCTGCGCGACGAGAAGTCCGACCTCGGCGGCACCATGCGCCTGGGCGCGCAGAGTTCCGACGTGGCGCCCGGCACGCTGGCCCACAGCATCTACGGCGACGTGGTGACCGAGCGCCATCGCCACCGCTACGAGGCCAACGTCAATTACCTCGACGAACTGCGCCGCGCCGGCCTGGTGATCTCGGCACTGACACAGCGCGAGCACCTGACCGAGATCGTCGAGCTGCCGAGGGATGTGCACCCCTGGTACATGGGTGTGCAGTTCCACCCCGAGTTCAAGTCCACGCCATGGAGCGGCCATCCCCTGTTCAACGCCTTCATCAAGGCAGCGCTGGAACATCAAGGCGTGGACAAGCAGGCCCTGAAGGTGGTCGCATGAAGCTTTGCGGGTTCGACATCGGGCTCGACAAGCCCTTCTTCCTGATCGCGGGACCCTGCGTGGTCGAATCCGAGCAGCTGCAGATGGACACCGCCGGCACGCTGAAGGAAATCACCGGCTCGCTCGGCATCCCCTTCATCTTCAAGAGCAGCTTCGACAAGGCCAACCGCTCCTCGGGCACCAGCTTCCGCGGCCCTGGCCGCGACAAGGGCCTGGAGATCCTGGCCAAGGTCAAGCGCGAACTGGGCCTGCCGGTGCTGACCGACGTGCACACGGAAGAGGACATCACCGCCGCCGCCCTGGTGGTCGACGTGCTGCAGACCCCGGCCTTCCTGTGCCGCCAGACTGACTTCATCCGCGCCGCGGCACAGTCGGGCAAGCCTGTGAACATCAAGAAGGGCCAGTTCCTCGCGCCGCACGACATGAAGAACGTGATCGACAAGGCGCGCGCGGCAGCCAGGGAAAAAGGCCTGCCCGAGGACAGCTTCATGGCCTGCGAGCGCGGCGCGAGCTTCGGCTATAACAACCTCGTGTCCGACATGCGCTCGCTTGCCATCATGCGTGAGACCGGCGCGCCGGTGGTGTTCGACGCCACGCACTCGGTGCAGTTGCCCGGAGGCCAGGGCACCAGCTCCGGGGGCCAGCGCGAGATGGTGCCGGTGCTGTCGCGCGCCGCGGTGGCAGTGGGCGTCGCGGGCCTGTTCATGGAGACGCACCCCGACCCGGCCAAGGCCCTGAGCGACGGCCCGAACGCGGTGCCGCTCAAGCACATGAAAGCTTTGCTCGAGACGCTGCTGGCGCTCGACGGCGTGACCAAGAGGAACCCGTTCCTGGAGAACTCGTTTCAATGAGCGCATACATCATCGCGAACGTCGAAGTCACCAATCCCGCACAGTACGAGGACTACAAGAAGTGGTCCTCCGAGGCCATGAAGGCGCACGGCGCCGAAGTCTGCGTGCGCGGGGGCAAGGTCGAGGTGCTGGAGGGCGACTGGAATCCGCAGCGCCTGGTGCTGCTCAAGTTCCCGAGCGTCGAAGCCGCGAATAAGTTCTATGCCTCGCCGGAATACGGCAAGGCGCGCGAAACGCGTGCCGGAGCTGCCATCATGCGAATGGTCGTCGTCGAAGGTGCGGCCTGACCGTACGCGCAGTCGGCACGACCCCAAAGATCCAGATACTGCAGAAGGAAATTGAATGAGTGCAATCGTTGACATCGTCGGGCGAGAGATCCTCGACAGCCGCGGCAACCCCACCGTCGAGTGCGACGTGCTGCTCGAATCGGGCACCATGGGCCGCGCCGCGGTCCCGTCGGGCGCTTCCACCGGTTCGCGCGAGGCGATCGAGCTGCGTGACGGCGACAAGGGCCGCTACCTGGGCAAGGGCGTACTGAAGGCGGTCGAGAACATCAACACCGAGATCTCGGAGGCCGTGCTGGGCCTGGACGCCAGCGAGCAGGCCTTCCTGGACCGCACGCTCAACGACCTCGACGGCACCGAGAACAAGGGCCGCCTGGGCGCCAACGCGACCCTCGCCGTCTCCATGGCCGTGGCCCGCGCCGCGGCCGAGGAGTCGGGCCTGCCCCTGTACCGCTACTTCGGCGGCATGGGCGGCATGCAGCTGCCGGTGCCGATGATGAACGTCATCAACGGCGGCGCGCACGCCAACAACAGCCTGGACCTGCAGGAGTTCATGATCATTCCCGTGGGCGCAACCAGCCTGCGCGAGGCGGTGCGCTACGGCGCCGAGGTCTTCCACGCACTCAAGAAGATCCTGAACGACCGCGGCATCAGCACGGCCGTGGGCGACGAGGGCGGCTTCGCTCCCAGCGTCGACAACCACGAGGCCGCGATCCAGCTGATCCTCGAAGCCATCGACAAGGCCGGCTATGCCGCCGGCACCCAGATCGCGCTGGGCCTGGACTGCGCCGCCAGCGAGTTCTACAAGGACGGCCAGTACGTGCTGGCCGGCGAGAACCTCACGCTGTCGGCCGGCAGCTGGGTCGACATGCTGGCGACCTGGGTCGACAAGTACCCGATCATCAGCATCGAGGACGGCATGCACGAAGGCGACTGGGACGGCTGGAAACTGCTGACCGAACGCCTCGGCAAGCGCGTGCAGCTGGTGGGCGACGACCTGTTCGTCACCAACACGAAGATCCTGCAGGAAGGCATCGAGAAAGGCATCGCCAACTCGATCCTGATCAAGATCAACCAGATCGGCACGCTGACCGAGACCTTCGCCGCGATCGAGATGGCCAAGCGCGCGGGCTACACCGCCGTGATCAGCCACCGCTCGGGCGAGACCGAGGACTCCACCATCGCCGACATCGCGGTGGGCACCAACGCCGGCCAGATCAAGACCGGCTCGCTGTCGCGCTCGGACCGCATCGCCAAGTACAACCAGCTGCTGCGCATCGAGGAAGACCTCGGCGACGTCGCCAGCTATCCCGGGCGCGCGGCTTTCTACAACCTGCGCTGACCCGCGGGACGGGGCACCATGCGTTCGCGCATCGTTCCGGTCATCCTGGTCCTTCTGCTGCTGGTGCTCCAATGGCAGCTCTGGACCGGGCGCGGCAGCGTGCGCGACGTGGCGCAGCTCAAGGACAAGCTGGCCGAGCAGAAGGAGCACAACGCGAAGGCCTCGCTCGCCAACGAGCGGCTCAACTCCGAGGTCAACGACCTGAAGGAAGGGCTGGAGATGGTCGAGGAGCGGGCGCGCCAGGAGCTCGGCATGGTCAAGCCCAACGAAGTGTTCGTACAGATTACGCGCTGATGATTCTTTCATCACCGGGCACCCCAAGATGAAAGGCGCCCCCTCGGGAGGGCAGCGACCACACGAAGTGAAGGAGCGCGGGGGCCTTTTTTCATGACGCCTGTCCTCCCGGCCGGTTGCGCGATTGCGCTGATCGGCGCAGATGACAGCCGCAAGACCAGGCTCGCCGAGGCGCTCGCGCAACGGCTTGCGCAGCGCGGCATCGCGGCCTCCATCGTGGTCGTGCCGCTGCCCGGGCACTCGATCGTTCCCGGCGCACTCGAGGCGCACCGCGGTGCCCTCATCCTGTTCATCGCAGCTGCCTCGCCGACACCGATCGACGACATGCTGCGCGAGGCGCTGATGGACGCGAAGCTGAGCTTTGCGGTGGTGCACGGCGACGGCGAGGAGCAACTGGCCAACGCGTGGAACGCGATCAACGCCGCAGCCGATCCCGACGCCTGCCGCCCCGCTGCACCGGAAGGCACCGCCGCGTGGTCCTGGGCGTGCGAGAAGTGCTCCGATCCGGTTTGCGAGCATCGCCTCTTCAGTGATCTCGTGGCTGGGCGCTAGATGCGCAGGCAAGCCGGGGCCCGCTTGACGGGACCGCGGCCACGCTGCGGAACCAATAGTCTCTAGCTGTCACACACCCTGCGCGTTGAAAACGTCCTTGCGCACAGCCTTGGACGGCGCGTACACAACAACTCATCCATGCACCGTCGAGGGAGAGCCGACCCATGACCACCCCCAGAACAAACTTGCCGCCGCCATCCGGCCGGACCACGTCCAGAGCAGCCGACACACGCCCACCTCGCATCTCGAAACTGCTGAAACTATCCCCGAATCGCTCGGACAGGCCTGCACAAATCGTGCTCATGGTTGGAGGAACCAATTACATATCTCACGCACTCCTCCACGAATGGGAGACGCACGCCGACATGGCGCAGTACAACTTCTGCGCAATCCAGGTTGGCGACGCGGCAGGGTCCGACGATGGCTTGGCCGAGTTACTGTGTATCCACGTCCCGAGAGGCGCCCGCCCGCATATTCTTCAGTCCGATGCGAGCGTTTCCAGAGAGACGATCGACCAGGTCCGGAGCCTCCTGGCAAAGCTGGAGATCGAGCCCGCATCGAGTGAGCCCTTGATTGCAAATGACCAGAGGGCGTGGGAATTCCTTTCTCTCGTGCCCCTGGCTCCTGTGAGCGCTGGCGGGTCACCCGGCGGTGCGATCGACAACAATCCCCTGGCCGATGCGCCCCGGCGTGTCGACAACTCCGGAGCGATCGAGGCCACGTTGAGGCGTATGAAGGAAATTGGCGGCAAGACGTTCAAGCTGCACCAGGAACAGCAAACGTTGCACGCACTCCTGGCCAGGCTGGAGGGCATGAGACCCGCGCCCCGTAGAGTCGAACCCCAAATCCGCGCGGCCATTCGCCATGCATTCAACGAACTCCAGGTCGAGCCGCATTGGCAGAAGGTAGCAGGCACACAAGGCGCAAAGCGCTTGTGTGAAGTGCTGGACCGCATCCGCACGAACGAAGAAGGCGTGGACGAACAGGTCCAGGAAAAGGTCGAGCTTCTTCTGCAGATTCTTCTTTTCGCAATGCGTGGCGACGCCGCAATGCTCCAATCGGTGCTGAATGCGGCATCCCGGTTGCCGGCCGGCGTTGACAGCAAGATCGCGGTATCGAAGATGTACGTTGCCTACATGGAACACAGCGTGGCCGTCGGGGAACTGGACGCCAAGCCGCTGGTGGCGCTTCAATATGCCCGCGGCGTGCAGCGGTACACATTGCTGAAAGCAATTTGCCAGGAACTGCTCGCTTCGGTACGCGTTGCAGCGGGGTACAGCGCGCTCCACAAGTTCGAGCTTTGCACACTCTTCGACAATGCCATGATCGACGTGTTGCTGGATGGTGGTAAACAAGCGCCATCGTTTGAGCAAGATTCCAATCCAGCCGCCGATGACTTGCGGACTGCCTGGTACGAGATGATTCAACGCGGTAGCGAGGGTTTCAGGGATTTCCTCGCCGAATGGGCGCCTTGGCAGGCACTCATGCGCCGCCGTTCAAGACCACCGTCGTCCAAGCGCATGTTCGAGCCAATAATGAACTGATGGACCGCAGCAACCTATTCCGCAATGCCGGCAACGGCGCGCGGCGCCACGCCGCACTTCTGTCACTCGCAGGCTTTCTCGCCTCTGCCACGGCGACGGCCGCGCCGGTGCAAGTCACCGTGAGCAACGACACCCATGCGACTGCCTGCGCCGAGGAGGACAACGTGTCCCTCAACCTCGACGGCGCCGGCATCCGCCGCTTCCGCGTGGAGGCGCTGCCGCCCGTCTACCTGGCCACCATCGAGCAGGACCGCACGGCGCCGGACTTCTCCGGCTGCAACTTCGACGGCAGCACGCACCCGACCGATCCGCGCTACACCTTCAAGGAACGTCGCGCGGTGCTGCACGACGGTCCGAAATGGCAGATCGTGGGCATCACCCTCCCCTCCTTCTGGCGGCCCGAGCGCGTGCCGGTGCGCGTGGACGGCCGGCCCGATCGCGGCTTCCACATGATCCAGGTCTTCGCCAAGACCGGCGCCAAGCCGCTGGAGGCGCTGGTCATGTACCCATCCGACGGCTACTGGCGCATCAAGCCGCTGCCCCCGGCACGATTCGGCGATGGCGTGTACGGCTCCTCTTTCGTGATGGGCCCGGTCGAGCAGGCAGGCCGACCGGTGGCGCGCATCGCATCGATCGCGATCGAGACCCGGCCCCTCGCCTTCAAGCTCCGGTTCTCCAACGGCGGCGAGGCGAAGGTCGACGTACGCGAGATCAGCGAGGCGCGCACCACGCTCGATGTGACCATGAAGCCGGGCCGCAGGCAGGGGCCGCGCTTTGCGGTGCTGCGCTCGATGTACGTGGCGCCGGACAACGCAGACATGAGCGAAGTGGCCTGGCGAGCCAGGCCGGACAGCGCCGAGCAGCGCAAGCCGCTGCCCGAGGTCAGGACGCTGGAAGCGGCCGACGTACGCTTCGGCCGCAGCGTCCCTTCGCGTCACAACACCAGCGCCCCGGACATCCGCTTCGGCGGCTTCGAGACCGGCGTGCGCTGAAGCCGCGTTACTGCATCACCGGACTCGCCGGCAACTGGTCGCCCGGCGCGGTGAAGATCTGGGCCGTATCGACCGCGTCGAAACGGTACTGCTTGCCGCAGAAATCGCATCCGACCTCGATGTCGCCGCGCTCCACGAGGATCGACTCGGCCTCCTCCTGGCCGAGCCCGCGGATCATCTGCGCCACGCGGTCCCGCCCGCAGGTGCAGGCGAAGTGCGGGCCCAGCATGCCGGTCTGGGGCTCGAAGCGCAGCAGCTTCTCTTCCCAGAACAGGCGGCGCAGGATGGTCTCGACATCGAGCGTGAGCAGTTCCTCGCGCGTCAAGCTCGCGGCGAGGATGGCGATGCGGTTGTAGTCCTCGTTGTGGCCGATCTGGTCCACGCTGATCGGATCGCGCGAGGCGCCGGTGCCTTCTAGGTTGGCCTCGCCCTTGACGGGCAGGCGCTGGATCAGCAGCCCCGCCGCCACCTGGTCGTCGGCGGCGAGCACGAGCGTGGTGTCGAGCTGCTCGCTCTGCAGCATGTAGTGCTGCAGCACATCGCTGAGGCGCTCGAGCTTGCGGCCGTCCGCGTCGACCAGCGGCACCACGCCCTGGTAGGGCTGCTGGCCCGGGAGCTTGTCCTTGGGATCGAGCGTGATCGCGCAACGGCCCTTGCCGTTCGCATTCACCATGTCGGAAAGATGCGCATCGGCATCGAGCTCGCCCAGCACCTTGGCGGTGGCGCGCAGGCTGAGGTCGGGCTTGACCTCCGCCACCACCACCTTGAGGGGCCCGTCGCCGAAGATCTGCAGGATCAGCGCGCCGTTGAACTTGATGTTGGCCTGCATCAACGTGGCCGCCGCGGTCATCTCGCCGAGCAGCTCGGTCACGGGCACGGGGTAGGCACCCGTGGCGGTGTTGGAGGCGCGCCGCGACAGGATCTCCCGCCAGGCGTCGGTCAGGCGCACGATCATGCCGCGCACGGGCAGGCCATCGAACAGGAACTTGTGCAACTCGCTCAAGGCAGTTTCTCCGGAACGGCGTTCAGCCGATCTTCTTCAGGCCCTTCGCGAAGCGGCGGGCGTTTTCCACATAGTGATCGGCATTCTTCCGAAGCCGCTCGGCGGCGGCCTCGTCGAGCGTGCGCACCACCTTGGCCGGCGCGCCGATGATCAGCGAGTTGTCCGGAAACTCCTTGCCCTCGGTGACGACGCTGCCGGCGCCGACGATGCAATTGCGGCCGATCCTCGCGTTATTCAAGACCACCGCGCCGATGCCGATCAGCGAGTTGTCGCCCACCGTGCAGCCGTGCAGCACGACGTGGTGGCCCACCGTGACGTTCTCGCCGATGGTCAGCGGCACGCCGGCATCTGCGTGCAGCATCGAGAGGTCCTGGATGTTGCTGTTGCGGCCGATGGTCAGCGTGTCGCTGTCGCCGCGCGCCACCACGCCGAACCAGAGGCTGGCGTTGTCGCCCATGACGACGCGGCCGATGGCCTGCGCGCTGTCTGCCACATAGGCGCCCTGCCCCAGTTGCGGCGCCACGCCATCGAGTTCGTAGAGGGCCATCGCGGAGTCTCCAGAGTGCAAAACTAGAATTGTAGGGATGCAGCACCCCCGCCTCGACGCCCTGGCCGCGCTGCGCCTCACCGCCCCCGGGCAGAAGGTGGCCGCGGCCCATGCCGCCGCGGCGCGCATGCGGGCACACCCGGCGCCCGCCGTCCCGGTGCGCACCGAAGGCGATGAAGCCGGGGTGCCCGGCCGCCCGGAACGGCCGTTGCGCGTGGCCGCTACCGCGGTGGAGAAGCGATCGCCCTTCACGCCGGAGGGCCGGGCAGCGCTGATCCACTCCATCTGTCACATCGAGTTCAACGCCATCAACCTCGCCCTCGACGCCGCCTGGCGCTTCGACGGCATGCCCGAGGCCTACTACCGCGACTGGATGCGCGTGGCCGACGAGGAGGCCCTGCACTTCACCCTGCTGCACGAGCACCTGCGCGGCATGGGCTGGCGCTACGGCGACTTCACCGGCCACGACGGCCTGTGGGCCATGTGCGAGAAGACCCGGCACGACGTGCTCGCCCGTATGGCACTGGTGCCGCGCACGCTCGAGGCGCGCGGGCTCGATGCCACCCCGCTGATCCAGGCCAAGCTGCGGCGCGTGAACACGCCGGACGCGATCGAGGCCTGCGAGATCCTGGACATCATCCTGCGCGACGAGATCGGCCACGTCGCCATCGGCAACCGCTGGTATCGCTGGCTGTGCGAACGCGAGGGGCTGGACCCGATCGCGCACTACCGCGTGCTCTACCGCCGCCACGATGCGCCTCGCCTGCGCCCGCCCTTCAACCTGCAGGCGCGGGCGGGCGCCGGTTTCACGAACGAAGAACTCGAAGAGCTGCGGAAAGAGTAGCTTCATTCCGGCCGCCCCCAAAGCTCCGGCCGGGCGCGTGGAACCGTGAGGCCCTGTCGGTTACGAAAGGGTTGTCGTGCGTAGCGGCCACAGGCTGTCGCGGCATGTGCGCCGAGACACGCATCTGGTGAGCCTGCGCGTGGCGCCGATCGGGCCGTTGCGACCACGATCTTCGACCAGCCCGGATGTCATTCATGCGACCACCGCACATCTCTTATTCCAGTTCCGCGACCGGCAACCGGGGATTGAAGCGCCCGAGCACCACTCAACTTCAAACAACTCGACACCCTCCCATCTCGCTGGTGATGCCGGGGAATGCGATGCGGCAGTCCTTGGAGAGCGTCTGTTCGGAACTGGCGCGGGCGATCGAGCATCCCGAGTTGTTCGCACTGCTGGGAGACCCGTTCCGGCACCAGATCATTCAGTTGGTGGCAGACGGCCGCGTCAGTCTGGCCATGCCCAAGAACCATTCGATCGGGGCGGATCCCCGGTGGTCCGTGATCACCCCCATCCGCCCCGAAGGACTGGCAGCGCTGGTGCGCCTCGGCACATTGCTGATCAGTGTCGATGCGCCTACCGCCGCTGCCAGGTATGGCGTTGCTCTGTTGATGAACCTGATGCACGCCGGGCTCGCCGAGGCGGACAGGGTCATGGTGCGCCGGTGCCTCGTCGAGGTGACGCTGGGCCGCCTGCCCTCCGCAACCGGGCTGCTGAGTTCCCCGCTGTGGCTGCCGGTGCTTTGCGAGGCCGTGTCGCAGCCAATCCCGCAGCCCGTCGATCGACTCGCTTGCCAAACCATGCTGAGGCACTGGATACAGGCTTGGCGCAATGACGAGGAAACGTGCATCGAGCCCCGCCTGGTGGTAGAGCAACTGCGCCAAGTGCTCGTGGCGCAGACAGACGTGCAGCGGAGCGAGCAGGACGACGCGACGCTCGTGTTCCTTGTGGAAGAGCTGTTCAAGGGCGCCCTCAAGCGCGAGGCAAGCGCCGAGGCGGAATGGGCATTGCGTGCCTTGCAGCAGTGGACCGGGGACGCCGCCCGCCTGGCATTCGCGCGTTGCGTCCCTCAAATGCCGATCTCCGAGGAACTCAGGAACGTCGAGATTCTGGATGGGCAGTGCCGCTTCAAGGGAGGAGATCTCAAGGCTTCGCTCGCGTTCGGTGTGAACTCTCCCGAGTTCCTCTTGAAGTTGCTGCACTTGGCCAACTTTCGGCTGCGCACGCGTGCCCTGCTTCGAGTGGCCCGGCAGCAGGGGCAAGAAGGCCCTCCTGTTCGCCCACGACAGGGCGAGAGCCGTGCGGGCGTCGTGCCACCCCGCTTCTGTCATGAAATGGCGCTGCTGCTGCTGCGCGAAGCGGTCGAGCTGTTGCGCGCTCCTTTGCCGCCGCTGGACGATGTGAGCGCGCTGGTGCACGCGGGCCTGGCGCATCTGCTTCGCAGCGATGAGCTATCGCCCATGAATCCCAAGGGATCGAAGTACCTGAAAGACTTGATGCCGCTGCTGGTGGGGCTTCTGGAACGATTGCCCGCCACCGCAACCGCCGCGATCGATTTCCAGCTGATGTGTCTGAAGGTGCTCGGCCGTTGGCAGGCAGATGTGCTGCGTCTGGAGCCCGACCAGGTCCTGCGCATCCTGCGATCGCTGGATGTGTCGGAAACGGCGGGCGTGCCCACCTTCGTCGTGCGGACGCAGTTAAGGACGGCGCTGCACCGCCTTTATGACACGGTCGCAGCGCGCTCTGGGACTCGACCGGACTTGCTGGAGATGCTTGAGAAGGTCGCGCGATTGCACGAGGAACGATTCGGGCCGGACAGCTTCGACCGGGAGCGAATCATGTCCGGCTGGGCGCGCAAGCAGCTCGAGGCAAGGAACTGGGAGCCGCTATCGTTCGACGATCCAGGCTTGTTGACCGATCTCATTGCCACTCCAGAGGAGCAGAGCCGAGTCATCGACCATCTGTTGCACTACGCACAACAGCCTTCATCCCTTGAACCCGAGGCTTGCCTGCAAGCAGCCGCGCTTCTGTGCCATTACACGGCGCGAAGCCCCGACACGCTGGAGTCGACCGGATCTGCGCCGGCGCCGGCACTGGACAGGGCGCTCGAACTGGCCAGGGCTTGCGCCGGCCTGCTGTTGCGCGTTGGGCCACCCGAGCGCCACGCCGACGACCTGTTCGGCGGCGTGGCGCTGGTCCTGGGTAATCCGCTCCTTGGGGCCGGGCTTGCGCGCCAGCAGTGGGAAGGCGTCGGCGACCGCTTGCTGCAAGGCGTCGAGGAGCGGGCCTACAGCGTTGCGAGCGACATACTGCTTCAGCTGATCGAAGCGCACTCTGGCGCCGCACGCCTTGGTCAGCGGACCGGCGACGCCCTCATCCAGCTCTACCTCCAGCAACCCGAATGCCGCCGAACCATTGTGAAGGTCCTGGAGATCCACGCAGACCGGGAGCCCGAACGGTCCAAGGCGCTGCTGAGGGAATGCCGTGAAGCCCACCAGGACAGTCAGCGCGATCGGCAGGCGCAAGCGCTGAAGGAGACTCTGTGCGAGCTCGGTTTCGACTACGACTGGCGCGATATGTCGGGTGGATCTGCCGATGCCTCCACGTTCAACCTCCTCTTGAAGTCAGGGCCGAGGTCGTACGTGGAACAGCATCATCGCCAGTACCTGCAAGAGATCGTCAAGGTGACGCCACATCCGGAAGAGTGCTGGCGCCTTCTGGCATTTCTTGCCTCCCACGACTTCAGGATCGGCAACTTCAGCGCGCGCGCCGGCGGGCTTTCCATTTCGGTGCAATACGGCAGCCGGCTGACGATCTGTTGCTTGGCCGGCAGCACGCCCGGCATCACGCCCGACGAGAAGGCCCTGAAGCATCTTGCGGAGTTCCTGGCACGCCACTTCCAGCTCGATGTCGGCTCTGCGATGCGGCTGCAAGGCAATGTCCTCGAAGTCGACGCCATGAAGGTCAACGCGTTCGAGGTGGGGCAATGCATCAACCTCCTGCTCGGCGTTCTGCAGGTACTTCATGAGATGGGGGGAGAGCCCGACCTGCTCTTGGGGCAAGCGGGCTTCCTCCACCGATTCCTGCCTTCATTGGCCAACGCAACGGCCAGCCTGAATCCACAAGGAGTCGTGCGCCTGCTGCTGGACATGGAGGGCGATTCAAAGACACCGTCTTCAACCCTGGACGACTTCTTCCTGAAGAACTTCGAGTGGCTCCCCTGTGACCGGGCCGATCGCGTCCTCAAGCTGGCGACCAACACCAGGACTTCGACGACTGCGCCTCAACGCCTGCAGTTGGGCGAGCGCATCATCGCAGCGCTGATGGCGGCCGGGTTGCCGGAGCGAGCGCGGGACGCGGCCAAGAGCCTTCTCGCAGTGTGCTCGGAGGGCGATTTGACCGCGCCCTCGCAGCAGTCGACCGCCGGGTTGCCGCCTTGGCAACTGCGCGCAAGATCGCTGTTGCTGTGCACGGCGTGGGATCGGCTCGATCGGAAAGACTTGCATATGGAATCGTTCGGGATGACGCTCCGAGCCATCGCCCTCTCGGCGGCGACAGACGAGTCCGTGCACGACTACCTCGACTGGGCCCAATCCATCACCCTCGCGGAACCCGCAACGATGGGCTCGCTCCTGGACGGCCTGCCGGCGCCGCGGACGTGGCATGACATCTTGCGACGACGCGAGATGCAGTGGAGACATATCGATGAGCTTTCCTGGCGCTTCGTGACGTGGTCGCCGGCGCCTGTCGGCTGGCATGTCGAGCAAGAGTCTCCCCCCCTGAACGGCAAGCGCGTGCGGTTTCGCATGCCGTTCCATTCGGCACTCGCGGCAAAAGTCGGCAATCGCCTCAACGAAGCGGAAGTGATCTACGTGTGCATCGTGAACTCGCGCCACCTCGAGCCTGCGGAAGTTCCTCGCGTGGGTGCGGCTGTGCGGACCTTGTTCGAAAAGCTGCTTTCAATGCGTCGTTCCGGGGCGGAACTGCAAAGTCCGAGCGACTTGCTCTCTGAAGACATTCTTCGAGGCCTCCTGAACGAGCCATCCGTTCCGGCAGACGCACGAGAGAAGCTCGAGCGAATGCTCGCCGAGCTCCAAGACCTGACCGGGTCACCCCATGAAGACCTTCTTCGGGGATTGCCATACCTCGTTGCGCCGTTCTTCCAGGCAAACGCGCGAGAAGCCCTCGAATGGACGCTTGCCATGGCGCGGTTGCTGGCCGACGGGTATCCCGACGTGGCCGCGAAGCTGCTGGACCAGGTTCCCTTCGATGCGCGCGAGATGCAACCTGAATGGCAGGCCCTCACCATGCGCGTTCAGAGTCTTGCGTCGAAGGCGTCCCCAGCCACTGTCCGGCTCGTGCCCCCGGTGAAGGACGTGCTGACGCCCGCGGATTCGTTCCAGATTCCGCGGGTATCCGTCGGTCTGGCCGTCGATTCGCTGGGCGAGCTCACGCTGACCGATGACGGCACACCGTCGCCCGTTGAGTACGGCAATCTGCTGCGGGAGTACGTCGAGCAGATTCAACCGCCCAAGCCATTCGGCACTGCTTCGACCGACGGCGAACCGGCCACCCTCGCCCGGAAATGTCTGCGAGACCTGGAGACGGCTGTCGGCCTGCTTCAGCAAGTGCAGTGCCGAGATCCCTTGAGCCTCATCCGCGGCATCGTGCGATCGAAGGGAGCGGCCATCCTGCAACTGATCGGCAGCGGGCGCATAGGCTGTCGGGTGAATCCCCGCGATGCCCCGGACTTTGGCGGGGTCCGGGCGCGCTGGCAGTTGCCTCTCGATCTGAACCAGTACGAAGCGGACTGCGTCAATGCGTTCGTCACGAGCCTGGTTCGATCCTTCGAACCTGCGGGCATGTCACTGTTCCAGGTGCTGGTGTGTCAGGAAAGCCTCGACGGGCCCCAGTGCAGCAGGATCATCGACGGAATGTTCAAGCTTTGGGACGCAAACAATGCTGCGCCAAACCGCACCGATGGCGCCTGGGCGGGAATGCTGCTCGTACTTGAACACCGCGGCCTCATCGGCGACGGGACGAGCCAGCGCGCAAAGGGAATGCGCACGACACTGATGCAGAGGTGGCGCGCCCGCAGCGACATGCCGCTTCTCGCCGCCATGGCGGTGATCAAGCCGCATGACAATACCTTTTACCCGCACCCGGAGACCTTGCCGACCCTCGAAGTCTTGTTCAACAGATCCCGCGGCGAGCCGGACGCGGATCGCATCGCGATGTGGATCATGAGAAGGCTGCACTACCTGGATGGCAAGGAAGTTCGAGATATTGAAAGCAGGCTTCGAAGAATGGGGGCATTGCCACTCCTTGACGACACGAAGTCGATCGTCGAAGAGCAGCTTCGCGCGCTCGGGATCGACGATCCGGTGAAAGACGAGCTGGACAAGTCGAAACACAAAAAGACGAGCCGTCTGGTGAATTTGTGGGCATGGTGCGCGAGCAATCCCGAGGATGGAAGCACGGCCTTGCTTCGCTCGGGCAGAGGCAAACGAGGCATCGCCGAAATGACGATGTTCGCGAGGCTTGGCTTGGCTTTGCCGGGCGAGAATCCTGATTCGCGGCGACTCGCGCGAGAATGGCTGAATTCGCACGGTTTGCCTCGCGGAACCTGTGCCGGTATTGCCCGGGCATTCCTCGTCAAGTTTGCACAGGGGCGGCTGCCATTGGTCTCGTCCAATGACTGGGAAAATGAGTGGTGGATGGCAAGCACCCTGGCAGCACTCGCGACTTTGCCGTCACACTCGCAGTACCCATCGCTTCAGGTGATCAAATACCTCGCCGAGACCCTTGATCAATTTTCACTGCATAGCGGGTACCGAGCGTTTCTCCCTGGCATGAATAGCGCAATCCACCTGTGTCAACTGTGGAAAACGCAGTATCCGGCCGGGTGCCAGGTCCTGCTTCCCGCTACGAGGACCGCGGCGCAGCGCGCGAGCGAGATGACCGTATCGCCGGACTACTATCCCAACCTGGTCTCCGAATTGGAGCGGCATTCATGACGGCTGGGGCTCGCAAGGACCACGAGGGCGGCTCAATCGGACTTGATGCCCGCCGCCCTCACGATCCGCGCATTGCTCTCGTACTCGGCCTCGATCTCGTCGGCAAAGGCCTCAGCCCCGCCGCCGG
The DNA here is from genome assembly GCF_001541225.1 of Variovorax sp. WDL1. Classification (GTDB taxonomy): domain Bacteria; phylum Pseudomonadota; class Gammaproteobacteria; order Burkholderiales; family Burkholderiaceae_C; genus Variovorax. The sequence continues at coordinate 130,121 of NZ_LMTS01000164.1, read as the reverse complement.
TGGGCACGTTGTCGGTGGCCAGCAGCCGCGCACGCAGCTCGGGACTTTCCAGCGCCTTGTTGATCTCGGCGTTGTACTTGGCAACCAGGATGGCGGGCGTGTTGCCGGGCGCGAACACGCCGAACAGGGAGCTCAGGTTGGCCGACGGAAAGCCCAGCTCGGCCAGCGTCGGCACCTTGGGCAGGCTCTGCAGCCGGTCCGGCGCGCCCACCGCGAGCGGGCGCAGCTTGCCCGAACGGATGTGGGGCGCCACCGCCGGCCCGGCGTTGATCGACAGGATCTCGAACTGGGCACCGAGCGCATCGTTCATCTGCTGCGCGCCGCCCCGGTAGGGCACATGGAGGATGTCCACCCGCGCCGCACTGCGCAGTTGCTCCAGCACGATGTGACCCAACGAGGCCTGGCCCGAGGTGGCCCAGCGCACCGCACCCGGCCGGGCCCGGGCATCCTCCATCAGCGTGCGGAAGTCGCGCGTGCCCGTGGCCTCCGTGGCCAGCAGCAGCACCGGTGAGTACATGACACTCGCCACCGGCGCGATGTCCTTGAACGGGTCGAAGGGCAACTTGGCGAGGTGCGGGCTCAGCACCAGCGGGCTGATGGCCGCGAAGCCCAGCGTGGCGCCGTCCGGCGCGGCCTTGGCGACCGCGTCCATGCCGATGGTGCCGCTGGCGCCCGCCTTGTTCTCGACCACCACCGTGCTGCCCAGCTGCGCGGCCAGCTTCTCCGCCAATGCGCGCGCGACGACGTCGCTGACGCCGCCGGTCGGGTAGGCCACGACGAGGCGGATGGTCTTGGGCACGGCCTGCGCGTATGCAACGGGAATGAAGGCGCAGCAGGCCAGGGTCAGCGCCACCGCTCGGGCAGCAAAGCAGGGTTTCCAGTTCATCGATGTGCTTCCTTGCGAGCCTGCCATTCTGGCGCGGCATCGATCGTCACCGCGAGCGTCAGGGCATTGGCGACAGCCGCGCCACTGGCCGTGTTGTCGAACACGCACCAGCACTGCGCGCCCTCCTCCCGCGCCCTGTCCAGGCGCTGGGCGAGCTGCTGCAGCACGGCGTCGGAGTACGAAGACCAATAGCGCCGCGGCGAACCGTGCAGCCGCAGGTAGACCAGCCCCGGCCATCCGCCCGGCGCTGCAGCATCGTCGTGGAGCACCGGATCGGCGAGCACCCGCGCGGCCCGGAAGCGCGCCAGGAGCCGCTCGGCCTGCGGCACGAACCAGCTCGGGTGCCGGGGCTCCAGCGCCACCGCGCCCTGGTGGCGCCGCCGCAGCGCGCCGAGAAAGCGCGACACCGCGGGCGCTTCGAACGTCAGGCTGGGCGGCAGCTGGACGACAAGGCAGCCCAGCTTGTTGCCCAGGCCGCCGACCTGCAGGCGAAAAGCCTCGAACTCCGGCATCGCGTCGACCAGCCGCTTTTCGTGCGTGATGCTCTTCGGCAGCTTGACCGCGAAGCGGAAGTGGGCTGGCGTGCTCGCGGCCCAGCGCGCGTAGGTCTCGCGCCGGTGAGGCCGGTAGAAGGAAGTGTTGATCTCGGCAATGTCGAGGCGCGCCGCATAGCGCTCCAGGTGTGATCCCGCGCCGGGAAAATGCGGCCACTGCGCGCGCGGCAGGCTCCAGCCGGCGCAGCCCACATGCAACGCGGCCGGCTGGCCTTCAGCCACGGGGATGGTGCTTCGCATGCAACTGCTTCAGGCGCTCGCGCGCCACATGCGTGTAGATGGTGGTGGTCGAGATGTCCGCATGGCCCAGCAGCAGCTGCACCGCCCGCAGGTCGGCACCGTGGTTCAGCAGGTGCGTGGCAAAGGCGTGGCGCAGCGTGTGGGGCGACAGCGGCACATCGATGCCGGCCGCCTGCGCATGCTTCTTGACGATGATCCAGAACATCACGCGCGTCATCCCCGCGCCGCGCGCGGTGACGAACAGGTCCGGCGTCTGCTGGCCATCGAGGATGGCCGGCCGGGACTCGCGCATGTAGCGTTCGATCCAGCGCCGCGCCTCGCCGCCGAAGGGGACCAGCCGCTCCTTGCTGCCCTTGCCCAGCACGCGCAGCACGCCGTCGTTGAGGCTCAGCTCGAAGACCCTGAGCGCCACCAGCTCGCTCACGCGCAGCCCGCTCGCGTACATCAACTCGAGCATCGCACGGTCGCGCAGGCCTAGCGGCGTGTCGACCTCGGGCGCGGAAAGCAGGTCGTCCACCTGCTTCTCCGACAGCGTCTTGATCGCGCGCGGCGCCTGGCGGGCAGGCACGAGCCGGAGGCTCGGATCGGCGCCGATGCGCCGCTCGCGCACCGCCCAGCGGAAATAGCGCTTGAACACCGTGAGCCGCCGGTTGGCGGAAGTCGCCTTGCCCCGGGCCGTGAGCCGGGCGCCCATGTAGGCCTGCAGATCGCTTTCACGCGCGGCGTCCAGGGCCCGGCCGCACTGCGCATGGAGCCATTGCGCGAACAGCGCGAGATCGCGCCTGTAGGCTGCCAGCGTGTTCTTCGACAGCCCGTCCTCGAGCCAGAGCGCGTCGATGAAATCGTCGATCTCCGGCGTGGCGGTGAGCGTGTCGAGGGCCGCGGTCATGGGACGGCAAGATAGCAAAAAACAAAGCCGCCCGGGGTCGCGGGCGGCTTGGGGAAACGCCGGGGTCCAGCCGGCTTCAGTTGTCCAGCGTGAGCTTCTGCTTGACCACCACCTGCTTGTAGACCGCGAACTCGGCCTTGATCTGCTCGGCGAACTGCTCCGGCGAGTTGGCGACGATCAGCGAGCCCGTGTCCTCGATGCGCTTGCGCACCGCCGGGTCCTCGACCGCCTTCTTCACGCCCGCATTGATCTTGTCGACCACTTCCTTCGGCAGGCCCTTGGGCCCGAGGATGCCGTAGTAGGCCATGCGGTTGACGGGCTCCAGGCCGACTTCCTTGAAGGTCGGCACGTTGGGCAGGTCCTTCAGGCGCTGCGGCGCTGCGACGACGATCGGCACCAGCTGCTTGTTCTTGATGAAGGGAAGGGCCGAAGGGATGTTGTCGAAAATGATCGGGACTTGGCCGCCCACCACATCGTTGAGCGCCGGGCCGGCGCCCCGATAGGGGATGTGGGTCACGAATGTGTTGCTCAGGCTCTTGTAGAGCTCCATCAGCAGGTGGCCGATGCCGCCGGTCCCCGACGACGCGTAGGAGTACTTGCCCGGGTTCTTCTTGATCTCGGCCACGAACTCGGCGTAGTTCTTGGCAGGGAAGCTCGGGTGCACCGCGATCAGGTTGGGCGTGGCCGCGATGTTGACGATGGGCGTGAAGTCGTTGACGGGGTCGTAGGGCACCTTCGGGTTGATCGCCGGGTTGGCGGCCGTGCTCGAAACGGTGGCAACGCCCAGCTTGTAGCCATCCGGCGCGGCGCGCGCGGTCTCGGCCGCACCGACGATGCCGCCGCCGCCTGCCTTGTTGATCACCACCACGCTCTGGCCGAGTTGCTTGCCCAGAGGCTCGGAGATCACGCGGGCGATGATGTCGGTGGTTCCGCCGGGCGCAAAGGGCACCTGCAGTTCGATGGGCTTGTTGGGATAGTTCTGTGCCCAGGCCGGGGCGGCGACCAGCGCCAGCGCGGCGGCGCCGGCGAGTGCGTTCCATTGACGACGTTGCATGAAGGAGGCTCCTGGAAATCTGAGAGTCGAAACCCGCGATGCTAACGGCTTGGCCCGCCCGCCAGTTGGTGGATAACCCATGGAAAGGCACCGCTTATCCTCGGCCGGTGAACTATGCCCAGCTGCTCTTCCCCGATTTCTCCCTCATTGCCTGCGGCTGGCTGTTGTGCCGCTACACGCCGCTGGACCGGCGCGTCTGGGACCAGGTCGAGAGCCTGGTCTATTATTTTCTCTTCCCGGTGCTGCTGTTCCACTCGATCGTGCGCAGCCCATTCGACCTCGGCGCCACGTCGCACCTGCTGACCGCCGGCGTCGGCGTCGGCCTCTCCGGCATCGCGCTCGCCTACGCCCTGCCCTTCCTGCCGGGGCTGCGCACGCACATCGACCGCAGCGACCACGCCGCGAGCGCGCAGATCGCCTTCCGCTTCAATTCCTTCATCTGCCTTGCCATGGCCGATCGCCTGGCGGGACCGGCCGGCCTGCTGATGATTGCGGTGCTGATCGGCGTGTGCGTGCCTCTCTTCAACATCGCTGCGGTCTGGCCCATGGCGCGGCACGCGCAAACCGGCTTCGCGCGGCAGTTGCTGCGCAATCCGCTGATCATCGCGACGCTGAGCGGGCTGGTGGCCAACCTGCTCGGGTTCAGCGTGCCGACCTGGCTGGAGCCCACGCTCACGCGCATCGGCGCCGCTTCGCTGGCGCTGGGACTGATGGCCGCGGGCGCGGGCATGCAGTTCGCGACCCTGGCGCGCGGCAAGGCGCTGGCCGTCTCGGTGCTGGCAATCCGGCATCTGGTGCTGCCGCTGATCGCCTGGGGCCTGGCGCTGGCCCTGCAGCTCGCTCCAGCCCAGGCCGCCGTCCTGATGATCTTCTCCGCCGTGCCCACCGCTTCCAGCGCCTACGTGCTGGCTGCAAGGATGGGCTACAACGGCGCCTACGTCGCCGGGCTCGTGACGCTCTCCACCCTGCTGGGCGTTGCCAGTCTTCCCTTCGCGCTCTCGCTGGTCCGCCAGGGATGACTACCATCTCGCCATGCGCACCCTGCTGGTTCTCGCCGCGGCATTGCTCGCCCCGTCGGCGCAGGCGCAGGAATACACCCGCTACCACGGCGGGTGGCAGGGACCGTTCCTGCTGTACGTGACGCAGCACGACACCGGCGCGCAGGGCCCTCCGGCGGTCCATGACGGCAGCCTGCACATCGCCGCGGACGGCAGCGTGCGCGGCCAGTTGCCCGACGCGGCCTGCGTCCTGAGCGGCTCCAGCACCGACTTCGTCTCGACGGCCAACGCCTCGCTCGAGCTCGACCTGAGCGGCTGCAAGGACGAGCGCTTCAACGGCCACTTCGCCGGCAAGCTGATCAGCAACCCGATCCTCAAGTACGCCTCGCTGCGGCTGAGCTCGATGCGCTCGCTCGATGCCGATACCGCCCAGGTCTCGGCCATCCTGCGCCGCTGAGCCTCACTCGCCCTGGCCGAGTGCCCATTCGACATGCTCGCGCACCAGCGCGCTGGGATCGCCGCGCCGCCTGGCCAGGGCGGCGCGCGCCTCCTGGCGGCCGGCGCGCAGCGCGTTGCCCAGCGCGACCGCGATGTTGCGCAGCCAGCGCTCGTGGCCGATGCGGCGGATCGCGCTGCCCTCGGTGTAGCGCAGGAAGTCTTCCTCGCTCCACGCGAAGAGCTCGCCGAGCTCGCGCCCGCCCAGCCCCTCGCGCGCATCGAAATCCGGCAAGGCGCTCTTCTTCGCGAACTTGTTCCAGGGGCAGATCAGCTGGCAGTCGTCGCAGCCGTAGATGCGATTGCCGACCAGCGGCCGCAGCTCGAGCGGGATCGGCCCCGCATGCTCGATCGTCAGGTAGGAGATGCAGCGCCGTGCATCGAGCCGATAGGGCGCCACGATGGCGCGCGTCGGGCAGACCTCGATGCAGGCGCTGCAACTTCCGCAATGCGCGCTGACCGGCGCGCTCGCAGGCAGGGCCATGTCGACGTAGATCTCGCCGAGGAAGAACATCGAGCCCGCCTCGCGGTCGAGCACCAGCGTGTGCTTGCCGCGCCAGCCTTGCCCGCTGCGCGAGGCGAGCTCGGCCTCGAGCACGGGCGCCGAATCGGTGAACACGCGATGACCGAAAGACCCCACGGTCTCGGCGATGCGGTCGGCCAGCCGCTGCAGGCGCCCGCGCATCACCTTGTGGTAGTCGCGGCCGCGGGCGTAGACGGAGACGATGGCTTCTCCCGGGCGCCGCAGCCGGTCGAACTCGACGGCCTGCCAGTCGTCCGCCGTGCCACGCGGCAGGTAGTCCATGCGCGCGGTGATCACCGACACCGTGCCCGGCACCAGCTCGGCCGGCCGGGCTCGCCGCGTGCCGTGCGCGGCCATGTAGTGCATCTCGCCGTGGAAGCCCTGCGCCAGCCACTGCGCGAGTCCTTCCTCCGCGCTCGACAGATCGACACCCGCGATCCCGATTTGGGAGAATCCGAGCTCCCGGGCCTCTGCCCGAATCCGACTCACGAGTTGATGGCTGCCGATCACCTGCCGATTGTAGAAACCCGAACCCTGGTGCAGCGCTGGCTGAGCGAGGACGACTGCGACGCGCTCGCGGTCAAGCTCGCGTCATCGCAAGCGCTGGGCGACGCGTTCATCGCACTGCATGGAGACCTCGGCGCCGGCAAGACCACCTTCGTTCGCCACCTGTTGCGGGCGCTGGGGATCGGCTCGCGCATCAAGAGCCCGACCTACGCGGTCGTCGAGCCGCACGAGGCACCCGGCGGGCTCGCCATCTTCCATTTCGACTTCTACCGCTTCAGCGACCCCCACGAATGGGACGACGCCGGCTTCCGCGACATCTTCGCGGGCCCCGGCCTCAAGCTCGCGGAGTGGCCCGATAACGCTGCAGGGCGCATTCCCCTTGCCGACCTTGCTATTAAAATCGAAGCAATGACCGACGACACCCGCACCGTGACCCTGCAAGCGAACACCGCGCTCGGCAGCCGCCTGATCGACGCCGCCGCCGCATGAACCGTTGGGCCGCTCCCCATGCGAACAGCACCGTAGCCGCAGGCGACGGTACTCCAGCGAACCGCGACGTCGTCATGAACCGACGCTCACTGCTGCTGCAAGGCGGCAGCCTCGCCCTGCTGCTCGGCGTGCACGAGATCGCGCGCGGCGCCACCATCGTGGCGGTGCGTGTCTGGCCGGCGAACGACTACACGCGCGTCACCATCGAATCCGACGGCCGCCTGCACTCGCAGCAGTTGGTGGTCGGCAATCCGCCGAGGCTGGCGGTCGACATCGAAGGCATCGATCTCAACCCGGCCCTGCGCGAGCTGGTCGGCAAGATCAAGCCCGGGGACCCCTACATCAACGGCCTGCGTGTCGGCCAGTTCGCGCCGGGCGTGGTGCGCATCGTGTTCGACCTGAAGCAGACAGTGGCGCCGCAGGTCTTCTCGCTGGCCCCGGTGGCGGCCTACCAGCACCGGCTGGTGCTGGACCTGTACCCGCAGCAGGCCATCGATCCCATGGAAGCGCTGATCGCCGAGCGCCTGCGCGATGCCCCCAAGGCACAGGGCCGCGACAGCACCGTTGCCGGCATCGCGCCGCGCAACGCGGGCGCGCCCGGCGACACGCCCGCGCCGCTGCGGCCGGCGCCGCCCGCGGCGGACCCGCTGGGCGACCTCATGGCGCAGCAATCGATGCGCCCCGTCACGCCGCCCGGCGGCAGCGCGGCCGCCCCCGCGCTGGTCGCGCCCGCGCCGCTGCCGCCGGTCGTGGGCACCGCACCGGTGATGCCCCCCGTGCCGCCATCGGCGACGGCACGCGGTAACAACGGCAACGGCAACACGGCCACCGCCAGCCGCACCGACCGCATCATCATCGTCGCCCTCGATCCCGGCCACGGCGGCGAGGACCCCGGCGCCATCGGTCCCAACGGCACGCGCGAGAAGGACATCGTGCTGCAGGTCGCGCACCGGCTGCGCGACCGCATCAACGCCAGCAGCGTCAACGGCAACCCGATGCGCGCCTTTCTCACGCGCGACGCCGACTTCTTCGTCCCGCTGGGCACGCGCGTGCAGAAGGCCCGCCGCGTGCAGGCCGACCTGTTCGTGAGCATCCATGCCGATGCCTTCACCAATCCCGATGCGCGCGGCGCCAGCGTGTTCGCGCTGAGCCGCAGCGGCGCCTCCAGCAGCGCCGCGCGCTGGCTCGCCAACAAGGAGAACCAGGCCGACCGGGTCGGCGGCGTGAACGTCGGCTCGCACGAGGCCCAGGTGCAGCGCGCCATGCTCGACATGAGCACCACGGCGCAGATCAACGACAGCCTCAAGCTCGGCGGCGCAATGCTCGGCGAGATCCGCAGCATCGGCGCCCGGCTGCACAAGCCGCGCGTCGAACAAGCCGGCTTTGCGGTGCTCAAGGCGCCTGACATTCCCAGCGTGCTGGTAGAGACAGCCTTCATCAGCAACCCCGAGGAAGAGGCCAAGCTGCGCAGCGTGGCCTACCAGGAAGACCTGGCCGATGCCCTGATGCGCGGCATCCACCGCTACTTCGCGCAGAACCCGCCGCTGGCGCGCAGCCGCGAGCTGTAGGCCTTTCGACCTGCCCCACCACATGCCGTCCCGCACGGCATGCGGGCTTCGGCGAATTCCTGCATCCTTCGTCATCATCCAGCGTTAGTCTCGCGAGGTACAACCAACGCCATGGCCGACACCACTGTCCCCACGCCCCTCGCCCGCCCCGACTACCGCCTGAGCGACAGCCTCTGGGCCAGCGGCGGGTCCGTCTTCTTGACCGGTACCCAGGCGCTGGTGCGGCTGATGCTGATGCAGCGCCAGCGCGATGCGGCCGCCGGCCTGGACACGCGCGGCTTCATCAGCGGCTACCGGGGCTCGCCGCTGGGCATGGTGGACCTGGCGCTGTGGAAGACCGGCAAGAAGCTCGACGAAAGCGGCATCCGCTTCCTGCCCGCCATCAACGAGGAACTCGGCGCCACCGCAGTGCTCGGCACCCAGCGCGTCGAGGCCGACCCCGAGCGCACCTGCGCCGGCGTGTTCGCGATGTGGTACGGCAAGGGGCCGGGCGTGGACCGCGCGGGCGACGCGCTCAAGCACGGCAACGCCTACGGCGCATCGGCCCATGGCGGCGTGCTGATGGTCGCCGGCGACGACCATGGTTGCGTGTCCTCCTCGATGCCGCACCAGAGCGACCAGGCCTTCCAGTCCTGGCACGCGCCGGTGGTCTCGCCGGGCTGCGTTGCCGAGTACCTGGAGTACGGGCTGTACGGCTGGGCGCTGTCGCGCTTCTCGGGCAACTGGGTCGGCTTCACGGCGCTGTCGGAAATCGTGGAAAGCGGCTCCACGGTCGACCTCGACCTGGTCAACGCCCGCGCCGCGACCTGGCAGGACGGCGACACCGTGCGCCGCATCACCGGCTACGCACCGCCGGCCGACGGCCTGCACTACCGCTGGCCCGACCTGCCCTCGCTCAAGATCGAGCAGCGCCTGCACGCCAAGCTCGACGCGGTGCGCGCCTTCGCCCGCGTCAACAGCATCGACCGCCTGATCGTCGAGAGCGCCAAAGCGACCGTGGGCATCGTCACCGCCGGCAAGGCGCACTACGACCTCATGGAGGTGCTGCGCCGGCTGGACGTGACCACCGAAGCCCTGGCCCGCCACGGCCTGCGCATCTACAAGCTGGGCCTGACCTATCCCGTCGAGCCGACCCGCATGCACTGCTTCGTGCAGGGCCTCACGGAAGTGCTGGTGATCGAGGAGAAGGGCCCGGTGGTCGAGGAGCAGCTGCGCTCCATGTTCTACAACGCCGCGGAGCGCCCGGCGATCGTCGGCAAGCAGGACGCGCAAGGCCGGCCGCTGGTGAGCGCCGTCGGCGAGCTGCGGCCCTCGCGCCTGATCCAGGTCGTCGCCGACTGGCTGGCCACTCATTTCCCCGACCTCGACCGGCGCCACCTGGTGCGCGACTTCACCCCGCCCGAGCTGCTCTCCAATGACAGCGACAGCGTCAAGCGCCTGCCCTACTTCTGCGCCGGCTGCCCGCACAACACCAGCACCCGCGTGCCGGAGGGCTCGCACGCGCAGGCGGGCATCGGCTGCCATTTCATGGCCAGTTGGATGGACCGCGAGACCGAGGGGCTGATCCAGATGGGCGGCGAAGGCGTCGACTGGGTCTCGCACGCGATGTTCACCCGCGTGCCGCACGTGTTCCAGAACCTCGGCGACGGCACCTACTACCACTCGGGCTACCTCGCGATCCGCCAGGCGGTCGCGGCGCGGGCCACCCTCACCTACAAGATCCTCTTCAACGACGCGGTGGCCATGACCGGCGGCCAGCCGGTGGACGGCGTCATCAGCGTCGACGGCATCGCCCGCCAGGTGGAGGCCGAAGGCGTGAAGCAGGTGGTGGTGGTGTCGGACGACATCGGCAAGTACAAGGGCATCCGGCAGCGCTTCCCCGCCGGCACGGAATTCCACGACCGCGCCGAGCTCGACGCGGTGCAGCGCCGCCTGCGCGACATCCCCGGCGTCACCGTGCTGATCTACGAGCAGACCTGCGCCGCCGAGAAGCGCCGCCGCCGCAAGAAGGGCGAGCTGGTCGATCCCGCACGGCGCCTCTACATCAACGACCGCGTCTGCGAGGGCTGCGGCGACTGCTCGGTGCAGAGCAACTGCGTGGCCGTGCTGCCGACGGAGACGCCGCTGGGCCGCAAGCGCAAGATCGACCAGAGCAGCTGCAACAAGGACTATTCCTGCGCCCAGGGCTTCTGCCCCAGCTTCGTCGGCGTGCTGGGCGGCGGCATGCGCAAGAAGACCGGTGCACTGGCCAACGGCGCCGACGCCTTCATGCAGCGCGTGAACGCGCTGCCGCGTCCGGCGCCGCACGACTGGACCGGCCCCTACGATTTGCTGGTGACGGGCGTCGGCGGCACCGGCGTCGTCACGGTCGGCGCGCTGGTCGCGATGGCCGCGCACCTGGAGGGCAAGAGCGCCAGCGTGCTCGACTTCATGGGCTTCGCGCAAAAGGGCGGCTCTGTGCTCAGCTTCGTGCGCCTGGCCGACATCCATTGGCGCCTGAACCAGGTGCGCATCGACACGCAGCAGGCCGATGCGCTGCTGGCCTGCGACCTGGTGGTGGGCGCCTCGGCGGACGCGCTTGCGACCGTGCGCCACGGCCGCACCCGCATCCTCGCCAACACCCACGAAACGCCGGTGGCCGAGAGCCTGCACAACCCCGACGCCAGCCTCAAGGCGCCGCAGCTGCTCGACAAGCTGCGCTTCGCCGCCGGCGCCGATCGCGTCGAAACGCTCGATGCGCAAGCGCTCGCCGACGCCTTCCTCGGCGATTCGATCGTCTCCAACATCCTCGCGCTCGGCTACGCATGGCAGCGCGGTCTGGTGCCGGTGGGCCTCGAGGCCGTGCTGCGCGCCATCGAGCTCAATGGCGTGGCGGTGGACAACAACAAGCTCGCCTTTTCGCTGGGCCGGTTGGCCGCGGGCGATCCGGATGCCGCAGCCTCGCTGCTGCGCGGCACGTCGGCCGAGCCGGCACAGCCCGAGCCTTTGGACGCGCTCATCGAACGCGCCATGTCCCACCTCGCGGCGTACCAGAACGCCGCCTACGCCGAGCGCTATGCCGGCACGGTGGCCGCGGTGCGGCAGCGCGAGGCCGCACTCCAGGCCGACCCCGCGCTGCCCTTCACGCGCGCGGTGGCACAGGGGCTGCTCAAGCTCATGGCCTACAAGGACGAATACGAAGTGGCCCGCCTCTACACCGACGGCGAATTCGCTCACTCGCTGCAGCAGCAGTTCGAAGGAGAGCTCCGGCTCGAGTTCTACATGGCCCCGCCCGGCCTGAGCCGCGCCCGCAACGGCCGGCCGCCGCGCAAGCTGCGCCTGGGCGGCTGGATGATGCCGATGCTGAAGCTGCTGGCCCACGGCCGCCGGCTGCGCGGCACTGCGCTCGATCCCTTCGGCTACACGGACGAGCGGCGCATGGAGCGTGCGTTGATCGAGGACTACCGTCACCGCATCGAGTCGCTGCTGCCTTCGCTGAATGCCGAGCGCCTGAAGGTCGCGACCGAGATCGCGCTGCTGCCGATGCAGATGCGCGGCTTCGGCCACGTGAAGCAGGCCAACGTCGCGCTCGCGCGGGTGCGCGAGGCCGAGCTGCTGTACCGCTTCGATTCGAAAGCCTTCCCGCGGCCCGCGCCTTCGCGCGCCGCCGGGCAGATCCGCGGCATCGCGGTGACCGCCTCGGGGCGCTGACGCGGGTCGCGCGGACGACTCCGCGGTTGCTTCTTGTTGCACACCCCCTCCGCGCACTCTCGGGCAAGGGGGTGCGGCAGGCTCCTACAAGCGGCGCGCGGCGGGTTTCGACAATGTCTTCATCACTCATCGAAAGGTGGACAACATGAAGACACGTCTCTGGATCACGGCCGGTTCGGCCACGGCAATCATGGCGCTGGCGGGCTGCGCAGCAGGACCCAACGAGCAATGGGGCACGGCGGGCGGCGCGGTCGGCGGTGCGGTGATCGGCAATGCCATTGGCGGCAACACCGCCAGCACCGTGGGCGGCGCCGCCATCGGCGGTGTCATCGGCAACCAGGTGGGTCGTCGCGCCGACGAGCGCAACTATGACCGCAACTACTACCGCGGCCAGCGCAGCGGCGGCTACTACCCGTACAACGGGCCGACCTACTGAGCCCGACCTGCGTTCGACGCATGGACGAAAAGGCGTGCCGATGGCACGCCTTTTTCGTGCACGCTACCCCTGCGGTCAGCGCACCGAAGACGGCGTGCGGCTCGCGCGCCAGGCGCCGAAGATCGCGATCAGGCCGGGGACGATGATCAGCGCCCAGATGATCTTGTCCAGGTGTTCCTTCACGAAAGCCAGGTTGCCGAACAGGTAGCCGGCCGTGCACAGGCCCACCACCCACAGCAGCGCGCCGCCGATGTTGTAGAGGGTGAACTTGCCACGGGTCATCTCGGCGACGCCGGCCACGAAGGGCGCGAAGGTGCGGATGAAGGGCATGAAGCGCGCCAGCACGATCGTGATGCCGCCGTAGCGCTCGTAGAAGGCATGCGCCTGGTCGAACGCCCTGCGGTTGAAGAAGCGCGAGCTCTCCCACTGGAACACCTTCGGCCCGAAGTAGCGGCCGATGCTGTAGTTGCACTGGTCGCCCAAAATGGCCGCGGCGATGAGGACCGGCACCGCGATCCCGAAGCTCATGAGCCCCGCGCCGCACAACGCGCCCACGATGAAGAGCAGCGAGTCGCCGGGCAGGAAGGGCATGACCACCAGCCCCGTTTCGACGAACACGATGAGAAACAGCAGCGCATACACCCAGGGACCGTAGGCGATGACGAAGGTCTCCAGGTGTTTGTCGACATGAAGGATGAAGTCGACCAAGAAGCTGATGATTTCCATGCGGCGCATTATCCCGATTCAGCGGATGCGCCCTGCGTGCGTCGCGGGTGGCCGCACAGCGCCATGGAACTCGAGACTTAAAGCTTCAGCAGCGGATCAGACGCTCTCAGGGGGCTGAGATCCGCCGCACGTGCCAGCCTCGGCGCCTTTGCAATGTTCTGCAGCATCCAGTCGATTTGCTTGCCCCAGTTGATCCGGAGCTCGAAGTTTTCGCTGACACGGTCGGGATCGAACACCATCGAGCCGCATGTATACGTGCATCGAGGCGCGTCCGGCCGGTACGAGTAGGAAACGTCCCAATGAGCGGCCGTGTAATGGTTCTGATCGGCGTATTGCGCGCGCGATAGCAACTGGCTGTCGTGGTTGCGCTGCGACAAGTCATCCAGACGCTTAAGGATGTCCGGGTGCACCACCCGCTTCCGTGCGGTGAGATCGCTGCCTGCCTCATACCGGTCCAGCACATCATGGATCTTGTAGTCCCCATCCTCGAACGGGTGCACCATGGGATACAGCACCCAACTATCCAGCATCAGTTGTTTTCCGGATCCGTTTCCGAATGTCAACACGAGGTATTGATGACCATCGTCTCCACTGCCACCCTCCAGACGATCACCGGCATTCTCGTCGGTTGCCACGAAAACGTCGGGTAGGTACGGCCTGAGCTCTGGATGCTCTTCGTGCACCTGGCGGATTTTTGCGGCCAGCATCGCAAAGTTCCAATCGGCGTGGCCGTAGCAGTTCTCCCCGCCCTGGCGGACGATGGAATCAGCCATCTGTGCCAGGTCCGGCGGGGGAAAGCCCTCTTGCGCCTTCCTGCCTTGTCTCACCTCCCTCTCGCGCGCAGCCAGATCTTCAGTGAACATGTACCTTTGGTTGAACGCCTTCAGCAGCAGGCTGTGTTGCAGCGCCCAGGTGGCAAGGTCCAGTCCGATCATCGTGGCGAGATCGACTTCGACATTTTGCGGCGGCTCTTGGGGTGGCAGGTGCAGGCGTTCCGAACGTGACACGGTGCTCGCTGGCAGCAGCGATTCGCGGCAAGCCTGCCAAGTGGCAATGGCTTCCGATGAGACCCGCGCAGCCACGGTGGATGCCTCTCCAACTTGGAGAGTGGCGGACTGACGCATCCCTCCGAGAAATATCAACTCGCTCTTCGAAAGGGCGTCCGACAGGATGGAACAGGCGACATCGCTCAAGTAGGCGCCATCGACCAGCATCCGCTTCAGGAACCCGCTGCGGAACAGCTTGTCGGCAATACTCGTCGCCGCTTCGTCACTGATCGAGTTTGCGCACAGGTCCAGCGAAGCCACAGGCCTGTCGACCAGCGCATCGAAAATCTCCAGCAATTCCGCAGAACCGAGAGAGGCGCCCGAGAGGTTCAGTCCGAACGGCACCGTGAACACAGGAAGCTTTCGCAGGCAGGTGACGATCGTGTTCACGTCCTCCGTCTCGAGTTCCTTGTCATTCGGTGAAAACCAGAACGGCTGTTGCATCCTGGCCGCCTCATGGATCAGCAATGTCAGGGCGTCCACCGCGCGCGAAGACAGGTACTGTCTGACCAGGTACTGGGTATCCTTGGCGCTCGACAAGGCGTCATAGAGGTCGAGGAGATCATTGCCCGACACGTCAAGGTGGGTGCCGTCGTCCAGCAAGACGCCGTTGTTCGTCAGTACCACCTGCGGCTTGGCTTCGGCCCGCGTCGCCAGGCCTGGGGCAGGATCCAGCTGGGCGCCAGGCTTGCAGATCGAGCACTTGTTCAACTCCAGCCGCTGCAGCGAGGAGTTCAGGAACGATTGACACAGCCTCGTTCCGTCTGTGATGTTGATGGGATTGCCGGACAGATCAAGCTGCGTCACCAGCAGACCTGTCAACGCTGCGATGATTTCAATTGCATCGCCGGACGTGATACCCGTACTCGCAAGATTTATCCCAAAGGGCATCGTGGACGCCGGCAGCTTGCGCAAGCACTCGAAAAGTGTGCCCACATTCTTGTCGTCAATCTCCACGCCATGCAGGGACAGACAAAATCCTTGCTGCGTCATGGCCGCTTCATGGACCAACCATGTCAGGGCTTCGCAATTTTTGGACTGCATGTAATGCTCGATCAGCAACTGGATCTGATCGCCGCTGGAGAGCGCATCTTGGATCGCACGCAAATCCTCGACGGACACGTGCAGCTTGGTTCCGTCGCTCAGCGCGGCCCCATCGTTCGTCAGCACCACCAGCGGTATCGAGGCGGCTCCTTGAAAGGATCGGAGGCTTACCTCAAGCGCTTCGATGCCTGACTCGTCGATCTCGCATCGACTCAGGTCCAGTCTTTGCAAGCAGGGGGAATGCAATACCTCGGCCAGGCATTTTGCGGCCTCAGCGCCCAGCGGGTTGTTCGACAGGTTCAGGGACACTACAGCTTGGCTCTTGCTCAGGGCTGGGGCCAGGATCTCGATTTCTCTGTCGCCAATTCGATTGGAGTTCAGATCGATCGTCAACACGAGTCCCTCGCTCGAAGCTGTCTCCAGGAATTCCTTCAGGGTGGTAGCCACCGGTTCACCGTCCAGCCCTTGACCGCCCAGATCCAGGTGCACCGGCTGGTCGCGGCCCGCCGCCTCCACCAGCGCTGCCAGGGCTTCGGCTTGGCCGTTGCGCACCAAAACCGCGGCGATTTTGTTGAGCGAGCATGAATCGGGAACAGTCCCATCCTGGACGAAAACGTCCCATTCCTTCGGCAGGGCATCTTTGCCGCAACCCTTGCGAACCTGCCTGGCCAAGCCTGCAGGCACGTTAGGCGCGTGCGGCCCGGTGATCCGACTCAAACGCGGTTGGCCCAAATGCATCTACGGCTCCAGAAGGCAAGTCAGCTGCTGTCGGAATTGTCCTATCCCGAAGGATCAGGGGGACGCTTGCTGAACATATGCAGATGCGAAGCAAACCAATCTTTCACGGTCTGCATCGGTGTTTTTGCTTTTCAACGCTGACTGCATGCCCCGGCCGAGCAATTGAAGTCGCTCGATCAAGTGCGCCGGCCTCCTAGAATGGCTGGGTGAGCGCCCTTCCCTCTGCCATCCCCTCGGCCGTGCGCCGCCCCATCCGCGAACTCCCCGACGAACTGATCAGCCAGATCGCGGCTGGCGAGGTCGTCGAGCGCCCGGCCTCGGTGGTGCGCGAGCTGCTCGACAACGCCCTCGACGCCGGCGCGCGCCAGATCACGGTGCGGCTCGCGGCCGGCGGCGTGCGCCTGATCTCGGTCGAGGACGACGGCCAGGGCTTGCCGCGCGACGAACTGCCGCTGGCGCTGCGCCGCCACGCGACCAGCAAGATCGCAAGCCTCGGCGAGCTGGAAACCGTGGGCACCATGGGCTTCCGCGGCGAGGCGCTGGCCGCCATCAATGCCATCGCAGAGTTGAGCCTGCTCTCGCGCGCGGCCGGTGCCGATGGCGCCTTTGCGCTCGACGGCCGCACCGGCGAGCTGCGCCCTGTGGCACGCGCCACCGGCACCACGGTCGAGGTGCGCGAGCTCTTCTTCGCCACCCCGGCGCGCCGCAAGTTCCTGAAAACCGACGCTACAGAACTGGCCCACTGCGTCGAGGCCGTACGGCGCCATGCGCTGGCACGCCCGGAAGTGGGCTTCGCGGTCTGGCACGAAGGCAAGCTGGTCGAGCAATGGCGCGCCGCCGAAGCGCGCGACCCGCGCCTCGCCGATGCGCTGGGCGAAGATTTCGTGGCGCAGAGCGTGGCGGTCGAGCATGCCGCCGGGCCGGTGCGCGTGACGGGCCGCGCCGGCATCCCCGATGCGGCGCGCTCGCGCGGCGACCAGCAGTTCTTCTACGTCAACGGCCGCTTCGTGCGCGACAAGGTGCTGGCCCATGCGGTGCGCAGCGCCTACGAAGACGTGCTGCACGGCCAGCGCCAGCCGGTCTATGCGCTGTACCTCGACATCGATCCAGCGCGGGTCGACGTCAACGTGCATCCCACCAAGATCGAGGTGCGCTTCCGCGACGGGCGCGAGGTGCACCAGGCGGTACGCCATGCAATCGAGAACGCGTTGGCGGCGCCGCGTGCCGGCGATGCGGTCTCGGTGCCGGCTGCGCCCTTCTTCAAGCCGCGCAGCGCGCCGGCCGTACCGGCATGGACCCAGCCGGCCATGCATTTCGCCGCCGAGCGCGGCTTGGGCGATGCTGCCGCGATGTGGCCCGGCGAGCGGCGCGAGCCGGTCGTCGCGCCCCTGCCATCGTTCGGCTCCGCGGCAGCGCAGGAGGCGCCCCCCGCCGCCTCTTTCGAGCAGGCGCCCTCCGCCAAATCCGCCGCCCACGGCGATGACGCATGGCCCCTCGGCCGCGCCCTGGCCCAGCTGCAAGGCGTCTACATCTTGGCCGAGAACAGCCAGGGCCTGGTGATCGTGGACATGCATGCCGCCCACGAGCGCATCGTCTACGAGCGCCTGAAGACCCAGCTCGACGGCGCGGCCATCGCCAGCCAGCCGCTGCTGATTCCCGCCACCTTCGCCGCCACGCCCCAGGAAGTCGCGACCGCCGAGGCCTGCGCCGCGGTGCTGCCGGCGCTGGGGCTGGAGATCACGCCCTTCTCCCCCCGCACGCTGGCGGTGCGCGCGGTGCCCGGCACCCTGGCCGATGGCGACCCGGTGGAGCTGGCCCGCGGCGTGCTGGCCGAACTCGCCCAGCACGACGCCAGCACCGTCGTGCAGCGCGCGCAGAACGAGCTGCTCTCGACCATGGCGTGCCACGGCGCGGTGCGCGCCAACCGCCGGCTGACCATCGACGAGATGAACGCCTTGTTGCGCCAGATGGAGGCCACCGAGCGCTCGGACCAGTGCAACCATGGCCGGCCGACCTGGCGCCAGCTCTCCGTCAGGGAACTGGACGGCTTGTTCATGCGCGGCCGCTGAGGTACTTTTTCAAGGTCCGCCTCGCGCCAACTTCCGCACATTTGTCGCAAGTTGGCCGCGCCACCAAGGGTTTTCACGCGTCATCGAGAAGCCGGGCACAGCCGTTGCATGCAGTCTTGAGTGAACTTTTCTCTCAAACTTCTGTCATTCAGCCTTCCGATGAAGTCCTGGTACCTCTTCGCCTCCGCTACCGCCCTGGTCGCCTTGCTGGCCGGGGGTTGTTCCACTCTCGACGAGCGCCAGCGCGAATGGATCTTCCAGCCCAGCGACCGCAGCTGGGGTAACTCCGAGGCGATGAGCGAGGGCATGGAGCATGTCTGGATCGACTTCGAATCCAAGGTCACGGGGCAGCCGGCCCGGCTGCACGGCCTCTGGCTGGGCGGCGCGCCGGCATCGGCCGACACCCCGGTGCTGCTGTACCTGCACGGCGCCAAGTACAACGTGGCCGGCTCGGCCCCGCGCATGCGGCGCATGCACGAGCTGGGCTTTGCGGTGCTGGCCATCGACTACCGCGGCTTCGGCAAGAGCAGCAAGGCCCTGCCGTCCGAGGATTCGGCCCGCGAGGACGCGCGTGCCGCCTGGATCTGGCTGGCGGCGCGGCACCCGAAGCAGCACCGCTACATCTTCGGCCACTCGCTCGGCGGCGCGATCGGCATCGACCTGGCCTCGCACGTGAACGACGAGAGCGGCACCATCGTCGAGAGCACCTTCACCTCGATCGCCGACGTGGTCAGCAGCTTCAAGTGGGGCTGGCTGCCGTTCGGACCGCTCATCACGCAGCGCTTCGAGGCGATCTCCAAGGTCAGGAGCATCGGCGCCCCGTTGCTGGTGGTGCATGGCAGCGCCGACAGCCTGATCAACCCGACGCTCGGGCGCAAGCTCTACGAAGCCGCCACGGTGCCCAAGCAATTCGTGCTGGTCGAAGGGGGCTCGCACCACAGCACCGGCTCCATCGGCGAGGCGCAATACCGAGCTGCCCTGGGCCAGCTGTTTCGCATGAAGCCGCCGACCGTGCTGGCGGTGCAGGAGGAAGCGACAACGTCGCACGAAACGCCTGCTGCACGCCCGGCGATGCCCGTCCATCAGCGCGACGCTGCCTCGGCGCTGCCGCACAAGATCTGAAGCCCGCCGCGGCCCTTCGCCGGGGCGCATGGCATTTGTTACCCTCGGGCGCATGCCCCCCACCGCAGCGCCTGCTGCCGCCCCTGCCCTCGCCCCCGCCGCCGAGCCGCCCGCCTCGCGCATGTCTCCCGGCCTCGTGGTCCTGCTGCTGGCGCTGCTGCTCGGCATCCAGCCCGTCACCACCGACCTCTACCTGCCGGCCCTGCCCGCATTGACCGCAGGCTTCGGCGCCCCCATGGGCCAGGCCCAGCTCACGCTCAGTGCGCTGCTGCTGGCCTTCGGCTGCTCGCAGCTGGTGCTCGGTCCGCTGTCGGACCGCTTCGGCCGCCGGCCGGTGCTGCTGTGGGGCCTCGCGGCCTACGTGATCGCAAGCATCGGCGGCGCCGTCGCGGCCTCGATCGAGCTGCTCATCGTCTGGCGCACGCTGCAAGGCGCGGCCATGGGCGCCGCGGTGATGGCGGGGCGCGCGATCGTGCGCGACCTGTACCAGCCGGCCGACGGCGCACGCATGATGTCGCGCGCCCTCACCGGCCTCGGCCTGATCGCCTGCGCGTGCGCACCGGTGGGCGGCCTGGTGTCCGACCTGTTCGGCTGGCGCATGGCGCTGGCGGTTCCGGCCCTGTTCGGCGCCCTGGCGCTGGCGCTGGTCTGGCTGCGCTTCGACGAGTCGCTGGTGCGGCGCAACCCCGACGCGCTGCGCCTCCCGGCGCTCGCTGCGACCTGGGCCATGGTGCTGCGCCATCCCACCTTCCGGGCCTTCTCCGCGCTCACGACGGCCGCCTACGGCCTGCTCTTCACCTTCCTCGCCGCCTCCTCATTCGTCTTCATCCAGGTGCTCGGCCTCTCCAAGACCCAGTACGGCCTGGTGATGCTCTGGAACTCGGTGGCC
>NZ_LMTS01000164.1:106683-110131 GCF_001541225.1 Variovorax sp. WDL1 | reverse complement strand
CATCGCCGGCACCTTCGTCTGCCGGCGCTGGCTGCCGCGCTTCGGCGTGCGCGGCAGCGTGGCGCGCGCTGCATGGCTCACGCTCGCCGGCGGCACCGCCATGGGCCTGCTCGCGCTGGCCGGCGTGCACACGGTGTGGGCCATCGTCGCGCCGGCCACGCTCACCATGCTGGCGCACGGCGTGCACCAGCCCTGCGGGCAGACCGGCGCCGTCGGTCCCTTTCCGCAGGCCGCCGGCGCGGCCTCGGCGATCAACGGCTTCCTGATGATGCTGGCGGCCTTCGGCATCGGCGGCTGGCTCGGCGCGCGCATGGACGGCACCGTGCTGCCGCTGGCGCTGGGCACGTGGTTCTGGAGCGTGTGCATCGCGCTGGTCGCCTGGACCCTGGTGCGCCGCCACGGCGAGCCCCATGGCCATTGAGGCCGGCTACGTGGCCCTGGCCGGCCCCACGGCGTCGGGCAAGACCGCCGCGGCGCTGGCGATAGCGCGCGCGCGGCCGGTGGAGATCGTCAGCGTCGATTCGGCCCTGGTCTACCGCGGCATGGACATCGGCACAGCCAAGCCGAGCGCCGCCGAGCGCGCCGAGGTCCCGCACCACCTGATCGACATCCGCGATCCGCGCGAGCCCTACAGCGCGGCGGCCTTCGTGTCCGACGCCACCCGGCTGATCGCCGAGATCCGCGCGCGCGGCCGCCTGCCGCTGCTGGTCGGCGGCACCATGCTGTACTTCAAGGCGCTGGCGGAGGGCATCGATGCAATGCCCGCTGCCGATCCGGAGCTGCGCCGGCAGCTCGAGGCCGATGCCGCGGCGCTGGGCTGGCCCGCGATGCATGCGCGGCTGGCGCAGGTCGATGCGCCTACTGCCGCGCGGCTCGCGCCCGCGGACAGCCAGCGCATCCAGCGCGCGCTGGAGGTCTGGCTCACGAGCGGGCGCGCCATCTCCAGCTTCCATTCGTCCGATCGCGCAGGCGGCCTGCCGCCGATTGCGCTCTTTTCACTCGAACCGACGGAGCGCGCCTGGCTGCACGAGCGAATCGCCGAGCGCTTCGACGCAATGCTCGCGGCCGGCTTGCTGGACGAGGTGCAGGCGCTGCGTGCGCGCGGCGACCTCGTGCCCGACCTGCCCTCGATGCGCAGCGTGGGCTACCGCCAGGCCTGGGAGGCGCTGGATGGCCAATGGCCGCTGGCCGGGCTGCGCGAGCGCGGCATCGCGGCCACGCGCCAGCTCGCCAAGCGGCAGATCACCTGGCTGCGCAGCATGCCCGCGCGCCGCGTGGTGCCGGCCGAAGCACCCGATGCGATCGCGCGCATCGTGGCCGCCGTGGGCGAGATCGCATGAGACGCACGGCAGCTCCGAAGGCCCATGGCACCGCAGCCGCAGCCGCAGCCGCAACAGGCGAAGGCACGCCATGACGCTGAAGGTCCATGGCCTGGCCAAGCGCTACGGCGACAGCGTCGTCTTCGAGCAGGTCTCGCTCGAGGTCGCGCCCGGCGAGTTCATCGCCATCGTGGGCGAGTCGGGCGTAGGCAAGTCCACGCTGCTCAACTGCATGGCCGGGCTGGACAGCTGGGATGCGGGGACCATCGTGCACGACGGCATCGACATCGGTGCGCTCGACAGCGAGGCCCGCGCGCTCTGGCGCCGGCGGCACGTGGGCTTCGTGTTCCAGGCCTTCCACGTGCTGCCGCACCTGGACGTCGCGCAGAACGTCGCTTTGCCGCTGATGTTGCTGAAGCAGACCGATCCCGCCCGTGTCGCACACATGCTCGAGGCGGTCGGCCTCGCGGGACTCGGTGAACGCCTGCCCGGGCAGCTGAGCGGCGGCCAGTTGCAGCGGGTGGCCATCGCGCGCGCGCTGGTGCACCGGCCCGCGCTGCTGCTGGCCGACGAGCCCACCGGCAACCTCGACCCCGGCACCGCGGCGAAGGTGATGGAAGTACTGTTCGCGCAGACGCGCGAGCATGGCGCCTCGCTGGTGCTGGTCACGCACTCCGAAACCGCCGCGGCGCGAGCGGACCGGGTGCTGCACCTGAGCGCGGGCGGGATCGAACGCGCCGCCGAGTAGCCACGAGCCGCGCGCGCTGCCCGCAGCGCTCACGGGTTGCGGGTCTGGATCTCGACATGGCTGCTCACATGCAAGCGCACGCGCACCGGCCGCTGCGCGTCGGCGATGGTCTCGGAGTTCACGTCCTTGCCGCTGCCGTAGTTGATCTGCCGGTCGGGGCGCTTGTTGAGGCCGACCAGCAGCACGATGCGGCTGCCGGCCGCAAGCTTGCGAGCGGTCACGCGTTCGGCCGTGAACGCAAGCGGCTGGCGCTCGCCGGCCCGAAGGAGCCGGCGATACACGCGATGGCCGGCGTAGCTGGCACGGAAGTCGTAGGGCTCGAACAGCAGCTGGTAGTCGCCGCTCGCCGTCAGTTCGTACAGCGAGACGTTGAGGTCCACGTCCTGCCGAGAAGGCGTGATGTCGAACTCGCCGCGCAGGCTGCCGTCGATCTCGGTGTCCTTCGGCAGCGGATCGCTGACGAATCGGATGCTGTTGCGCACCGTCGGCTGCCTGCTGCGCAGCGTGTCCGGCCACGGGACGCGCGCGTCGCGGCGATCGGCGAGATCGACCGAGAGTTGGGCGCTGCCGTCGCCCTCGGACGGCGACGGCGACAGACGATGCGAGCCGTCGCGCTCGCGGGCGTCGAGGTACAGGCGCAGCCGGGTGCGATCCGGCGCGTCCAGCGTCGGCACATGGCGCCACTGGTCGGCGCCCATCACCTGGTAATTGACGCGGTCCTGCAGCAGCGACGGCTTCCTGGCGCCCTTGAAGACGTGGTCGAGCCACTGGAAGCGCAGCTCGGGCAGATCGACACGTGCCGCAGGGTCGAGCGTGTAGCCGCGCAGCTGCGCCGCCGTGCCGAGCCGGATCGACTCCGCGTCGTAGGGGCCGATCAGCAGCGTCGTGTCGGCCTGTGGCCGGTTGCGACGATGCTCCTGGTGGAAGTACAGCGCGCCGGCCTCGGCGCCGTAGTAGCCGGCGATGCCGAGCACCGGGATGTCGATCTGCGCGAACTGCTTCGCCGTCGGCAAGAACTTCCGCCAATAGCGATCGTGGCTGGGGTGCGTCAACCAGGTTCGGATCAGCTTGCTGCGCTTGCCCAGCAGGACGCGGTCGATGTCCCAGTAAGGGCGATCGCCGCGATACCAGCGCGCGTCGAGCGCCTGCCATCGTGCGTCCTGGTCGGCGCCCGCGTCGCCTCCCGCGGGCCCGGCGGCCGCGTGCTCCTGCGCCCAGCGGACCATGGCGTTGCGGTAGATCTGTCCGGCCATCGGGAAGTCGATACCCGGCGCCATCGGCGCGATGGTGGCGATGGCCTTGAGCGCCGCCGGCTTCCTGCGCGCGGCAGCCCAGGCAGCGTAGCCTGAGTAGCCGTCGCCGAGCATGCCGACGCGGCCGT
>NZ_LMTS01000164.1:91170-106649 GCF_001541225.1 Variovorax sp. WDL1 | reverse complement strand
CCACGGCTGCCGGGCGATCCAGTCGATGACGGCCGCGGCGTCCTCCCCGTCGCGAACGAACGGCCACACGGCGCCCTTGCCGTCGGGCGTGCGGCCCCGCACGTACGCCGTGATGCCGACGTAGCCTTTGACGGCGCTGCGCTGCGCGTCGTCCTCGGAGGGATCGAGTGTGAAGCGCAGCAGCGTCGGCAGCGGACCCTTCGCGCCGCCGGGCCGGACCACGTTGGCATGGATGACGACACCCCCGCGCACCGGAATCCGGACGTCGCCCTCCGCCACGTAGCGCCTTCGGTGTTCGGCCGCGACCAGCTCGGGCAGCAGCATGGAGAAGCTGCGGCGCGACTGGTACGCAAGCCAGGTGCGCACGAGCGCCACGGCGTCGGCCTGCGGGATGCTGCCCTTCGCGCGCCAGCGATCGAAGGCTTGCCGGACCGGCTCCCTGTACGCCGCCGGCGGGGTTTGGAGCCGCGTCATGACGGCTGCGGCTTGCGCGTTGTCGAGCGGCGACACCAGCTCCTGGAACGCGCGCGCGTAGGCACTGGCAAAGGCGAGCCGCTCGTTCTTCTCGAGCGCGCGCGCACGCGCATAGATGCCGTCGAGCACAGCGCGTTCGGCCAGGCCATCGAAGGGCTTGCCTTGCTGGCGGCCGCGCAGGGTCCTGTTGCTGTCGGCCGCCGCACGGTAGGCGCCGCTGACGATCTGCAGGGCAGTCATGTTGGCCAGGAAGGCGTCGGTTTCGGCCTCCTGGTAGACCGGCACGATCCGCTCCGCCAGATCCCGCATCACGTCCACCGCAGCGGCATCGTCAGGGTCGCTCGGCGGCCTGAAGCCGAAATCCAGCGCCCAGGCCCAGGCCGGCAGCGCAAGCACCAGCAGCAAGAGGGCGCGACGCGAAAGAAGGCTCATGGGGCATCCTCGCGCACGCCGCGCCGCGCATCATCCGGTGCATCCGGTGCATCCGGGTCGGCCGCCGGCGCCTTGACCAGATGCACCACCTGCGTGAACAGCCGGCCGTGCGCCTCTCCGGCCGACCCGATGTGGACAATGCCCGTGTGAGCGAGCTTGGTCGTCAACACGTCGATGATGAGCTCGACCGTGTCGTCGTCGAACGCGCCGAAGGCTTCGTCCATCACCAGCCAGGGTGGCGCCTGCAGCACCACGCGGGCGAAGCCCAGCCGCAGTTGCTCGTCCATGCTGAGCTCGCGCTCCCAGCGAACCGCCTTGTCCAGGAATGGTTCCAGCCGCTGGAGGCCCACGCTCGCCAGCGCGGCCGCCATGGCTTCTCTCGTGTAGCTCGACGGCGCCATCCCATACGACAGCGCTTCGGCGAGCGTGCCGCGGGGAAGGTAGGGCGTGCCGCGCGGCATGTAGTGGATCGTCTCGCCGCGCGGCCGGCGCACGGTGCCCGAACCCCAGGGCCAGAGGCCTGCGAGCGCCCGGAACAGCAAGGTCTTCTCGGTACCCTGCGTGCCGAGGATCAACAGGCGCTGGCCGGCATGCACGACGAGGCCTTCTGCGTCCAGCCGATCGTGGCCGGTCCAGGTGCGGACCTCGAGCGCCTCGACCGCAAGGGTCCCGGCTTCGCTCTCCTCATAGACGATGCGGCTGCCGCCCGGTTGCGCCTCCAGCTCCGCCGCGAGCACCTGGCGCAGGCCGGCCACGCGCAGCAGCGTGGCGCGCCAGTCGGCAATGAGGCTGAAGTTGTCGACAAACCAGCGCAGCGACGACTGCGCCTGCGTGAAGGCAGCGGCGGCCATCATCAGGCCGCCGAACGAAACCTTCCCCGAGAAGTACAACGGTGCGGCCACCAGCGTCGGCGCGATGACGGTGACCCAGCCGAAGCCCGCGGTGACCCAGGTCAGGTTGGTCAGCCCGAGCACCACGCGCGACGTGGCGTGCAGGACGTCGCCCAGGTGCATGGCGACGCGCCGCTTCTCGTCGGGCTCGCCCCCGGCCAGCGAGATGCCGTCCAGATGCTCGTTGATGCGGGTCAGCGAGAAGCGCAATTCGCCTTCGCGCGCATAGCGCTCGGCGTTGCGCGAGACGAGGCCGTTGCCGACCCAATAGGTCATCAGCGAGCCAGCGACCGCGTAGAGGATCGCGGCCCACAGCATGAAGCCCGGCAAGGCATGGTCCTTGCCGTCGAAGAAGATGTTGAAGTCCTTGGAGAGAACCCACAGCACGCTCGCGAAGCTGCCGAAAAGCATCGCGGCCTGCAGCAGCCCCACGCCAAGGCCGACCGAGAGGTCGCATAGCTTCAGCGTGTCGTCGTGCATGCGCTGGTCCGGATGGGCGCCCATGGGGCCGCTGGCCTGGAGCCAGAACGCCCGGCGCGGCTGCAGCCACAGCCCCACCAGATCGGTGGCCAGGGCCTCGCGCAGCTTCAGCTGCAAGGTTTCGACCAGCCACCTCTGCGCGACGTTCAACACCAGCAGCACGCCCGCAATCACCGCGAAGATGCCGAGCTGCTCGATGAAGTCGCCCACGTCGCGCCGCGAGATTGCGTCGTAGAAGGGCTTGTTCCAGCTATTGAGCTCGATCTGCCCCCATGCCGTGAGCGCTATGACCACGACGATCGCGCCCGAGAGCGCGGCCAGCGTCTTCCCGACCGCGGACGCTCGCACGGCGCGAAGCAGTTCGCGGACCTGGCGGACGACACCGGTCTTTGCAGCCGGCTCGGCGAGGTTCGGCGATGCTGCACTCATCGCCGCTGCGGCGCCTGGCCTGCAGTCGCGATGCGGCGCGCCGAGACACACGAGATGAACGCGGCGTGGCTCCAGGCCAGTTGCTTCGCCGAGGTCTGCGCGCCACTGCGCTGGTCGAACTGCTCCGACAGGTCGCCACTGGCCGGCGTGTATGCGCGTACGGTGGCGAGGTAGGCGTCGCCGCGCCCGGTCCAATGGCTCCGATGGCGTGCATCGTTGCCGGCCGCCGCCGCGGCGCGAAAGCAGAACTCGGCGGCGCCGAGCGTGGAGAAGTAGTACGCGCCCCCCGAGCAGTACACGTCGCCGGCGTACCGGCCCATCGCCGGGCCGCGGCCTTCGGAACGGCCGTGGTTGATCGGATAGGCCGCATCGAACAGCGCTTCGAGTCGCGCCAGCGTGGCCTGCATGCGTGGATCGGCCGGGCCATGTGCGGCCCCGGTACCGAGGCCATGGATCGCGGACAGGATCACTGCGATGTCCAGCGCCTTCGGACTGGGCCGGTCGTCCGCCAGCACGCGTGAACGGTAGTAGCCCTGAGTCGCGTCGCGTTCGACTGGTCCTTCGCCCACCGCTTCGTCCACCCAGTAGCCGTCGAGCAGGCCAAGCACGGCCTGTGACTCCTCCCGACAGCGCTGCGCCTGCGCCGTGTCGCCCAGGCCCTGCAGCCATGCGGCGCCTTCGTCCAGCGCGGCCGCCGAGACGCGCAGCGTGTAGTAGTGATGTCCGCTTTCTTCTTCCCAGACGTCGAACGACGGCTCGCGCCAGTGACGCAGCGTGAAGTCGAGATCGAAGCGGATGAGGGCCGCGACCTCCGCCAGCAGGGGCGCGTCGAGGTGCCCGCCGGCCGCCCAGCGCAGCAGCGCCAGCGCGCGCAGCGGCGGCCCGTCGTGCTGGGGGCGCGCCCATCGCAGGATATCCAGAGTGCCGTCGGGGTTCACCCGCGTCTCGGCGACGACAGCATCGCCGTGCACGTTCGCGAGCTCACGGTCCTCGCGCAGGTACTGCAGCAAGTCGGGGGCCACGCCCGCCCTGCGGTCGGGCATCGCCGCAACCGTGCGGCCATCGAGCCGGTTCAAGTCGAGGCTGAAGCGGGTGAAGTCGCGCAGATGCTGCAGGGCTTCGTCGCCGACGCGCCGCTCGACGTAGAGCAGGCGCAATGCATCGATGACGACCGCGGAGTCTCGGAACCAATGGAAGAAGTAGTCCGGGTCGGGGTCGTAGCTGCCGAGCACGGGCGAGGCGACGATGGCACCGGCGATCGGCCGCACGGTCTGGCCGAAGCCGGGGCGCTGCTTGACGATCGACACCGGCGAGATGCTGGACAGCATCGCCCTCGCCGAGTGGCCCAGCTGTGCTTCGAGCCAGGACTCGAATGCCGGGTCTTGCCGGTTCGTCGCGCTGGCGCGGCTCATGCTTCCGGTGCCACGAGATGCGGGCTGCTGAAGTCCAGGCGCCGCAGTCCGGCCTGTACTTCTGGCACGCTCATGAACAGCTTCCACAGAAGGCCGGTCCGATGGTTCTCCATCATCACGACGATCGGGCCCTGGTCGATGGCGAGATGGGTTTCGGCGAACCAGCCGCGCCGTTCGCAGAACGCATCGACGAAGCCGTATTCATTCCACACCCGCGTGCCATGCACGGTCAGCAAATGCCGCACGACCTGCATCACCTCGGCAGGTGCATACGGCAGGCTGCCCAGCGCAGCCGTCGGCGAGATGGTGCCGTTGTCGTTGCCCGGGTCGTGCGCGAGGTAGCCGTCGGGGTCGTCGCTGGCCGTCAGGCCCCAGCACGATTCGCCGTAGCCCGGGTAGCCCCGGGGATTGGCAATGCAGTGCGCGCGGTTGATCCGCACGTGGCGGCTGTTGAGATCCCAGTAGTCCGCGTAGCGATCCTTCAGGCCGTGCGGGTCGAGGCCGCAGAACGAGTAGTGCGTGAAGAACAGCGGCCCGCCGTATGCCGAGCCCAGCGGCATGTCGATGCCGTAGTACTGCCGCCCGTTGATGAAGTCGGGACCGGAAGCGTAGCCGCGGTGGTAGACCCGCGGATCGATCGCATGGCGCGGCGCGGCAGCGGCCAGGAAGTAGGTGACGAGGCACTCGTTCCAGCCGTGGATCTGATGGTTCATCGCCCAGCCGTGCTTCGGGCTCCAATGCCAGTACAGCACGTCCTGCCCGCCCTGGGTGAACCAGTCCCATTCGACCTCGTGCCACAGCGTGTCGATATCGCTGCGCACCCGGCGCGCCGCGTGCGTGTCCTCGCTGAAATACTGGCGCACGCACAGCAGGCCCATCATGAGGAAGGATGTCTCGACCAGGTCGCCCGCGTCGTCCTTGGGCCCCATCGGAACCGTCGCTCCGCTCGGGCCGTGGATGAAGTGGGCGAAGGCGCCGTGATAGCGCGTGGCGCGGAACAGGGCGTCGAGCATGCGCCTCAGGCGACCCAGGGCTGCATCCCGCGTGACCCAGCCGCGCTCGACCGCGACGATCAAGGCCATGACGCCGAAGCCCGTGCCGCCGATCGCGGCCTTGTCTCCATCGGTGTCGCCCGCGAGCGAGCGGCGATCGAGCGCCAGCCCGCTGGCGGCATCCGCACCGTCCCAGAAATAGCGGAAGGTCTGGCGCTGCACGGCCTCGATCAAGTCTTCATCGGGCAGGGCCGCCAGCGCCCTCGGGTCTCTGTCATCCTTCAACACCAACGGCTCCTCTCGTCGACTGGTTGTGTCACGTTTGGTTTCATCGAGTCGCCGGCGCCACGGCGCCGGCCACCCCCCGCAGCATGCCATTATTGAGCCCCCTGGGTCCCGGTTTGGAGTTCTTCGATGAGTCGTATCGACACCCTCATGGCGCGGATGACGCTGTCCGAAAAGCTGGGCCAGCTGACGATGACTGCCTCCAGCTATACGGTCACCGGGCCGGTGCTCGCGGGGGACTCCACGCAGTCGATCATCGACGGCACTGTCGGCAATCTGCTGAACATGGTCGGTGCCGGGCCCGTGCACGAGATGCAGCGACTGGCCGTCGAGAAGTCGCGTCTGGGCATTCCGCTGCTGATCGGCCTGGACATCATCCACGGCCATCGCACGCTCTTTCCCATCCCGCCCGCGGAGGCGGGCATCTTCGACGAAGCCCTCTGGGAGCGCACGGCGCGCGAGGCCGCGCGCGAAGGCACGGCCGACGGCCTGGCGATGACTTTCGCGCCGATGCTCGACGTCTCGCGCGACCCCCGCTGGGGCCGCACTGCCGAAGGCCCGGGCGAAGATCCCTGGCTCAACACGCGCATCGCGCAGGCCAAGGTGCGTGGCTTCCAGGGAGCCGACCTGTCGTCGGCCGAATCGCTGGCCGCCTGTGCGAAGCATTTCGTCGCCTACGGCGCGGTCACCGCGGGGCGGGAGTACGCCGCGGTGGACATCTCCGAGCGCACCTTGCACGAGGTGCATCTGCCGGGCTTCGCGGCAGCGGTGCGCGCCGGCGTCGCGACGCTGATGCCGGCCTTCACCGATCTCAACGGCGTGCCGATGACGGCGCACGTCCCCTTGCTGCGCGACTGGCTGCGCGGCGAGATGGGCTTCGATGGCGTCATCGTCAGCGACTACAACGCGATCGGGGAACTGATCAAGCACGGTGTGGCCGCCGATCTCGCCGATGCCGCGGTGCTGGCGCTGAAGGCCGGCGTCGACATCGACATGATGGCCGACGCGTACCGCAAGGGCCTGCCGATCGCGCTCGAGGAGGGCCGCGTGACCATCCAGGAGATCGACGCGTGCGTGCGCCGCGTGTTGCGGCTCAAGGAGCAGCTCGGACTGTTCGACGACCCCTACCGCCGCGGCGCGACACCGGAGCCCGCGGCGGCCATCGCCGAGCGGCACGCGCTGGCGCGCGAGGTCGCGGGCAAGGCGATCGTCATGCTGAAGAACGAGCGCGACACCCTCCCCTTGCCTGCGGGCGCGAAGGCGCTGTGTGTCATCGGCCCGCTGGCCGACGCAAGCACCGAGATGAAAGGCCCATGGTGGGGTGCCGGCGAACACGAGCCGGCCATCAGCGTGCTTGCGGGCCTGCGCGCCGCGCTGCCGCAGACCGACATACGCCATGCACCCGGCGTTGCCATCGAGGACGCGGACGACAGCGGCATCGAAGCCGCCGTCGCGCTGTGCGATGGCGCCGACGCCGTGCTGCTGTGCCTGGGCGAGCGTGCCCCGATGAGCGGCGAGGCGGCGAGCCGCGCCACGCCCGCGCTGCCCGGCCGGCAGCAGGCCCTGGCCGAAGCGGTGACGGCCCGCGCGCGGGCGCTTGGCATTCCTGTCATCGCGATCCTGTTTTCAGGCCGCCCGCTCGTCGTTCCCTGGCTGTCCGAACACGTCGATGCGCTGCTGGCTGCGTGGTTCCTCGGCGTCGAGGCAGGCCATGCGATTGCCGACGTGGTCACGGGCCGGGTATCGCCCAGCGGCCGCACGACGATGAGCTGGCCGCGCGCCATCGGGCAGGTGCCGATCTACTTCGGCCAGCGTCCTTCCGGCCGGCCGATGAATCCCGCCGACTACTACACCAGCAAGTACCAGGACGTCGAGAACACGCCGCTCTATGACTTCGGTCACGGCTTGACCTACGGCCGGTTTACCTACGACGAGCTTCAGGTCGAACCCAGGCGCGTGCGCGAACAGGACCGGCTTGCGATCAGCGTCAGCCTGCGCAACGCCGGCCCGCGCGAGGCCGAGGAGACTGTCTTCCTGTTCGTTCACCACAAGCTGAGCCGCGTCACCCGGCCGCTGCTGGAGCTCAAGGGCTACGCGAAGCTGCGATTGATGCCGGGCGGCGCCGGCTCGGTGAAGCTGGAGTTGCCGGCTGCCGAGCTGCGCTGCCTCGGACCGGACCTGCAGCCCGGGTTCGAGGCCGGCGAGGTCGAGATCCTCGTCGGGCCGAGTGCCGACCCGACAGGGTTGCTGCGCCAGACTGTCGAGTTGTACTGAAGCCCTGACCAGCGTCACCAGGACAAGAAAAGCAATGGCGGCAGACGATTGGTGGCGGCACGGCATCTTCTATCAGGTCTACCCGAGGTCGTTCCAGGACAGCGACGGCGATGGCATCGGCGACCTCGACGGCATCCGCTCGCGGCTCGACCATCTGGTCGCGCTCGGCATCGACGCCGTCTGGATCTCGCCGATATTTCCCTCGCCGATGGCGGATTTCGGCTACGACATTTCCGACTATTGCGACATCGATCCGCGCTTCGGCACACTGGCCAGCTTCGATGCACTGGTCGGCGAGGTGCATGCGCGGGGGCTCAAGCTCGTCCTGGACTTCGTGCCCAACCATACGTCCGACCAACATCCCTGGTTCATGCAGAGCCGCAGCGCGCGCGCCAATCCGCAGCGCGACTGGTACCTGTGGCGCGACCCGGCGCCCGATGGCGGGCCGCCCAACAACTGGCTCAGCAACTTCGGCGGCCCGGCCTGGACACTCGATGCTGCCACCGGGCAGTACTACTGCCATTCCTTCCTGAAGGAACAGCCCGACCTCAACTGGCGCAACCCGGAGGTGCGCGCCGCGATGCACGAGGTGCTGCGCTTCTGGTTGCGGCGCGGCGTGGACGGCTTTCGCGTCGACGTGCTTTCCGACCTCATCAAGGACGCGCAGTTCCGCGACAACCCGCCCAACCCGGACTTCGCTGACGGCCAGTTCCCGTCGCTTCGCTGGATCCCGCTCTACTCCACCGACCGACCGGAGATGCAGCAGATCGTGGCAGAGATGCGGCGCGTGGTCGACGCATTCAGCGACGCGACGTCGTCGCGCGTGCTGATCGGCGAGCTCTACCTGCCGCTCTCGCGCCTGGTCGCCTATTACGGGCTCAACGCCGAGGGCGTTCTCGAAGGCGTGCAGTTGCCCTTCAACTTCCAACTGATCGGTGCGCAGTGGCAGGCCCGGCAGATCGACCGCCTGGTGCGCGACTACGAAGCCGCCCTGCCCGCCGGTGCCGCGCCCAACTGGGTGCTGGGCAACCACGACAAGGCCCGCATCGCGACCCGCGTCGGGCCGCAGATGGCGCGGCTGGCGGCCATGCTGCTGCTTACGTTGCGGGGCACCCCGACGCTCTACTACGGCGACGAGATCGGCATGACCGACGTCGACATCCCTCCGGAGGAAGTGCAGGACCCGTTCGAGAAGAACGAGCCCGGCAGGGGCCTGGGCCGCGATCCGCGGCGCACGCCGATGCAGTGGAGCAGCGCACCGCAGGCAGGCTTCACCACCGGCACCCCGTGGCTGCGCCTGGCGGACGACTGGCCCCGGCACAACGTCGAATCGCAAGCGCGCGACGCGGCATCCATGCTGACGCTCTATCGGCGTCTCATCGCGCTGCGCCGCGCGCAGCCGGCGCTGAACCGGGGCGGGTATGAGGCCTTGGAAAGCGGAGAGGAAGTGCTGGCGTATGCACGCACGTTCGAGAGGCAGCGGGTGGTGGTGCTGTTGAACTTCGGCGTCGGCGCGGTAGCCTTGTCGCCCGCGCTGCTGCCGGCCGGCTCGATCGTGCTGGCATCCACGTCTCCCACGCGCGCCGAGCGGATGGAAGCAGGGACGCTGGTACTGGAACCGTACGAAGGCGTTGTTGTCGGCCAGCCCTGAGAACACGCTGCGGGTTTGACAGGAGGTCCTATGTTTGTTTCGCGGCGGGGCACCAGCCCGCGCACGCCTTGTTTGCGTTGTTCGAAATGAAGGCGCTCGACACCCTGCGGATCTTCGTGATCACCGCGCGCAAGGGCAGCCTCTCGGCCGCGGCGCGCAGCCTCAGCCTGTCCCCCGCGACCATCTCGCGCCGCATCAGCGCGCTGGAGGAAGAGCTCGGCGCGCAACTGGTCGACCGCACCAGCCGCAAGCTCAAGGTCACCGAGAGCGGGCAGGCCTTCCTGCAGCGGGCGGAGGTGGTGCTGGAGGCGATGGCCGAGGCCGAGGAAGCCGCGCGCAACTCCAAGCTGCGGCCCGAGGGGCGGCTGCGCATCCACTCGCGAACCCAGATCGGCTTGCGTGTGATCGCGCCGCTGCTGCCGCGCTTCGCCCAGCAGTACCGCGACATCCATGTGGAGATCGAGCTCTCGGAACACCCCGTCAACCTCGTGGAGCAGGACTTCGACATCGATATCCGCACCGGCGAGTCCAACGATTCGAGCTTCGTGATCAAGCGGCTGCTCAGCAGCGACGAGGTGCTGGTGGCCAGCCCCTCCTTCGTCAAGGCGCACCCGCGCATCCGGCACCCGACCGACCTGCCGCAGGTGCGATGCCTCACCTACCGGCGAGAGCAGGAGGCCACGACCTGGAAATACATCGACGAGCATGGTGAGCAGCAGGCGCTGGCGATCCACGGCGTGCTCAGTTCGAACAATGGCGAACTGCTGCGGCTGGCCGCGATCGGCGGCATGGGGATCGCGCTGCTGTCGGAGCCCACCATCCGCAGTTGCCTGCAGGACGGCTCGCTGGTGCGCCTCCTGCCCGGGCACCGGTTCGCAGTGCGCAGCTTTTCCAATGGCATCTACGCGGTGTTCCGCCAGAGCCGCACCTTGCCCTTGAAGGTGCGCGCCTTCGTCGACTTCGTCGCCGAGGCGCTGCGCGAAGGCGACGCCGGCTGAGGCGCCGGCTCAGCGCCTCCATGCCGCGACAACGGCGCGATCCGGCGCATACCCGGGAGCTGCTGCGGGCGGCAGGAGTCGGGCCCGGGGAAATCGCGGCGCTGCAGGCCGATGGCGTGGTCCTCGGGTGATGCCTGCGCGCCGGCAGCTCGCGCGTGCATGCCGTACAAAGGTGCTTTTCATTCCCTGCACGTCCACGCCGTGCCTGCAGCCATAGACTGGGTTTCGATTTTCGATTCGATTTCGGGTTCGATTGCCTTCCTTGCCATTCCAAGAGCCAACAGGAGACTAAAGTGAGTTATCGGAAGTTCATTTCCGGCGTGTTGTTCGGACTCGTCGCGGCGGTGGGCCCGGCCCAGGCGCAGCAGCCCATCAGGATCGTCGTCCCCTTCGCGGCCGGTGGCGGCACCGACCAGTACGTGCGCATCCTCGCGGCCGAGCTCAACAAGCGGGGAACCCAGGTCATCATCGACAACAGGCCGGGCGCCAGCGGCATCGTCGCCGCGGACTACGTGGCGCGGGCCCGCCCGGACGGCAATACGGTCCTGGTGTCGTCGCTGGGGACACTCGCCAACAACACGATCCTCTACGACAAGCTGCCCTACGACCCCAAGAAGGACTTCGCGCCGGTCTCGCAGATCGCCTACCAGCCCGCGATCATCGTTGGACGCTCCGACCTGCCCTACAAGAACATCCGGGAGATGGTTGCCTATGCCAAGGCCAACCCCGGCAAGATCAACCGGGGCTCGCCGGGCGCGGCCATCCTGACCAACCTCGCGCCCCTCAGCTTCGAGAAGAGCAACGGCTTCAGCACGACCCACATCCCCTTCAACGGCGATGCTCCCGCCGTCCAGGCGCTGCTGGGCAACGAGATCGACATCCACGGAACCTCCATCACCGGCTCCCTGCCGCATGTGCGCAGCGGCAAGCTCCGGGTCCTGGGCGTGATGGACAGCAAGAGGATGCCCCAGGTGCCGGACGCACCGACCTTCAAGGAGCAGGGCTACGACCTCGAGGCCGTCCTCTGGTATTCGCTGTCGGTCCCCTCCGCCACCCCGAAGGAAGCGATCCAGCGCCTGAACCACGCCGTCAACCAGGTCATCGCCGATCCTGAATTCGTCGAACGCGCCAGGGCCATCGGCATGGAGCCGCGCGGCGGCACCCCCGAGGAACTGGCGAAGTTCGTCGACACCGAATTCAATCGCTGGGTGCCGATGCTCCAGAGCCTGAACCTGCCGAAGCAGGCGCATTGAGCGAGCGGCTGGGGCAGCCTCTGCTCAGCCCCGAGAGCAGACGCTGACGACGACCTTGCAGGGCTCGGTCGGCAGGTGGGTTTCGCATTGCCCGGCTGCCGCCTTGCCCGCTTCGTTGGCCGTGGCGGCGACGGCCGTGCCCCACTCTCCGTAGTTGCCCTTGGCGAGCGCGCCGCAGGAGCGATCGAAGGAGGTACGGACCACGCAGGTCCCCGGACGGCCCGCCGCGCGGTCGCATCGCGCACGCGCCGCAAGCTCCGCCGCATCGCGGGACGGAAAGTCGAAGGCGTAGCCGTACCAGCCCTGCATGGAGGCAATGGCTCCCCAGCTCGGGCCGCGTGCCGGCTCGGCATGGGCAGGACGTACGGCGATGCCTGTCAGGTCGCAGCACGCCAGGAGCGCAAGCGCGCCGAGCATGCGGACAACGGATGAGTGCAAGTTCATGGAGGAGGCAATTTTGAATCAGTGCCGGGGTGCGGTCGCCCGATGTGCTGCGGACCGGACGCTAGCGTAAATCCCTAGCACCAGGCTGCGGCGAACATCGTACTCTGTATACAGAGTTCAGACATCGAGACTCCATGCCCGCCAAGCTGCTCCAGATCGCCGCCGCCCCCGACCTCGTCGACCAGGTCTACCGGGCCCTGCACGACGCGATCAGCAGCGGCTCGCTGGCGCCCGGCGAGCGCATCACGCAGGAAGACCTGGCCCGGCGCCTGGCCGTCTCGCGCCAGCCGGTGCTGCAGGCGCTGCGGCTGCTGAAGAAGGACGGCTTCGTGCTCGACGCGCCCGGCCGAGGCCTGCTGGTGGCGCCGCTGGACGTCGAGTGGATGCACAAGGTCTACCAGGTGCGCGGCGCGCTCGACGTGCTGGCAGCGCGGCTCGCCGCGGCGCAGCGCCATCGCATCGACCCGAAGCTGATAGAGCGCGGACGCCGCGCCGCGCGCGGCCGCAGCGTGGAGGCCATGATCGAAGCCGACGTCGCCTTCCACAACGCCATCTACGCAGCCTCCGGCAACCCGCTGATCGCACAGAGCGCCGACCAGCACTGGCGCCACCTGCGCCGCGCGATGGGCGCGGTGCTGCAGTCCGTGCCGCAGCGCGAGTCGCTGTGGGACGAGCACGAGGCCATCGCGAAGGCCATCGCGGCCGGCGATGCCGACCGGGCCGCGCGCCTCAGCGACGCGCATGTCACGCAGGCCGCCCGGACACTGGGCGCGCGCCTGGCCGAACGTCTTTCCGCCAACACATCGACAGGAGACACTGCATGAAACTCACCCCCGCGCAGCGCGCGCAGTTCGAGCGCGACGGCTACCTCTTCTTCCCCGGCCACTTCTCCGCCGAGGAGACGAAAGTGCTGACCGATGCGGTGCCCGCGCTCTACAGCCGGAGAGAGGCCTTCAACGTGCGCGAGAAGGGTTCGGATGCGGTGCGCACCAATTTCGCGGCGCACCTGATCAGCGAGCCCTTCGCGCGGCTCGCGCGCCATCCGCGGATGGTGGGCCCGGTGATGGACCTCTTCGAGGAAGAGGTCTACATGCACCAGTTCAAGATCAACGGCAAGATGGCCTTCGAGGGCGACGTCTGGCAGTGGCACCAGGACTACGGCACCTGGCTCAACGACGACCTGATGCCGACCGAGCGCGCGATGAACGTGGCCATCTTCCTCGACGACGTGAGCGAGTTCAACGGGCCGCTGATGTTCATCCCCGGCAGCCATCGCAAGGGCGTGATCGAGGCGCAGCACGACCTCACGACGACCAGCTATCCGTTGTGGACCATCGACCACGCGCTGATCCGGCAGCTGGTGGATCGTGCCGGCGGAAAGCACGGCGGCATGGTCGCACCCAAGAGCCCGGCCGGCTCGATGATCCTGTTCCACAGCTGCCTGGTGCATGCGTCAGGCAGCAACCTCTCGCCCTTCAACCGGGTGGCGGTGTACCTGAGCCTGTGCGCGGTCAGCAACCATATCCGGCGCTTCAAGCGGCCCGAGTACATCGCGCACCGCGACTTCACGCCCATCGCGCTGCTGCCCGACGACTGCCTGCTGAAGCCCTACCCGGTCGAGACGCCGTGGAAGGACGGCCTGCCCGAGAGCGCGCTTCGCACCTCGCTCGAAAACATCGACACCGTGGCGGCCTGAGCGATGAGCCTGCATCAACGACTCCAGCAGCGCGCCGCCGAGAACAAGCCGGTGCGCATCGGCCTGATCGGCGCCGGCAAGTTCGGCGCGATGTACCTGGCGCAGATCCCGCGCACGCCCGGCGTGCAGCTGGTGGCCATCGCCGACCTCTCGCCCGATGCGGCGCGCACGAACCTCGAACGCGTGGGCTGGGCGCCCGGGCGTGCCGCGGCGCGCTCGGCGCAGGAAGCGCTCGGCAACGGCACCACCTGGATCATCGATGACTGGCAGGCCGTGACCCGCGAGCCTTCCATCGACATCGTGGTCGAATGCACCGGCAACCCCGTGGCCGCGGTCGAGCACTGCCTCGATGCCTTTGCGCACGGCAAGCACGTGGTCAATGTGACGGTGGAGGCCGATGCCTTCTGCGGCCCGCTGCTGGCGCGCCGTGCGCAGCAGGCCGGCGTGGTGTATTCGCTGGCATTCGGCGACCAGCCGGCGCTGATCTGCGACCTGGTCGACTGGGCCCGCACCTGCGGCTTCCCGGTCGTGGCGGCCGGCCGCGGCCACAAGTGGCTGCCGCATTTCAGCGAGTCGACGCCCGAGACCGTGTGGGGACACTACGGCCTCACGCCCGAGCAGGCCAAGCGCGGCGGGCTCAACCCCAAGATGTTCAACAGCTTCCTCGACGGCTCCAAGCCTTCGATCGAGAGCGCGGCGGTGGCCAACGCGAC
This sequence comes from Variovorax sp. WDL1, assembly GCF_001541225.1. GTDB lineage: Bacteria > Pseudomonadota > Gammaproteobacteria > Burkholderiales > Burkholderiaceae_C > Variovorax. The sequence continues at coordinate 92,226 of NZ_LMTS01000164.1, read as the reverse complement.
CGGCCTGGGCGTACCCTCGGACGGCTTGCTCTACCCGCCGGCCAGCGTGGAGGACATCCCCTTCGTCACGCGGCCGAGGAGCGAGGGCGGCGTGCTCGAGCGCAAGGGCATGGTGGAGGTGGTCTCATCGCTGGAGGCCGACGGCCGACGCATCCCCTACGACATCCGCATGGGCGTGTGGGTCACGGTCGAGGCCGAGACCGAGTACATCAAGAACTGCTTCGAGGAATACAACGCCCACACCGATCCGAGCGGGCGCTATTTCACGCTCTACAAGCGGTGGCACCTGATCGGCCTGGAGGTCGGCGTCTCGGTGGCGAGCGTGGCGCTGCGCGGCGAGCCCACGGGCGTGGCGACCTGCTGGAATGCCGATGTCGTGGCCACTGCCAAGCGGGACCTCGCCGCCGGAGAAACGCTCGACGGCGAAGGGGGCTATACGGTGTGGGGCAAGCTGCTGCCGGCCGAGCGCTCGACGCGGCTCGGTGGTTTGCCGCTTGGCCTTGCGCACAACGTGAAGCTGGTGCGGGCGGTGAAGAAGGGGCAGAGCCTCTGCTGGGCCGATGTGGCGATGGACACCACCACGCAAGCGTACAAGCTGCGCCACGAGATGGAAACGATGTTCGCACCGGAGCGCGCGAAGGCCGCGTGATATTGGCCTGCGGTCGGAGGTGAGTGAAGCGCGGGTGTTGGTCGATGCTGCGCGCTGCAAAGGCCCCTGCGGGTGTGCGTGGCGGCGCGCCACTGTGGCGGTCGCCGCTTCGCGCCGACTCCCCTGCGATGCTCGCGCAGCCGGCCTGCCGCGGAACTCGCGACGTTCACTTCGTTCACTCTGCTCAAACAGCCGCGGCAAGTCAGACAACGAAGCACGCCTGTCCTTCGGCAGGCGTGCCGGCCGGCTGCACTCCGCTTCTCGGCACCACAGAGGCGCGCCGCCCCGCACACCCGCAGGCACCTTTGCGAGAGAAAGTGTGCCGGTATCCAAAGTCCCCCAACCGCTGCGGCGGCGTGAGATCGGTATTCAGATCAATCCCGACATGTCATCCGCGGAAGGTGGTT
>NZ_LMTS01000164.1:90931-91055 GCF_001541225.1 Variovorax sp. WDL1 | reverse complement strand
CTGCCGAAGGACAGGCGCGCTTCGTGATCTGACTCGCCGCGGCTGTCTGAGCGCAGCGCCCGCAGGGCGCGTAGCGAGTTCCGCGGCGCCGCCCCCAGGTGAGCACCGCAACGGAGTCGGCGCA
>NZ_LMTS01000164.1:72768-90921 GCF_001541225.1 Variovorax sp. WDL1 | reverse complement strand
CACTCGATCAGCGAGGGGGGAGGCGTCCATACCATCTCCTTCTGGTCCTGTCGATGCGTTCAGCCGGCAGGCGAGCTTGGCTTGAAGACGGGAAAGGCGCCGGCGGTATCGGGATGATCCCAGTCCACTTCCACTGGCTGGCCGATGCGAAGCTGCGCGAAAGGCACGTCGACGCGCGCCAGCATGCGCGGGCCTTCCGCCAGGACGACCAGGGCCAGCGCGTAGGGCACGGCGTGCTGCAGCCGGGGCGGCGCGACGTGGCTCTCGGTCAGCGCGAAGATGGCGCCGCGCCCGCTGGCCTCGCGCCATTCGACGCCGGCCGCGCCGTACACGCCCAGCGGGCGCGGGTAGAACTGTGCGCGGCCGCTTGCCTTGTCGTACTGCAGCATGAGGCGGCGTGCGCGCAGGCCTTCGCGGAAGGGAGCGCCGACATCGGGCGGCATGGGACTCTGGCTCATTCGCTTCGCTCCAGCAGCATGACGCTGCTCGTGCCCCAGGTGCGGGCGTACTGGATCACGCCGATGCCCGTGAGCATCGCGTTGCTCGCATCGCGCACCTGGCGCGCACCCGCTTCGCCGAACATCTGGCGAAGGCACTCGACGAGGTTGACGCCACCGCCCGCCAGGCCCGGCTGGCCAGCCGAGATCTGCCCGCCGCCGGTGTTGAGCGGCAAGTCGCCCGCGTGGCCCATGTCGTGCGCCATCACGAAGGCACCGCCTTCGCCCGGCCCGCAGAAGCCGGTCTGCTCCAGCTGCAGGATCAGGGCGATGAGGAAATCGTCGTACCAGTGGAGCATCTTCACCTCGGACGGCTTCCAGCCGACATCGCCGAAGGCCTTGGGCCCCACGTCGGTGAAGCCGGTCATCAACATGTCGCCGCTCGCCTCGGCCGGATCGAAGTTGATGCGTTCGCGGTAGGCAACGGGATGCACCAGCTTGCGCATGCCCAGTTCCTTCGCGCGCGCTGTCGACATCACCAGCACCGCGCTCGCGCCGTCGCAGCGCATCACGCAGTCGAGCATGCGCAGTGGCGTGGACACCACTTTCGAATCGAGGTACTCCTGCTCGGTGAGCGGCTTGCGCAGCACCTCGCAGGCGTTGTCGTTGAGCAGCGCTCCCCGGCGCTGCGTCACCGCCAGCCGGGCCAGAGCATCGTGATGCAGTCCGTAGCGCTGGTCGTACAGGTCCGACAGCAGCGCGAAGGACGTGAGCGGCCCGGCGTAGCCGGCAGGGTCGCAGTACTCCGTGCGGTGCCCGGATTGCACCGATCGGTCGATGGTGGAGACCGCGTCGGCGGCCAGGCAGAGCACGATGTCGCACAGGCCGGCATGGATCGCCGCCGCCGCGCGCGCGATGTTGCCGCCGGAGGAGGCGCCGCCGATGTCGGTGGCCTGGCACCAGCTCACCGACAGGCCCAGGCCTTCGGCCAGCAGGTTGCTCCAGAACGGGTTGCCGCCTTCGCTCATCGCGAGCGTGGTGGCGAAGCCGTCGATGCGGCTGCGCTCGAGGCCGGTGCTCTCCAGCAGCTTCTCCACGGCCTCCCCGGCCAGCGAGAGCGCGCTGCGGCCGCTCCTGCGGACCAGCTTGGTTTCGGCATAGCCCACGATGGCGATGCGGCGGTCGGCGAGGATCTTCATGCGTCGACGAAGCGCACCGCCTGCGTGAGCGGCGCGCGCGATGTGCGGTAGCTGTTGGCGGGGTGTTGGGTATCTTCGTAGCCGAAGGAAACGCCGCAGACCATCAGGCGCTCCTGAGGGATCTCGAGTTCGCGCTTTACCAGCGCGCTGTGGTTGGCCAGCGCTGCCTGCGCGATCGCGGCCAAGCCGTGCGCCTGCATCGCCAGCAGCAGCGCCTGCACGTAGCCGCCGACGTCGACCGCGCCGTAGGGGCCCAGGCCCGGGTCGCTGGTGAGAATGGCCACGTGCGGCGCGCCGAACAGGCGGAAGTTCTCGAGCGTCTGGCGCGCATAGCCCTCCTTGTCGCCGCGCGGCACGCCCACGGCGCTGTAGAGCTGGAAGCCGCACTCGCGCCGGCGTTCCAGGTACACGCCCCGGTACTCCGCGGGAAACGGGAAGTCGCTGCCGCCGCGCACGCCCGACTGCTGCGCCTCGACCAGCCTGGCGCGCAGGCGCTCGGTGGCCTCGCCGGACGTGACGCTCACCTGCCACGCCTGCGAGTTGCACCACGAGGCCGCGCGCTGCGCGGTGCGCAGCACGGACTCGATGGTGGCGCGTTCGACCGGCTTCGGCAGGAAGGCGCGGCAGCTGTGCCGCTGCGCCAGCAGCGCATCGAGCACCTGGGCGGGCGTCGGGTTCATCGGGGGTGTGTTGATAGGTTGCATTTTTAAATGGTTGGACCAATATAATGGCAACTCCAAACGGAGTCAAACGGCCTTCATTGCCGTGCGGCTGCTTGGGTGCCTGCAAATTTTTCCCCCGTTCGATGAAGGAGACCAAAGTATGTCCGAGTGCCGAATCCAGCGCCGCGCGCTGCTCGTTGCCGGCGCCGCGATCGCTGCCGCCCGCCCCCTGCACGCGCAAGAGCCGTTCCCCTCGCGGCCGGTCAAGATCCTGGTGGGCGCCGGGGCCGGCGGCACCACGGACCTCACCGCCCGCCTGGTCGGCGACAAGCTGGGCAAGCTGCTCGGCCAGCCGGTGGTGATCGAGAACAGGCCCGGCGCCTCCGGCACGCTCTCGGTTGCGCAGACGGTGCGCGCGCCTGCCGACGGCCACACGCTGGTGTGGGTGGGCAACAGCGTGATGGCGATTTCGCCCTACCTCTACAAGAACCCCGGCTACGACGTGAAGACGCTGATGCCGGTGAGCCAGGCCACCACGTCCGGCTTCATTCTTGTCGCCTCGCCCACGCTCGGCGTGAGCAACGTGAAGGAGTTGGTGGCCTACGGCAAGGCGCATCCCGGGAAGCTGAGCTTCGGCTCCAACGGCGTCAACGGCAGCCTGCACCTGCTGGGCGAGCTGCTCAAGAGCGAGGGCGGCTTCGATGCGCTGCACGTGCCCTACAAGGGCGGCGCGGAGTCGGCGAGCGCCATCATGGGCGGCAGCATCCATTTCCTGTTCGATGCACTGTCGTCCAACATCCCGCTGGTGCGCTCGGGCAAGCTCAAGGCGCTGGCAGTCACGGGGCCCGCGCGCGAGAAGGAACTGCCGGACGTGCCGACGATGGCAGAGCAGGGCTTCCCCGGGATGACCACGGAGGTGTTCTTCGGCCTCGTGGCTGCGCCCGGCACGCCGGATGCGATCGTGTCGAGGCTCAACGCATCGATGAAGACGGCGCTGTCGGACCCCGCCGTGGTCGAGGCGCTTCAACGCTCGGGCAACGAGCCGAAGTACAGCACGCCCCAGCAGTTCCGCGCGCTGGTCGACAAGGAGGGGGCGCGCTTCGAGGCGCTGCTGAAGGCCAGGGGCATCCAGCCTGAATGAGCTGCAGAGGCCGGCCGTTGCAGCCGCGCGGCGTCTGTGGCGGGCCCTCGCTCAATCGACCGATGCGCCCGAAAGCTTCACCACGCGCGACCAGCGTTCGATGTCCCGCCTGAGCTGGGCTGCCAGCGCCTCGGACGTGCCGGCCACCAGTTCTCCTCCGGCGTCCTGAATCTTCTTCTCGACGGCGGGGCTCTTGAGGACCTTCGTGATGGCGCCATGGAGGTAGGCCACACGCTCGGGCGGCGTCCCGGCCGGGACGAAGAATCCGTACCAGTCCTCGTAGTTCATGTTCTTCATGCCCTGCTCCTCCAGCGTGGGGACGTTCTTGAAGATGCCGACGCGGCGAGGGCTGGTCACCGCGAGCGCCCGCACCATGCCCTGCTGGATGTGCCCCGCGACGGAGGAGGTCGAGGTGATCATGATCGCGACCTGCCCCCCCATCAAGTCGGCCAGCGCCGGCCCCGCGCCGCGGTACGGCACGTGCGTGAGGGCAATGCCCGCATCCTTTTCGAGCACCACGCCGAGCAGATGCGACAGGGTGCCGTTGCCCGGCGTGGCGTAGGTCAATCGCTCCGCGTGGGCTTGCCTGCGCAGATCGTCGATGGTCTTGAGCGGCGAGTTCGCAGCCACGACGATCGCCAGCGGCGCCGCGTTGATCTGCGTGACCGGAACGAAGTTCTTGAGCGGATCGAAACCCGTCGTCCGATACAGGCTCGGGTTCACCGCCATGGTGGAGACCTGCGACACGAGCACGGTGTAGCCGTCCGCCTTGCCGTCGGCCACGTACTTCGCGCCGATGTTGCCGCCCGCCCCTCCCTTGTTCTCCGCGACGGCAGGCTGCCCCGTGACCGCCGCGAGCTCGTTGCTCACGAGCCGCATGTGGTAATCGTTGCCGCCACCCGGAGGGAAGGGCGACACGAGTCGGATCGGCTGGCTGGGAAAGTCGCCGCTCTTCGGCAGCACCTGCGCCTGCGCCATCCATGCGCAGGCCAGGCCTGCGACCAGGCAGGCGGCGCGGCGGATGGGCGTTCGGAAGACAGGGGCGTGGCGCATCGGGGACTCCTCAAAGGTTCAGCAAAGGAGGTCGATGATGTCAGCCGGTCCCTGATGGATCGAGCCGCTTTCGAAGCAAATTCGATAAGAATCGCTGATGGATCAATGCGCTGTCGAAGACGGCGCGCGCGGCATCACGGGTTGCCGGTCCAGTGCAGCCGCGTCCTGATCTGGTCGAAGACCTGGCGCGTCAGCGGATTGATCACGCGGTTGCGCACATAGAGCCGGTACATCAGGTCCGGCAACGGCGGCAGTCCTTCCATCGGACCGAGCATGCGCAGTCCGCTGTCGAGCTGTTCCACGCCCCGCGCGGTGACGCCGAGACCGGCGCGCAGCGCTGCGCGAATGCCGATCAGGCTGCTCGACGTGTAGCGGGTCAGCCAGGCGACGCCGGCGGCATCGAGCGCCTCCTGCGCGAGGCGCCGGAAGATGCTGGGGCCGTCGGCCATGATCAGCGGGATCGGCCGCGCGGGATCATGGGCATAGCCGTCCCCGCACAGCCACACGGTGGGCGAGGTGCGAAGCACGACACCCTCCAGGTCGGCATCGAGCCGGTTGGAGATCGCCATGTCGATCTCTCCGCGCTTGAGCGACTCCATCAGGAAGGGGCTGCGGCCCACATGGATGTCCAACTGCAGCTTCGGAGAACTGCGCACGACCTCCGCCAGAAGGGGCGGCAGCATGGTGTCGGCCATGTCGTGCGGCGCGCCGATGCGCAGCGTTCCCTCCAGCCTGCCTTGCTGCAGATGGCGCAGGGCTTCGTCGTTCATGGCCAGCATCTGGCGCGCGTACACCAGCAGCCGCTCGCCGTGTTCCGTCAAGCGCTTCTGGCGCCCCCGCTTCTCGAAAAGGGGATGGCCGATCTGCTCCTCCAGGCGCTGCATCTGCTGCGTCACCGCAGACTGCGTGCGCCCCAGCTGTACCGCCGCGGCCCCGAAGCTTTCCTGGCCCACGATCGCCACCAGGGTTCGCAAGAGCTCGAGGTCGAGGGTGTTCATTCATTAATGATACTGATGTATTTTCTGCGAGCACTGCGTTGATCGCCCCCAGGGGCGAGGGCTAGAGTGGGCCTGGAACAAAGGAGAGTCCCCGTGAACACCGTGACCGCACAACGCAAGCAGGCCGTGGCATCTGCCATCGCCGACATGAAGAAGGCCATTGGCGATGCAGAGCCCACGCGCCCTGCCCTGGCCGCCGTGCTGGCGTCCCTGCAGGCCATCGCGGCCCGGCCCGAGCTCTGGCAGGCGGCCGATTTCCCGCCGCCCGATGCGGGCGAGCACCAGGCCCGCTACCTGATCGCCGAAGATGAAGACCAGCGTTATGCGCTCTACCTGAACGTGATGCGTCCGGGCAAGCGGATCGTGCCGCACAACCACACGACCTGGGCATGCATCGCGGCGGTGGAAGGCACCGAAGTCAACCGCGTCTATGAACGCACGGACGACGCATCGGTGCAAGGCCGGGGCACGCTGCGCGAAACAGACCGCGTCCTGGTGGAGCCGGGCCGCGGCATCGCCCTGATGCCCGAGGACATCCACTCGGTGCAGATCGAGGGCGAGCAGGTCATCCGCCATCTCCACATGTACGGGCGTGCGCTGGAGACGCTCACGCAGCGCACCAGCTACGACCTGGAGAAGGGCACCTGCCAGACCATGGACATCGGCGTGCAGACCCGCCGCTGACGCTTCACCCCGCTGCCCTCATCTGCCGCCGGCTGCGCTGCGGCGCAGCCGCCCCTCCTCCTTTTCCGCTCTCCATGACGATCGAACGCATCGCCCCTTCCCTCCTCAAGTCCTGGCTTCACGATGGCGACGAAATCGCCCTGCTCGACGTGCGCGAGCACGGCCAGTACGGCGAGGCCCACCTGTTTCATGCCACGCCCTTGCCCTACAGCCGGCTGGAGCTGGATGTGCGGCGCCTGGTGCCGCGGCTGGATGTCCGAACCGTGGTGTATGACGACGGCGGCGAAGACGGCACCGGCGTCGCCCCGCGCGCGGCGGCACGGCTGTCGGCCCTCGGCTATTGCCGCGTGTGCGTGCTGGACGGTGGAGCGCGGGGCTGGCAGGCTGCTGGCCACGTGCTGTTCGCGGGCGTGAACCTGCCTTCCAAGACCTTCGGCGAGCTGGCCGAGAAGGCCTACCGCACGCCCCGGGTGAGTGCGCCGCAGTTGGCGGCCATGATCGCGGGGCCCGCGCCGGTGGTGGTGCTGGACGGCCGCCCGGTCTCGGAGTTCAGGAAGATGAACATTCCGACCGCCACCTGCTGCCCCAACGGCGAACTGGCGTATCGCGTGCGGTCCATCGTGCCCGATGACACAACGCCTATCGTCATCAACTGCGCCGGCCGCACCCGCTCGATCATCGGCGCGCAGACGCTCATCAACCTGGGCATTCCCAATCCGGTCTACGCGCTGGAGAACGGCACGCAGGGCTGGTTCCTCGCGGACCAGCGCCTGGAGCACGGCGGCACGCGGCGCTACCCTGACGGCGCCGGAAGCCCGGTCCTGCGAGAGGCCGCACAACAACTGGCCGCGCGCTTCGACGTTCCGACCGTGAGCGCGGCCACCGTGCGGGCATGGTCCGGGGACGGCAGTCGCACGCTCTTCCTCTGCGACGTGCGCACCCCCGAGGAATTCGCGCAAGGCAGCCTGCCAGGGGCTCAGCACACACCCGGCGGACAGCTGATGCAGGCCTTCGACCAGTACGTGGGTGTGCGCGGCGCCAGGCTCGTGCTGTTCGACGCCGACGGCGTGCGCGCGCCGACGGTGGCGAGCTGGCTGCGCCAGATGGGGCACGACGCCAGCGTGCTCGAAGGCGGGCTGGCCAGTGGCCTGGGGTTGGAAGCACCCGGCGTTCCGGTGCCGCCGCCCCTGGCCAGGATTTCCGTCCAGGAACTCACCGCCCGCCTGGCGCGCGGCGACGTCGCTCTCGTGGACCTTCGCCCCGGCATGGCCTACCGCGCCGGCCATATCGACGGCGCACGATGGTCCATTCGCCCCCGCCTGGCGGCCGACCTCGCGGACGAAACGCGGCAGGTCGTGCTGGTCGCCGACGAACCCGCGCTGGCCGCCTGGGCCATGACCGAACGGCAGGCCGCGCACCCGCCCCTGCTGCTGGACGGTGGCATGTCCGCCTGGCAAGCCGCAGGATCGGGCGTGGTGGCGACGCCCGACCGGCCCAGCGATACCGAATGCATCGACCACCTTTTCTTCGTCCATGACCGCCATGACGGCAACAAGGAGGCCGCGCGGCGCTACCTGGCCTGGGAGACCGGTCTCGTCGGCCAGCTCGACACGCAGGAGCTGGCTTCGTTCCGCCTGCGGGTGCAAGTTGGCGCGCCGCACGCGGATAGCTGATCGGAGGAACGTCACCATGTCCAAGTCCGGCGCTCCCGCAACCCCCTCGCCCATGAGCCGCACGGCCGCTCCGAAGGCGAATAGCACCGCAGCCGAAGGCGAAGGTACTCCAGTGGGCCTCCAGACACGGCTGCTGCACAACGGCAAGGCTCCCGCCTTCGTCGGCGGCGCAGCGGTCAACCCGCCGATCGTGCGGGCCAGCACGGTGCTGTTCGCCGACACGGCGCAGCAGCGCGAGATGCGCGCACGCCGCTCGCACGAGCGCGTCTTCAGCTATGGCGCGCGCGGCACGCCGACCGCCTTTGCGCTGGAAGATGCGGTGAGCGAACTGGAGGGCGCCTATCGCACCCGGCTGTTCCCCACCGGCCTGGCGGCGATCGGCATGGCACTGCTCGCCTACCTCAAGCCGGGCGACCACGTGCTGATCTCGGATGGGGTCTACCAGCCGGTGCGCCACCTGGCCCGCAGCTTCCTGGAGCCCTACGGCATCGCGTACAGCTTCTTTGCGGCCGACGGCCACGACGCCGCCGCCGGCCTTCGGCCCGACACGCGCATGGTGTACGTGGAATGCCCTGCCTCGCTCGTCTACGAAATGTGCGACCTGCCCGCGCTCGCCCGCATGGCGCATGACCACGGCGCGCTGCTCGCCGCCGACAACACGTGGGGATCGGGCTTCCAGTACCAGCCGCTCGCCCTGGGCGCGGACATCTCGATCATGGCCGCCACCAAATATCTTTCCGGACACTCCGACGTGATGATGGGCACGGTGTCGACCACGCGGGACGCCTGGCAGCCCTTGGCCGACCGCAGTGATGCCTTCGGCATGACCGTGAGCCCGGACGACGCCTGGCTGGTGCTGCGCGGCATGCGCTCGCTGTCGGCCCGGCTCCAGATGCACGAGCGCCACGCCCTGCAGGTGGCGCACTGGCTGCAGCGCCAGCCGCAGGTCAACCGCGTGTTCTGTCCGGCATTGCCGGACGACCCCGGCCACGCGCTGTGGCAGCGCGATTGCCGCGGCACCAACGGCCTGGTCTCCTTCGAGTGGCAGCCGGGAACCCGCCCAGAACAGGTCGACCGGTTCATCGACGCCCTCTCGCTCTTCGGGCTGGGCGCTTCCTGGGGCGGCTACGAGAGCCTGGTCACGCCCGCCGCCATGACCGAGACCCGCACGGTCGTCGACTGGGGCCGGCGGGGCCCGGTCGTGCGCCTGCACATCGGGCTGGAAGACCCTGCGGATCTGCTGGCCGATCTCGAGCGCGGATTCGAAGCGTCGGCGTCTTCCTGATCTGCATCAGCAACAGATCGCCATCCAAGAAAGGCACACATGGGATTGATAGGTGAATGGCTGGCCGGCGACGGCGCGGCGCGCACATCGGGCAGCCTGCCGGTCGGCTCGATGGCATCGGGCGCGCCGGTTGCGCTGCCCTGGGTGGGCGTGCGCGGCGCGAAGCCGGGCCGCACGCTCTGGCTGCATGGCCAGGTGCATGGCGACGAGATCAACGGGATGGTGGCGGCGCTGCGATTCGTGCGCGGACTGGATCCGTCCACGATGACCGGCCACGTCATCGTCACACCCACGGGCAACCCGCAGGCATTGGACGCCCGCCGCAAGCGCAATCCCTATGACGAGCTCGACCTCGACCAGAGCTATCCGGGCAACGCGAGCGGACTGATCACCGAGCGCGTGGCGCATGCGCTCATCGGCGAAGTGCGCGGCGTGGCCGATGTGCTGATCAACCTCCACACCATGAACCCGCTGTTCGACGCGCCGCCCTATACGGTCTACAAGCATCACCCCGGCAGCGGCATCACCGAGGAACAGCTCCTTGCCGCCATGGCCTGCTTCCATCCCACGCTGGCGTGCCGGCAGGACGTGGGCGGCAAGGGCGAACTGCCCGGCAACATCGCGGGCGCGCTCGACTACCAATGCCTCGCGGCGGGCACGCTGGCCTTCATGCTGGAGCTCGGCAGCGGCAGCCGGTTGCAACCGGCCAACGTGGCGCTGGCCGAGGCCGGCTTCCTCGCGCTCGCACAGCAGCTGGGCATCTTGCCCGGCACCCAGGCCGCCGGCCCCGCGCGCATGCGCACCGTGAGCCGCCGCGGCTGGGTCACGGCGCAACAGGGGGGGCTGTTCGTGCCGCGCTGCAGCGCCGGCGACCTCGTGAAGAAGGGCGAATCCATCGGCGACCTGCTGGGCATGGACGGCAGCGCCGCGCCGGTGCCGGCCTTCGAGCACGACGGCATCCTGATCGGCCTGCGCATCGACCCGGTGGTGCATACCGGCGAGCGCCTGGCCTTCGTCGCCTGGGAATGGGCCGACCGCGCACCACCCTTCGCCCACTGAGTTCCTCCGCTTCTTCCATCTCTAAGCCCACGGCCGCGCAGACCGGCCATCCCAGGAGTTGCCATGACTGTTGCATCGATCACCCCTACGTTCTCCGTTTCCGGCTTCGGCCGCCGCCCGCTGCTCGCCGCAGGCGCGGCCTGCATCGGAGCCGCCTTGGGCCTGCTGCCAGCGGGTGCGGCGCACGCGCAGGACTGGCCGGGCGCGGACAAGCCGGTGCGCATCGTCGTCGGCTTCCCGGCCGGCGGTGGCGCTGACGCGCTGGCCCGCGCCGTCTCCGTGCCGCTGGGCAAGGCCCTGGGCGGCAACGTGATCGTGGAGAACCGCCCGGGCGCGGGCGGCCTGCTGGCCACCGAGTACGTGGCCAAGCAGCCGGCCGACGGCTATACCGTGTACCTGGCCACGCCCGGCTCGTTCACCATCTGGCCCACGTTGCGCAAGCTCAACTATGAGCCGGCCAAGGACTTCGCCCCCGTGAGCCTGATGGTGACCATGCCCAACCTGCTGGTGACCGGCGCCCGCACGCCATACACCAGCGTGGCCACCCTGCTGGCCGCGGCCAAGGCGCCGGATGCGCGGATCGACTATGCCTCGGGCGGCGTGGGCACCATTGGGCAGATCGCGGCCGAGCAGCTCAACGTGCTGGCCGGCCTGCACCTCACGCACGTGCCGTACAAGGGCACGGCACCGCTGCTGACCGACGTGATCGGCGGCGTGGTGCCCGTGACCTTCTCGGACCCCTCGGCCAAGGCGCTGATCGACAGCGGCAAGCTGCGCCTGCTCGCGCAGACCGGCGCCAAGCGCTCGCGCCTGTTCCCCGAGACGCCCACCATGGCCGAAGCGGGCGTGCCGGGCTTCGACCTTTCCAATTGGTACGGCATGGTCGTGCCGGCATCCACGCCTGCGGCGATAGTGAACAAGCTCAATGCCGCACTGGTCACGGTCATGGCGCTGCCCGAGGTGCGCAACCAGCTCGCGGGCGCGGGGATGGAGGCGGTCTCGAGCACGCCGGCCTCCTTCGGCACGCACATCGCCAAGGAACGCGCCAAGTGGGCCGCGCTGATCGCCAAGGCCAACATCCGGGCGGAGTAATGCAAGGGCATCGCACGGATCTCCGCTACAAGCCGCACAGCGCGCATTGGGGCGTGTTTTCGGCGGCATGGGACGGGCGGACGCTGTCCGTGAAGCCGCACCCAGGTGATCCGGACCCGAACCCGCTGATCGAGAACCTTCCCGGGGCGCTGCGCCACAAGGCGCGCGTGACCACGCCCATGGTGCGCAAGGGCTGGCTCGAGCGCGGTCCCGGCGCGGATGCGATGCGCGGACGCGACGCCTTCGTTCCCGTGTCATGGCCCGAAGTGCTGGACCTGCTGGCCAAGGAACTGCAGCGCGTGAACCACCAGCACGGCCCGCAGGCCATCTTCGGCGGCAGCTACGGGTGGTCGAGTGCCGGGCGCTTTCACCACGCGCAAAGCCAGGTCCATCGCTTCCTCAACACTGTGCTGGGCGGCTACGTGCGCTCGGTCAACAACTACAGCGCGGGCGCGGCACTCCCCCTCCTGCCGCATGTGCTCGCCAGCCTGGACGAAGTCGCCCGCCGCAACGTCACCTGGGAGCAGATCGTCGAGCACTCGGAGTTCGTGCTCTGCTTCGGCGGGATGGCCCTGAAGAATTCGCGCGTGGCTTCCGGCGGCGTCAGCCGGCACATCGAGCGCGACTCCATGCGGGCGGCGGCCCTGCGCGGCTGCCGCTTCATCTCCATCAGCCCGCTGAGAAGCGATCTGCCCGACGAGGCCGCCTTCGACTGGCTGCCGGTGACGCCGGGCACGGACACGGCCTTCATGCTGGCCCTGGTCCATGCGCTGGTGACGCGCGGCCTGCACGACACCGACTTCATCCGCCGCTGCTGCGATGGGTGGGACACCTTCGAGGACTATCTCCTGGGCCGCAGCGACGGCACGCCCAAGACCGCGGCCTGGGCGGCGCCCCTGTGCGGCATCGCCGAGGATCGAATCACCGAGCTCGCGCTGGCACTCGCCGGCCGGCGCGTGCTGGTCGTCGTCTCGCATTCGCTGCAGCGCTCGGAACACGGCGAGCAGCCGGTCTGGATGGGGGCGGTGCTGGCCGCTGCCCTGGGGCAGCTGGGCCTGCCCGGGGGAGGCTACAACTATGCGCTGGGCACGCTCGCCCACTATGGGAGGCGCAGCAACGCCGTGCCCGTGGGCGCGCTGCCGCAGGGCACGAATGGGGTCCAGGACTTCATCCCGGTCGCACGAATCTCCGACATGCTGCTTAACCCGGGCCGGCCCTTCGACTACAACGGCGTGCGCCGCCGCTACCCGAACATCCGCCTCGCGTACTGGGCTGGAGGCAACCCCTTCCACCATCACCAGGATCTCCACCGCCTCGCCGAAGCGCTCCGCACGCTGGAGACCTTCGTGGTGCATGAGATCGCCTGGACCGCCACTGCCCGCCATGCGGACATCGTGCTGCCTTGCACGATGACGCTGGAGCGCGAGGACATCGGTGCCGCGCCGACCGACCCGCTGATGGTCGCGATGCATCGCATCGCCGAACCGCATGGGCAAGCCCGGGATGACTACGACATCTTCTGCGACCTGGCCGAGCGCCTGGGGCGGCTCGACGAATTCAGCGAGGGCCGTACCTCGCGCGAATGGCTCGCCCATCTCTACGAGCGCACCCGCAAGGCGCTGGAGGACATGGGCCGGGAAGCCCCCGGCTTCGAAGCGTTCTGGCAGCGTGGCGAGATCACGCTGCCGCAGCAGGACGATGACGGCGGCCTGCTGCGCGCGTTCCGCGAAGACCCGTTGGCGCACCCCTTGCCCACGCCCAGCGGCAAGGTGCAGATCAGTTCGTCCGTGGTGGCCGGCTTCGGCTATCCGGACTGCCCGGGACATCCGGCGTGGCTGCCCTTCAAGTACGCGCCCACCGCCGAATACCCGCTGTGGCTGGTCGCCAACCAGCCGCACGCCAGGCTGCACAGCCAGCTGGATTTCGGGGGCCACAGCCAGGCCAGCAAGCGCCGCGGGCGCGAGGTGTGCACCCTGCATCCTGCCGCGGCGGCTGCGCGCGGCATCCGGGAAGGAGACATCGTGCGGCTCCACAACGAGATCGGTGCATGCCTGGCGAGTGCGCACCTGAGCGCGGACCTGCGCGAGGACGTGGTGCAGATGGCGACCGGCGCCTGGCATGACCCCGTGACGGACGAACAGGGCCGCCCCATGTGCGCACACGGCAACGCCAACGTGCTCACGCGCGACATCGGCACGTCCTCTCTGGCCCAGGGCTGCGCGGGGCAACTCTCGACCGTGCAGATCGAGCGCTACGAGGGCGTCTTGCCACCCATCCGGGCCTTCGATCCGCCTTCGGCATAGCTATCGTCCCAACCTGCTTCGTCGAGCCTCGAGCGGCAGAACGGCAGCGCCCATGGCCCGATGCGCCGCTGTCTTGTCGACGCACTCAGGCGCCGCGTTCGCCCCAGCGGATGATCGCGGGCTGGCCGCCGCGGCGCAGGCCATGGCAGCTGCCCACCAGGCGGTCGGCGGACCTCGGATCGTCCATGGCCTCGCCTCGGCGCATGCGGCGGCGCTCCATCGCGGGGTTGATCGCCTGGAAGGCGGTGGTGGCCATCGGGCCCAGGAGCTCGGTCAGGTGCGTGCAGCCCTGCTCGCCCGCAAACATCGTCTTCACCGCCTTGACGAAGCCGCCCTTGACCTGCATGCCGACCAGCTGCGCGTAGGCCGCGTTGATGTGGCTGCAATCCGCATAGGGCACCTGGTGCGAGCAGGCCTCCGCGGCAACGATGACGAAGCGCTCGTCCAGCGTGATGCGCAGCGACATCAGGTGAACCGGCTCGCCCGCCTTGCGCGGCGCATTGCCGCGCGAGCCGTCCTGGTCGTGCGTGCGCACGTCCGAAAGGCGCCCCTCGATGTCGAACAGCCCGTCCTCGCGCTCCCAGCCGGTGCACTGCACCTGCCGCGTGTGCAGCAGCGCGCGCGGTGCCGCGGGCGCGAGCGCCTTCATTGCGCCGCTACCTCCGCCGGTTGATGCACCGGGGCCTGCTCCAGCGCGCCACTCGCCTGCAGCGCGGCGATGCGCGCGTCGTCGTAGCCCAGCACCTCGGCCAGCACCTCATGGGTGTGCTCTCCGACACCGGGGGCCGGTTCGGGGTCGGCAAGCGGCGTGGCCGAATAGAGGATCGGCAGGCGCACGTTCGGAATCCAGCCCAGCGTCGGATGCGCGATGCGCGTTACCAGCTTGCGCTCCTTCGCCTCGGGCGAGCGCAGCGCGTCGCCGACGCTGCGCACCTCGCCGCAGGGGATCTGCGCGGCGCGCATGCGCGGCTGCCAGTACGACCAGGGCTGCTGCACGAACAGCTCCTCCAGCAGCTTGAAGATCTCCTCGCGCTTGCCCATGCGGCCGTTGCGATCGGCATAAACCGGGTCGCTCGCCAGGTCCGGCCGCTCCAGCACCTGCGCGGCCAGGCGATGGAAGATCTTGTCGTTGCCGCAGTTGATGTAGAAGGGCTTGTCCCGGCTCATGAACACGCCGGACGGGCAAGTATCGGGGCTGGTGTTGCCATGGCGCTGCGGGTGCGCGCCGGTGTAGAGATGCTGCATGGCGGCGTAGCCCGTCATCAGCACCGCGTTGTCGAACAGCGCCACCTCGATCTGCTGGCCCTGGCCGGTGCGGGCGCGCGCGAGCAGCGCGCCGAGGATGGCGTTGCAGGCCATCATCGCGGTGCTGATGTCGACCACCGGAGACAGCGTGCGCACGCCCTGTCGGTCGGGATAGCCGTTCATCGAGATGAAGCCGCTTTCCGCCTGCGCGATCGGATCGAAACCCAGGCGGTCCTTGAAGGCGCCCTCGCGCCCGTAGGCCGACACCGAGCAGTAGATGATGCGGGGATTGAGCTTCTTCACGCTCGCGTAGTCGAGGCCGAAGCGCTCCATCACGCCGGTGGAGAAGTTCTCGCACACCACGTCGGCCTGCGCGATCAGCTCCTTCACCACCGCCACGCCCTCCGGGCTCTTCAGGTTCAGCGCGACGCTGCGCTTGTTGCGGTTGCCCCATGCGTAGGGCGCGCCCTGCGCGGGCGCCTCGGGCGGCACCGGCGGGTAGTGGCGGAACTCGTCGCCGCGGCCGGGCGTCTCGACCTTGATGACGTCGGCCCCCATGTCCCCCAGGATCATGGTGGCGATGGGGCCGGCGAGAAAGTGGCTGAAGTCGATGACGCGGATGCCCTCCAGCGCCATGGGCGCATCGGCGGGGCGCGGCTGGTGCACCGGGAAGTCGTTTTCGAGGCGATCGAACATGGCAGTGGGCCCATTGGATGTCATTGGTAAGACCATTATATTGATGCCTTTCAGGCCCCGTCAATGCATTTGCCCGGTGATCGCGGGCCCCAGCGTGCGGCCGCCGTCAATGCGCGCCGGTTGCACCGGCCGGCATGACGGCGTCCATCTGCCTCGATTCGCGCGTGCGCACGCTGCCCGGCACCTTCCGCACGTGGGTGCCGGTGCCGTCCACGCAGTAGCTGCCATCGGGCAGCTCGTCCACGATGCCGCCGGTCTCGGTCAACAGCATGTCGAAGAGTTCGATCCAGCCGCCCTCGCGCTCTTCTTCCCAGACATAGCGGGTCACGCGATAGGTGCGGCCACGCGCGTCCTCGACGTCGAACTGCCGCTCGGCCACGGTGCGGGTCGCAGGTGTGGTGGTCATGAAGCCGATCATACGCCGGCCATGGTCTTTTGGTAAGACCTATAGACATTTACGCCAAATCCAATGATGATCGGCGGCCAAGGAGACTCACAGACATGCATCGCCGTACCCTCATCGCGGGCGCCCTGCTCGCCCTGGCCGCCGCCGGCCCCGTGCTGGCCCAGGGCGACTGGCCCCAGCGTCCCATCAAGTTCATCGTGCCCGCCGCCGCGGGAGGCACCAACGACGTGCTCGGCCGCTACATCCAGGAGCCGCTGCAGAAGATCCTGGGCCAGCCGGTGGTGATGGAATACAAGCCCGGCGCCGGTGGCGCCATCGCTTCGCAGTATGTCGCGCAGCAACCGGCCGACGGCTACACCTTCCTCCTGCATGGCAGCGGCTTCGTCACCGTGCCGCTGGTGCAGAAGAAGCCGAGCTACGACGCGCTCAAGGACTTCGAGCCGGTGTCGCTGCTGGGCACCTCGCCCATGGTGCTGATGACCCATCCGTCGACGCCCGCGACACTCGGGGAATTCGTGCAGCAGGCCCGGGCCAACCCCGGTTCTCTCGAGTGGGGCGCCGCCGCGCTGGGCGGGGTCGGCCAGCTGGCGATGGAAGCCTTCCACGAGGCCGCCGGCATCCGCAAGATGGTGATGGTGCCCTACCCGGGCGCGGGGCCGTCGGCACAGGCGCTGCTCGCGGGCCAGACCAAGTACATGCTGTCGACGCCGTCGTCTGCCACCTCCGGCTTCGTGAAGGAAGGCAGGATGCGCATCCTGGGCGTGTCCACCGCCAGGCGCAGCCCGCTGCTGCCCGAAGTGCCGAGCATCGCGGAAGTGGTGCCCGGCTACGACACGCAGACATGGTTCGGGTTGCTGGCGCGCACCGGCACGCCGCCGCAGGTGGTCGCGAAGCTCGCCGACGCGATCGCCAAGGCGATGGTGCAGCCCGAGATCCAGGGGAAGTTCCGCGCCGTCTACGTGGAGCCGAAGACCGGCACGAAGGAACTGGGCGACATCGTCCGGGCCGACCACCAGCTGTGGGGCCAGGTGGCCAAGGCCAACAACATCACGATGGATTGACGATGCCTGGCCTGCCGTCCTGTTCATTCCAGGAGCATTGCGCCCGATGAAAGCCATCGTCTGCCGCAGCTTCGGCCCCGTGGACCAGTTGGACTTTGCCGAGCTCCCCGACCGCCCGCTGTTGCCGCATGAAGTCCGCGTCCGGGTGCGGGCCGCCGGCGTCAACTTTCCCGACTCGCTGAAGATCGAGGGACTTCATCAGATCAAGCCGCCCCTGCCCTGGGTGCCGGGCAGCGAGACCGGTGGCGTGGTCGAGGCAGTCGGTGCGGCCGTGAGTTCCGTGCGGCCCGGCGATCGCGTGATGGGCGTCTCCGACGCACGCGGCGGCGGCTTCGCCGAGCAGATCGTGCTGGATGCCGAGCGCGTGTTCGCCCTGCCCTCCCGCATGAGCTTCGAGGAAGCCGCGGCCACGCCGGTGGTCTATGGCACCACCCTCTACGCCTTGAAGCAGCGCGGCCGCCTGGCGCCGGGCGAATGGCTGCTGGTGCTGGGCGCGGCGGGCGGCGTGGGCCTCGCCACGGTCCAGCTGGGCCAGGCCATGGGCGCGCGCGTGATCGCCGCGGCCAGCACCCCGGAGAAGCGCGCGCTGTGCCTGGAGCACGGCGCCGAGCACGCCATCGACTACACGCGGCCCGGTTGGCGCGATGAGGTCAAGGCGCTCACCGGCGGTCGCGGCGTGGACGTGGCCTACGACCCGGTGGGCGGCGACGCCTTCGACGAGGCCGTTCGCTGCATGGCCTTCGACGGACGCTACCTGGTGATCGGGTTCACCTCGGGCCGCATTCCGCAGATCCAGGTCAACTATCCGCTGGTGAAGGGCTTCGACATCCTGGGCGTGCGCTACGACGTGTGGCGCGACGGCTGCTGGCCCGAGGCGCGCGCCAACTTGCTGCAGGTACTGGCCTTCTACGAGCAGCGGCGCATCCGGCCGCTCGTCTCGGCGCGCTGGCCGCTGCCGCGCGCGGTGGAGGCCCTGCGCAGCATCACGTCGCGCGGCACCACGGGGAAGGTGGTGCTCGTCGCGGGTTGATGCAGTGGCTGATCTTCAACGGGGGGCTTGCGCGCTGTGGGTCTTGTGAGCTGCAGGTCTTGTGCGCTGCAGGTCTTGCGCGCTGCAAAGGCGCCTGCGGGTGTGCGGTGCGGCGTGGGGTCGTATTCC
>NZ_LMTS01000164.1:64790-72756 GCF_001541225.1 Variovorax sp. WDL1 | reverse complement strand
TGCGGACCGGGCGACTTCTGGGGCGGTGAGGAGCGCAGCCTGGGGGCGGGCGCGCCTGCCGAAGGACAGGCGCGCTTCGTGATCTGACTCGCCGCAGCTGTCTGAGCGCAGCGCCCGCAGGGCGCGTAGCGAGTTCTGCGGCGCCGCCCCCAGGCGAGCACCGCAACGGAGTCGGTGCGAAGCGCCGACCGCCCCAGCAGGAGCCCGGGCCGCAGACCGCCTTGCGCGGCGCGCACACGTGTACACCCCACCCGCCCAGCAATCAAGGGGGCAAGCGAACGCAACGTGTTGATTTCGAGCCCTATCGAGCAGAGCGCGGCGAGCCCGGACGCCTCAACTTCTTGTCGCGCTCACTCACCAGGTACTCCATCACGTACCGCAGGTGCTCGGCCATCGCGTCGGAGGCCGCCTGCGCATCGCGCTGTCGCATCAGGTCCAGCACCCGCTGGCGCACGACCATGATGTTCTTGTTCGGCCGCGGGTCCACGCTGGCGAGCATGGCGCGGTAAACCTCGGACAGCGCGTCCACCATCATCAGCACCAGCGGGTTGTGCGTGGCCAGCGCGATCAGGCGGTAGAACTCGATCACGGACTGCGTGTTGCGCGACGCCCGCCCCAGGCGGAACAGGTCGGTGTGCAGGTCGATGTCCTGCTGGATTGCATCGAACTCTTCGTCGGTGGCGCGCGGGCACGCCAGGCGGATCGCCACGCAGATGATCTCGGTGCGTGCCTCCATCACGTTCTCCAGCGAGGCCTGCGCGAGCGACACCATGTCCTGCATCGTCTGCGCCAGCCCGCCGCTGCCGCCGCTTCGGATGTAGAAGCCGCCGTTGATGCCCTTGCGCGCCTCCACCACGCCAGAGACCTCCAGACTGCGCAGTGCATCGCGCGCGGCCGCGCGGCCGATGCCGAAGCGCTCTGCCAGTTCGCGCTCGCCGGGGAGCCGGTCGCCCGGTTTCAGCTCGCCGCTCATGAGCTGGTCGCGGATGCGGTCGCACACGGCCTCGAAGCCGCGGCGCGTGCGCACGGGTTGGTAGAGCGATTCGTTCGACATGGAGCGGATGTCCTTTTTGGGGTTCCACAGTATTGCATATTCATTGGTTGAACCATAAGATGGTTCACCATGGACCTGGACCTGACCACCGAGCAGCGCGCCTTCAGAGACGAGGTGCGCACCTTCATCCGGTCGCGCCTGCCCGCGGAGATCCGCGAACGGCTGCGCGCCGGCCATCCACCGCGCAAGCAGGACACCGTGACCTGGCAGCGCATCCTCAACGAACGCGGCTGGGCCGCGCCGCACTGGCCCCGGCGCTACGGCGGCGCCGACCTCGGGCCGATGGAGCGGCTGATCCTGCTCGACGAGATCTACCGCGCGCCTGCGCCGCTGCCGCAGGTGTTCAACGTCGGCATGCTCGGGCCGGTGCTGATGAAGTTCGGCACGCCCGCACAGTGCGACTACTTTCTGCCCCGCCTCGCCAACCTCGACGTGTGGTTCTGCCAGGGCTTCTCGGAGCCCGGCTCCGGCTCCGACCTGGCCTCCCTGCGCACCAGCGCACGCCGCGATGGCGACCACTACGTCGTCAACGGCCAGAAGATCTGGACCACCACGGCGCACCTGGCCGACTGGGTGTTCGCGCTCGTGCGCACCGACAGCGAGGCGCGCAAGCAGGAGGGCATCTCCTTCCTGCTGATCGACCTGCGCACGCCCGGCATCACCATCCGTCCAATCCGCTCCATCGATGGCGAGCACCATCTGAACGAAGTGTTCTTCGACGAGGTGCGCGTGCCCGCGGGCAACCTGGTGGGGCAGGAGAACAAGGGCTGGGACTGCGCGAAGTACCTGCTTGTCAACGAGCGCACCGGCATCGCCAATGTCGGCCTGTGCCGTGAGCGGCTCGACCATGCGCGCGAGCTCGCCGCGCGCCACGCGCAGGCCGGCAGGCCCCTGCTCGACGACGCCGGGCTGCGCGGCGAGATCGCCCGGCTCGACGCCGAGATCCGGGCCCTGGAGATCACCAACTGGCGCTTCCTGCTCACGCAGAGCGAGCAGCAACGCCTGCCCGCCTTCGCCTCCGTGCTCAAGCTCAAGGGCACCGAGCTGCAGCAGGAGATCAACGCGCTGCTGGCGCGCATCGCCGGCCCCGGCGGGCTGGAGCGCCGTGCCGCGGATGACGTGACCCACGGCCCGCTGGCGCCGCGCTATTTCTACTCGCGCGCCGCCTCCATCTATGGCGGCACGACCGAGGTGCAGAAAGACATCCTGGCCAAGGCCATCGTCGGCTGAGGGGAAGCACGCACATGAATTTCGAATTGAACGAGGACCAGGCTGCGCTGGCGGAAAGCCTGCAGCGCATGCTGGCCGACCGCAGCACCTTCGAGCAGCGCCGCGCGCTGGTGGCCTCCGGGGCGGCGCACGATGACCAGGCCTGGGCCGCACTCGCCGAGCTGGGCGTGACCGCACTGCCGCTGCCCGAGGCGCACGGCGGCTTCGGCGGCGGCGCGCGCGACCTGCTGCCCGTGATGCAGGCGCTGGGCCGGTCGCTGTCGATGGAGCCCTTTCTCGCAAGCACGGTACTCGCAGGCACCGCCCTGCGCCTGGGCGCGGACGAGGCCACGCAGGCGCGCCTGCTGCCCCGCATGGCGAGCGGCGAACTCGTGCTGGCCTGGGCCCACGACGAGTCCGCCGGCCGGCACGCGCCGCTGTGGGTGGAGACGCGCGCCGAGCGCAGGAATGGCCGCTGGGTGCTCGACGGCATCAAGTCGAACGTGCTGGCCGCCGGCCTCGCGCAGCACATCGTCGTGAGCGCGCGCGTCAGCGGCGTCGCGGGCGATCCGGACGGCTGCGCCCTCTTCCTTGTGGACCCGAAGGATCCCGGCGTTGCGCTGCGCGAGTTCCGGCTGGTCGACGACACCGCTGCGGGCGAGCTCGCGCTGCGCGAAGCCAAGGCCGAGCCGCTGTCCGATCCGCTCGACGCGGCGCATGCGCGTCGCGCCATCGAAGGCACCGTGGCCGCCGGCATCGCCGCCGCCTGCGCCGACATGACGGGCGCCGCCCAGGCGGCGTACGAACTCGCGATGGACTACCTGCGCACGCGCAAGCAGTTCGGCCGCCTCATCGGCGAGAACCAGGCCCTGCGGCACCGCGCTGCCGAGATGCTGGTGTGCCTGGAGATGGCGCGCAGCATGGCCATGGCCGCGGCCGTCGCGGCCGACGCCCCCGAGGGCGACGACGCGCCCCTGGACCTGCACCGCGCCAAGCTGTCGGTGGCCCGCAATGGGCGCCAGGTGGCGCACGGCGCGATCCAGCTGCACGGTGGCATCGGGATGACGGAGGAATACGCGGTGGGCCACTGCCTGCGTCGCATTCACGTGCTGGACCAGCTGTTCGGCGATGCCGATGCCCACGCCGCGCGCCTCGCGGCCACCCTGAACTGAGGAACACGAGCTCATGAGCACCCCGATGATCTACCTGGACGGCCGCGGCATGACGCGCGACGAGGTGCTGCGCGTCGCACAGCAGGCCGCCACCGGATTCGAACAGCTCGGCGTGCAGGAGGGCGACACTGTCGCGCTCCTGCTTCGCAACGATTTCGCCTTCTTCGAGGTGCAGCAGGCCGCCGCGGCGGTCGGCGCCTACGGGGTGCCGCTCAACTGGCACGGACGCAGCGACGAGCTCATCTACGTGCTGGAGGACGCGAAGCCGAAGGTGCTGGTGGCGCACGCCGACCTGCTCGAGCCGATCCGCGCCCTGGTTCCCGCGGGCATCCGCATCTTCGTGGTGCCGACGCCACCGGAGATCCAGGCGCACTACGACGTTCCGGCCCGCCTCGCCCAGCCGCGGCCGGGCGATACCGTGTGGCGCGATTGGGCGCAGCGCTTCGAGCCGCTGCAGGCACCGCCGCGACGCAGCCGCGCGACGATGATCTACACCTCCGGCACCACGGGCCATCCCAAGGGTGTCAAGCGCCAGCCCGCCACGCCCGACGAAAGCAAGGCTTACGCAGACCTCTTCGCCAGCGTGTACGGCATGAAGCCCGGCGTCCGCGCGCTGGTGAGCGGCCCGCTCTACCACGCCTCGCCCAACGCCTATGGCCGCCACGCGCTGATGACGGCCGAGGTGCTGGTGCTCCAGTCCAAGTTCGATCCGGAAGAGACGCTCGCGCTGATCGAGAAGCACCGCATCGACAACGCGGTGATGGTCCCGACCATGTTCGTGCGCATGCTCAAGCTGCCGGCCGAGGTGCGCAACCGCTACGACGTGAGCTCGCTCAACTGGGTCACGCACACCGGAGCGCCCTGCCCGCGCGAGGTGAAGAAGGATCTGATGGACTGGTGGGGTCCGGTGGTCTACGAGACCTACGGCGGCACCGAGGTCGGCACCGCCACCCTCGCCACGCCGCAGGACTGGCTCGAGCACCCAGGCTGCGTGGGCGTGCCCACGCCCGGCACGCAACTGGCCTTCTACGACGAGCAGGGCCAGCGCCTTGCCGAGGGCGAGACCGGCGAGATCTACGCGCGCGTGCCGGCCTATGCCGACTTCACCTACCTCAACCACGAGGAGAAGCGAAGGAGCGTGGAACGCGACGGACTCATCAGCCTCGGCGACGTGGGCTACATGAAGGAGGGCCGCCTGTACCTGTGCGACCGCCGCTCCGACATGGTGATCTTCGGCGGCACCAATATCTACCCCGCCGAAATCGAGATGGTGCTGACGCAATGCCCCGGCGTGAAGGACTGCGCCGTATTCGGCATTCCCGACGAGGACTTCGGCGAATCGCTCGCCGCGGCGGTCGAGCTGATGCCCGGCGCGCAACTGGGCGCGGAGGAGATCCGGGACTATCTGCGGGCCCGCATCGCCAAGTACAAGGTGCCGCGCCGCATCGACTTCCATGACTCGCTGCCGCGCGAGGACAGCGGCAAGATCTTCAAGCGGCGGCTGCGCGATCCGTTCTGGCAGGACGCCGGGCGCAAGATCTGAGGAGGGCGCGATGGGCAAGTGGCTGCAGTCCACCGAGCACCTCGTGCTCGACGTGCGCGAGCGGGTGGCGCGCATCACCCTCAACCGTCCCGACCGGCGCAATGCGCTGTCGTGGGAGCTGCTCACCGAGCTGCGCGGCGCGCTGTTGGAGGCCGACGACCTGCGCTCGGTGAGCGTGATCGTGCTGGAGGGCGCGGGCCCGGACTTCTGCGCCGGCTACGACATGAAGTCGGCCTATGCGCGCTACGCCGCCGAGGACGCCGCAGCCCTCGAGTACCGCAGCGGCAGCGGCTCCTTCGACGACGACGCGTGGAAGCTCGAGCGCTTCCAGGAGCTGCTGCGCACCGCCTTCGTGCTCCACAAGCCGGTGATCGCCAAGGTGCACGGCCATTGCGTGGCCGGCGGCACCGACCTCGCGCTGTACTGCGACCTGGTGATCGCGGCCGACGACGCGCGCATCGGCTTTCCCGCCACGCGCGCCATGGGCTCGCCGCCCAACCACATGTGGTTCTACAACGTCGGCCCGCAGTGGGCCAAGCGCCTGCTGCTCACCGGTGACGTGGTGAGCGGCGCCGACGCGGCACGCATCGGCCTGGCAGTGGCGAGCGCGCCCGCCGCGCGGCTCGAGGACGAGGTGATGACGCTGGCGCGCCGGCTCGCCACGGTCGACCCCGAGCTGCTCGCCACGAACAAGCGCATCGTCAACCTGGCGCTGGAGCTGGCCGGTGCGGGCACGCTGCCGCGCCTGGCGGCCGAGATGGACGCGCGCGCACACCTGTCGCGCGCCAAGAAGGATTTCGATACCGACGTGGCCGCGCTGGGCTTCAAGGCCGCGGTGCGCAAGCGCGACGAGCCCTTCGGGGATGGTGTCGCGCGGCCGAGCTGGTGATCCCGCTTACCCCCGACAAGGAGACGAGCATGCCGAAGCACTTCTCGCGCGCACGCCGCGCGCTTCTCGCCACCGCCGCCGCGCTTGCAACGGCGGCCCTGCCCGCGGCCGCCCAGGATGCGCCTTTCCCCGGCAAGCCGGTGCGCATCGTGATCCCCACCGCGCCCGGCGGCAACCTCGACGTGCTCGCACGCCTGGTCGCCGCCAAGCTCACCGAGGCATGGGGCCAGCAGGTCATCGTGGAATCGAAGCCGGGCGCCAACACCATCCTCGCGACCACCGCGGTCGCCAAGTCGCCCCCGGACGGCTATACGTCGCTCTTCACCATCAGCGGCTTCGTCCAGAACATCGTGCTGCAAGCCAACCCGCAGTACAAGATGGGCGACTTGGCGCCGGTGTCGCTGGTGGCCAGCTTCCCGATCGCGCTGGCGGCCAATGCGGCGCTGCCGGTCAGCGACCTGGCGGGCGTGGTCCGGCTCGCGAAGCAGGCGCCCGAGAAATACACCTTCGGCAGCTACGGCGTCGGCTCGGGCGCACACCTGATCGGCGAGGGTCTCAACAAGGCGGCGGGGATCCGCATCAAGCATGCCGCCTACAAGGGGGAGGCTGCCTCGTTCGTCGACGTCGCCAGCGGCGACATCGCACTCGCCTACGGCTCGGTGGGCTTCTACGCCAACCAGCTCGCCACGGGCAAGGTCAAGCTGATCGCGGTCGCTGCGCCGCATCGCCTGAAGACCTTCCCGGACCTGCCCACCTTCGCCGAGGCCGGCTATCCCGACATCAACCTGCCCGGCTGGGGCGCGATGTTCCTGCCGGCCGGCACGCCCGCGCCGATCGTCGAGAAGTACGTGCAGGAGATCCGCCGGATCGTGGCCATGCCCGACGTGCAGGCCAGGATCTACGCGCTCGGCTACGAGCCTGTCGCCAACACCAACACGGAGTTCGCGCAGTTCCTCCAGGAAGACCTGAAGCGCTGGACCCGGATCGCGCGCGAGAACGACATCAGACTGGATTGAGGACTCATGAAGAACCGCGTCACTGAACTGCTGGGCATCCGCTACCCGATCGTGCAGGGCGGCATGCAATGGGTGGGCCGTGCCGAGCTGGCGGCTGCCGTCTCCAACGCGGGCGGACTGGGCACGCTCGGCGCGCTCACTCAGCCCACCCCCGAGGACCTGGCCCGAGAGATCGAGCGCTGCCGCACGATGACGGACCAGCCCTTCGGCGTGAACGTCACCATGCTGCCGACGGTGAACCCGCCGCCTTACGAGCGCATCTTCGACGTGATCCTGGCGCAGGGAATCCGCGTGGTGGAGACGGCCGGCAACGTGCCGAAGGCCGTCTTCCAGCGCCTGCATGCGGCCGGCGTCGTCATCGTGCACAAGTGCACCTCGGTGCGGCATGCGCTGGCCGCCGAGAAGCGCGGCGTGGACATCGTCAGCATCGACGGCTTCGAATGCGCGGGCCATCCCGGCGAGGAGGACGTGCCCGGGCTGGTGCTGATCCCTGCCGCGGCGTCGGCGCTGCGCGTGCCGGTGATCGCCTCGGGCGGCATCGCGGACGGGCGCGGCATGGCGGCGGCGCTCTCGCTCGGCGCCGAAGGCGTGAACATGGGCACGCGCTTCGTCGCGACGCGCGAGGCGCCGGTGCACGAGGACGTCAAGCAGGCGCTGATCGCCGCGCGCGAGAACGACACGCGGCTGATCATGCGCACCTTGCGCAACAGCTCGCGGGTGCTGCTCAATCCCGTGTCCGAGGAGGTGCTCGAGCTGGAGCGCCGTCCGGGCGGCGCGGCCTTCGAGGTGCTGCGGCCGCTGGTCAACGGGCAGCGCGGGCGCGCTGCGCTGGAGAGCGGCGATACGCGCAACGGGCTGATCTGGGCCGGAATGGTGGCGGGGTTGATCGACGACATCCCGAGTTGCGGCGAGTTGATCGAGCGCATGGTCGGGCAGTGTCGCGCGCGGCTCGCTGCGGCGGCGGTGCTTGTGGCGGGATGAGGCGGTCGGGTGTCGAAACGCGGCCTTGCGTTGTTAGCTTTCCGTCGTGGGAAGGGCTGGAGTGGGGGCGCTCTATTGCCTGATTCGGACGTTGCTGTTGTG
>NZ_LMTS01000164.1:33673-64780 GCF_001541225.1 Variovorax sp. WDL1 | reverse complement strand
AACCCCGACATGTCCTCCGCGGAAGGTGGTCTGCGGACCGCCCCGGCAGGAGCCCGGGCCGCAGACCGCCTTCCGCGGCCCCGCAGGCAGCACCACCGCTTGCGCATGCGTCCGGCCCCGCCTTGCACTCACTCCCTGACGATCGCCCGCGGCCTGCCGTTCTCGTCGATCGCAACATAGGTGAACGTGGCTTCCGTCACCTTGATGTACTCGCCCTGCGCCTTGAAGCGCTCGGCGAAGACCTCGACCAAGACCGTCACAGAGGTGCGGCCGATCCGCACGAGCTTCGAGTAGAAGGACAGGATGTCCCCCAGCCGAACCGGTTGCTTGAAGACGAATTCGTTGACGGCGACGGTGGCCATGCGGCCCTTGGCGTAGCGCGCCGGAATGACCGAGCCCGCCAGGTCGCACTGGGCCATCACCCACCCGCCGAAGATGTCGCCGTTGGCATTGACGTCGGCCGGCAGCGGGATTACCTTGAGCACGAGTTCCATGTCGGCGGGCAGGCTCTTGAGGGTGGCTGAAACGTTGGCGGGAACAGACATGGGCACAATCCGGGAAAAGCAACAGCCACGATTGTCTCCCCATGCGCCGTAGCGGCGAAGCCCTTTCCCCTGCCCATCACGCCTCGGCCAGCGAGCCGGCCCGGAGCGATCGCTCCGACTGGGCCACGCTGCGCCGGCTGTTTCCCTACCTCTGGCGCTACAAGTGGCGCATGCTGGCCGCGCTCCTCTTCATGGTGGGAGCCAAGGTGGCGAACGTCGGCGTGCCGGTGCTGCTCAAGAACCTGGTCGACACCATGACGCCCAAGCCCGACATGGCGCAGGCGCTGCTGGTGGTGCCGATTGCGCTGCTGGTCGCCTACGGGCTGCTGCGCTTCTCGACCTCGCTGTTCGGCGAGCTGCGCGAGCTGGTCTTCGCCAAGGCGACCGAGGGCGCGGCGCGCAGCATTTCGCTGGAGGTGTTCCGGCACCTGCATGCGCTGTCGCTGCGCTTCCACCTGGAGCGGCAGACCGGCGGCATGACGCGCGACATCGAGCGCGGCACGCGCGGCGTGCACTCGCTGATCTCGATGTCGCTCTACAGCATCGTGCCTACCATCATCGAGCTGACGCTGGTGCTGACGATCCTGGGCGTGAAGTTCGATGCGCTCTTCGTCTGGATCACGGGTGTCGCGCTGCTGCTCTACATCGCGTTCACCGTCACGGTGACGGAGTGGCGCACCCAGTTCCGCAGGACCATGAACGAGCTCGACTCGGTGGCGCAGAGCCGGGCCATCGATTCGCTGCTGAACTACGAGACGGTCAAGTACTTCAACAACGAGGAGTTCGAAGCGGGCCGCTACGACGCGAGCCTCGACCGCTACCGCCGTGCCGCCATCAAGAGCCAGAGGACGCTGAGCCTGCTCAACACCGGCCAGCAGCTGCTGATCGCGGTGAGCCTGGTGCTGATGCTGTGGCGCGCGACCGCAGGCGTGGTCGAAGGCCGCATGACGCTGGGCGACCTGGTGATGGTCAACGCCTTCATGATCCAGCTGTACATCCCGCTCAACTTCCTGGGCGTGATCTACCGCGAGATCAAGCAGAGCCTGACCGACCTGGACAAGATGTTCGTGCTGCTCGAGAAGGAGCGCGAGGTGCGCGATGCGCCGGGCGCCCGGCCGCTCGCGGGGCGCGATGCCAGCGTGCGCTTCGAGGACGTGAGCTTTGCCTACGAGCCCTCGCGGCCGATCCTCAAGCATGTGAGCTTCGAGATCCCGGCCGGCAAGACTGTTGCGGTGGTCGGGCCGTCCGGCTCGGGGAAGTCCACCCTGGCCCGGCTGCTCTACCGGTTCTACGACGTCCAGCAAGGTCGCATCCTGATTGGGGGCGAGGACATCCGCGAGGTGACCCAGGCCAGCGTGCGCCAGGCCATCGGCATCGTGCCGCAGGACACGGTGCTCTTCAACGACACCATCGAATACAACATCGCCTACGGCCGCCCGGGCGCCAGCCGTGCCGAAGTGGAGCAGGCGGCGCGGGCCGCGCGCATCCACGACTTCATCGCCGGGACGCCCAAGGGCTATGAAACGCCGGTAGGAGAGCGCGGCCTGAAGCTCTCGGGCGGCGAGAAGCAGCGCGTGGCGATCGCGCGCACGCTGCTGAAGGACCCGCCGATCCTGATCTTCGACGAGGCGACCTCGGCGCTGGACTCGGCCAACGAGCGCGCGATCCAGGCCGAGCTGAAGAGCGCGGCGCAGAACAAGACCACCCTGGTGATCGCGCACCGGCTCTCGACCGTGGTCGACGCGCACGAGATCCTGGTGCTCGAAAGCGGCGTGGTCGTCGAGCGCGGCACCCATGCGCAGCTGCTCGCCAGGGACGCGCGCTATGCCCAGATGTGGGCCCTGCAGCAGATCGAGGCTGCCGAGCCCGTTCTTTGATTCCCATGTTTCCGGAGACCGGATGTCCGACAAGATTCCCCTCCTGGTGCTCAACAGCCTGTCGAGCGCCCACCAGGCCCAGATTGCCGCCGTCTATGACATGACTTACGCGCCCACCGCGGCCGAGCGCGCGGCAGCCATCGCCGCACACGGCGCCCGCTACCGCGCAGTGCTGACCATCGGCGTGATCGGGCTCACGCCCGACGAGCTGGCGGCGATGCCGAAGGTCGAGTTGATCTGCGCCATGGGCGCGGGCTACGAGTGCCTGCCACTGGAGGCGGCGCGCGCGCGCGGCGTCGCGCTGGCCAACGGCGCCGGCACCAACGACGACTGCGTGGCCGACCACGCCTTCGGCCTGCTGATCGGCATCGTGCGCGGCATCCGCATGCTCGACCGGCAGTGCCGCGAGGGCGTATGGCGCGAGGCGATCCCGCAGCCGCCCAATGTCTCGGGCAAGCGCCTGGGCATCCTCGGCCTGGGCACCATCGGCCAGAAGATCGCCAAGCGCGCCGCCGGCTTCGACATGGAGGTCGGCTACCACAACCGCAAGCCGCGCGAGGGCGTGGCGCACCGCTACTTCGACAGCCTGAAGGCGCTGGCCGCCTGGTCGGACGTGCTGATGATCGCCACGCCGGGCGGCGCCGGCACGCGGCACCTGGTCGATGCCGGCATCCTCGATGCGCTCGGGCCGCAGGGCTTCCTGGTCAACATCTCGCGCGGCAGCGTGGTCGACACCGAGGCGCTCGCCGCCGCGCTGCGCGAGGGGCGCATCGCGGGCGCCGGGCTCGACGTCTACGAAAGCGAGCCCAAGCGCCCCGAGCCGTTGATCGGCCTCGACAACGTGCTGCTGACACCGCACATGGCCGGCTGGTCGCCCGAGGCCACGCAAGCCTCGGTGGACCGCTTCATGGCGAATGCCGAAGGGCATTTCGCCGGGCGCGGTGTGGTGACGCCGATCTGAAGGTCGGGCCCGCTTGAGTTGGCCAACCCCAAGCGGCCCGCCGGTGCTGGCATCTCTCTTGCTAATTGACTAAACGATTAATTAAAAGCCCGGGTTAACCCCATCTCGGTGCACGAGGAGCGCGGCTAACCTCGCGTTTTAATTAATTAGGTGTTTAATTAGCTCGAAGCCCGATCGGCTCCAAGGCCGCGGGCATTCATCCTTGATTGGAGATTGAGATGCAGAAGTGGATGCGTATGTTCGGCGCGGCGGGCGTTCTCGGCCTCGCCGCAGGCGGCGCCTGGGCGCAAGACACGGTGAAGGTCGGCGTGATCCAGCCGCTGACCGGCTCGGTGGCCTACAACGGCCAGGCCTTCGTGAGCGGTGCCAAGCTCGCGGTCGAGCGGCGCAATGCCGCGGGCGGCGTGTTCGGGCGCAAGGTGGAGCTGGTGATCGAGGACGGCCAGTGCCGCCCGGCCAACTCGGTCAACGCAGCCGAGAAGCTGGTGCAGCGCGACAAGGTCGTGGCACTGACCGGCGCCTTCTGCAGCTCGGCCACCGCGGCGGTGATGCCCGTGGCCGAGAAGTACAAGGTGCCGCTGCTGACCGGCGTGTCGTCGAAGGCGGACCTGACGGAGAAAGGCTTGCAGTACTTCTTCCGCTCGGCCGAGACCGACCGGCTGATGTCGAAGACCTTCAGCAAGATCATCGCCGAGAAGCTGCAGCTCAAGACGGTTGCCTACATCGGCGTGAACGACGACTGGGGCCGCGGCGGCGTCGAGGACTTTTCCAAGGACCTGAGCGCGCTGGGCGTGAAGACCGTGATGAAGGAGTACTTCGACCACGGCGCCACTGACTTCTACACGCTGCTCACCAAGCTCAAGGCCAGCAATGCCGATGGCGTGTTCGTCGCGGCCGAGACGCAGGACGGATCGATCCTGGTCAAGCAGTTCAAGGAGTTCGGTCTCAAGACCAAGATCTTCGGCGTCGGCTCCTGGGCGACGGCGGACTTCGTCGGCCTGGCCGGGGAGGCTTCCGAGGGCATCTACGCCGCCGTTCCCTACGCGTCGAGCCTGCCGGGCGACCGCAACAAGGCCTTCGTCGAGATGTACAGCGCTGCCTACAAGGAGAAGCCGGGCAAGTACGGCGCGGCCGGCTACAACGCGCTCAACATCATGATGGACGCGCTCGCGCGCGCCGGCAAGGCCGAGCCCGAGGCGGTGCGCGACGCCTTGCGCAAGACCGACTACGCCGCACCCAACGGCCGCTACCGCTTCACCGACAAGGGTGAAGGCTATGGCTTCGACGTGGTGCTGGTGCAGATCGTCAACAAGGAGCCGCGCGTCGTGGCCCAGAGCGCGACCGAGAAACCCTGAGGACCGGCATGGAGCTGCTGCCACAGTATCTCGTCAACGGCCTGGTCACGGGCTCCTTCTACGCCCTGTCGGCCCTGGGCCTGACGCTGATCCTCGGCCTCATGCGCGTCGTCAACTTCGCGCATGGCGAGCTGTACATGATGGGGGGCGTCATGGGCTGGTGGGCGACCACGCGGCTCGGCCTCGACTTCTTCTCCGGGCTGCTGCTGGTGGCCGTCGCGATGGGCGCCTTCGGCTGGCTGGTCGACCGCCTGCTGATCGAGCGCATCCGCGACCAGGGCGAGGAGCCCGGCATCCTGCTGACCATCGGCCTGTCGATCTTCCTGGCGAACACCGCGCTGTTGATGGTCGGCACCGCGCCGCTGAAAGTGGAGGCGCCGATCGCCGCTGGCCCGGTCTTCCTGGGCACGGTGGTGCTCACCAAGCTGCGCCTGTTCGCGGTCGCGGTGTGCGCGCTGCTGATCGTGGCCGCCTGGCTCACGATCCACAAGACCCGGCTGGGCCGCGCGATGCGCGCCACCTTCCAGGACCCGATGGCCGCGCGGCTGGTGGGCATCCGCACGTCCAGCGTGTACGCCAGCACCTTCGCCATGGGCACGGTGATCGCCTCGATGGCGGGCATGCTGCTCGGCTCGATCTACTCGGCGCAGGTGTCCGTTGGCGGGCTGGTGAGCATGAAGGCCTTCGTGGTCGTGATCCTCGGCGGCATGGGCAGCTTTGCCGGCGCCATTGCGGGCGGCCTGCTGCTCGGCGTGGCGGAGGCGCTGTGGGGCGGCTACGTCGCTACCGGCTGGGTCGACATCATCGGCTTCGCGCTGGTGATCCTCGCCCTGGTGTTCCGGCCCTACGGCCTCTTCTCCAAGCGGGTGGAGCGAGCATGAAATTCGAACGTCGCTGTCTCTGGGCGCTGATGCTGCTCGCGGCCCTGGTGCCCTTGCTGGTGCGCGACCAGTACGTGCTGCACATCGCCATCATGGTGCTGTTCTACGCGGTGCTCGCCACCAGCCTCAACCTGGTGGTGGGCTACGTCGGCGAGTTCTCGCTCGGCCACACCGCCTTCCTCGGCACGGGTGCCTATGCGGCGGCGCTCCTGTCGACCGTGCATGGCTGGCCGATCTGGGCGACCATCCCGGTCGCCGGTGCGCTCGCGGCACTGATGGGCGTGATCATCGGCGGCATCACGCTGCGGTTGCAGGGGCCGTTCTTCGTGATCGTGACCTTGTCCTTCGCCGAGGTGCTGCGCCTGGTCGCGGACAACTGGATCGCCCTCACCAACGGGCCGATGGGCATCGCGGGCGTGCCGCAGCCCGCCCTTCTGGCGGAGGCCGGCAACCTCGGGGCCAAGCAGTTCTACTACGCCGTCGCCTGGGTACTGCTCGCGATCGCGCTGTACTTGTCGTACCGCTTCGTGAACTCGAACGCAGGCCGCGCGGCCGTCGCGATCCGCGAGAACCGCTACGTCGCCCAATCGATCGGCATCCGGCCGCTGACCTACTCGATGTTCGCCCTGGTGCTCGGTGCCTTCCTGTCGGGCATGGCCGGCGGCTTCTATGCGCACTACATCTCCTTCGTCGGCCCGGAGGTGTTCCGCTTCGCCTTCATGGTCAGCATGATCATCATGGTGCTGATCGGCGGCAAGGGCACGCTGGTGGGGCCGCTGATCGGTGCGTTGCTCGTGACCTTCCTGGAGGAGTACCTGCGCGAAGCCAAGGAGCTGCGCCTGTCCCTCTTCGGGTTGGCGGTGATCGCGATCGTGCTCTTCCTGCCGCGCGGCCTGATGGGCTTCATCACGCGGCGCCGGGAGACGCGTGCCGTGGCTGCTGCCCCAGCCGCGCCCCCAACCGCGCCGCGGGCGACCCGGAGGCCTGCATGAACGCGGCGGGCACACTGGAGGTCCGCGGCCTCAGCAAGTCCTTCGGCGGCATCCATGCCGTGAAGGACATCAGCTTCGACGTGCAGCCCGGGGAGATCGTCGGCCTGATCGGCCCCAACGGCGCGGGCAAGACCACCTGCTTCAACCTGATCACCGGCTTCTACTCGCCGAGCGAGGGCAGGGTGCACTTCCGCGGCAGCGACGTGACGGGCGAGAAGCCTTACCGCATGGCGCGCCTGGGCATCGTGCGCAGCTTCCAGAAGACCAACATCCTCAAGTCGCTGACGGTGTTCGAGAACGTGCTCACCGGGCACTACCTCGAAGCGCGCCAGCCGCTCTGGCGCACCTTCTTCCCGGGCGCGCGCGTGCGCAGCACCGAGCATACCGTGCGCGAGAGTGCGGAGCGGATCGTGCACACCATGGGGCTCGGGCAGCGCATGGACGCTCCGGCCTACCTGCTGTCGTGCGGCGAGCTTCGCCTGCTCGAGGTGGCGTTGGCACTGTCCGCCAAGCCGGAGATCCTGATGCTCGACGAGCCCGCGGCCGGCCTCAACAGCCAGGAAGCGAAGACCTTCGGCGAGATCCTGAAGAAGCTGCGCGGCTCCTTCGTGCAGTCGATCCTGATCGTGGAGCACAACATGGGACTGGTGATGGGCGTGTGCGACCGCGTGGTGGTGATGCACTTCGGCGAGAAGCTGGCCGAGGGCGCGCCGGCCGAGGTGCAGAGCGATGCACGCGTGATCGAGGCCTATCTGGGCGGAGGAAGGAAGTCATGAGTGCCGTGATGGCAAACCCCATCGTGCAAGGCGCGCGCGCCGCCGGCGGCCACCTGCTCGAGATGAAGGATGTGCATGTCAGCTACGGCAAGACCGCCGCGCTGCACGGCGTGAGCCTCACCGTGCAGCCGGGCGAGGTGGTCGCGCTCATCGGCGCCAACGGCGCCGGCAAGAGCACCACGCTGCGCACCATCTCCGGCCTGCTGCGCCCGACGCGCGGCGAGATCCTGTTCGACGGCCGCGGCATCGGCGGCATGCCGGCCGACCGCGTGGTCGCGCTGGGCATCGCGCAGTCGCCGGAGGAGCGCCACGTCTGGCCGGCGATGAGCGTGTACGAGAACCTCTCGCTCGGCGCCTACCTGTGCAAGTCGGCCGCCGAGATCGAGCAGCGCATCGCGAAGGTGTATGCCCGCTTCCCGCGGCTGAAGGAGCGGCACCGGCAACTGGCCGGCACGCTCAGCGGCGGCGAGCAGCAGATGCTGGCCATCGGGCGCGCGCTGATGTCCGAGCCCCGGCTGCTGCTCCTCGACGAGCCCAGCCTGGGCCTGAGCCCGCGCATGGCAGAGGAGGTGTTCGACTTCGTGCGCGAGATCCATGCGCACGGCGTGACGGTTTTGCTGGTCGAGCAGAACGTGCACAACGCGCTGTCCGTCGCGTCGCGTGCCTATGTCTTCGAGACCGGCCGCGTGGTCGCGGAGCGCGATGCGGCCGGGCTGCTGCAGGACCCGGAGCTCCTGAGCGCCTACCTCGGCGCCTGAGAGCCGCGCGGGCGCCTGCGCCCTGCGGCCTTCATTCGAACAACGATTCGTTCATTCAAAAGCAATCCAACAGGAGATCTGGTATGAGCAAAGCAATGCGCGTGGGCATCGTCGGCGGCGGCATCGGCGGTGTAGCGCTGGCGCGTGCACTGCGACTGCGCGGCATCGACGCCCATGTTTTCGAACGCGCCCCCGCCTTCGGCGAGATCGGCGCGGGCGTGCAGATGACGCCCAATGCTGCCAAGGTGCTGAAGGGCCTCGGCGTGGGCGATGGGCTGGAGCGCATCGGCTTCCTGCCCGAGGCGATGGTCGGGCGCAACTGGAACGATGCGCGCGAGCTGTTCCGCACCCCGCTGCGCGAGGTGTGCCCCCGGCTCTTCGGTGCGGGCTTCTATCACGTGCACCGCGCCGACCTGCATGCGATCCTGTGCGAAGGCATCCCGGCGGACCGCGTGCGCTTCAACGTGCAGTGCACCGGCGTCGAGCAGCGCGGCGACCGGGCGATTGCCCGGTTCTCGGACGGCACCCGCTTCGAGGCCGACCTGATCGTCGGCGCCGACGGCATCCATTCGGCAGTGCGCGATTCGCTATGGGGCAAGACGGATGCGCGCTTCACCGGCCACATGTGCTGGCGCGCGCTGGTGCCGGTGGAGCAGCATCCGCTGCCCTTCGTGAGCCCGGATGCCTCGTTCTGGATGGGGCCGAAGGCGCACATCGTGACCTACTACGTGAAGGGTGGCGCGGCCGTCAACATCGTGGCCGTGAACGAGAGCGCGCAGTGGGTGGCAGAGTCCTGGACCGAGCCCAGCACGCGCGAGGAACTGCTCGCCGCCTATGCCGGCTGGCACCCGAACATCATCCGCCTCTTCGAGCGCACCGACACCTCGGAGATCTTCAAGTGGGGGCTGTTCGACCGCGACCCGATGACCGCCTGGTCGCAGGGGCGGGTCACGCTGCTGGGCGACGCGGCGCACCCGATGCTGCCTTTCCTCTCGCAGGGCGCGGCGATGGCGATCGAGGACGCCTACGTGCTGGCGGCTGCGCTGGCGCACTACGCCGGCGACTGCCCGGCAGCCCTGCGCGCCTATGAGGCCGAGCGGCTGCCGCGCACGGCCCGCGTGCAGCTCGAGGCGCGCGAGCGCGGCCGCACCTATCACCTGTCAACGCCCGAGGAGCAGCGCCAGCGCGACCTGGCCTTCCAGCAACAGCAGGCGAAGAACCCGAACGCCGTCGGCATCAAGGCCGAGTGGGTCTACGAATACGACGCGACCCGCTGCGACGAACGCTTCGACACCGTGGCCTCGGTGGCCTGAACCGGAGGATGAACATGAAGAGCTACCGCATCGGCCAGATCGTGCCGAGTTCCAACACCACGATGGAGACCGAGATCCCCGCCATGCTGCGCCTGCGCGAGCAGGTGAGGCCGGAACGCTTCACCTTCCACTCTGCGCGCATGCGCATGAAGCAGGTCAACAAGGAAGAGCTCGCGGCCATGGACGCCGAGTCCGACCGCTGCGCGCTGGAGCTCAGCGACGCGCGCGTGGACGTACTCGGCTACGCCTGCCTGGTCGCCATCATGGCCATGGGCCGCGGCTATCACCGCCAGTCCGAGACCCGCTTGCGCGCGGCCACCGCCGGCAACCAGGGCGAGGCGCCGGTGGTCACCAGTGCAGGCGCCCTGGTGGATGCGCTGCGCGTCATCGGTGCGCGCCGCATCGCGCTCGTGGCGCCGTACATGGTGCCGCTGACCAAGCTGGTCATCGACTACATCGAGCATGAAGGGTTCGAGGTGGTGGACTGGCGCGCGCTCGAGATCCCCGACAACCTGGAGGTCGGCCGCCACGATCCGGCGCGGCTGCCGGGCATCGTCGCCGGCATGAAGACCTCGGACGTGGATGCGATCGTGCTGTCGGCCTGCGTCCAGATGCCCTCGCTGCCGGCCATCGCGCGCGTCGAGGCCGCCACCGGCAAGCCGGTGGTCACCGCGGCCGTGGCCACCACCTACGCCATGCTCGGCGCGCTCGGCCTGGAGCCCGTGGTGCCCGGCGCCGGCGCGCTGCTTTCCGGCGCCTATGCGGGAGCGAAGCGATGAGCGGCAGCCACTACCTGTACGGCGCGCATGTGCAGGCCAACGGCATCCGCCAGCACTACCTGCGCTATGGCGGCGCCGGCGGGGAGCGCGCCACGCGCGATGCGGTGATCCTGATCCCCGGCATCACCAGCCCGGCCGTGACCTGGGGCTTCGTGGCCGAGCGCTTCGGCCGCCACTTCGACACCTACGTGCTCGACGTGCGCGGCCGCGGTCTCAGCGAAGCCTCGGACACGCTCGACTACAGCCTCGATGCGCAGGCGGCCGACGTGATCGCGCTGGCCCTGGCGCTGGCGCTGCCACGCTTCGCCCTGGTCGGCCATTCGATGGGAGGACGCATCGCGATCCGCGCCGCCGGACGGCAGCCTGCAGGGCTCACGCGCGTGGTCGCGGTCGATCCGCCGGTCTCTGGGCCAGGCCGGCGTGCGTACCCCGCGAAGCTGCCCTGGTACGTCGACTCGATCCGCCTCGCGCGCCGCGGCATCACGCTGGAGCAGATGCGCGAGTTCTGCCCCACCTGGACCGAGGAGCAGCTGCGGCTGCGCGCGCAATGGCTGCACACCTGCGACGAGCGCGCCATCGTGACCAGCTTCGAGGCCTTCCAGACCGACGACATCCACGCCGACCTGCCGCGCATCGCGGTACCCCTGCTGCTGATCACCGCCGAGCGCGGTGACGTGGTGCGGCCCGGCGACGTCGAGGAGATGCGCCGCCTCGCCCCCCAGTTGGCCGAGGTGCGCGTGCCCGACGCCGGCCACATGATCCCGTGGGACCACGAGGCGAACTTCTACCGTGCCTTCGGCGACTTCCTCGGCCATCCGCTCGATTGAGTAGAAAGGAGAACTCCATGGCTGTCCGCGACACCGACCTGATCCGCGCCTGGACCCAGGTCCTCACGCTTTCCAAGCTGAAGGCCGGCGACGCCGTCACCGTTCTTACCAGCGACCACACGCACCCGCAGACGCTGCGCTGCGCGATCACCGCTGCGACGATGCTCGGCGCCTGCGTCAGCCGGCTGGACCTCCCGCCCGTCAATGCCGAGAAGTCCCTGAGCCGCGACCCGCTGGCCTATCTCGGCACCACGCCGCTCACCGGCAATCGTGCTGCCATTGCAGCGCTGAAGGCGAGCGATCTCGTGCTCGACCTGATGACCCTGCTGTTCTCGCCGGAGCAGCACGAGATCCTGCAAGGCGGCACGAAGATCCTGCTGGCCGTCGAGCCGCCGGAGGTGCTGCTGCGCATGGTCCCGACGCTGGAGGACTTCGAGCGCGTGCAGGCCGGCGTCGCGCTGCTGAAGAACCGCAGGACGATGCGCGTGAGCTCGGCCGCCGGCACCGACCTTCACCTGCCGCTGGGCGAATACCCGATCACCGCCGAGTACGGCTTCGTCGACCAGCCCGGCCGCTGGGACCACTGGCCCAGCGGCTTCGCCTTTACCTGGCCCAACGAAGGCGGCGCCCAGGGCCGCATCGTGCTGGCCAAGGGCGACGTGCTGCTGCCGATGAAGTCCTATGTGGGCGAGCCGATCGAGCTCACCGTGAAGGACGGCTTCGTCACCCGTATCGACGGCGCGGTGGAGGCCGAGATGCTGCGCGAGTACATCGAATCCTTCGGCGACCCCGAGGCCTACGCCATCTCGCACATCGGCTGGGGCCTGCAGAAGCGCGCCTATTGGTCGACGCTGGGCCTGTACGACCGCGAGGCCACGCTGGGCATGGACGCACGTGCGGTCAGCGGCAACTTCCTGTTCTCGCTCGGTCCCAACAACGAGGCGGGCGGCAGCCGGACCACGGCTTGCCACATCGACATCCCGATGCGCCGCTGCAACGTCTTCGTGGACGAGCTGCAGGTGGTGCGCGAGGGCCAGGTAGTCGAGGAACTGATGACGCCGCAGCCCGCACGGAAAGAGCCCGCCCATGCCTGAAGAGAGCGAGGTCTACCGCCGCCAGGGCTTCGGCGCCGGCCTGGGCGTGCAGCCGCCGCTCGCGCTCCTGATCGTCGATTTCGTCAACGGCTTTGCCGACCCCGCGGTGTTCGGCGGCGGCAACATCCCGCAGGCGATCGGGCGCACGGTGCCGCTGCTGGCCTTGGCGCGCAAGCGGGGCTGGCCGGTGGCGCACAGCCGCATCGTCTATGCCGACGACGATGGCGACGCCAACGTCTTCAGCGACAAGGTGCCCGGCATGCTGACGCTGAAGGAGGCCTCGTCCGCCAGCGCCATCGTCGACGTGCTCGCGCCGCATGCGGGCGAGCTGGTGGTGCGCAAGAACGTCCCGTCCGCCTTCTTCGGCACCACGCTGGCGCCCTGGCTCGTCCAGCGCGGCGTGCGCACGCTGGTGGTCGCGGGCTGCGTGACCAGCGGCTGCGTGCGCGCCAGCGTGGTCGATGGCATGTGCTGGGGCTTCAGGCCGCTGGTGCTGGCCGATTGCGTAGGCGACCGCGCCATCGGGCCGCACGACGCCAGCCTGTTCGACATGCAGCAGAAGTACGCCGACGTGATGACGTCGGCCGAACTGCGCGAGCGCCTGCCCGCCGCTGGTTGAAGGCGCTCAGCGCGCCTCGAAGCCGCCGACCACGAAGCGCGTGACCTGGTCGATCAGCGAGTCCGTATCGTCCGGGTCGTACATCCCCTTGGGGGCCATTTCCTCCATGCGGTGCGTGTCGGAGAAGGCATAGAGGTACGTGCCGATCATCAGCGTCACGCGCCAGTACGCGTCCAGCTCGCCAAGCTTGGGCAGCGCCTCGCGCAGCACCTCCACGTAGCGCCGCGTCGAGCCGCCATAGGCATCGGTGCGCAGCTTGTACGAGATCTCCGGCGGCTCGGTGTGCAGCCGTGCCTGCAGCCGCAGGAAGGAGCGGCCCTGCGGCGTGCCGCGCAGCTGCAGCGTGGGCAGCAGGAAGGCCCGCACGATGTCGCGCACGCGCGGCTTGCCGTCCCTGCCCAGCGCGTCCAGGTTGTCCATGCGCTGCTGCGAGATGACCTGGCCGCGGCGCAGGAACACCGCCTCGTACAGGCCGTACTTGGAGCCGAAGTAATAGCTGATCAGGGCCTGCGTGACCTTGGCCTCGTTGGCGATCTCGCGCAGCGTGGTGCCGGCGTAGCCGAGATTGGCGAACAGGCCTTCTGCCGCGTCGAGGATCTCCTCGCGCACGAGGCTCGCGCCGCCGGGGCGGCCCGGGCCCTTCTGCTTGCTGCGGCGCTTGTCCGGGGCCGTTGCGGCGCTCGCAGCATGGGGCGACTGGCTCGGAGAATCCATGAATTAATCGATCGTTTAATACTTGGAGTGTAGTGCGCAGCGGCGCAGTGTTCGCGGCGCGAGGGACTGCCCGGACATAATCGCCGCTCATGGAAACCAAGTGGCTCGAAGACTTCGTCAGCCTTGCAGAGACGCGCAGCTTCAGCCGTTCGGCGCAGTTGCGCCATGTGACCCAGCCGGCCTTCTCGCGCCGCATCCAGGCGCTCGAAGGCTGGGCCGGCACCGACCTGGTCGACCGCAGCTCCTACCCCACGCGCCTGACGCCCGCCGGCCAGACGCTCTACGGCCAGGCCATCGAGATGCTGCAGGCCCTGCAGAGCACGCGCGCCATGCTGCGCGGTCATTCGGCGGCGGCGCAGGATGTGATCGAGGTCGCGGTGCCGCACACCCTGGCCTTCACCTTCTTCCCCGCATGGGTCACCAGCCTGCGCGAGCAGTTCGGGCCGCTGAAGAGCCGGCTCATCGCGCTCAATGTGCACGACGCCGTGTTGCGCCTGGTGGAGGGCAGCTGCGACCTGTTGATCGCCTACCACCATCCCTCGCAGCCGTTGCCGCTGGACGCCACCCGCTATGAGATGGTGAGCCTCGGCCAGGAGGTGGTCGCGCCCTGGGTCAAGCCGGATGCGGAGGGCGCGCCGCGCTACCGGCTTCCTGGCCGTCCCGGCCAGCCGCTGCCCTACCTGGGCTATGCACCCGGCGCGTACCTGGGCCGCGTCGTCGACCAACTGCTGAAGGAATCGCACACGGCGATCCATCTCGACCGGGTCTATGAAACCGACATGGCCGAAGGCCTCAAGGTGATGGCGCTCGAAGGCCACGGCATCGCCTTCCTGCCGCAGAGCGCGGTGCGCAAGGAGGTGCGGGCGCGCACGCTGGTGAGCGCGCTGCCGCCCGAGATCGAGAAGCTCGAGGCCACCATGGAGATCCGCGCCTACCGGGAACGGCCGTCCGCCTCCGCCCCTGCAAAGCCCGGGACGCGCGCCAGCAAGGGGGAAGGCATCGCCATGCGCGCCAACAAAGTCACGACCGACGCACTCTGGGCGTACTTGGTCGGCACCCAGCCCGCTGAGTGAGGAAGGAAGGCGGGCCGATGTTGTGCAGTGCACAAACTATGACGCGCGAGCATGCCGACCGCTGCAATGGGCATTTGCCTTCGGACCACTTGCCCTTCTAAAGTCTGGCCCGACGTTTTGCTGCGCCGAGGTCTGCAAGGCACGCGCCAGGCGCGTGCTTTTTTTCGGGCACAAAGGCTGCTTTGTGTCATCCCATCGAGCGCTCTGCAACACGGTGCACCGGTTCGGAACTGCCGCACATTCCGCGCGATTGCGCACGGTGCGCAGCGCACCGGGTTGGCCCGGGTGTGGCGCAGAATGCGGGTGTCTAGAATTTGTGTATCTCTCAGTCACAGGAGTTTTCCATATGAAGAAGCAAGTATTGGCACTGGCCGTGATGGCGCTCGCCGCCGGCAGCGCGCTGGCGCAGGCCAATGACACCCTGGCCAAGATCAAGGCCGGCGGCGCCGTCACGATGGGGGTGCGCGATTCCTCCGGTGCACTGGCTTACACCATCGGCGACGGCAAGTACGTCGGCTTCCACACCGAGATGTCCCGCAAGATCCTGAGCGACATCCAGAAGCAGCTGGGCCTGCCCAAGCTGGAGGTCAAGGAGCAGCTGGTCACCTCGCAGAACCGCATTCCGCTGGTGCAGAACGGCACCGTCGATCTCGAATGCGGCTCGACCACCAACAATGCCACCCGCCAGAAGGACGTCGACTTCGCCTACACCACCTACGTCGAGGAAGTGCGCATCGCCACGAAGAAGACCTCGGGCATCAAGTCCATCAAGGACCTGAACGGCAAGAACGTGGCCACCACCACCGGCACCACCTCCGTGCAGACCCTGCGCAAGAACGAGCGCGCATCGGGCATCGACTTCAAGGAAGTCATGGGCAAGGACCACGCCGACAGCTTCCTGCTGCTCGAGTCGGGTCGTGCCGATGCCTTCGTGATGGATGGCCAGATCCTGGCCGGCAACATCTCCAAGTCCAAGAACCCGGCCGACTTCGAGCTGGTCGGCGATGTGCTGTCGGTCGAGCCGATCGCCTGCATGGTGCGCAAGGGCGACAAGGCCTTCCTCGATGCCGTCAACAAGAGCATCGAGGCCCAGATGAAGGACGGCTCGCTCGCCAAGCTGTACGACAAGTGGTTCATGCAGCCGATCCCGCCGACCAACACCAAGGTGGGTCTGCCCTTGTCGGACGCCACCAAGGCCGCCTGGGCCGCACCCAACACCAAGCCGATGGAAGAGTACGTCAAGAAGTGATGCACATGGGCTGAGTCGAACGCCCGCCCTTGCGGCGGGCGTTTGTTTTCAGGATTTCTTTTCTTTTTTCTTCTTCTTTAAGCAACAACGACGAGGAGGTCCCGATGGGAAGTTGGGATTGGCAGGTCTTCCTGCAGGACCCGGGGGGCAGTGACCCGACGTATTGGCAATGGCTGCTCTCCGCCTGGGGCTGGACGGTCTCCGTCGCGCTGTCGGCCCTGGTGGTGGCGCTGGTCCTCGGCTCCATCGTCGGCGTGATCCGCACGCTGCCCAACAGCCCGTTCTGGGTGCGCCTGGGCGATGTGTGGGTCGAGCTGTTCCGCAACATCCCGCTGCTGGTGCAGATCTTCCTCTGGTACCACGTGGTGCCGGCGCTGTTCCCGGTCATGCGCGACGTGCCGCCCTTCGTGCTGGTGGTGCTGGCGCTGGGCTTCTTCACCTCCTCGCGGATCGCGGAACAGCTGCGCTCCGGTATCCAGGCGCTGCCGCGCGGACAGCGCTACGCCGGCATGGCGGTGGGTTTCACCACGCCGCAGTACTACCGCTACGTGCTGCTGCCCATGGCCTACCGCATCATCATTCCGCCGCTGACCAGCGAGTCGATGAACATCTTCAAGAACTCGTCGGTGGCTTTCGCCGTGTCGATCGCCGAGATGACGCAGTTCGCGATGCAGGCCGGCGAAGAGACCGCGCGGCCGATGGAGATGTACCTGGCCGTCACGGTGCTCTACATCATCTCGGCCTTCGCGATCAACCGCATCATGGCGTCGATCGAGAAGCGCACGCGCGTACCGGGCTTCATTGCCCAAGCGGGTGGGGGAGGGCACTGACATGTTGGCCAACCTCGACTTCTCCTTCTACAACTGGAACGTCATCACCGGCTTCCTGCTGAAGGGCCTGTACTTCAGCGTCTTCCTCACCGTCGTTGCAACGCTTGGCGGCATTCTCTTCGGCACGCTGCTGGCCTTGATGCGGCTGTCTGGCAAGAAGTGGCTGGACACACCTGCCGCGATCTACGTCAACGGCATGCGCAGCATTCCGCTGGTGATGGTGATCCTGTGGTTCTTCCTGCTGGTGCCCTTCATCATCGGCCGGCCGATCGGTGCCGAGGTCTCGGCGATCATTACCTTCGTTGCCTTCGAGGCCGCCTACTTCAGCGAGATCATGCGCGCGGGCATCCAGTCGATTCCGCGCGGCCAGGTCTATGCAGGCCAGGCGGTGGGGATGACCTACAAGCAGAACATGACGCTGGTGATCCTGCCGCAGGCCTTCCGCAACATGCTGCCGGTGCTGCTGACGCAGACCATCATCCTGTTCCAGGACACCTCGCTGGTGTACGCCATCGGCGCGTACGACCTGTTGAAGGGCTTCGAGACGGCCGGCAAGAATTTCGGCCGCCC
Source organism: Variovorax sp. WDL1 (assembly GCF_001541225.1). Taxonomy (GTDB): domain Bacteria; phylum Pseudomonadota; class Gammaproteobacteria; order Burkholderiales; family Burkholderiaceae_C; genus Variovorax. The sequence goes on along the minus strand of NZ_LMTS01000164.1, from coordinate 47,567 downwards.
GATCGAGTCCTACCTGCTGGCGGCGGTGGTGTACTTCGTCATCTGCTATGCGCTGTCGTACCTGGTCAAGCGTCTTCACAAGAAGATCGCCATCATCCGCTGAACATCGAAAGGCAAAGTCATGGCCGACAAAATGATTGAAATCAAGAACGTCTCGAAGTGGTATGGCCCTGTCCAGGTGCTCAACGACTGCTCCGTCAGCATCGCCAAGGGCGATGTGGTGGTGGTGTGCGGCCCCTCGGGCTCGGGCAAGTCCACGCTGATCAAGACGGTGAACGCGCTGGAGCCCTTCCAGAAGGGCGAGATCACGGTCAACGGCATTCCGCTGCACGATCCCAAGACCAACCTGCCGAAGCTGCGCTCCAAGGTGGGCATGGTGTTCCAGCACTTCGAGCTGTTCCCGCACCTGTCGGTGACGGAGAACCTCACGATCGCGCAGATCAAGGTGCTGGGCCGGTCGCAGGACGAGGCCAAGGCCCGCGGCCTCAAGATGCTCGACCGCGTGGGCCTGATGGCGCACAAGGACAAGTATCCCGGCCAGCTCTCCGGCGGCCAGCAGCAGCGCGTGGCGATCGCGCGCGCGCTGAGCATGGACCCGATCGTGATGCTGTTCGACGAGCCGACTTCGGCGCTCGACCCCGAGATGGTGGGCGAGGTGCTGGACGTGATGGTGGCGCTCGCCAAGGAAGGCATGACCATGATGGTGGTCACGCACGAGATGGGCTTCGCGCGCAAGGTGGCGAGCCGGGTGATCTTCATCGACGTGGGCGGGCGCATCCTCGAAGACTGCTCGAAGGACGAGTTCTTCGCGCATCCGGAGAACCGGCAGGCGCGGACCCGGGACTTTCTCAACAAGATCCTGCAGCATTGAGCGCTGCGTGCCCCCGAACGAAGAGCCCTGCGATGCGGGGCTCTTTGCATTGCTGGGGGGCGTTGTCCCATGGGGAGGGCGCCCGGCATGCGGTGCGGGCCGGTCGACCCCACTGCGGCGGCCCCTTCGGGGCTTCCCTGCGGTGCTCGCCTGACGCGAGCAGCGCAGGGCAGCCGCGAAGCGGCCGGCGACGTCGGCCGGCCCAGGGCATACCGCACGTCTGCGCCACCCAACGGTAGAACGCGTGTTACTGGGTCACTTCTTCCGAGCAGCAATCGCCTGCTCAGCCTTCGTCACCAGCTCCGCACCGATCTGCGGCTTCCACTTCGCATACACAGGCCGCGTTGCCTTCACGAAGGCCTCGCGCTCTTGTGGCGTGAGCTGCGTCACGGTCACGCCCATCCCCGCGATGTCCTTCAGCATCGGCTTGTCGGCTTCCACCAGGCCCTTGCGCGCCAGCTCGATCTCCTGCCTGCCCGCATCGATGGCGGCCTGGCGCACGATCGCCTGGTCGGCCGGGGTCCACGAGGCCCAGATGTCCTTGTTGACCACGAACACCAGCGGGTCCGCCATGTAGCCCCAGGTCGTCACGTACTTCTGCCCCACGGTGTGCATCTTGAGGATCGTGAAGAGGAACAGCGGGTTCTCCTGCCCGTCGACCGCGCCGCTCGCCAGCGCCGGCTGCGCATCGGCCCAGCTCATCTGCGTCGGGTTGGCACCCAGCGCGCTGAACATGTCGGAGAAGATGGGCGAGCCCACCACGCGGATCTTCATGCCCTTCAGGTCTTCGGGCGACTTGATCGCGCGCTTGGAGTTGGTGATCTCGCGGTAGCCGTTCTCACCCCACGCCAGCGGCACCACGCCCGACTTGTCCAACGTCTTGAAGATCTCCTTGCCGACCTCGCCCTGCGTCAGCGCATCGACGGCCGCGTAGTCCGGCATCAGGAAGGGCAGCGAGAACAGGTTGAGCTGCTTGACCTGAGGCGACCAGTTGATGGTCGAGCCCACCGCCATGTCGATCACGCCCTGGCGCAGCGCGCTGAACTCGCGCGTCTGGTCGCCCTGGATCAGCGAGACGCCGGGGTAGAGCTTGATGTTGATGCGGCCCTGCGTGCGCTCCTTCACCAGGTCGGCCCAGATCTTGCCGGCCTGGCCCCACGGCGTGGGCGGCCCGAGCACCAGCGACATCTTGTATTCGGCCTTGTAGCCTTGCGCCGGCGCGGAAACGGAGAAGCTGCCCAGCGTGGCAGCGACGGCCAGCAGGCCGAGCAGGGAACGACGGAACTTCATGTGTGTGTCTCCTTCATGTGAACAACAAAAATCGAATCTCTCAATAGCCCAGCGCATGCGGCAGCCACAGCGCCAGCTGCGGCCAGATGATCACCGCCACCATCACCAGGAACATCGCGAACAGCATCCAGCCGACCCAGCGAACGGTCTCTTCCATGCGCACACCGGCGATGCGGCAGGACACCATCAGGTTGACCGCCAGCGGCGGCGTGAACTGCCCCAGCGCCACCTTCAGCGTGAGGATCACGCCGAACCACACCGGGTCCCACTTGTAGTGCTGAACGATCGGCCACAGCAGCGGCACGAAGATCAGGAAGATCGAGACGCCGTCGAGGAACATGCCCACCGTGATCAGCAGCAGGATCAACAGCGACAGCACGCCGTATTCGCCCAGCCCCGAGTTCACGATCGCCCGCGTCACCGGATCGATCACGCCGAGCGTCGACAGCGAGTAGGCGAAGATCCCCGCCAGCGAGACCACCAGCAGGATCACCGCCGACAGCTCGCCCGACTCGCGCAGGATCACGAACAGGTCGCGCACGCGAATCGTGCGATGCACCGCCATGCCGACGAAGAGCCCGTAGAACACCGCCACCACCGCCGCCTCGGTGGGCGTGAACCAGCCGGCGCGCATGCCGCCGAGGATCAGCACCGGCGCGGCCAGGCCCCAGATCGCATCGCGCAGGCTCTTCCAGAAGGGTGGCCGCGGCAGTGTGGCCTCCAGCGCGCCCATGCGGTGGTGGCGCGCCATCCACACGGCCGGCACGATGAGCGCCAGGCCCGCCAGCAGGCCCGGAACCATGCCGGCGGCGAACAGCGCCGGCACCGAGGCGCCCGGCACCAGCACCGAGTAGACGATGAAGGCCACCGAGGGCGGGATCAGGATGTCGGTGGCGGCGGCGGCGCCGACCACGCTGGCCGAGTAGGCGGCGGGGTAGCCCGCGCGCGACATCGCGCCGATCATCACCGCGCCGACCGCCGCCGCGTTCGCGGGGCCCGAGCCCGAGATGCCGCCCAGGAACATCGCCACCACGATCGCCACCAGCGGCAGCATGCCGGGTCCGCGCCCGACGATCGCGATCGCGAAGTTGACCAGGCGCAGTGCCACGCCCGAGCGGTCGAAGATCGAGCCGACCAGCACGAACATCGGGATCGCCAGCAACGGGTACTTGCCGAGCCCGGCATAGAAGTTCTGCGGCACCGCCAGCAGCCCGAACCACTGGGCATCGGCGTTCGCCAACCCGATGGCGACGGCACCGGCGAGGCCCAGTGCCGCGCCGATCGGCACGCCCACCAGCATCATCAGGATGAAGGCGGCGAAGAGCAGCGCCGGGATCATCCGCGTGCGTCCTCGCCGCGCTGCTCGCGGCTGCGCCGGTTGAACAGGCCCACCGCGCGCAGCCCGATCGCGAAGCAGACGATCGGCAGCCAGATCGAGTACCACCACTGCGGCACGCCGATGCCGGGCGAGGTCTCCTCGTAGCGGTAGTCGTCCCACACCACGCGCACGCTCAGCGCGGCAATCAGGAAGAAGAGCGCCGCCACCATCAGCGCGCCGAACTGCGCGAGCCGCTTGCGCCGGACCATGGAGCCGCCGTCGGCGAAGTACTCGATGCGGATGTGCCGGTCGCGCGCCACCGCGGCCGAGCCCGCGACCATCGCCAGCAGGATCATGAGGAACACCGAGAACTCCTCGGTCCAGGCGAAGGAGGAATCGGTGAAGTAGCGCACCAGCACGTTGGCGAAGGTGATGCAGGCCAGCAGGCCCATGATGATCACCGTGGCCCAGTCCTCGATGGCCAGCGGCACGCGGGTGGACTCGTCGGCGGCTTCGATCTCGGGAGGGAGAGGGGTGGCGGCGTCCAGCAGGGGGCCGGACTCAGGGGGAGAGGACATCAGGGAAACGGCGCAGCGGCCGGGATTCGGCAACCTCCGATCGTAACGATCGATAACGGTTTCCCTATGGGGGCTTTCCTTAGCCGCGATCCGTGCTCAGGGCCGGCTGCTCCGTGCCGGGGTCTGCACCCCGACGCCGACGTGCACCCGAAGCTCTCCCAGCCCTTCAACCGCACCGGTCATCGTCTGCCCGGCTTGCACGGGGCCCACGCCGGCAGGCGTTCCCGTGTAGATGAGGTCGCCCGGATGCAGCTCGAACCAGCCGGACAGGTGCGCGATGGTCTCTGCCACGTTCCAGATCAACTGGCTGATATCGCTGTCCTGGCGTGTCTGGCCGTCCACGTCGACGCTGATGCGCGCCCGCCCGGGGTGCCCGATGGCGGCGACGGGGCTGATGTCGCCGAGCAGGGCCGAGCCGTCGAAGGACTTTCCGATTTCCCACGGCCTGCCTTGCTCGCGCATCCGGATCTGGAGATCGCGCCGGGTCATGTCGAGCCCCACCGCATAGCCGAAGACGTGGTCGAGCGCCTCGCGGACCGGGATATTGCTGCCGCGCCTTCCGATGGCGACGACGAGCTCGATCTCGTGCTGGAAGTCCACGGTACGGCCGGGGTAGGGGATCTCGGCCGTCGTGCCTTTGCGGACGGGGACGATGGCGTCCGTGGGCTTGCAGAAGAAGAAGGGCGGCTCGCGATCGGAGAAGCCCATCTCGCGGGCATGCGCCGCGTAGTTTCTTCCAACGCAGTAGACACGGCGCACCGGAAAGAGCAAGCCGCTGCCTGCAACCGGCACGGCCGTCGCGGGCGGTGGGGGCAGCACATAGGCGCTCATTCGAACGCTCCCGCCGCGGGGCGCGCGTCTGCACCGGGCACCGCTTCGCGGCGGCGCATCGTTGCGCGAGCCAGCAGCGCGACCGCGACGGCGGCCGTCCACGCAGGGAGCGCGGCCACGGCGAAGAGGGACTCCAGGGCCACCCCGGTCCCGACCAGCATGCCGCCCACCACGGGCCCGACGATCGACCCCGCCCGTCCCACGCCCAGTGCCCAACCCACGCCGGTCGAGCGGATCTCGGTGGGATAGAGGCCGGATGCCAGTGCGTTGATGCTGATCTGCGCGCCGATCACGCAGAAGCCCGCGACAAAGACCATTGCCATCAGCGCCGGGAACTCCGCCTGCGTCATGCGGCCGATGGCGAACGTCGCCAGGCCTGCCGCGACGTACGCGGCGAGGAGCACCCGGTAGGGGCCCAGCCGATCGATCAGCCGCGCGAACATCAACGCGCCCGCAATGCCGCCGAGATTGAGCAGGGCGGTGGACACGATCGCCTTGTCCAGCGGCACACCGGCCTGCCGCAGCAGGGCAGGCAGCCAGTTGACCAGGAAGTACAGCACCAGCAGGTTCATGAAGAACACCGCCCACAGCAGCAGGGTCTGCGCCGTGCGCTGGCCGCCGAATAGCTGCATGACGCTCATGCCTTGCTGCGGCTGCGTTTCGCTCCTCTTGAAATGCACTTGCGCAGCGCGCTCCGCACCCAGGATCGGGACCAGCAGCGCTCGCAGCGTGGCATCAGGCGTGCGCCGCGCGGCCAGCAGCCGGATCGATTCGGGCAGCCACACGAAGAGCGCAGGCAGCAGCAGCAAAGGCAGCGCGCCGCCCAGCCAGAAGGTCGATTCCCATCCGAGCGAGGGGATCATTCGCGCCGCCAGGAAGCCGCCCAACACGGCGCCCAGCGGAAAGCCGCAGAACATCAGGCTGATCAGCGTCGCGCGCGAACGCGCCGGGGCGTACTCGGCGGTCAGCGCAATGATGTTGGGCATCGCGCCGCCCAGGCCGAGGCCCGTCAGCAGCCGCAGGATCAGCAGCGTCGCGGGCGAATCCGCCCAGGGCGTCAGCAGGGTGAACAGGCCGAAGATCGCCGTCGTCGCCATGATCACGCGGCGGCGCCCGAAGCGATCCGCTGCCGGGCCGAAGACCAGCGCGCCGAGCATCAGGCCGGCCAGGCCGGCGCCGAACACCGGGCCGAAGGACGAGACCGGCACGCCCCATCGGGCGGCCAGCACCGGCGCCACGAAGGCAACGACCTGGGTGTCGAAGCCGTCCAGCATCGCGATCAATGCGCAGAGGAAGACGATACGTTTCTGGGCTCGGCCGAAGGGGGCCTGGTCGATCGCGGTCGCTGCGTCGACAGAGGAAGTCGCGGGCATCTTGTTCTCCGTGTGTGTGTCGGGACGGGCGGTGATCAGTCCTGGTGCGGCGCCTTGCCCTCGACCATGTGGAAGGTGCGGCCGATGGGTTCCTCCCAGATCAGGTTGCGGTCCATCGCACGCGCCGGCATGTCCTGGATCACGTACTGGATGGCCGCCTCTCTGCCGGTGTTGATGTGCTCGTGGCTGGCCATCGGCGGGCAGCCGAAGGTGTCGCCGCGCTTCCAGTCGAAGCGCTGGCCGTCCAGCACCGAATAGCCCTCGCCCTGGATGATATGATAAAGGGCGTAGGAGTTGTGCCGGTGGGCGACGATGTGCTCGCCGGGGCCGAAGATCTGGATGCCGAGAAAGATCGACGGGAACACACCGCCCGCTTCGCCGGTGTCGCTGTTGACCAGCGCGATGAAGCGGCGGTCGGCGCGGCGCAGCGGGTCGCGCAGCACCTGTTCCAGACGGGGCTCGAGATCGTTCCAGCGCCAGATGGCCGCGCGCAGGTTCTTCTTGACGAGGAAAGGGTAGTACTCGTCGTCGGTCATGAATCGTGCCCACTCGGTGCGATCCACGATCGACGTGGTCTCCGGGGCGTTGTCTTCTGTGTCGAGTTGTGCGCTCATGAATGCGTCTCCTGGGGGTGGTTGAAGAAAATGCTCAATCGGGCAGTCGTCCGCGCAGATGCCAGTCGAAGAAGACCAGGCTTCTTTTCCAGGCCTCGGCGGAGGCGACGGGCCGGAAGGCGGCTGGACGGAACCATTCGTCGAACGCGTGGGGTGCGCCGGCATAGGTGTGGATCTCGTGGTGCCGCTGGGCTTCGCGCAGCTGCGCCGTGAAGTCGGCCAGTTCCTCCTTGCCGATCAGCCTGTCCATGTCGCCGAAATGCCCGAGCAGCGGTGCTTGCAGGCGCGCCGCCACGCCGATGGGGTCCTGCGCTTTCGGGCGCGGACGGCGCAGCTGCCCGTAGTACGCAACCGCGCAGGCAGGGCCGTCCGCCTCGCTTGCCGCGAGCACTGCGTAGCTCCCGCCGATGCAGAAGCCCAGCACGCCTGCGTTCCGGCGATCGATGCCGCACTCGCCGAGCCAGTCGAGCACATGGCGAACGTCGGCCAGCACGCGATGGTCGTCGACGGCCGCTACGGCGGCATCAATGCGCTCGGGCGTGGACAGGTCCGGCTGCGACGCGCCGCGGCTGAAGTAGTCGACGACGGCGACCAGGTAGCCGGCGCGGGCGAGCTGATCGGCACGGCCCGCGACGTACGCGTTCAGCCCGGCGATGGCGGGGAGCAGCACCACCGCATGGGTCGCGTCCGCATGCTCCGGCCGGCGGACGTGGACCGTGAATCTCTCGAATGCGTCTTCCTGCAGGAGGACGTGCTGTTGCAGGGGAGTGGGGCTCATGGTCTCGGTTCCGGGCTTCGTTGCGGCAAGTATTCGTTCCAGGCCCTTCGCCACGCAATGCGAATGACTTAGTCGCTACTATTCGCTGGATGAATAAGCAGGCGATCGACCTCAACCGTCTTCGTGTCTTCAGGGCCATCTGGGAGTGCCGCAACGTCTCGCGCGCGGCCGAGGCGCTGGGTGTCTCGCAGCCCACCGTCAGCCACGCCTTGCGCGATCTGCGTGCGCATTTCGGCGACCGCATCTTCGTGCGCTGCCCTGGCGGCGTCATGCCCACGCCCTTGGCCGAGACCATCGCGCGCCGCATCAGCCAGGCCCTGGCCCTGCTCGAGCAGGGGCTCGATATCCGCGGCGAATTCGACCCCGCGTCGAGCCGACGCGAATTCACGATCGTGATGACGGACATCGCCGAGGCGATCATCCTTCCGCGCATCCTCGGCCTGTGCCGGCACGAGGCGCCTGCGGTCGGCTTTCGTGCCATCCAGCTGCCCACCGAATCCGTCGTCGGCGCGCTGCGCGACGGCGCTGCAGACGTAGCCATCGGCTTCAGCCCCGCCCTGCGGGCAAGCCTGCTGCACAAGTCCTTCTTTCGCAGCGAGTACGTGTGCATCGCCAGCGCCACGCACCCGCGCATCAAGGAGCGGATGAAGCTGCAGGATTTCACCCGCGAGCGCCATGCCGTGGCCCAGGCCCAGGGCACCGGCCACCACGCCGTCGAGGCCGCGCTGCAGCGCATGGGGCTGCTCGATGCCATCGGCGCGCGCGTGCCGCACTTCCTCGCCCTGCCGACCATCGTGGCGGCCAGCGACATGATCGCCACCATCCCCCGGCCACTGGCAGAGCTGATGCTTCCCGTGGCGGCGGTACGCATGCATCCGCTGCCGATCCGGCTGCCGAAGCTGCTGATCGAACAGTTCTGGCACGAGCGCTTCCATGACGACGCGGCGTCGCGCTGGCTGCGGGCGCTGCTGCCGCGGGCGATGCAGGAAGTGTTTGCGACCGGCCCGCAGGGCTTCAGGCAGGCCGTTGACTGACCCGGCTCCTTATCGGTAGACCAGGCCCGACAGGCGCCACGCGAGCTGCTGGCGGACCATCGGCAGGCGCGACAGCGTGCGCAGCAGAAGGTTGCGCGCCGCGCGCAGGGCGGGCCGCGCCGTCGCCATGCGCGTGAGGCGATCGGCCAGCGCGATCACCTGGCCAGCAACGGGGCGCCGCATCGTGCCGTAGTCATCGAGCGCGGCTTCGTTGCCCGCCAGTGCCTGGCTCAGCGCTTCTGCAAGGGTGATCGCATCGACGATGCCGACATTCATGCCTTGCCCGCCGGCCGGGCTGTGCACGTGCGCGGCATCGCCGGCCAGCAGCACGCGCCCGGCGCGGTAGGCATCGGCCAGCCGGTGATGAACCCTGAAGCGCGAACCCCAGAGCACCTCGTGGACCACCGCCCGTTCGCTCGCCGGGCCGCGTGCGTCCAGCAGGGCTTGCAGGTAGCCGGCGTCGGGGTGCTCCGGCGCATCCGCCACGGTCGCGACGATGCGGTGCGCACCGCCGGGCAGCGGCGCCACGACCACCATGCCTGCGGGCGAGAAGTAGAGGATCACCTCGTCGTGAGGTACGCCGCCCGCCAGGCGCACATCGGCCAGCAGGAAGGATTCGCCGTAGCTGCCGCCGGTAAAGCCGATGCCTGCGCGTTCGCGTACCGTGCTGTGCATCCCGTCGGTGCCGACCACGTAGCGCGCCCGCACTTGCCGGCCGTCGTCGAGCGTGGCGGTGGCGCCGGTGGCGTCCTGGCGCACGCCGGTCAGCACGCGCGGGCGCAGCACCTGGCCGCCGAGCTCGTGCAACCGGTCGAGCAGCACGCTTTCGGTGACCGCCTGCGAAACCATCAGCGTGTAGGGATAGCGCGTCGGCAGCTGGTCGAAGCCGATCGGCACCAGCACGCGGTCGCGGTCACGGATCGTGAAGCGCTGCGCCTGCACGCCGCGCTCCACCAGCCGGTCCGCGACCTGCAGCGTCTCGAGGGCTTCCAGCGTGTAGGCATGGACCACTGCGGCACGAGAGGTATTGGCGCCCTCGGCCTGACGGTCGATCAGCATGAAGTTCACGCCGCGGGCAGCGAGCGAGGTGGCCAGCGTGAGGCCGGCGGGGCCTGCGCCGACGATCAGCACGTCGGTGTCGAAGGAAGCAGACGAGGGGATGCGCGGGTCGGACATGAGGTTCTCCTGAAAAGTCGACGTTTGTTGGTCAACAAGTGTTGGCAATTCTGGACCGTGGCTTGCCAATTTGTCAACAACTGTTGGCCTATACTTGTTGACATGGCTGAATCCGACCCCGTCCTCCCTCCCGCGCGGCGCTCCGACGCGACCAAGGCGACCATCCTCGCGGCCGCGCGAGCCCAGTTCGCGGCTGTGGGCTACCAGGCCACCACCATCCGCGCCGTAGCGAATGCGGCCGGGATCGATCCGGCGATGGTGATGCGCTACTTCGGCAACAAGGAAGGGCTGTTCGCCGCCGCGGCAGATTTCGACCTGCGCCTGCCGGACCTGGCCGGGGTGCCGCGCGATGCGCTGGGCGCCGCGCTGGTGTCGCATTTCCTGGATCGGTGGGAGGATGACGAGACGCTCATGGCGCTGCTGCGCACCGCGTCGACCAACGAGGCCGCGGCAGAGCGCATGCAGGCGCTGTTCTCGTCGCAGATGGCGCCGCTGATCTCGCGCCTGAGCGGCGACTCGCGCGCGGGCGCGGCCGCGCGCGCCGGCTTGATCGCCACCCAGGTGCTGGGCTTCGCCCTGTGCCGCTACGTGCTGAAACTGCCGCCGGTGGTCGCGCTGAAGCGCCCGGAGATCGTCCGCCGCATCGGGGCGACCGTGCAGTCCTATCTGTTCGACGCCTGAGAAGGTGTGAACGGATCCGCCATGTCCGCGTCGAGTCAGGGCGCGCCGGTGGTCCCTGTGAACGCGGGGGTGGGCATGGTCGTCTCCGGTTGGAACGACGAGATCGGCAGTCCCGCTACTGCACGAGCACCTGCACCTTGAGAGGCAGGCGCCCGAGCGTGTCCTGCAGGCGCGCCTGCAACGCCTGCACGGCCGGCCCCGTCGCGGCGGCATCGATGGTCACCGTCAGCGACTTCTCGCCCTCGGCCCGTACCGCCGGGCGCGCGGCGCCGGGCAGGTCGAGGTCGGCCCAGGCCTCCTCCACCAGCGCCTCGGCCACGCGGCGCGCGGCGAGGGCGCGCAGGTCGGGCTTGAAGATCTTGCCGACATTGGTCACCGGCATCTGATCGATCACCACCACCGACCTGGGCTTGGCCGGCGCCTCGTCCACTCGCGCCGCGGTGAAGGCCAGCAGCTCGGCCTCGCTGGCCGTCGCGCCAGGCACCAGCGTGGCGAAGGCCACCGGCAGTTCGCCCGCATAGGCATCGGGCGCGCCGACCGCGGCGCACAGTTGCACCGCGGGATGCGCGCCAAGCGCGTCCTCGATGGTCTTGGGGTCGATGTTGTGGCCGCTGCGGATGATCAGGTCCTTGGAGCGCCCGCTGAGGTTGAGGCGTTCCTCTTCGTCGATCCATCCCAGGTCGCCGGTGGCCAGCCAGCCGTCGGCGGTGAAGGTCTTCGCGTTGTCCGCCGGATCGACGAAGCCCGAGAACAGGTTGGGCGACTTGAACAGCACCATGCCCTGCTCGCCAGGCGGGAGCTCCTGGTCGCTGGCATTGCCGTGCGCATCCAGCGCCACGATGCGGATCTGCGTCCAGGGCAGGCGCAGGCCGACGCAGCCCGGCGGCCCGATCACGCCGGGCGGCGTGATGGTGGAGATGCCGGCCATCTCGGTCATGCCCAGGCTCTCGTGCACGTGCAGGCCGAACAGGCGCTCGAAGCGCGCCGCCAGCTCGGGCGGCAGCACCGCGGCGCCGGTGCGGCAGTAGCGGATGGAGGAGATGTCGGCGCCGTCCAGCGGCACATTGGCCAGCGCCGCGAGCACCGTGGGCACGGCGGACAGCGAGGTCGGCCGGTGCTTCTCGACCAGCTTCCAGTAGTTCGCCATCACCTGCCGGTTGCGCAGCAGGGTGGTGGTGGGAATGATCACCTCCACCCCGGCCGAAAGCGAGGCCAGCGACGCCGGCAGCACGCCCGCCACGTGGAAGAGCGGGTAGCCGTTGATGGTGATGTCCTGGGGCCCCTGGCCCGTCATCTTCACGCTGGCGAATGCGGTGAACACCTGGGCGCCGTGGCTGTGGCGCGCCAGCTTGGGCGCTCCGGTGGTGCCGCCGGTGTGGAAGTAGGCAGCGATGTCGGCGGGCGCGATGTCGCGGCCGCTCGCCAGGCGGTCGTCAGGCTCCATTGCACGCCGCGCGGCGAAGTCGAGGACGCCCTCCGGCAGCGCGCCCGCGGCACCTGGCGCCTCGTCGTGCGGTGCCACCCGCAGCACGGTGGCCAGCGTCGGCACCTGGCCGCGCAGGCGCATCGCCTTGGACCACATCCCGCCATCGTCGTCCGCGCCCCAGGCCACCAGCACCTTGGCGCGGCCGGCCTTCATCAGCGACACCAGCTTCTCGTCGGTGAGCAGCGGGTTGAGTGGCTGCGCGATGCCGGCCGCGCTGCCGCCCCACAGCGCCAGGTGGTAGTCGAGGCAGCCCGGCAGCAGGATGGCCACCGCATCGTCCGGGCCGACGCCCAGCGTGTGCAGCAGGTTCGCGGTCTGGTGGATGCCTGCCAGCAGCTGGGCATAGGACCAGCGGATCGGCTCATCGGCCGGGTCGCCGCTGCGCAGGAAGGTCAGCGCCGTCTTGTCGCCAAAGGCCGCCGCGGCGTTGCGGAAGATCTCGTAGGTGCTGCGCACCGTCAGCACCTCGGCCAGCGGCGTCTGCTCGAGGCGGCGCACGTCCTCGATGCTGCGAATGGGGAAGGACGCGCTGAAGGGCGCGGCCGTGGCGCGTGTCTCGCTCGTGCTCATGACGGATCTCCTCGTTCTGGCGTGGGCCCCTGCGCGCCGGGCTGCCTGGCCGCGGCGCGCATGGCCCATTGTGGATGCGTCAGTGCGCGGCGGGGAGGGCTTGCCGGCCGAGCGCGGCGAAGCGCTGCAGATGATGGTCCTCGTCGCCCAACTGGTGGTCGATCATCACCAGCCGCTTCGCATAGTGGGCCAGCGGCAGTTCCCAGGTCATGCCGATGCCGCCGTGCATCTGGATGCTTTCCTCTGCCACCAGCGTGCCGATGCGCCCGATGCTGGCCTTGGCGGCCGAGAGCGCGCGCTCTCGCGCCACGCGGTCGTCGCCATCGATCGCAGCCGCCGCATTGATCACGGCCGAGCGCGCCTGCTCCACTTCGAGCAGCAGGTCGGCCATGCGGTGCTGCAGCGCCTGGAAGCTGCCGATCAGCTGGCCGAACTGCTTGCGCGTGCGCAGGTATTCGAGCGTGGCCGCCTTGGCTGCTTCCATCGCGCCCAGGCTCTCGGCGCACAGGGCGAGCAAGCCACGGCCGATGGCGCGCTCCAGCGTCGGGTAGCCCTTGCCTTCGCTGCCCAGCAGCGCTCCGCCTTCAAGCTTGAGGCCGTCGAACACGAGCTCGGCCACGCGGCCGCCGTCGATCGCGGGGCAGCCGCGCACATGCAGGCCCTGAGTCTTCGCCGGCACGAGGAAGAGCGAGATGCCGGCCTCGTCGTCGTCCGCGCCGGAGGTGCGTGCGGAGACCACGAACAGGCCGGCCTGCTCGCCCTGCGGCACCACGGCCTTGGCGCCGTTGAGCAGCCAGCCGTCGCCGCTGCGCTCGGCACGCGCCTGCACGTGCGCGGGTTCGTAATGCGTGCCGGGCTCGTCGTGCGCCAGCGCCGCGATGGTGCTGCCCGCGATGATGCCGGCCAGATGTTCCTTCTGCGCTTCGCTGCCCGCCGCGGCAATCGCCTCGCCGGCCATGACCGCGCCCAGCACCGGCTCGACCACCAGGCCGCGGCCCAGCGCCTCGAAGACGACGGCGACATCGAAGCCGCCGCCGCCGAAGCCGCCATCCTCTTCGCGAAAGAGCGCGCCGATCACGCCGAGCTCGGCGAACTGTTCCCAGATCTTCCGGCTGAAGCCTTCGGGCGACTTCGCGATGCGGTCGCGCGCCTCGAAGGCGTACTGCTCGGCGATGAAGCGGTTGAGGCTGTCGGCGAGCATGCGCCGGTCTTCCGTGTGTTCGAAGTTCATTCAACTCTCCTGTGCCTCTTGGGCAACGCACGCCGCATGGACAAGAGCGGCAACAAAAGGGCA
>NZ_LMTS01000164.1:18867-33591 GCF_001541225.1 Variovorax sp. WDL1 | reverse complement strand
TGGGCGGCTACACGAAGTGAGCCAACCTGGGGGCGAGCTTGTTCACAGTCCGAGGATCATCTTGGAGATGATGTTTTTTTGAATCTCGTTCGAGCCGCCGAAGATCGACAGCTTGCGGTTGTTGAAGTACTTGGCCGCGGCCGGCGCCGCCTCGGCGGGGCCGAAGGGCGTGCCGCCGAAGCCGTCTTCCAGCGCCGCTTCGACGTAGGGCCGCGCATACGGCCCCATCGCGCGCCGGATCAGCGAGGAGATTTCCTGGCGGATCTCGGTCCCGCGGATCTTGAGCATCGAGCTTTCCGCGCCCGGCACGCCACCACCGGCCACCGCCGCGATCACGCGCAGGTTGGTGGTCTTCATGTTCTCCAGGTCGATCTCGACGCGCGCCATGCGTGCCGCGAAAGCCGGGTCTTCCGACAGCGGCCTGCCGTTCTTCGTCTGCTTGGCCGCGATGGCCTTGAGCTGTTCCATCGCCGCCACCGAGAAACCCACGCCCGCGATGTTGGTGCGTTCGTAGGTCAGCAGGTACTTGGCGCAGGTCCAGCCCTTGTCCTCCTCGCCCACCAGGTTCTCGGCCGGCACGCGCACGTCGGAGAAGAACACCTCGTTGACCTCGTGCTCGCCGTCCAGCGTGATGATCGGGCGCACCACGACGCCGGGCGACTTCATGTCGATCAGCAGGAAGCTGATGCCCTCCTGCTTCTTTGCCTCGCGGTTGGTGCGCACCAGGCAGAAGATCATGTTGGCGTGCTGCCCCAGCGTGGTCCAGGTTTTCTGGCCGTTGACGATGTAGTGCGGCCCCTGGGCATCGACGCCCTTGACGGCCGAGGTCTTGACCGAGGCCAGGTCCGAACCCGCGCCGGGCTCGGAGTAGCCCTGGCACCACCAGTCCGAGCCGTCGAGGATGCGCGGCAGCCAGCGGCGCTTCTGCTCCTCGTTGCCATACTTGATCAGCACCGGCCCCAGCATGTTGACGCCGAAGGGCACGATGCGCGGCGCATGGGCCAGCGCACATTCGTTCTCGAAGATGAACTTCTCGACCGCGGTCCAGCCCGGCCCGCCGTACTGCTCGGGCCAGTGGTTCGCGAGCCAGCCGCGCGCGTTGAGGATGGCGTGCCATTCCTCCATGTCGGCCTTGCCCAGGTGCTTGCCGGTGGCAACCTTGTCGGAGAGGCGCCTGGGCAGCTTCTCGGCGAGGAATTGGCGCACCTCGTCGCGGAAGGCTTGTTCTTCGGGGGTGAAGTTGAGGTCCATCGACGGTCTCCTCAGAAAATTTCGAACAGGCCCGCGGCGCCCATGCCGCCGGCGATGCACATCGTGACCACCGCGTACTTCGCGCCGCGGCGCCGTCCCTCGATCAGCACGTGGCCCGCGAGCCGCGCACCCGTCATGCCGAAGGGGTGGCCGATGGAGATCGCGCCGCCGTCGACATTGAGCCGCTCGGCCGGGATGCCGAGCTTCTCCTGGCAGTAGATGGACTGCGAGGCAAAGGCCTCGTTGAGTTCCCAGAGGTCGATATCGTCGACCTTCAGGCCGTTGCGCGCCAGCAGTTTCGGCACCGCGAACACCGGGCCGATGCCCATCTCGTCGGGCTCGCAGCCGGCCAGCGCCAGGCCGCGGAAAGCGCCCATGGGCTTGAGGTTGGCGCGCTCGGCCTCCTTGGCTTCCATCAGCACGCAGGCCGAGGCGCCGTCGGAGAGCTGCGAGGCATTGCCGGCAGTGACGAACTTGCCGGCGCCCATCACCGGCTCGAGCTTGGCCAGGGCCTCGTAGGTGGTGCCGCGGCGGTTGCAGGTGTCGGCGTCGACGCTCGCCTCCCTGTAGCTGACCAGCTTGGTCTCCTTGTCCGTGACCGCCATGGTGGTGGTGCAGGCCACGATCTCTTCCTTGTAGCGGCCGGCGAGTTGCGCCTCTTCCGTCTTGCGCTGGCTCTCGGCCGAGAAGCGGTCCTGCGCCTCGCGGCTGATGCCGTAGCGCTGGGCCACGATGTCGGCGGTCTCGATCATCGAGAGGTAGAGGGCAGGCTTGTGCTCGACGATCCAGGGGTCCATGCCTGAATCCCCGCTGTCGGTGGCGCTGCGGGTGCGGATCTGCGAGATGCTCTCCACGCCGCCCGCGATCATCGCCGGCACGCCCTCGACCACGATGCGGCCCGCCGCCATCGCGATGGCCTGCAGGCCCGAGGCGCAGAAGCGGTTGACCGTGGTGCCGGCGATGCTGATCGGCAGCCCGGCGCGCACGATGGTCTGGCGCGCCACGTTGCGGCCGGTGGTGCCTTCGGGGTAGCCGCAGCCGAGGATCGCGTCCTCGATCAGCGCCGGGTCGATGCCCGCCCGGTCGACCGCCGCGCGCACCGCGAAGGCGGCGAGCGTGGGGCCGGGCGTGACGTTGAACTCGCCGCGGTGCGCCTTGGTGAGCGGGGTGCGGGCGGTGGAAACGATGACGGCTTCGCGCATGATGAATGTCTCCTGCTCTTGCTTTACTCGGATTGGTTCAGGCTCGCGAAGTCTGCGCCGCGTTCGACCAGCTCGACAAGCAGCGGCGACGGCTTCCAGAACAGCGGGTCTTCCTTGGCGAACTCGCGGATGTCGGCCAGCACCTTCGGCAGGCCGACCGTGTCGGCGTACTTCATCGGCCCGCCGCGGTGGCGCGGGAAGCCGTAGCCGTAGAGGAAGGTCACGTCCACGTCCAGCGGGCGCAGTGCGATGCGCTGGTGCACGACGTTGGCGCCCTCGTTGATCATCGCGGCCATGTAGCGGCGCATGATCTCCTCGTCGGTGAAGGTGCGCGGCGTGATGCCGGTGCGCTGGCGCTCGGCGTCGATGATGGCCTCCACCTCCGGGTCCGGCGTGCCGGTGCGCGCGCCCTCGGGGTAGAGGTAGTAGCCGCGGCCCGTCTTCTGGCCGAACCAGCCGCGCTCGCAGATGCGGTCGGCGATCTGCACGTAGCGCGCCTTCGGGTCGCGCGTGGCCGCCTTGCGCTTGCGCGTGGCCCAGCCGATGTCGCCGCCGGCCAGGTCGGACACCTGGAACGGGCCCATGGGGTAGCCGAAATCCCGCACCGCCTTGTCGATCTGGTAGGGCGAGGCACCGTCTTCCATCATGTGGTCCGCCGCCTGGCGGTACACCGCCAGGATGCGGTTGCCGATGAAGCCGTCGCACACGCCGGCGCGCACCGGCGTCTTCTTCAGCTTCTTCGCCAACTCGAAGCCGGTGGCGACCACGTCGGCACTGACCTTGGCCGGCACCACGATCTCCAGCAGCTTCATGATGTTGGCCGGCGAGAAGAAATGCAGGCCCAGCACGTCGCCCGGGCGCGAGATGCTGGCCGCGATCTCGTCGATGTCGAGGTAGGAGGTGTTGGTGGCCAGCACCGCGCCGGGCTTGCACACGCGGTCGAGCTCGGCAAAGACGGCCTTCTTGACTGCCATGTCCTCGAACACGGCCTCCACCACCAGGTCGACCTTCGCGAGCGCGTCGTAGGCGGTCGAGCCCGAGAAGCGCGCCATGACAGCGGCCTTGGCCTCGGCCGTCATGCGGCCCTTCTGGATCAGGCCGTCGTAGACCTTCTCCACATGGGCGCGGCCGCGCGCGAGGCTGGGCTCGTCGCGCTCGATCATGGTCACCGGCAGGCCCGCATCGAGCATCGACACCGCGATGCCAGCGCCCATGGTGCCGCCGCCGACGATGCCGCACGACTCGATGGGGCGCGGCTTCGCCGCCTTGGTCTCGGGGGCCTTGAGCACCTCGCGCTCGGCGAAGAAGGCATGGATCAGGCCGGCGCGCTGGGGGCTGTCGATGCACTGCAGGAAGAGCTTGCGCTCCAGCGCCATGCCCTCGTCGAAGGGCAGCGTGAGCGCGGCTTCGACGGCCTCGACGATCTTCATCGGCGAGAAGAGGCCGCGGCTCTTCTTTGCGGTGTCGGCGCGGGCCGCTTCGAGTGCGGCACGCTGCGCTTCCCTGTCGACCAGCGCCAGCGTCGCATCGCGCGCGCGGCGCACCGGCGCCTTGAGCCTGGCCAGTTCCTGGGCGAGCGCCAGCCCTTCGGCCAATGCATCGGCGCCTTCGCCCAGGCGATCGACCAAGCCGAGGGCCATCGCTTCCTTGGCGCCGACGTGGCGGCCGCTCAGCATCAGGTCCAGCGCCGCCTTCACGCCGATCAGCCGTGGCGCGCGCTGGGTGCCGCCGGAGCCGGGCATCAGGCCCAGTTGCACCTCGGGCAGGCCCAGCTTGGCAGAAGGCACGGCCAGGCGGTAGTGCGCCGACAGTGCAATCTCCAGGCCCCCGCCGAGCGCCGCACCGTGGATCGCGGCGATCACCAGCTTGCTGCAGCCCTCGATACGGCCGCAGACCTCGGGCAGCGAAGGCTGCTGCGGTGGCTTGCCGAATTCGCGGATGTCGGCACCCGCGATGAAGTTGCGGCCGGCGCCGACCAGCAGCACGGCGGCCACGGCGGCATCGGCCTCGGCCGCCTCGATGGCGGCCACCAGGCCGCGGCGCACGTCCACGCCAAGCGCGTTGACGGGCGGGTTGTCGATGGTCACGACCAGCACATTCGCCTGGCGCTGGAAGCGGACGGGTTCGGGAACGGATGAAGAAGCGGCGGTGGTGGCCATGGGGGCGTCTCCGTGGGAAGCGAACCTGCGCGGGTCCGCGATTGGCTGAAGGGGAACCCAGCATTCTTGGACAGCCGTCGCGTTTTGACAATTCCCGGGGCTGTTGACAGACTGTCAAAGAATATTTGACAGAATGCCGCCACAATGGATTTGCAGTCGCTGACCCTGCTGGTCGAGATCCTCGATGCCGGCAACCTGAGTGCCGCCGCACGCAGGCTCAAGATGAGCCGCGCCAACGTCAGCTACCACCTGAACCAGCTGGAGCGCTCGGTCGGCGCCCAGCTCGTGCGCCGCACCACGCGCCGCGCCGAGCCCACCGAGATCGGGGAGCGGCTCTACCAGCACGGCCTGGCGATCCAGAGCGAGCTGCAGGCCGCGCGCGAATCGGCCTCGGCGCTGGGCCAGGGGCTGGTGGGCCGGGTGCGGCTCAGCGTGCCCAGCGGCTACGGGCAGCTGGTGATGTCCGACTGGCTGATCGACTTCAAGCGTCGCTACCCCGGCATCGTGCTGGACGTGCTGTTCGAGAACCGTATCCAGGACCTGTTGCGCGACGAGGTCGACATTGCGATCCGCGTGATCCCCGAGCCGCCGCAGAACCTGGTCGCGCGCGCCTTGGGCCCGGTGCGCTACGTGGCCTGCGCCTCGAGCGACTACGCGCAGGAACACGCCCTGCCCACGCAGCTCGACCAGCTGAGCAGCGCGCCGGTGGTGACGGCCGCCGTGATCGGCCGGCAACTGCGCATGTCGGCCTACCAGGGCGAGGAGCGGCGCGAGGTGGTGCTGGAGCCGACGCTGATCTCCGAGAACTTCCTGTTCCTGCGCCAGGCCATCCTCGCCGGCCTGGGCATCGGGCTGGTGCCCGACTACGTGGTGCAGGACGATGTGCGCAGTGGCGCCGTCGTGACCACGCTGGACGATTGGCGGTTGAGCATCTTCGGTACGCAGATGTTCATGCTGTACATGCCGAACCGGCAGCACACGCGGGCGACCCGGACCTTCATCGAGTTCATCCTGGAGCGGGTGCGCGGGATGCCTGTGGCGGCGCCAGCGTCGCGGCCTCGGCCACCGCTGCGATGCCGCTCTTGATGACGCAGCCGTTCTCAGTTGGCCGGGATGATCTGCAGCGCTGGACGGTTGGAGGAGGCCTCGAATACGGCGCCGCTGCCGCGGATCTCCGTAACGTCGCTTGACTGGAACTCGCAGGAGATCTGAACCGGTTGCGTCGGGTTGACAGCCTGTTCTGTCCCCTCGACGCCTTGGGGCGGCAGCGAGAATGTCCCTTTCCTCGGGGGAGAACCGTCGTCCGTCCGCATGGTAACGGTGACGTCCTGGGGCGCGCTGCCAATGTTGACCACGAAGCAACCGGCCAGCTGTGTCATCGCCACGGTGAAAGGCGGGGTCGCGAGGATCGTGGACGGTTGCTTGCGGGCGGGCCGCAACTTTGAAGAGCTTGCGGCCTCGTCGGCCGTCTGTTGTGCCGAGGCCGGAACGGGCGCCATCGCGCACAGACATGCCGCTGCGCCGAGGCACGACAACACGGCCTGACGGCACTTCGTCCCGGTGAGGGATTGAACTTGCATATCTGCTCCTTGTGGGGTGCCGCCTTGGCGGCGATGCCAGGTGCGATCGCGTGTTCGAGCGTCCGCACGTCTCTCTGTAGGCGCTCTCGGTCGTCAGTAGGCCGGGGTGAACTGCGGCACGCTGCTGGTGCCATCGAACACGGAGGCGCTCGCGCGGATCAACGTGACGTCGCTCGACTGGAATTCGCAGGAGGCGCGAACCGGCAGTACCGGACTGCCGGCGCCGCCGCCTCCATCCAAGCCTGCGATGGCATTCGGCTGCAGCGTGATGGTCTGGATGGCGGGTGGAGGGGCGAACCCGTACCTTAGCCGCAAGGTGAAGGTGACCTCTCGCGGGGTGCTACCGAGGTTGACCGCGGAGCAAAGGATGCGCGGAGGTGGATTGGTGTTTACGAAGAAGGCTGGCGTGGCCAGGATCGTGGGCGGCTGTTTGCGAGCGGCGCGCGATTCGCCAGAGCGTTCGGCCTCGCCGGCCTTGTGTTGTGCCGCGGCCGGAAAGGATGCCATCGCGCTCAGCCATGTCGCTGCGCCGAGGAACGACAACACGGCCTGACGGCACTTCGTGCCCGTAAGGAATCGAACTTGCATGCCTGCTCCTTGTGGGGCGCCGCCTTGGCAGCGATACCGGACGCGACTGCGTGGCCGAGCGCCCGGGCGCCACTCTGCGTCTGGTGCCAGCAGTCTTCGATCGCCAACATACCCCTTTGTCGGACCGCCCGCATCTACCGTTCAGAGGACCGCTGGCATCGAGGCGGTTCGCGCCGTCCGCCGGCTTGAGCGCCGGTACCCGGCCTCGATGCACCTTCCGGGTCGCCGACATCGCAGCGCGCAGGCCAAGTTGAGGCCCTTTTCCAATCTTGATCGGCCATTTGCCTTCACCCGGCTCCACCAAGAATCGATCAACCGCACGTGAGCGCGGGCCATCGCAACTCTTGAGGGACTCCACCAATGAAGAACTGGAAGATCAGCGCCCGGCTGGGGCTGGGCTTCGCCTTGCTGTTGTTGCTGCAACTGGCCATCACCGCCATCGGCCTGAGCCAGATGGCGACGCTGTCGGACCAGATCCGCATCACGAACGAGATCGGGGCGGGCAAGCTGTATGCGCTCAACGGTGTGCAGTTCGCCATCGGCAAGCGCGCCATCGCGGCGCGCAACCTGGCGCTGGTGACCGACCCGGCGCTTCAGAAGAACGACCTCGAGCTGGTCAAGGCTTCCCAGGCGGAGATCGACAAGGGCGTGGAAAGGCTCTCGGCTCTCATGAAGCAGGCCGGCGCCTCGACGCCGGAAGAGCGACGCATGCTCGAGCAGTTGCAGGCCCTCGAGGCCAGGTACCTGCCTGTCGCTGGCAATGTGGTGTCGCTCGCCACTTCCGCAAGGACCGAGGAGGCCATCCGCGCACTGACGCAGGAGTGCATGCCGCTGCTGACCCAGGTGATCGCCCACGTGGCCGCGTTCGAGAGGCTGCTGAAGGAAGGCTCCGACCAGAGCGTCGCTGCCGCGCAGGCCGCCTACGGGAACGCGAAGTGGGTGATCGTGCTGATCAGCGGGCTCTCGCTGCTGGCCGGGGTTGCGACTGCCGTCCTGCTGACTCGCTCGATCACCGGCCCGCTCAACGCGGCGGTCCAGGTCGCGCAGACCGTGGCCTCTGGCGATCTCAGCAGCCGGGTGGTGGCGAGCTCGCGCGACGAGACCGGCCTGCTGATGCAGGCGCTGCGCGACATGAACGACAGCCTGGCCAAGGTGGTGGGTGAAGTGCGCAGCGGCACCGACACCATTGCCACCGCATCGGGCCAGATCTCGGCCGGCAACCAGAACCTGTCTTCGCGCACCGAGGAGCAGGCCAGCTCGCTGGAGCAGACCGCGGCCTCGATGGAGCAACTGACCGGAACCGTCAAGCAGAACGCCGACAACGCGCGGCAGGCCAATCAGCTCGCCGTGTCGGCCTCCGAGGTCGCGGTGAAGGGCGGCGAGGTCGTGAGCCAGGTGGTCGACACCATGGCCTCGATCCACGCCTCGTCGAAGAAGATCGTGGACATCATCGGCGTGATCGATGGCATCGCCTTCCAGACCAACATCCTGGCGCTCAATGCCGCGGTGGAAGCCGCGCGCGCCGGCGAGCAGGGACGGGGCTTCGCGGTGGTGGCCTCCGAAGTGCGCAACCTCGCGCAGCGCTCGGCTGCCGCCGCCAAGGAAATCAAGGGCCTGATCGATGATTCGGTCGGCAAGGTCGACGCGGGCACCGCGCTGGTGGGCGAGGCCGGCAAGACCATGGAGGAGATCGTCGCCAGCGTCCGCCGCGTGACCGACATCATGGGCGAGATCACCGCCGCCAGCCAGGAGCAGACCGCCGGCATCGAGCAGGTCAACCAGGCCATCGCGCAGATGGACCAGGTGACGCAGCAGAACGCCGCACTGGTGGAAGAGGCTTCGGCCGCTGCGCAGTCGATGCAGGAGCAGGCCGGTGGCCTGTCGCAGGTGGTCAGCGTGTTCAAGCTGGAGCGGGCCCCGGCCTAGGCTTCGTGCCTTGTGACACGGAAGGGGTGGACAAATCCCCTCCCACACCTTGTCATTTGCTTTGCCAGACCCTGGACTCCCGATCTATGACTCAGATCGGCCAGGAGCGGTCAGTCGCACTTCGAGCCGACGAGTCTGCTTCGAGTCTTAAGAGGTCCTCGAGCGCGTCGAACTCTCAGGAAAGCAATTGCTCTGGAATTGGCGCGGTCTGATCTGAGCGCTCTGCATTCGCATCCGCGACCGTCAGTGCGGTCATGTTGACGATTCGCCGCACCGTTGCACTCGGCGTGAGAATATGCACCGGCTTCGCCGCACCGAGCAAGACCGGGCCGATCGATATGTTTCCGCCGGCAGCGGTCTTCAGGAGGTTGTAGGCGATGTTCGCGGCATCAAGGTTAGGGAACACGAGCAAGTTGGCGTCTCCAGCCAGCGAACTGCGCGGCATCATCGCGGCGCGTTGCTTGCCGTCGAGCGCCACGTCGCCGTGCATCTCGCCGTCCACCTCGAGCCAAGGTGCCTGCACCCGGAGCAGCTCGAGGGTCCTGCGCATCTTGAGCGCCGTGGGCGAGTTGCTGCTGCCGAAGTTGGAATGCGACAGCAAAGCCACTTTCGGCCTCAGGCCGAACCGCAGCATCTCTTCGGCGGCCAGCGCGGTGATCTCCGTCAACTCCTCGGGCGTCGGGTCATAGTTGACGTGCGTGTCGACCAGGAACACCTGGCGATCCGGCAGCACCAGCCCATTCATGCAAGCGAAGATGGGGATGCTCTGCGCGGTGCTGTCTGCTCCCCCTGGGCGCTTGCCGATCACCTGGTCAATGTAGGGCAGGTGCACCTGCGTGGTTCCCCAGGTGCCACAAATCATGCCGTCGACATCGCCCGTGTGAAGCAGCATGGCGCCGATCAACGTGAGGCGGCGACGCATCTCGATCTTGGCGGTTTGGACCGTCACGCCCTGGCGCTCGCCCATGCGGTGATAGGTCTGCCAGAACTCCCGGTAGCGACGATCCTGTTCAACGTTGACGATGTCGTAGTCGAGCTCCTCATTCAGGCGCAGGCCGAACTTCTCGATGCGCTGCGCGATGATGGCCGGGCGGCCGATCAGCGTCGGCCGGGCGATCCGTTCATCGACCACGACCTGCGCCGCGCGCAGTACGCGCTCTTCCTCTCCTTCGCAGTACGCCACGCGCTTCTTGGGTGCACGCTTGGCCGCTTCGAAAATCGGCTTCATGGTGGTCCCGGAGGCATAGACGAAGCCTTCCAACTTCGCTCGATACGCGCTCATGTCGCTGATCGGGCGCAATGCAACGCCACTGTCGGCGGCCGCTTGTGCCACGGCGGGCGCGATCCGCGTCATCAGGCGCGGATCGAAAGGCTTGGGGATCAGGTATTCCCGGCCGAAGCTCAGCTTCTCGCCCGCATAGGCTGCGGCCACGCGTTCGCTCTGCTCGGCCTGGGCCAGCTCGGCGATGGCGCGCACGGCCGCGATCTCCATTTCATCGGTGATCGTGGTCGCTCCCGCATCCAGCGCGCCGCGAAAGATGTACGGAAAGCAAAGTACGTTGTTGACCTGGTTCGGATAGTCCGCGCGCCCGGTAGCCATGACGATGTCGTCCCTGACCGATCGGGCATCCTCGGGCGAGATCTCCGGGTTCGGGTTTGCCAAGGCGAAGACCACGGGATCGGCCGCCATCTTCGCCACCATCTCCGGCTTCAGCACGCCACCGGCCGACAGACCGAGAAATGCGTCCGCGCCTTCGATCACCTCGGCGAGCTTGCGCAGCTTGGTCCTCTGAGCGTACTGACGCTTGTCTTCGTCCATCAGCTCTTCCCGTCCTTCGTAGACCACTCCGGCCAGGTCGGTTACGAAGACGTTCTCCCGTTTCAGGCCGACCTTGAGCAGCAAGTTCAGGCAGGCCAACGCCGCCGCGCCAGCGCCCGAGGTCACGAGTCGAATCTCTTCGATCTTCTTGCCAGCCACTTTGAGCGCATTCAGCATGGCCGCGGCCACTGTAATGGCGGTGCCATGCTGGTCGTCGTGGAAGACCGGAATCTTCATGCGCTTGCGCAGCTCGCGCTCGACGTAGAAGCAGTCCGGGGCCTTGATGTCCTCGAGGTTGATGGCGCCGAAAGTCGGCTCCAGCGCGGCGATCACGTCCACCAGTTTCTTGGGGTCCTTCTCATCGACCTCGATGTCGAAGACGTCCACGCCGGCGAACTTCTTGAACAGGACGGCCTTGCCTTCCATCACCGGCTTGGAGGCGAGGGCGCCGATGTCGCCCAGACCCAGGACGGCCGTGCCATTCGAGATCACGGCCACCAGGTTCCCGCGTGCGGTGTACTTGAAGGCGGCGGCAGGATCGCGCACGATCTCTTCGCATGGCGCGGCGACGCCGGGCGAGTAAGCGAGCGACAGGTCCCGTTGGTTGAATAGCGGCTTGGTGGCGCTGATCGCAAGCTTTCCCGCGGGCGCCTGAGAGTGGTAGTCGAGTGCGGCTTGTCGAAAGCCGGTGTTGTCGAGGGTGGTCATAAGAATGGCGAGCTGTTGTTGTCGGGCGGATCAGGCCGCGTGTTCGGGCGTCTGGCTGCGTCTGCCTCGGGCAGTTCGACCGATGGCTGAATATTTCGACCGGAAAGGTATGAAGCGCAGCGCACCCCATGGATGCTGACGACCAGGCCGTCAGTGCTGGCAGGCCCGTCTCCCGTCTACCGTGCCGTCCAAATGAAAGACGCGGGCTCTATTGGCCCGCTGCCTTTTCTTGCTGACGTCAGTCGGCGTATTCGCCTGCGTCCTTGATCACCTTCGCCCACCGTGTCTTTTCGGCTTCGAGGTATTTCTTGTGGCCGGCAGGGTCGAGGCGCTCGTCAGTCACCACGGTGAGGCCGAGCGCCTCTTCCCGCTTGATCAAGTCTGGGTCTTTCAATGCGATGCGCAGCGCGGCATTGAGCTTGGCCAGCACCGCGGGTGGCGTGCCGCGCGGCGCGTACAAGCCATGCCAGACCTGGACGTTGAAGTCCTTCAACCCGGCTTCCGACAAGGTCTGAACATCCTTCAGCGCCGGGAGCGCCAGGCGCTGCAAGCTGGTGATGCCGTAGACCTTCACCTTCTTGCCCTCGATCTGCGGCACCGCGTTGGTCGCCTGTTCGCACATCAAATCGACCTGACCGCCGATCAGGTCGGTCATCGCGGGGGCGGTGCCCTTGTACGGTACCGGCGTCATGTTGGTCTTCAGCGCGCTCTGGAACATCAGCCCGCACAGGTGCGACGCAGAACCGAGCCCCGCGTTGGCGAGGTTCACCTTGCCGCCGTTCGCCGCGATCCATTGCCGCAGTTCCGCGAAGTTGCTGGCCGCCAAGCCGGGCTTGCCGATCAGCACTGAGGGCGCTTCGTTGATCAGGCCCAGGGTCTCGAAGTCGTCCGGCACCTTGTAGCTGAGCTTGCGGTACAGCGCCGGCGCAGTGGCCATGCCGATGTGATGCACCAGCAGCGTGTAGCCGTCGGGCGTGGCCCGTGCCACCTTTGCAGATCCGATGGTGCCACCCGCGCCGCCGGCATTGTCAACGATCACCGTCTGGCCGAGTGGCTTGCGAAGCGCCTCGGCAAGGTCCCGGGCGATCTTGTCGCTGGGGCCGCCGGCTGCGAACGGCACGACCAGCGTGACCGGCTTTTCGGGGAAGTCCGCACAGGCCAGCGTGGCCGACGCGAGCAGGGCGATGCCAGCGCCGCAGCGCCAAAGATTGATCATGGTCTTATCTCCTTGGGGTTGCTGGGCGTCAGGCCGAGAGCGCCTGCATTTCGCGATACAGATCCGCCTTGCCTTCGAAGCCGATGCCCGGCAGGTCGGGCAGCGTGACAAAGCTGTTCTCGACCTTCACGCCATCCGGGAAGCCGCCGAAAGGCTGGAACAGGTCCGGGTAGGACTCGTTGCCGCCCAGGCCGAGCCCTGCCGCGATGTTCAGCGACATCTGGTGGCCACCGTGCGGGATGCAGCGGCTGGCCGACCAGCCGTGTTCCTTGAGCATGTCGAGCGTGCGCAGGTACTCCACCAGGCCGTAGCTCAGCGCGCAGTCGAACTGCAGCCAATCACGGTCGGGGCGCATGCCGCCATAGCGGATGAGGTTGCGCGCGTCCTGCATCGAGAACAGATCCTCGCCCGTGGCCATCGGGTTCTTGTAGAAGTTGCGCAGCGCGGCTTGCAGTTCGAAGTCCAGCGGGTCACCCGGCTCTTCGTACCAGAAGAGGTCGTACTGCGACAGGGCCTTGGCATAGGCGATCGCGGTCTCGAGATCGAAGCGGCCGTTGGCATCGACGCAGAGCTTCTGGCCGTCCTGCAGGACTTCCATGATCGAGTCGATCCGGCGCAGATCCTCGTCGAGAGAGGCACCCCCGATCTTCTTCTTGACCACGGTGTAGCCGCGGTCGATGTAGCTGCGCATCTCGTCCTTGAGCTTGTTGTGGTCCTGCCCGGGGTAGTAGTAGCCGCCAGCCGCGTAGACGAAGATCTTGCGATTCGGGTTGCCGTCGCCGTAGCGGTCGGCCAGCAGTTGAAATAGGGGCTTACCCTCAATCTTTGCGACGGCATCCCAAACCGCCATGTCGATCGTGCCGATCGCCACCGAGCGCTCACCGTGGCCGCCCGGCTTCTCGTTGGTGAACATGGTGTTCCAGATCTTGTGCGGGTCGAGGTTGTCGCCGCTGGCGTCCACCAGCGAGGCCGGGTCGGCTTCGAGGATGCGGGGGATGAAGCGCTCGCGCATCAGCTTGCCCTGGCCATAGCGGCCGTTCGAGTTGAAGCCGTAGCCGACCACCGGCTTGCCGTCGCGAATCACGTCCGTGATCACGGCGACCAGGCTCAGGGTCATCTTGCTAAAGTCGATGTAGGCGTTGCGGATGGGCGAGCTGATGGGGATGGTCTTTTCGCGGATTTCGACGATCTTCATGGTTGTCTTCAAGAGGGTTTGAATGGGAGACTGAATGGTCGGCCTCGCCGACTTTTTCGGCCAATGTTCAATTTCTCAACTTCTATGCGCTGGACGAACCGCAATGAATCTGATCTGGCTCGACGGCTTCCTGGCGCTGGCGGCCACTGGGAATTTCTCGCGTGCGGCAGATGACCGCCACAGCTCGCAACCGGCGTTCAGCCGGCGCATCCGCGCGCTGGAGGAATGGATCGGGGCTGACCTGTTCGACCGAAGTTCGCAGCCCGCCACGCTGACCGAAGTCGGTGAGTGGTTTGCCGGCGTGGCGCAGGAATTGAACGCCAGGGTGGCGCGCGTGCCGGGCGACGCCAAGAAGATCGCCGAGGCAAGCTCGGTCACTTTGCGCATCGCGTCCACGCACGCACTCTCCTTCACATTCCTGCCGCGGTGGTTGCGAAGCCTCGAATCGCACACGACGCTCGGGCCGGTGCAGCTCATGTCCGATGTGCTCGAGCGTTGCGAAGCACTGATGCTGCAGAGCAAGGTTCAGTTCGTGCTGAGTCACGCGCACGGCAAGGCACATGGCGCGTTGGACGCGGAGCCCTACAGCTCGTCTCGGATTGGCGAGGATGTGCTGGTCGCTGTGTCGGCACCAAACGAAGGAGGCAGCGCGCGCCACCAACTGGGGGTAGGCGGCGGCGCGGTTCCCGTGCTCCAGTACACGGAGGAATCGGGATTGGGACGCATCATGCGAGCCGTTCTGAGGCGCAGGCTGGAATCGCTTTCGGTTCAAGTCGTCTTCACCGCGCACCTCGCCTCGGTTCTGCGGACGATGGCGCTCGATGGCAGGGGCATCGCGTGGCTGCCGCAGACGCTTGTAGAGGAGGACATTGGCCAAGGGCGCCTGGTCGCTGCAGCCAGTAGCGAGTGGGCCGTCCCGCTGGAAATTAGGCTCTACCGCGACAGCGAGCCTTTAGGGAAGGCTGCTAACGCCTTCTGGAATACGGCTGTTGGCGGCTGATCGGCGTTGAGCGCGCCTCGGCTACCGCCGCTTCGCCCCGCATTGCGGTCACTCACCTTCGAAAACGGCATAGGCAGTGG
>NZ_LMTS01000164.1:0-18857 GCF_001541225.1 Variovorax sp. WDL1 | reverse complement strand
CTGCGCTGCGGGCCAAGATATTCGGTCTCAACGCCGCGAATGTGTACGGCTTGACGCCGAACGATGCACCCCATGCTGAAGCCGACGAGAGCCACCTCGGCATCGCTGCCCAGATGCCGGTCGATGTACGCATGGAGTTTGGCGGCAAGGTCCTCGATCCCGGTTCTACCGTCCGCCGACTTGAGCGCCGGCACCCAGCATCGGTGTCCCGCGTCGGCGAGCGCGTCGGCCAGGCGCCGTTAGATCGCGCCGTTGTCGAAGATGCCATGGACCAGGACGACGTCCATCGCACGCATCAGCCCGGCTGCGGCCCGTCGTAGCCCTCGATGATGACCAGGTCGATGGTCGATACCGGCGACGCCCTCAGCGCGATGGCCGCCTGGTACTCGGGCGATTTCCAGCAATCCAGCGCATCCTGGTAGGAAGGGAACTCGATCACCACGTTGCGGCTGCGGCTCGTCCCTTCCGGATTCTCGAAGTCGCCCGCGCGCACCAGGAAGCGGGCGCCGAACTTCCTGAACGGCTCGGCATTGGCCGCGATGTAGGCCTTGTACTTTTCAGGGTCGGCAACATCGACCCGTGCGATCCAGTAGCCCTTTGACATAGGGTTCTCCGATTGACCAGGGTTGGGAGTTTGGGGTGGCGCTCCGCGGCAGCCGCCATCTCGCAGGTGGTCAGCGTGTTCGAGCTGGAGCGGGGCGAGGGCCGTTGACCTGCGGCGATATCACGCCGCTTCTGCGTGCAGCCGCATTCCCAGCGCCCGTGCGACCTTGAGGACGGTGGCAAAGCTCGGATTGCCGTTTTCGCTCAAGGCCTTGTAGAGGCTTTCGCGGCTGAGTCCGGTGTCGCGTGCCACCTGGGACATGCCCTTGGCACGGGCGATGTCGCCCAATGCGCGCGCAATGCCTGCCGCGTCGTCTGGCGCCTCGGCGAGCCAGGCATCGAGGTAGGCGGCCATCTCTTCGGGCGTGCGCAGCTGCTCGGCCACATCGTAGGGCGTGGTCCTGAGCTTCGGGGCGGATCTGACTGGCGTTCTGGCCATGCGGGTACTCCTAGAGATTCCTGGCAAGCGCGATGGCTGCCTCGATATCGCGTTGCTGCGTCGATTTGTCGCCACCGGCAAGAAGAATGATCAGTTCGCTATCTCTCTCGGTGTAGTAGACACGGTATCCGGGACCGAAATCAATCTTCAACTCGGACACGCCACCGCTCAGGTAACGGTGCTGGCCTGGATTGCCGTGTGCCAATCGATCCACCCGCACCTGGATTCGAGCGCGGCCTGCGCGGTCCGTGAGGGTGTTGATCCATTGATGATAAATATCGGTGACATGTATGCGCATGGATAGTGTATCCCATAGGATACAAGTGACGGCAACAGCCGGGACTTGAAGGCGCGGCATCGTAAGTACGGTGGCCGGCCTTTGCGAGCACGCAGCAACAATTGTTCAGACTCGCTGCCTTCTCGGACCCCAATGGGACAATGCACGTCATGACCAGCCCCGCCCCGACCCTCACCCTCATCCGCCCCGACGACTGGCACCTCCATGTGCGCGACGGCGCCGCCCTGCAAGCGGTGGTGCCGCATTCGGCACGCCAGTTCGGCCGCGCGCTGATCATGCCCAACCTGCGTCCGCCGGTGACCACCGCCGAGCAGGCCAAGGCCTACCGCGACCGCATCCGCGCCGCCGTGCCGGAGGGCCTGGACTTCGAGCCGGTCATGTCGCTGTACCTCACGGACAAGCTGCCCCCCGAGGAGATCCCGCGCGCCGCCGCTGCCGGCGTGTGCGCGCTCAAGCTCTACCCCGCCGGCGCGACCACCAACAGCGATGCCGGCGTGACCGACATCCGCAAGACCTACCCGACGCTCGAAGCCATGCAGAAGCACGGCCTGCTGCTGCTGGTGCATGGCGAGGTGACCGACCCCGCGGTCGATCTCTTCGACCGAGAGGCCGTCTTCATCGAGCGCGTCTTGATCCCGCTGCGCCGCGACTTCCCCGAACTCAAGATCGTGTTCGAGCACCTGACGACGAAGGAGGGCGCCCACTACGTGCGCGACGCGGACCGCTTCACCGCCGCCACCATCACCGCGCACCACCTGCTCTACAACCGCAATGCGATCTTCACCGGCGGCATCCGGCCGCACTACTACTGCCTGCCGGTGCTCAAGCGCGAGATCCATCGCGTGGCCCTGGTCGAGGCGGCCACCAGCGGCAGCCCGCGCTTCTTCCTCGGCACCGACAGCGCGCCGCACCCGGCGCATCTCAAGGAGCACGCGCTGGGCTGCGCTGGCTGCTACACCGCGCTGACCGCATTGGAGCTCTACGCCGAGGCCTTCGACAACGCCGGCGCGCTCGACAAGCTCGAAGGCTTCGCCAGTTTCCACGGCGCCGACTTCTACGGCCTGGCGCGCAACACCGACACCGTGACGCTGAAGCGCGAAAGCTGGACCGTGCCCGAGACGCTGCCCTATGGCGAGGCCACGCTCAAACCCTTGCGCGGCGGCGAGATGCTGGCATGGAGGTTGGCATGAGCATGGTGATGCTGCTGATCGACGCCGACAACGTCTCGGCCGACGTGATCGAGCAGGCGGTGCAGCGCACGCTGGCCGAACAGGGCGCGATCCACGTGCGCCGTGCCTACTGCAATGCCGAGACCGCGCTCAAGCACCAGGCGCTCTTCAAGCGCCTCTCGGTGCGGCCGATGGTCAACCTGGCCTCGGGCAAGAACAGCACCGACATCGCGCTCGCGGTCGACGCCATGGACCTCGTGGTGGCGGAGCGGCCCGATCTCGTGGTGCTGGTGTCCTCCGATTCTGACTTCGCGCCGCTGGTGATCCGCCTGCGCGAGAAGGGCTGCCGTGTCTGCGGCATCGGCCAGCAGGGCAAGACGGGCGAAGAGACCGTGGCGGTCTACGACAGCTTCATCGATCTGCAACACCAGTCCGCCGGCCGACCCGCCCCGGTCAAGCGACCCGCCCGCGCGCGACGCGCCAAGGCGCAGGAGGTCGCGCCGCCGGCGCCCGTGCTGCCGGACGACGTGCTGCGCATCCTCGATGCGGTGCCCGAGCTCCTGCGCGGCGACAAGGTCGAGCTCAATCACGCGGCCGAGCGCCTGCGGGGCTCCAAGCTGCTGGGCAAGAGCGCGAGCTCGCCCAAGCTGTTCAAGAAATTCCCGGAGCTGTTCCTGCTGACGCCTGAGAAGACGCCGAACAAGGTGCAGTACGTCGGCCCTGCAGTGTCGTGAGTGCCCCGTGAGCGCGCCACTGGGCCTCGACCTCAACCGGCCCTGGCTCGCGCCCTATGCGCCGCGGGCAGCGGCGATGGCGGCGTCCCTGGCGCAGGGCGACGACGCGGCGGCGGCGCTGTCGGGTGCGGCGCCGGGCATCGCGCTGCCGGCCGGCCCCCTGCGCTTCGTGCATGCCGATGCCGCGCCCGCCGGCGAAGCCTACGAGGCCTTCATCTTCCGGACGGCGCAGGTGCCGACCCGCAACAACCTGCATGACTTCCTCAACGGCCTGGTCTGGCTGCATTTCCCGCGCGCCAAGCAACGGCTCAACGCGTTGCAGGCGGCCGAGATCGCGCGCGCCGGCATCGGTGCGACGCGCGGTCCCTTGCGCGATGCGCTGACGCTGTTCGACGAAAACGGCGCCGTGCTCGATGCGCCCGCTGCACTGTGGCAGGCGCTCCTCGCACGCGACTGGCAGCGCCTTTTCGTGAGCGAACGCGGGCTGTGGCAAGAGGCGCGGCTGCTGGTCTTCGGCCACGCCTTGCTCGAAAAGCTCGCTGTGCCGCGCAAGGCGCTCACGGCGCATGTGCTGTGGGCGCCGGACCCAGGCCGCGCGATCCCGATCGACGATGCGGCCATCGCGGCCGCCCTGCAGCCCGCGCACCTCGCGGCCAAGCCCTTCGCGCCGCTGCCCGTGCTGGGCGTGCCGGGCTGGTGGCCGGCCAACGAGGCGCCCGGCTTCTACGACGACGCGGTGGTGTTCAGGCCGCCGCGGTTTCCGCGGCACTGAGCGCCGGTCCCTCGACGAACACATCGGCATGGAAGTCGGTGGCGGCGAGGCCGAGCTGCCGCACCGCCAGCTCGCGCACCGCCTGCACCATGCCCGGCGAGCCGCAGCAGTAGAGCTCGTGTCCCGCAAGGTCGGAGCAGCGGGCCTGCAGGGCCTGGTCCACGCGGCCCGCAAAGGCGTCCTCCGTGTCCTCGGCGGCTTCCTCGCTCAAGGCCGCGATGAAGCGGAAGGACTCAGGCCATTGGCGCTGCCACTTCGCCACCGCCGATCGCAGGTAGATGCCCTCGGCGCGGCGCGCGCCCCAGATCAGCGTGACCGGCCGTTCGACGCGGCGCTTCGCCATGTCGTCGAGGATGGACTTGATGGGCGCGAAGCCGGTGCCGCCGGCCACGAAGACGATGGGCCGCGTCGAGGCGGTGTCCAGCGTCACGGCGCCGAAGGGCAGCTCGACATCGAGCAGGTCTCCCTGCTGCAGCCCCGGCACGCGGGCGCTGAAGGCGCCGCCCGGCACGTGGCGGATGTGCAGCGTGAGCGCATCGCTCTCGTGCGGCGCATTGGCCATCGAGTAGCAGCGCGTGCTGCCGTCGCCCACCGCGAGCTGCAGGTACTGCCCGGCATGGAACTTGGCACGCTGCCCGGCGGGCAGGCGCAGCTGCAGCACCGATACGTCGGGCGCGGCCAGCTGGTTGCGGAACACCTTGGCGGTGAAGCGCTTGCGCGCGCCGGGGTCGATGCGGTGCCAGGTTGCCGGCTGGATCTGCAAGTCGGTCGTCGGGGTGCACATGCAGTAGAGCACCTGCTCCGGCGTGCAGCTCTCGTTGCGGATCGAGGCGCCCTCGAGGCCGGCGACCTCGCCCTGCGCGATGCCGCCGGCGCAGTTGCCGCACACACCCTTGCGGCAGGAATAGGGCAGTTCGATGCCGGCACGCAGGGCCGCGTCCAGCACGCTCTGGTTCTCGGCGCAGTCGAAGGCGACTTCGCTGCCGGCGATGGCGATCCGATGGTTCATGGCGCGGCGTTCCCCATGCCGGACAACAGATGGATGGTGCGAAGCAGGGCGCCCGGATCGGCAATGCCGCGGCCCGCGATGTCCATCGCGCTGCCATGGCCCACGCTGGACAGCAGCACCCCGGCGCCGATGGACAGCGCGCTGGCCGCGTTCGGCGCCAGCAGCTTGATGGGGATGTGGCCCTGGTCGTGCAGCATCGCGACGTAGAGGTCGTGCCTGCGCTGTGCCAGCAGCAGGTCGGCACCCCGCGGGCCGTCGACCTGCAGGCCCTCGGCGCGCAGCGCGCGCACCGCCGGCTCGACGATGGCCTCGTCCTCGGGGCCGAAGAGCCCGCCTTCGGAGGCATGCGGATTGATGCCGAAGACGCCGATGGACGGCGCTGCCACGCCCAGGAGCGCGCAGGCACGCGCACCGGCACGTGCTGCATCCGCGACGAGCCCGGGCGTGAGCCGGCCGAGCGCCGTGCGCACGCTTTCGTGCAGCGTCGCATGCACGATGCGCAGGCCGCCGCCCACCAGCATCAGGAACACGCTGTCTTCCGGCTGGCCGCAGACGCGCGCCACCAGCGAAGGGTAGCCGCTGAAGGTGATGCCGGCCTGGTGGATCGCGGTCTCGTGATGCGGGCAGGCCACCACGGCATCGAACTCGCCGCGCCGGCAGGCCTCGATGGCGGCACTGGCCGAGGCCACGGCCGAGGCGCCGGCCGCGGCGTCGATGTGCCCGGGGCGAGCCGCTTCAGCCGGCAACTCGCCTGCGCCGATCACGGACTGGTCCGCCAGCAATGACGCGAGCCCGAGGTGCGCGGCCGTGCGTTCGAGCACGCTCGGCGGCCCGAAGAGCGTGATGCGCGCGCGCGCATCGGCTGGTAGCGCGGCCAGCGCCTTCAGCGCGATCTCGGGGCCGATGCCGTTGGGATCGCCCGCGGCAAGCGCGAGCCGTCGAACCGGACTTGTCAGTGCCCCCACGCTTGTCACTTCGTGTACTGCGCTGCCCCCCGAGGAGGCCTTCGCGCCTTTGGGCGCCCATGCGGCGCTCACAGCGGCAGCGCCAGCAAGGTGTCGGTCACCGTGCTGTCGCACACGGCCACGCGCGACTGCAGCTTGAGCCGCCCGTCCTGCTGCACGAACCGGTCCTGGTAGACGCCCGTGGCGAAGACCTCGGTCTGGCCGGTGGCCATGATGCGCGCCACCATGAAGGGCGTGCTCGCCATGGCGCCGTCGGCGCTGGCCTGCTGGACCAGCGGGATGCCCAACAGGTGCCGGTAGCGCTGCCGTTCAAAGATGTTGGCCTCGCGCAGCGCCGCGATCCGGTCCTCCAGCATGGCGCGCGAGTCGGCATAGACGATGCCGGCAGGCAGGCCTTCGCGCTCGTTCTCCACGTGCGTGATGCGGTAGTGGCAGTCCTCGGTGAAGTAGCCGGGCCATTGCTCCAGCGCATCGCTGTCGATGGTGTGGGCATAGGCCGCGTTGAAGGCGCACAGCGCCAGCAGGTCGATCATCGTGTGTCTCTCTCGTCGCTCTTTTCACTCTTGCTCGGGCAGTCGGGTACTCAGGCACCCATGTGGTGGCGGTAGGCCTTCCAGAAGCCGCGCACCGAGGCCTCGGTGGCGCGCCCCTCGCTCGATTCGGTGCTGCCGCCGCCCATCTCGACCACCGCTTCCAGGTCGCGCGCGCCGGCGATGCCGCGCTGCACGAAGCCGCCGACCGCGCCGTCCTCCATCGAGATGAAGCCCGCAGGCCCGATCAGGTTCGACTGCTTCAGGCGCACGCGGCGCTGCTCGGGCGTGTCGTCGGCGTAGCCCAGGTAGGTCCAGTTGAGCTCGGTGCGCTCCACGCCCTTGGGCAGCACCTGGCGCACCGCCAGGCAGTTCTGGATCTGCTGCAGCACGAAGCCGGGGAAGACCGAGAGGATCTGCAGCGTCACGCCGTCCTCGTATTCCTTGAAGCCGGCCAGCAGGCTCGGGTCCTTCAGGCGATAGCGGTCGTTGTCGGAGCGCAGCGCCTGCTCCTTGTACGAGGCATCCTTCTCCGCCGCCGGATCGATCATGGAGTAGCTCACGTGGTGGCCGCCGCTTTCGTCGACGATCACGCCCCCCTTCTGCGACAGGCGGTTGAGCTCGAAGGTGGTGAAGAACAGGTGCAGCAGGCTGGCGTGGTAGCTGTCCTTCACGTTCTCGACGTAGAGCTTCCAGTTGTTGGGCAGTGCCTGCGTGAAGCGGCCGATGACCTCCACCGGCTTGTGCAGCACGCGCTCGATGCGCGCGCAGATCTCCTCGCCCAGGTAGTCCTCGATGGCGGGCACGTCCTCGCTGAAGCTGCCGAACACCAGGCCGCAGAAGGTGGCGATGCGCAGCTTGCGCGGGCCGTGCGTCTCCTTGCAGAAGTCGCTCGGCATGCCGCCCTGGCCCTTGACGCCTTTCTCGAATGCGACGCCGGTCAGGTCGCCCTGGCGGCTGTAGCTCCAGGCGTGGTAGACGCACTGGAAGTTCTCGGCGCGGCCGGACTTCTCCAGCGCGATGAGGGCGCCGCGGTGGGCGCAGCGGTTCTCGAAGGCGT
Organism: Variovorax sp. WDL1; assembly: GCF_001541225.1. Lineage (GTDB taxonomy): Bacteria > Pseudomonadota > Gammaproteobacteria > Burkholderiales > Burkholderiaceae_C > Variovorax. Next base: position 11,278 of record NZ_LMTS01000164.1, on the reverse strand, counting down.
AGATCTCGCCGTCCTCGTCGCGCACCACCACCACCGGCGTCTCGCCGGCGAAGGTGGTGCGGTAGCTGCCGCTGTCAGGCAGCTCGGCCTCGAGGCACAGAAAGTTCCACACCTCGCCGCGGAAGATGCGGGCCTGCTCGTCGGCGGCGGTCCGCGCGTCGCTGTAGAGCGCGAAGGGGATGCGCGTGAGGCCGGGACCGGCCCAATGGATGGGTTGGGGTGCGCTGTGGTTCATGGCTTCAACCTCAATCGAGCGAGACCTTCGCGCTCTTGATGACCTTGTCCCACTTGGCCGACTCGGCCTGGATGAACTTGCCCGTCTGGGCACTGTCCCAGCCGCGCGGCTCGGCGCCCTGCTCGGCGAACTTCTGCTTGACCTCGGGATGTGCCAGCGCGTCGGCGATGGCCTTCTGCGTCGAGGCGACCTTGGACGCCGGCGTGCCGGGCGGCGCCACCACCGCGAACCAGGTCACGGCATTCATGGCGGGCAGCTTCTGCTCGGCGAAGGTGGGCACATCGGGCAGGGCTGGCGAGCGCTGGCCGTCGGCCACGCCCAGGATGCGCAGCTTGCCGGCCTGGTGGAAGGGCAGCGAGGAACTGAGGTTGTCGAAGAACACGTCGATCTGGCCGCCCACCAGGTCCACCAGCGCGGGAGCCGTGCCCTTGTAGGGGATGTGGACCATCTCGACGCCGGTCAGCTGCATGAACATGCTGGCCGTGAGGTGCGAGGTTGTGCCGTTGCCCTGCGAGCCGTAGCTCAGCTTGCCGGGGTTGGCCTTGGCGTAGGCGATGAACTCCTGCACGTTCTTCACCGGCAGCTTGGGGTTCACCACCAGCACGTTGGGGACCGTCGCGAGGACCGTGACGGGCACCCATTTGGACGGGTCGAAGGAGAGCTTCTTGTAGAGGTGCTGGTTGATCGCGATCGGCGCCGGTGGCGAGACCATCAGGGTGTTGCCATCGGGCTCCGAGCGGAACACCATTTCGGCACCGATGTTGCCGCCCGCGCCGGTGCGGTTGTCGATCACCACGCCGCCGGGGAACTGCGCACGCAGCTTCTCGGCGACCACGCGAGGCAGGATGTCGGCGGTGCCGCCGGCCGGGTACGGCACGACGAGTTTCAGCGCCTGGGGGCCTTGGGCAGCGGCAGTGCCGAGCAGGCAGGCGCCGGCCAGGCAGGCGGCGCTGGCGCGCCGTGCGAAGGTTTTCAGCATGGGTGTCTTGTCTCCGTGGCAGACGTTCGGGGTAGGGGAAGTGTCCCGTCGGCGCCCATCTCGGACAAGCTAGATTTGCGCTATGCGCAAGAAACTCGCCGAATCCCCAGGAGATGCCGTTGTCGAAGGCAAGAATTTCGTCGCCTCGCTGCAGAAGGGCCTGGAGGTGCTGACCTGCTTCGGCCGCCAGCACAGCCGCCTCACCGTTTCCGAGGTCGGGCGCCTCACCGGCTGCTCGCCGGCCTCGGCGCGGCGCTCGCTGCTGACCCTGCAGGCGCTGGGCTATCTCGACAGCGACGGCAAGCGCTTCTGGATGTTGCCCAAGGCGCTGCTGGTGGCACACGCCTACCTCGCCTCGCGGGCCACGCCCTCGCTGGCGCAGCCGCTGCTCGATGCGTTGTCGGAGCGCACGCGCGAATCGGCCTCGCTCGGCAAGCTGCTGGGTGACCACGCGATCATCATCGCCCGCTCCACCGCGCGGCGCAGCCTCAGCACCGGCCTGGGCATCGGCTCGCGGCTGCCGGCCTACTGCTCGGCATTGGGGCGCGTGCTGCTCGCCAGCCTGCCGCCGGCGGAGGCCGAGCGGCGCGTGCGCGCGATGCCGCGGGAGCCGCTCACCGCGCGCACCGTGTACGAGCTGAAGCCGGTGCTGGCGCTGCTCGCGCGATGCCGCGAGGAGGGCTACGCCGGCAATGACGGCGAGCTCGAGCTGGGCGTGCGCTCCATGGCCGTCCCGGTGCATGACCGCAGCGGTGCGATGGTGGCAGCCATGAGCATCGCGGTGCGCACGGAGCGCATGAGCTTCATCGAGTTCCGCGACGCCTTCCTGCCGGCGCTGCGCAAGGCCAGCGCCACATTGGGTGGCCGGCTTTATCCCGAGTGAGCGTAGTGGCGTGTTCATGGAGCGCGAACTTTTGCTCCTATGATCGATCGGAAGCCCGGCGCCGCGGCTGCCCAGAACCAAGACAACGATCCGCCCCCCGCCCGCTGTCGCGCTTGAAACCCCGTTGACGGGCCTCATCTTTTCGCCACGGCGAGCGCATCGCCTGAACCCACGGAGAAATCAGCTTGAAACGCATCCTTCTGTTCGTCCTCACCAACGTGCTGGTGGTCGCGGTGCTGGGCATCGTGGCCAGCCTGCTCGGCGTCAACCGCTACCTCACGCCCAACGGGCTCGACCTCACGGCGCTGCTTGGCTTCGCGCTGGTGATCGGCTTCGGCGGCGCGATCATCTCGCTGCTGATCAGCAAGCCGATGGCCAAGTGGACGGCCGGGGTGCGCATCATCAACGAGCCGCAGTCGCCCGACGAGGCCTGGATCGTGCAGACCGTGCGCAAGTTCGCCGACAAGGCCGGCATCGGCATGCCCGAGGTCGGCGTCTTCGAGGGCGAGCCCAATGCCTTCGCCACCGGCGCGTTCAAGAATTCCTCGCTGGTGGCGGTGTCCACCGGGCTGCTCGCCAACATGACACGCGAGGAGGTCGAGGCCGTGATCGGCCACGAGGTGGCGCACGTGGCCAATGGCGACATGGTGACCATGACCCTGATCCAGGGCGTGATGAACACCTTCGTCGTGTTCCTGTCGCGCGTGATCGGCTACGCGGTCGACGGCTTCCTGCGCCGCGGCAGCGACAACAACACGGGCCCCGGCATCGGCTACATGATCACCACGGTGGTGCTCGACATCGTGCTGGGCTTCGCGGCCGCGATCGTGGTGGCCTGGTTCTCGCGCCAGCGCGAGTTCCGCGCAGACGCCGGAGCGGCGCAGCTGATGGGCCGCAAGCAGCCGATGGTGAATGCGCTGGCGCGCCTGGGCGGCCTGCCGGCCGGCGAGCTGCCGAAGGCGGTGGAAGCCATGGGCATCACGGGCAGCATCGGCAAGCTGTTTGCGACGCACCCGCCGATCGAGGAGCGCATCGCGGCGCTGCAGAACAGCGCGCAGGCTTGATCAGCCTTGGTCGAGGAAGAAGCCGCCGTCAGGCGGCTTTTTTCTGGGGTTCTGCGGTCGCTCGCGCCACTGCCTCCGCGACCTTGATGCCGTCCACGCCCGCCGAGAGGATGCCGCCCGCATAGCTCGCGCCTTCGCCCGCCGGGTAGAGGCCGCGCACGTTGAGGCTCTGGAAGTCTTCGCCGCGCGTGATCCTGATCGGCGAAGAGGTGCGTGTCTCGACCCCTGTCAGCACCGCGTCGTGCAGGTCGAAGCCCTTGATCTTGCGGCCGAAGGCCGGGAAGGCCTCGCGCATGGCCTCGATGGCATAGGCGGGCAGGGCGGCATGCAGGTCGCCCGGCGTCACGCCCGGCTTGTACGAGGGCTCGACACTGCCGAGTGCGCTGGAGGGCTTGCCGGCCACGAAGTCGCCGACCAGCTGGCCCGGTGCGCGATAGTCGCTGCCGCCGAGCACGAAGGCGTTGGCTTCCAGTGCCCGCTGCAGCGCGATGCCCGCCAGGGGCGATCCGCTGCGGCCGTCCTCCCAGCCGGGGTAGTCGCGCGGATCGATGCCCACGACGATCCCCGCGTTGGCGTTGCGCTCGTTGCGCGAATACTGGCTCATGCCGTTGGTGACCACGCGCCCCGGCTCGCTGGTGGCCGCGACCACCGTGCCCCCCGGGCACATGCAGAAGCTGTAGACCGAGCGGCCATTGCTCGCGTGGTGCACCAGCTTGTAGTCGGCCGCGCCCAGGAGAGGATGGCCGGCATGCCGGCCCCAGCGCGCGCGGTCGATCAGGCCTTGCGGGTGCTCCACGCGGAAGCCGATGGAGAAGGGCTTGGCCTCGATGTGCACGCCGCGCTCATGCAGCATCTCGAAGGTGTCTCGCGAGCTGTGGCCCAGGGCCATCACCACATGGTCGGCGCGCAGTTCCTGGCTTTGACCGGTGCGCTGGTCGAGCACGGTCAGGCCGCGCAGCTGCCCGTTCTCGATGTGCACGTCGGTCACGCGCTGCTCGAAGCGGATCTCGCCGCCCAGCGAGACGATCTGCTCGCGGATGTTCTCCACCACCTTCACCAGCTTGAAGGTGCCGATGTGCGGATGGGCGACGTAGAGGATTTCCGGCGGCGCGCCGGCCTTGACGAACTCCTCCATCACCTTGCGGCCGAGAAAGCGCGGGTCCTTGATCTGGCTGTAGAGCTTGCCGTCCGAGAAGGTGCCGGCGCCGCCCTCGCCGAACTGCACGTTGGACTCCGGGTTCAGCGTGCTCTTGCGCCACAGGCCCCAGGTGTCCCTGGTGCGCTGTCGCACGGTCTTGCCGCGCTCCAGCACGATGGGCCTGAAGCCCATCTGCGCGAGCATCAACGCGCAGAAGATGCCGCAAGGGCCGAAGCCCACGACGACCGGGCGGGGCGCGTCCTGGGCCGCTCGCGCGGGCAGGCGATAGGCCATGTCGGGCGCGGGCTGCACATGCGGACGTCCCGCATGCTTGGCCAGCACGGCCGCCTCGGCTTGCGCATCGGCGAGCGCCACGTCGACGATGTAGACCGTGAGCAGCTCGGCCTTGCGCGCATCGAAGCTGCGCTTGTAGACGGTGTGGGAGGCGATGTCGCCGGGCGCGATGCCCAGCGTGGACGCGACCAGCGCCGGCAATGCCTCGGGCGCGTGGTCGAGAGGGAGCTTGAGTTCGGAGACGCGGATCATGGCGGGCGGCCCGTGGTGATCGGGCAGGTGGCGCTTGGGGAGCCGCGATTGTCGCAGCGTGGCGCTATGCCGGCAGGAACCCCTCCACCGACAGATACCGCTCCCCCGTGTCGTAGTTGAACCCCAGCACCACCGCATCGCGCGCCAGCTCCGGCAGCTTCTGTGCGATCGCGGTGAGCGTGGCGCCGGAGGAGATGCCGACGAGCATGCCCTCTTCCGCGGCGCAGCGCCGCGCCATCTCGCGCGCGGGCTCGGCGTCGACCTGGATCACGCCGTCGAGCAGTTCGGTATCGAGGTTCTTCGGGATGAAGCCGGCGCCGATGCCCTGGATCGGGTGCGGCGAAGGCGCGCCGCCGGAGATCACGGGCGACGCCACCGGCTCCACAGCAAAGACCTTCAGCCTGGGCCACTTCTTCTTCAGCACGCGTGCGCAGCCGGTGATGTGGCCGCCGGTGCCCACGCCGGTGATCAGCACGTCGATGCCGTCGGGAAAGTCGGCCGCGATCTCCTCGGCGGTGGTGCGCGCATGCACCTCCACATTGGCCGGGTTGTCGAACTGCTGCGGCATCCAGGCGTCCGGCGTGCCGGCCACGATCTCCTCGGCACGTGCGATCGAGCCCTTCATGCCCTTCTCGCGCGGTGTCAGGTCGAAGCTGGCGCCGTAGGCCAGCATCAGGCGCCGGCGCTCGACCGACATGCTGTCGGGCATCACCAGGACCAGCTTGTAGCCCTTGACCGCGGCGACCATCGCCAGGCCGATGCCGGTGTTGCCCGAGGTGGGCTCGACGATGGTGCCCCCGGGCTTCAGTGCACCGGAGCGCTCGGCCTCCTCGACCATGGCCAGCGCGATGCGGTCCTTGATCGAGCCGCCGGGGTTGGCGCGTTCGCACTTGATCCACACCTCTTGCGTCGCATGGCCGAACAGGCGCTGGATGCGCACGTGCGGCGTGCTGCCGATGGTCTGCAGGATGTTCTGGGCTTTCATTCGATCTCCTTTGGATGGCCGGTGGGACAAAGCGGCCATTCTGGAGGAGTCGGGGCGACCGTGCCTGCAGGCGACATAATCGCGGCCGTGAAGCGCGCCGGACCGCCGCTGGTGCAAGTCCCGAAAGGGCGCACTGGAGGAAAGTCCGGACTGCACAGGACAGCGCAGGAGCTAACGGCTCTCCACCGCGAGGTGAGGATCAGAGCAACAGAGACGAGTCGGCCGGGGCAACCCGGCCGGGTGAAACGGGCAATCTCTGCGCGCAGCAACACCAAGTAGGCCAGCGTCGATGTGGTTCCGCAGAGCTGGCGGGTAGGTGGCACCGAGCCGTCTGGTGACAGACGGCCCAGAGTAATGGCGGTCACGTTGGAGGAAACTCCAGCGCACAGAATCCGGCTTACAGGCGCGCTTCACACTTTCTTCAGGATCGGGCTCGAACGGCCGCCGGCCACCGCACCGCGCAGGCCAGGAGCTCAGAAGCGTTCGTTCGGCAGCAGATAGCGCCATTGGCCGGGCAGCAGTCCCGCCAGCGCCACCCGGCCGATGCGCAGGCGCCGCATGCCCAGCAGTTGCAGGCCGACTGCCTGGCACTGGTGCGCGATCTGGCCCGGCTGAAGTCCCTTGACGGCGAAGCGCAGGCCGGTGTGCCCCTCCGCCTGCTGGCTGACGCTGACGCGTGCCGGTGCCTGGTTCAGCCGCGCCAACTGCTCGGGTCCCACGGGGCCGGCCACGTCGGCGATGACCTCGTGTTCCAGCAGCCCCGCGTCTTCGTGCAGCTTGCGCTCGATACGCCATTCCTGCGTGAAGACGACCAGGCCGCTGGCGCCGGTCTCCAGCGGCGTCATGCCGCGCTGCGCCGCGACGTGGCGCGGCAGGAAGCGCAGCCCCGCGCGCTCGGGCGCGTGGTGGTTCGCGGGAACGAGCAGGCGGTGCGCCTGCTCCATCGCCGTGCCGGCCGGCTTGTGCAGCAGCAGCGTGACCGGCACCACCGGCGCGGGCCGCGCGCCTGCCTCGATCTCGACCTGCTGGTGCGGCTGCACGCGCGACTGCGGCAGCAGCGCCGGCTCGCCGTCGACGCGCACCGCGCCGTTCTCGATCAGCAGCTCGGCCTCGCGCCGCGAGCAGCCGGCCAGCGCGGCCACGCGCTTGGCCAGGCGGATGCCTTCGTCGGTGTCGTTCATTGCAGCGCGCGCTGGCGGATGCGCTCCACGTGGGCGGCCAGCGAGCGCGCGGCCACCGGCCACATCCGCTGCGGCACGTCGTCGTAGGCGAGCGGCAGCCAGTCCTCGGGGGCGCCGTGCGGCAGGCGCTCCATGGCGGCGGCGATCCTGGCCTCACGCTTCAGGCGATGCGCCTTCAAGTAGGCGATGGCGGCGCGCGCCTCGCCCAGCACATGGCCGTGCGCCGGCAGGATGAAGCGGATGCCGCCTTCGGCGCAGACCGCGTCGAGCCGGTCGAGCGAATCGAGGTAGGCGTTCATGTTGCCGTCGGGCGGATCGATCACCGTGGTGCTGCCGTTGAGCACATGGTCGCCGGAAAAGAGCAGGCCGTCTTCCTCCAGCACCAGGCACAGGTGGTTGGCCGCATGGCCGGGCGTGTGCACGGCGCGCAGCGTGTGCGTCGTGCCTTGGCCGTCCTGCAGCACCAGGCGCTCGCCGTCCTGCAGCACGCGCTCGGGCACGAAGTGCGAAGACGGGCGCGCGGTCGGCGCCGAAGGCAGGCCGAGGATGGGCGGCTTGGGCGCGCACAGCGCCTGCAGCGGCGCCGCGCCCGGGGAATGGTCGGCATGCGAATGGGTGCAGACGATCAGGCGGATATCGCCGCCGGTGGCCTGCCGCAGCCGCTCGATGTGGGCGGGGTCGTTCGGGCCCGGGTCGATCACGATGTAGCCGCTGGCCGCGTCGCCCACGATGTAGCTGTTGGTGCCGGGGCCGGTCATCGCGCCGGGGTTGGGCGCGGTCAGGCGCCGCAGATTCTTCAGAAGCGCCACCGGCGCCTCCGTCTGCCAGCCGAGCTCATGGACGATCTGGCCGTCGGGGCTGACCAGCGCCAGTTCGCCGTAGGGCGACTCGTGCTCCATGTAGCGCGCTTCCTTGCCGCGCAGCAGGCCGGCGCGCGGGCAGCTGGTCCACAGCGGGCCTTCGCCGCCCGGCCGATTCGCGCAGGCGTCGAGCACCGCGTCCACCGTTTCGTAGGACGCCAGCCGCTCCAGGGTGCGCAGCGTCGGGAAGATCATGAAGAAGCCGCCCGCCTGGTGCCGCGCCAGCGCATCGCCCGGCCGCACCCAGCAGGGCTCGAACTGCTCGGTCTCGTCGGCCACCGGCGTCTGGCCCTCGGGCATGCGCGCCACCAGGAAGGGCACGTCGAAGCGCTTGGGCAGGTCGCGGTCGGTGATCCAGTGGGCCAGCGTATAGACCTGGTCGGTGGCAAGGAGCAGGCCGCGCGCGGCGCACTGTTGCGCCAGCGCCACCGCGGAGGTGGTGCTCCGATCCATGGCCGCGACGGCGTCGGGGTCGACCGGGCGGCCGTCAGGATGCCGGGCGAGCAGCACGCCGAGTTCCTCGAAGCACTCGCGCACCGCGGCGACGGACTGGGTGAGCTGCAGATCGCTCTGCGCGGGCCGGCGCGTGGCGACGGCCTGGGCCGCGGCATCCGCGGCCTCGATGCGCCCGCCCGGAAACACATAGGCGCCGGGGGCGAAGCTGGCGCTGGCGGAGCGCCGCGTCATCAGGATCTCGAGGCCTTCGGGCGTGTCGCGCAGGAGCAGGACGGTGGCGGCGGGCAGCACGGCGGCCGGCTCGCGCGCGGAATGGAGTTGTTGGGTGGGGCGTGCCATGGGCCGTCATTATCGAGAGGCCGGCCGGGCGCTGCAGTTGGCATGGTTGCTGCTGCATAAGCTTCGATGCGATCGCGCATGAGCCGCGCGCCACAATGCGGGCTCGCTCCCGTCTCTTCGAAGGACTGAAATGCCTGGTTCTCTTCGCGGCCGCCTGCGCCGCTCGCTCCTCGCCGCCGCCGGCCTCGTGCTGGCGGCACCCCTTGCCGTCGCCCAGGCCGATTGGCCGCAGCAGCCGGTCACGCTGATCATGGGCTTCCCGGCCGGCTCCGGCGTCGACGTGGTGGCCCGCACCATCCAGGAGCCGCTCTCGCAGAAGCTCGGCCAGCCGGTGGTGATCGACTACAAGTCCGGCGCCGCCGGCAACATCGCCAGCGAGTACGTGGCGCGCGCCAGGCCCGACGGCTACACCCTGGCTTTCGGCACGGCGGCCACGCACGGCAGCAACGCCGCGCTGTACAAGAAGCTCCCCTTCGACGTCGAGGCCGACTTCGTGCCGGTGGCGCCGGTGCTCGATGTCTCGAACGTGCTCACCATCAATCCCGAAGTCATCGACGTCAAGACACTCAAGGAGTTCGTCGACCGCGTCAAGGCCAGCCCCGGCAAGTACAACTACGCCTCCACCGGCAACGGCGCCGGCACGCACATGGCCTTTGCCGAGTTCAATTCGCGCCTGGGCCTGGACATGACCCACGTGCCCTACAAGGGCGGGCCGGAGGCCATCGCCTCGGTGGTGCGCGGCGAGACCTGCTGCATCATGAACCAGGTGCAGACCGTGCTGCCCCATTACAAGGCGGGCAAGGTGCGGCTGCTGGGCGTGACCACGGCCAAGCCGGTGGCGGCGGTCAAGGAGGTGCCGACCATCGCCTCCAGCGGCCTTCCAGGCACGCAGGGCTTCGACAGCTCGATCTGGTTCGGCGTGTTCGCGCCCAAGGGCACCGACGCGCGCATCGTCGACAAGCTCAGCGCCGCGATCCGCGCCGTGCTGGAGCAGCCCGAGATCCGCGAGAAGTTCGAAGCGCAGGGCAACACCGTGCGCATCGAGACGGCCGCCCAGTTCAAGCAGACGGTCCATGCCAACCGGGTGAAGTGGGCCGAGGTGGCGAAGGCGGCGAAGATCAGCATCGATTGAGGCCGCCCCGGCCCGGGGGTGGTCAAGGGCTTCCTCGCGCACTTGCCCGGCTGCGCAAGCGCGGGAAATTCGCTAGGCTTTGGCTCACGACAACGCGGAGACAACGCGATGAGCCAGGGCGCACCCCCACTTCGTCTGCACGTCCCGGAGCCGACTGGCCGGCCGGGCCGGGAGACCGATTTCTCCTACCTGCATCTCTCGCGTGCCGGCGAGGTGCGGCGTCCGCCGGTGGAGGCCGCGCCGGCCGACACCAGCGACCTGGCCTACACGCTGGTGCGCGTGCTCGACGACGAAGGCCGCGCGGTCGGGCCCTGGGCGCCCGAGGCCGATGCCGCGTTGCTGCGCCGCGGCCTGCTGGCGATGATGAAGACGCGGACCTTCGACGCCCGCATGCTGATCGCGCAGCGGCAGAAGAAGATCTCCTTCTACATGCAGTGCCTGGGCGAGGAGGCCATCGCCACCGGCCATGCGCTGGTGCTCCAGCAAGGCGACATGTGCTTTCCCACCTACCGCCAGCAGGGGCTGCTGCTGGCGCGCGACGACGTGTCGATGGTGGACCTGATCTGCGAGCTCATGTCCAACGAGCGCGACCCGCTCAAGGGGCGGCAGTTGCCGGTGTGTTATTCGATGAAGCGTGCCGGCTTCTTCTCGGTCTCGGGCAACCTGGCCACGCAGTTCATCCAGGCGGTGGGCTGGGGCATGGCCTCGGCGATCAAGGGTGACACGCGCATCGCCTCGGCCTGGATCGGCGACGGCGCCACTGCCGAATCCGACTTCCACACCGCGCTGACCTTCGCGCACGTGTACCGCGCGCCGGTGATCCTCAATGTGGTCAACAACCAGTGGGCGATCTCCACCTTCCAGGCCATTGCGGGCGGCGAGGCCACCACCTTCGCCGCACGCGGCGTCGGCTGCGGCATCGCCTCGCTGCGCGTGGACGGCAACGATTTCCTCGCGGTGATCGCGGCTTCGCAGTGGGCGGCGCAGCGGGCGCGCAGCAATCTCGGGCCGACCCTGATCGAATGGGTGACCTACCGTGCGGGCGCCCATTCCACCTCGGACGATCCTTCGCGCTACCGGCCGGCCGACGACTGGCAGCACTTCCCGCTGGGGGATCCGATCGATCGGCTGGCGCAGCACCTGCGCGGCATCGGCGCCTGGTCGGAGGAAGAGCATCGGAAGGTGCAGTCGGAACTCGAGGCCCAGGTGAGTGCGGCGATGAAGGAGGCGGAGCGCTACGGTTCGCTCGCCGACGGGCATCTGTTCGGGCCGGCGGCGATGTTCGAGGACGTCTACGAGGTCATGCCGGCGCATCTTGAGGAACAGCGGCGGCAACTCGCCCAGTTCCAGAAAGGATGATGCGCATGAACGCTGCTTTGCCGCTTCTGCGCGCGTGGGCCTTGCTCCTTCGCGCGTCGGGGGAGAGGTGGGGGTGGGGCTTGCTGTCGGGTGATTCGGACGTTGCTGTTGTGTTGAGGCT
>NZ_LMTS01000104.1 GCF_001541225.1 Variovorax sp. WDL1 | reverse complement strand
ACCTGCACCTGCGCCTGCGCCTGCGCCTGCACCTGCACCTGCGCCCGCACCTGCGCCTGCGCCTGCACCTGCACCTGCACCTGCACCTGCACCCGCACCCGCACCTGCGCCTGCGCCCGCACCTGCGCCTGCGCCCGCACCTGCGCCTGCACCCGCGCCCGCGCCGTCTGGAGCGACGCTAGCCATCGAAGGCGGCACCTTTACGGTGTCGAGTCCAACGCTGGTGGCCTACGGCGCCGACACCCGCTGGGTGCAGAAGACAGTCAGTGGCACGGTGCCCTGCACCAATGCCTACTTCGGGACCGATCCTGCGCCATTCGTGGTGAAGTCATGCAGGCTGACGTCTGCGCCTGCACCTGCACCTGCGCCTGCGCCTGCACCAGCACCTGCGCCTG
>NZ_LMTS01000138.1:32521-39678 GCF_001541225.1 Variovorax sp. WDL1 | reverse complement strand
AGCTGTTCTACATGGACAAGACCATGATGGTCTTCGGCGATGCCAAGAAGGTGGTCGAAGACATGGGCAAGGCCATCGAGTGAGCAGCTCCAAATTCGTCTTAACTTTGTAACCTTCTTCTCTGCTTTTCATGTGTCAAGAGCTTTCCTTTGTCACCCCAAGCGCCAATAGCCCGTGGGGTACGTACCTTCAGCAGGTCGACCGCGTCGTGCCCTACCTGGGCGCTCTGGCCAAGTGGTCCGAAACGCTGAAGCGGCCAAAGCGCGCGCTAATCGTCGACGTGCCGATCGAGATGGACGATGGCACCATCGCCCACTTCGAGGGCTACCGCGTGCAGCACAACATGAGCCGCGGACCGGGCAAGGGCGGCGTGCGTTTCCATCCCGACGTAACGCTCGAAGAAGTGATGGCGCTGTCAGCCTGGATGACGGTAAAGACCGCCGCAGTGAACCTGCCCTACGGCGGTGCAAAGGGCGGCATCCGCGTCGACCCAAAGAAGCTCTCGCTGCAGGAACTGGAGAAGGTCACGCGCCGCTACACCAGCGAGATTGGCATCATCATCGGGCCGCAGGTGGACATTCCCGCTCCCGACGTCAACACCAACGCCCAGATCATGGCGTGGATGATGGACACCTATTCGATGAACGTCGGCGGCACCGCCACCGGCGTCGTCACCGGCAAGCCGCTGCACCTTGGGGGGTCGCTCGGGCGCGTCAAGGCCACCGGCCGCGGCGTGTTCGTCACGGGCCGCGAAGCGGCGCGACGCCTGGGCCTCGACCTGCGTGGCGCGCGCATCGCCGTGCAGGGCTTCGGCAACGTGGGTTCGGTTGCGGCCGAACTCTTCGCCGAAGCGGGCGCGAAGATCGTCGCGGTGCAGGACCACACCGGCACGGTCGTCAACGCGGACGGCCTCGACCTGGCCAAGCTGATCCCGATCTCGCGCACCGTCGCCGGCGCCGTGAGCTTCAAGGGTGGCGACGTGGTGCCGAACGAGCAGTTCTGGGACGTGCCCTGCGACATCCTGATCCCGGCCGCGCTCGAAGGCCAGATCACCGCGGAACGCGCCAAGAAGACCACCGCCAAGCTGGTGCTGGAAGGCGCCAACGGCCCAACCGTGCCCGAAGCCGACGACATCCTCGCCGAGCGCGGCGTGCTGGTCGTGCCCGACGTGATCTGCAACGCCGGTGGCGTGACCGTGAGCTACTTCGAATGGGTGCAGGACTTCTCGTCCTTCTTCTGGGACGAAGACGAAATCAACGTGCGCCTCGACCGCATCATGATGAACGCGCTCAATCACATCTGGGACACAGCCGACAGGCACAAGATCACGCTGCGCACCGCGACCTATGCGGTGGCTTGCGAGCGCATCCTCATGGCGCGGCAAGAGCGCGGTTTGTACCCGTAGATGAACGCCTTGGATGTTGCGCCTACCGAGCATCAGCGATCACAGGCTCTACGCTCAGTGAATGGCGCTGGAGCGCGAGACGGCGTCGAGGTGCAGGTCAAGGCGATACGCGAGCGCCCGCTGGATCAAGCGACTGGACCGCTTCGCGCGCGAAACGATAAGGCAGGCGTCTACGTGCTGCCGCCGCTGATCCAGCGACGGAATCTGCCGTCAGCAACAATGCAATGAGCGTCAACGAGAACGCAAGCTTGATGCGCTTGAGCCGTTCATCGCCGAATCGGCCTTGGACGCGAGAGTTCGAGTGATGGATGCTCCTGACCAAAACGCTGGGGATTTTGCGTCTCCAGCCTCTTGGAATCCAGCCAGCCAACTGCGCTTTCAAGCGACAAACACGCCAGCCTTCGCTGAGCTACGCCCTCATGGGTGTACTGCACGGCGCACCGATTCCAGACTCGTGCGATGCGCGCCACGGGCGCGCATGCGCGTGGCGCTTTGGAGCGCAGAAGGGAACGTACGGCATGGCAGTTCGATCCGGAGTTGGCGAAGGCGGGACGTCCAGCGTCCAGACGGGCATCCTGTTCGGTCAGGTGGCTACCGTCTTGTGCGCGGCCATTGGCGGCGTATGGGGTGCCACGCAGTGGACCGCCCGGGCGCTGGGCCACCAGCCGCAACTGGGGCCTGCATGGGCGGACGTCGCTGGCTTCCCGATCTATGAGCCCTGGAAGCTGTTCGAGTGGTGGTACTGGTATGACGTTTATGCGCCGGAAGTGTTTTTGCGCGGCGGTGCAATCGCCGCATCCAGCGGGCTGCTGGCCACGGGAGTGGCCATCGGCATGGCGGTCTGGCGCTCGCGGCTGGCGCGCCGCGTTACCACCTATGGCTCCGCGCGGTGGGCCGAGACGGAGGATGTCCGCAAGGCAGGGCTGACCAATCCTTCCGGCGTCCTCCTCGGCCGCAAGGACGACGACTACCTGCGCCACGACGGGCCCGAGCACGTAATGGCCTTTGCGCCCACGCGCTCCGGCAAGGGTGTTGGCCTGGTTGTGCCCACTCTGCTGTCCTGGCCCGGCTCCGCAGTGATCCACGACATCAAGGGCGAGAACTGGACGCTCACCGCAGGCTGGCGTTCACGCTTCTCGCACTGCCTGCTGTTCAATCCGACCGACTCCAAGTCGGCGGCCTACAACCCGCTGCTGGAAGTGCGGCGCGGCGTGCACGAAGTGCGCGATGTGCAGAACATTGCCGACATCCTTGTCGATCCCGAGGGTGCGCTGGAACGGCGCAACCACTGGGAGAAGACCAGCCACGCGCTACTGGTCGGCGCAATCCTGCACGTGCTCTATGCCGGTGAGGACAAGACGCTGCGCGGCGTCGCCGACTTTTTGTCCGATCCGGCTTGCCCCTTCGATGTCACGCTGCATCGGATGATGGCCACCAAGCATCTGGAGAACGGTGAGGGTGGGGCGCCGCATCCCGTAGTCGCGTCGGCTGCACGTGAAGTCCTCAACAAGAGCGAGAACGAACGCTCGGGCGTGCTGTCGACGGCCATGAGCTTCCTTGGCCTGTACCGCGATCCGACGGTCGCCGAAGTCACGTCGCGCTGCGACTGGCGCATCGCCGACCTGATCTCGGCCGAGCACCCGGTGTCGCTGTACCTCGTTGTGCCGCCCTCGGACATCAGCCGCACCAAGCCGCTCATCCGCCTGATCCTCAATCAGGTCGGTCGGCGTCTGACTGAATCGCTCGACGGATCGGATGGCATCGAGCGCAGGCACAAGCTGCTGCTGATGCTCGACGAGTTTCCGGCACTCGGGCGCCTGGATTTCTTCGAATCGGCGCTGGCCTTCATGGCGGGCTACGGCCTGCGTGCCTTCCTGATCGCGCAGTCGCTCAACCAGATCGACAAGGCCTACGGGCAAAACCATTCGATCCTCGACAACTGCCACGTTCGCATCGCGTTCGCCACCAATGACGAGCGCACCGCCAAGCGCATCTCCGACGCGCTAGGCACGGCCACCGAGTTGCGCGCGCAGCGCAACTATGCCGGCCATCGGCTCGCGCCGTGGCTCGGGCACCTGATGGTCTCGCGCCAGGAGACGGCGCGCCCGTTGCTTACGCCCGGCGAGGTGATGCAGTTGCCGCCCGACGATGCGGTGGTGATGGTCTCGGGCCATCCGCCGATCAAGGCGCGCAAGATCCGCTACTACCTCGACCGCAACTTCACGGTGCGCGTGAAGCCCGCGCCGCTTGTTGCATCAGGCGGGCGCTATGCAGACGCCCCGGCGCCGCGCCCCGACGACTGGAGCGGCCTTGCGCCGCTTGCCGCGCCCATTCTGGACATGGCGATGGCAGGTCAGGGCGGCTCCGTCGACGACGGTGGACGCCAGCATCAGCCCGAGTTGGGAGAGGTGGCGTTTATCCCGCAGCCCGAGCACAGCGCTGACGACCTTGGCCTGCTCGATGACGATGACTCTCCGCTGCCCCTGCCGACGCAGCTGGACCCGCGCCTGCAGCGCGCAGCACGGGTGGCCGCGCTGGACCCCGACGATGGGATCGCCCTATGAGCCGCGCCCGCCTGAACATCTTCCTCGAGCGCGACCACGCACGCCGGTTGGACGAGCTCGCCGCAATGAAGGGCCTGTCCAAGTCTTCGATCATCGCCGCCGCGCTGTCCTCGTTCCTCTCCCCCGACAGTGGCGACCAGCGTGAGGCCGCCATCGCCAAGCGGCTGGATCGCCTCTCGCGCCAGTACGACAAGCTCGAACGCGACCAGAACATCCTGATCGAGACGGTGGCGCTGTATGTGCGCTACTTCCTGACCGTCAGCACGCCAGTGCCCGAGGCGCATCAGGAGGCGGCACGGGCGCAAGGGCGCCTCCGCTTTGAGCAGTTCATCGAACAGCTCGGCCGTCACCTCCTGCGTGGACGCAGTCTGGTCAAGGACGTGTACGAGGAGATCCAGCCCGAGGACAGCCAGTTCTTCGGATTGAGTGATCCTGTGGGGAACACCTCCGCAGATGATCGGCCAGCGACCCCGGCTTACAGCAAACCGGAGGCGGCTTCATGACCGGCGCGCCGCGAGATCCGAACAGATCTGTTGCGCCGGGATCGCTGGCCCTGGACCGTCGCATCCGCATGCTGCGCACAGCGATGGGACCGGAGATCGCGCAGGCGCTGGCCGATCCCGACGTGGTCGAAGTGCTGCTCAACCCGGATGGATCATTGTGGCTGGACCGCCTCGGCAGCGGCCGTGCGCCGATGGGCGTCACGCTGTCGCCCGCCGACGGCGAACGCATCATCCGGTTGATCGCGGCACACGTGCGCGCCGAGGTGCATGCGGACAAGCCCCTGCTAACCGCCGAACTGCCCGAGACCGGCGAGCGCTTCGAGGGCGCGCTGCCGCCGGTCACACCAGGACCGGTGTTCGCGCTGCGCAAGCGCGCCGTCGCGGTGATACGCCTGGAAGATTACGTGGCTGACGGCATCCTCTCCGCCGACCAGGCCGCATTCCTGCGCGTGGCCGTGCGCGACCGCCAGAACATCCTGATCGCAGGTGGTACGAGCACCGGCAAGACCACGCTCGCCAACGCATTGCTCGACGAGGTGGCGGCCACCGGGGATCGCGTGATCGTGCTGGAAGACACGGTGGAGCTGCAGTGCACGGCGGACGACCACGTGCCGCTGCGCACGCGGCCTGGCGTGGTCAGCATGACCGAACTCGTGCGCTCTACGCTGCGCCTGCGCCCTGACCGCATCGTCGTCGGCGAGGTCCGCGGCCCCGAGGCGTTGGACCTGCTCAAGGCCTGGGGCACAGGCCACCCGGGCGGCATAGCCACCTTGCATGCGGGCTCCGCGATGGGCGCGCTCACGCGTCTCGAACAGCTCGTGCAGGAAGTGTCGATGAACGTGCCGCGCGCACTGATCGCCGAGACCATCAACGTCATCGTCTTCATCTCCGGGCGTGGCCGCACGCGCCGTGTGGAGGCCATCGCGCGCGTCGTTGGCCTCGGCGCGAACGGCTATCAGCTCAGCCACGAACTGGCGTCCGCGCCATTGCCTTCGCTTCCCTCACTGCCATCACTTCCAGGAGAACCGTCATGACGACTTCGCGCATTTCCGTAGACCCGTCTCTGCACATCGGACGCTTTCGCCTGGCGCTGCAAATCGTGCTGCCGGCCGCGCTGCTGATGGCCTTCGCGCTGCCCGCCTACGCGGCCGGCTCGAACATGCCCTGGGAGGCACCGCTGCAATCCATCCTCGAGTCGATCCAGGGACCGGTGGCGCGCATCGTCGCGGTGATCATCATCATCGCCACGGGCTTGACGCTCGCGTTCGGCGACACGAGCGGTGGCTTCCGCAAGCTGGTGCAGATCGTCTTCGGCTTGTCGATCGCATTCGCTGCCTCGAGTTTCTTCCTGTCGTTCTTCTCGTTCAGCGGCGGGGCGGTGCTGGCATGAACGTGAATGACGCACCAGGGTTCGAGGTGCCGCTGCACCGTTCGTTGACGGAGCCCATCCTGATGGGCGGCGCACCGCGCACCGTGGCGATCGCAAACGGCACGCTCGCTGCGGCCGTCGGGCTCGGGCTGCAGCTCTGGATTCCCGGGCTCCTGCTATGGCTCGTAGGCCACTCGCTCGCGGTGTGGGGTGCGCGTGCGGATCCGCAATTCATGCAGGTTTTCGCGCGGCACATGAAGCAGCGATCACTGCTGGACGTGTAAGGAGCATGCGGTGCTGAATCTCGCTGAATACCGAAAACGTCCTGCGCTGCTGGCCGATTGGCTGCCCTGGGCCGCGCTCGTCGCGCCGGGTGTGGTGCTGAACAAGGACGGCTCTTTCCAGCGCACGGCGCGCTTCCGGGGCCCCGACCTGGACAGTGCGACGCAGGGTGAACTGGTGTCCATCACCGCACGCCTCAACAACGCGCTGCGCCGGCTGGGCTCGGGCTGGGCCCTGTTCATCGAGGCGGAGCGCCTACCGGCTGCCGGCTATCCCCGCTCCGACTTCCCGGAGCCGCTGTCCTGGCTGGTGGAGGAGGAACGTCGCGCCGCGTTCGAACAATCCTCCAGCCACTTCGAGAGCCGCTACCACCTGACGCTGCAGTACCTGCCGCCCGAGGAGTCCCGTGCGCGCGCGGCAGGAATGCTCTATGAGAACCGGGCGAGCGATGGGGTGGACTGGCGAGATCGCCTGACCGCCTTCGTCGCCGAGACTGACCGGGTGCTCGATCTTCTCGACGGCGTGATGCCAGAGATCGCCCGGCTGGACGACGCACAGACGCTGACATACCTCCATGCCACGGTGTCCACCCGCCGCCATCCGGTGGCCGTGCCGGAGGTACCTATCCATCTGGATGCGCTGCTGGCCGATGCGCCGCTCGTAGGCGGCCTCGCGCCCATGCTGGGCGATGAGCACCTGCGCGTGCTGACCGTGCGCGGCTTCCCGACCTCGACCTGGCCGGGCATCTTGGACGATCTGAACCGGCTCGGCTTCGCCTACCGCTGGTCTACGCGCTTTCTGTGCATGGACAAGGCCGAGGCGGAGAAGGAGCTGACGCGCCTGCGCCGTCAGTGGTTCGCCAAGCGCAAGAACATCGTGGCGCTGCTGCGCGAGACGATCTTCCAGCAGGAGAGTGTCCTGGTGGACACGGACGCCAGCAACAAAGCGGCGGACGCCGATGCGGCGCTGCAGGAACTGGGCAGCGACCAGGTGGCCTTCGGCTATCTCACCGCCACGGTGGTGGTGATGGATGC
>NZ_LMTS01000138.1:0-32482 GCF_001541225.1 Variovorax sp. WDL1 | reverse complement strand
CCGCCGATGAGAAGCTGCGGCAGGTGGAGCGGGCGATCCAGGGCCGAGGGTTCGTGACCATCCCGGAGACGCTGAACGTCGTCGAGGCCTGGCTGTCCTCCATCCCGGGCAACGCCTATGCCAACGTGCGACAACCGATCGTCTCGACCTTGGGATTGGCGCACATGATGCCGGTGTCCGCCGTCTGGGCGGGGCAGGAGCGCAATGCGCACCTGGACTGTCCGCCGCTGATCGTGACGCGCACCGATGGTGCGACGCCGTTCCGGCTCGTGACGCATATCGGCGACGTGGGCAACACGCTGGTCGTCGGCCCGATCGGCATGGGCAAGTCGGTGCTCCTGGCGACGATGGCGCTGCAATTCCGCCGCTACCCGGACTCTCGCATCTTCGCGTTCGACTGGGGGCGGTCGATCCGCGCGACGGTCCTGGGCCTGGGCGGTGAGCACTACGACCTGGGCCGGGCCGACGAGTCGAGTGGCGAGAACGCCATCGCCTTCCAGCCTCTGGCCCGTATCGACCGCCAGGGCTACCGCACCTGGGCAGCCGAGTGGATTGAGGGTCGGCTGATCCAGGAGGGTATGGCCGTCGGGCCGGAGGAACGCGAAGCGGTCTGGTCCGCGCTCGGTAGCCTGGCCAGCGCACCGGTGGAGCAGCGCACCCTGACCGGCCTGTCGGTGCTGCTGCAGTCCAACGCGCTGCGGCAGGCGCTCGCGCCCTATGTGCTGGGTGGGGCGCACGGCAGCTTGCTGGACGCCGACCACGACCGGCTGGGCAGTGCGGACGTGCAGGGCTTCGAGATGGAGGAACTTATGCACAGCAAGGCCGCCGCGCTGGCGGTGCTGCGCTACCTGTTCGCGCGTTTCGAGGAGCGGCTGGATGGCGCGCCCACGCTGTTGATCCTTGACGAGGCGTGGCTGTTCCTTGATGACCCGGCGTTTGCGGCGCGCATTCGCCAGTGGCTCAAGACGCTGCGCAAGAAGAACGTCAGCGTCGTCTTCGCCACGCAGAGCCTGGCGGACATCCAGGGCTCGGCCATCGCGCCGGCGATCGTGGAGAGTTGTGCAAGCCGCATCTTCCTGCCCAACCCGCAGGCCGCGGAGCCGCAGATCCGCACGATCTACGAGAGCTTCGGGCTCAACGCACGGCAGATCGAGATCGTCGCGCAGGCGCAGCCCAAACAGGACTACTACTACCAGTCGCGTCTGGGCAACCGTGTGTTCGACCTGGACCTCGGGCCGGTGGCGCTGGCTTTCGCGGGCGCCTCGACTCCCGAGCACCAGCGCGACATCGATGCCGTGCTCGTGGCGCACGGCGCACAGGATTTCGCGGTCCATTGGCTTCGCCACTGCGGTCTGGAGTGGGCCGCTGACCTCATTCCATCGTTTCCTTCACCTCAGGAGATTCAGCCATGAAGAAGACCTTGCTGGCCGCTGCCGCGGCCCTGCTCACCGGTCTAGCACCCGGCGCACATGCGCAATGGGTGGTGATCGACCCGACCAACCTAGCGCAGAACATTCTGACGGCGGCCAACACGCTGGAGCAGATCAACAATCAGATCAAGCAGTTGCAGAACCAGGCGCAGTCGCTGATGAACCAGGCGAAGAACCTAACGAGCCTGGATTTCAGCGCACTGTCCGAGCTGCGGGCCACGCTGTCGGCGACCAACCAGCTGATCCAGCAGGCACAGGGGCTCGCCTTCAACGTCTCGCAGATGGAGACCGAGTTCCGGAGCCTCTACCCGGATTCGTACGGCGCCGCGACCTCGGGCATGCAGATGGCGCTGGATGCACGCAGGCGGTGGTCCCACTCCCTCGAAGCGCTGCGCACTGCCACCAAGGTCCAGTCGCAGGCGGTGCAGAACTTCGCCGCCGACGAGCGCACGCTGACGGATCTCGTGAACCGCAGCCAGTCGGCCGTGGGCGCGCTGCAGGCGACGCAGGCGACGAACCAACTGCTCGCGTTGCAGTCGCGCCAGGCGATGCAGGCGCAGCAACTGCAGATCACCCAGGACCGTGCCGCGGCACTGGAACTGGCACGCCAGGTCGCGGTGCAGGAGCGGGCCCGCGAGGTGCGCCGGCGCTTCCACGGCGAGGGCACGCCGTACACGCCCGTCAACGTCAACTTCTACGGCAACTGAAAGGAACAGCTCCATGCAAAGAACCCTGCTCCTCTGCCTTTGCGCGGTCGCGCTGGCCGCCTGCGAGAAGAAGCCTCTGCCCATCGAGAGCGTCGAATCCCTGGTCGCCAATCCCCAGCGCCTGCGGGAATTGCGCGAGGCCTGCAAGGCGGACCATGCCGAGGTCGGAGATGCGCAGTGCAATTCCGTGGCCGAGGCCACGCGGCGGCGCTTTCTTGACGGCGGCCGCTCCCCCTATGCCGCCGATCCGGTGACGCTGCCAGCGCCGCCGGCCGCAGAGTCGGCGCCCAAGGAATGATGTCATGAACGACGTGGGCGTCATCGACCGCTTCCTGGACGTCCTCTCGCGCTACATCGATTCGGGCTTCGGCCTGCTCGGCGGCGAGATCGCATTCCTGACGGCCACGCTGGTGCTGATCGACATGACGCTTGCCGGCCTGTTCTGGGCGATGAGCCACGCCGGCGGCGGTGGCGGAGACGAGGTGATTGCCAAGCTCATCAAGAAGGTGCTCTACGTTGGAGCCTTCGCCTACATCATCGGCAACTTCAACACGCTGGCTGGCATCGTCTTCCGATCGTTCGCGGGCCTGGGCCTGACCGCCTCGGGCTCTGCGCTGACGCAGGCACAGCTGCTGCAGCCGGGCCGGCTCGCGCAGGTCGGCATCGATGCCGGGCGGCCGATCATGACGCAGATCGGCGACCTGACGGGCTTCCCAGAGGTGTTCGCCAATCTCGACCTGATCGCGGTGCTGGGCTTGGCCTGGCTCGTGGTCATCGTGAGCTTCTTCGTGCTCGCGGTCCAGCTCTTCGTGACGCTGATCGAGTTCAAGCTGACGACGCTCGCCGGCTTCGTCCTAGTGCCCTTCGCGCTGTGGAACAAGACGTCGTTCCTCGCCGAACGGGTGCTGGGCAACGTGGTGTCGTCTGGCATCAAGGTGCTGGTGCTGGCCGCAATCGTCGGCATCGGCACGGGTCTGTTCGGCGAGTTCACGACGCCGCCGGGCACCGAGCCGAGCATCGACCACGCGCTCACCATCATGCTCGCCTCGCTCGCGCTGTTCGGCTTGGGCATCTTCGGGCCGGGTATCGCCACCGGACTGGTGTCCGGTGCACCGCAACTCAGTGCTGGCGCGGCGGCCGGGACGCTGATCGGCGGAGCAGGGCTCGCGGTTGCCGGTGGCGCCGCCGTTGCGGGCGCAGGCGCGGCGGTCGCGGCCGGTGCGCGCATGGCGCCTGGGGCGGCGCGCGGTGTGATCGGCGGCGCAGCGGCTGCAGGCCGCTCGGCCAGCACGCTCGCCGGTGGCGCTCGCTCGGATTATGAAGCCGGTGCTGCGGCTTCGGGAGGCAGCGGCCTGCGCGCCGCTGGCGCGGGCCTGGCCAATGTCGCGCGCAGCGGCGCCGGAGCAGTCGGTGATCGCGTTGCGTCGGGCGCCAAGGCCGTTCGCGAGCGCGTCGCGAACTTCGTTGCCGAGGCGGCCGCGCCTCCGTCTGCCGCTTCCACGGCCAGCGCGGTAGCGACCGATGCGCCGGCTGCATCCACGGCGCCGCCCGCCTGGGCGCAGCGGCTCCAACGTCACCAGCGCATCGCACACGGCGCGACCGCTGCCGCCCACACGCTGCGCTCGGGCGACAGCGGTGGCAGCGGTGCCAGTCCCAGTCTGCGGGATGACGGTTAAGGACAGCCAAGGAGAACCCTTCATGAGATTCACACGACCCCCGGTGCGCTACGCAGATACGCCGGCGCCCGTCACCCCCTACCAGGCCGCCGCGCAGGCGTGGGACGAGCGAATCGGCTCTGCCCGCGTGCAGGCGAAGAACTGGCGCCTGATGGCCTTCGGCTGCCTCACCCTGGCGCTGTTGATGGCCGGCGGCCTCGTCTGGCGCTCCGCGCAGTCCATCGTCACCCCCTATGTGATCGAGGTCGACCAGGCGGGTCAGGTGCGCACAGTCGGCGAGGCCGCCACGCCGTACCGGCCCGGTGATGCGCAGATCGCGCACCACCTTGCGCGCTTCATCAACGATGTGCGGTCCCTCTCCATCGACCCCATCGTCGTGCGGCGCAACTGGCTCGAAGCCTACGACTACGCCACCGACCGGGGCGCCGCCACGCTCAACGACTACGCGCGCACCAACGATCCGTTCTCGCGAATCGGCCAGAACTCGGTGGCCGTGGAAGTTACCAGCGTCGTGCGCGCCAGCGATTCGTCGTTCCAGGTGCGCTGGATCGAGCGCGGCTACGTCAACGGCGCACCGGCCACCACCGAGCGCTGGACCGCGGTGCTGTCCATCGTGCTGCAGCCGCCGCGCACCGAGGAACGGCTGCGCAAGAACCCCCTGGGCATCTACGTCAACGGGCTGTCGTGGAGCCGTGAACTCGATGCAAACGAAGGAGTAAAGAAGCCATGAACCAACCGATCTCCCATTTGCGCCTTTACGTGTTGCCGGCAATGCTGGTCGCCGGTTTTTCTGGCTGCGCGACGCAGGGCAAGCCGCCGCCCACGATCACGCTGGACGAACCGGTGCAGGCGCAGCGCCTGCCCGAGCCACCCGCGCCGGTCGAAGTGGTGGAGGTTGCCAAGCCCTTGCCGCTGCCGGCGCAGATGAAGACGCTGCCGGCTGCAGATGCCCCGCCGCCTGCGCCCGAGCCTGCCGACGAGAAGCTGCGCGTGTCCAAGGCCAACGACGAGGCCCGCATCGCGCCTTCACGCGAGGGCTACGTCAACGCAATCCAGGTCTGGCCCTTCACCGACGGCGCGCTGTACCAGGTCTATACGAGCCCTGGCCGTGTCACCGTTGTTGCGCTGCAGGAGGGCGAGGAACTGGTGACGGTCTCGGCCGGCGACACCGTGCGCTGGATCGTGGGCGACACGACCAGCGGCACCGGGTCGGCGCAGCGCGTGAACGTGATGGTCAAGCCCACGCGTACGGGGCTGAAGACCAACATGGTCATCACGACCAACCGGCGCACCTATCTGGTCGAGTTGACCTCGACGCCACAGGCCTGGATGGCCTCGGTTTCCTGGGACTACCCGAAAGATCGCATGCTGGCGCTGCAGAAGCAGGCGCGCGAAGCGCAAGCGGCCGCGCCCGTCGATGCGGGCCTGTCGCTGGAAAACATTCGCTTCCGCTATGCGATCGGCGGCGACAGCCCGCCGTGGAAGCCGCTGCGCGCCTTCGACGATGGACAAAAGGTCTACATCCAGTTCCCTGGCGGCATCGCGCAGGGCGAGCTACCGCCGCTGTTCGTCACCGGGAAGCAAGGCGATGGCCAGCTCGTGAACTACCGCTTCCGCGCGCCGTACTACGTGGTGGATCGACTGTTCGGCGCGGCTGAGCTGCGCCTGGGCGGCTACAAGGGCGGCAAGGCCGAGGTGGTGCGCATCGAGCGCACCGACGGTGTGGTGCGCGCAGGTGGGGGCAGCGGATCATGAGCGAAGCTGCCGCTGTTCCGCCGAAGGCCGATCCTGAGACGATGGCGTTGCGCGCATCGCCGCGACCGGTCGTTCGGCTGAATCGCCGCATGCTGGCGGTCATCGCCGGCGCGCTGTCCACCATGGTGCTCGGCGCGACGCTGTGGTCGCTGCAGCCGCACAAGCGCGAGCGCAATGCAGCCGCCGAGCTGTACAACGTCGATCGCGTGGCCAAGGCCGAGAGCCTGGACCAGTTGCCCAAGGACTACGCCGGGCTACCGGCACGGCCTGCCGTACCCCAACTGGGCGAGCCGCTGCCGGGCGACCTGGGACCGGCCATCGTGAAGTCGCAGCAGCCGATGGAGACGCGCGTGCCGGGCGGCGGTGTCGACCCGGCGCATGCGGCGCAGCTGGCGGCGGAGGAGGCGGCACGCTCGGGGGTGTTTTTCCGTGCGTCCGGCGGCGCCGGGGCCAAGCCTGCCCAGGCTGCGCCTGCCGGCGTGGCCCGCGCCGCGCAGCCCTTCGATGCGCTGGCCGGCGCCCTGGCGCCCGCAGCGGCAGCGCAGCCGGCCGATCCCACTGCCGTGCAGAACCGCCAGGACCAGAAAGAAGGCTTCATTGCCAAGACAGGCGACACCGCCATGCGCAACCCCGGCGGCTTGCTACTGCCGGCATCGCCGTACCAAGTCATGGCGGGCACCATCATCCCGGCTGCGTTGGTGACGGGCATCAGCTCTGATCTGCCGGGGCAGGTCATCGGCAATGTGACCGAGGCGGTCTACGACACCGCCACGGGCCGCTACCTGCTGATCCCGCAGGGCTCGCGCCTGATCGGCCGCTACGACAGCCAAGTGGCCTTCGGACAGCGGCGCGTGCTGCTGGTGTGGACGAGGCTGATCCTGCCGGACACGTCTTCGGTGGCGCTCGACCGTTTGCCGGGCATCGATCCGGCCGGCTACGCAGGTCTCGAAGATGGCGTCGATTGGCATTGGGACCGCATCCTCGCGGGCGCCGCGCTGTCCACGCTGCTGGGTGTCGGAGCCGAACTGGCCGCTCCAGAGACCCGCACGAACAGCGGCGGTACCGGCGACCGCGTGATCATCGCCGGCCGTGAAAGTGCGCAGGACACGGTGAACCAAGTCGGGCAGGAGATCACCAAGCGCAACCTCAGCGTTCAGCCGACGCTCACCATCCGGCCTGGCTTTCCGATGCGCGTGATGGTCAACAAGGATCTGATCCTGCGCCCCTATCAGCCCTTGTTCTTCCAGCGGGGCTTATCGCAATGAGCACGAACAAGCTGCGGCTCGGGCCGTTGCCCAGGAGCGAGCCAGTCAAGCTCACCGTCACCCTGTCGGCGGAGCTGAAGGCGACGCTGGACCGCTATGCGGCGCTGCATGCGCAGACCTACGGCGAGCGGGTGGACGCGGCGGCACTGGTGCCACACATGCTGGAGGCCTTCATGGCGCGCGATCGGGCCTTCAGGAAGACAGGCGAAAAACTGAATGCTCTGCCGGCCCCGCCCAAACCGATTGCCGAGGCATGAAGCTAGCGAGTACCCGCTGCTGTCCCTCGGGCAACCGTCCCGGTGTCGAACAGGCTGTCCTGCATCCCGTTCATCGGAAATCTCTGCTCGCGGTGGACAGGGCCCACCACGGCGTCAGGTCCACCAGCCTTGATCAACCGCATCAAAACCGACAGTACTCCACGCCGCTATTCGATCACCACGTAGAACGGATCACTCTTTCCGAGAAGGGAATCGTCGGCTTTGCGAATGAGGAAGGCCTCGACCATATGTACGCCCCGATACGACAACTGCTCCCACCGAACCAATGGCTCATCTGAACGGTAATAGTCACCACGCAGCGCATTGGCCTGCCGCGCGACCTCGTCTGTGTTCGTTACGCGCCAGTCGACCTTATAGGTTTCGGGGAAAGGAAGTCCAAGATTGTTGCTCGCATTGAAGCGGACCCAGTATCCCGGCTGCGTAGGCGCGAGCGACGCAAGCGGGCGAACTTGCTGCCCATAGCGAGAGGTCCAGAGTTGCGCCGTGACATTCACTGTCAACCTCGTGCCGGAAGCCGCCCGCCATCGCGGGCGGCGCATGTGGGGCAAACGTTCGAAGCCGCTTGGCAGGGCTGCTCGGCCAATCTTCTTCACCAGCGCCACCAGATCGGCGACACCAGCCGACACCGGACTGCCCCGGACGACGGACAGCGCAGCTTCGCTGACTTTGGTGGCCTTCTCTACAGCTTCCCGAGCAGCGAAGTCCTCACCGAACACACGCTGCCACTTCCCGATGCTTTCCTCTTTGTCTGGCTCGTCGTAGGCGTCATCGATCCAGCCACGGTACAGATTGATCTTCGAGCGGAAGTTCAAGTACTTGGCGGCGTCCCAGGCAGTGCTTTGGATTTCCTCGAACAGCACGGGATTACGCACCGTGGGCTTGAGTGGATTGGCCTGCAGCCAATCATCGAGCCGATCGATCAACGTCTTGAGCGTCGTGGGAACATCCTCGAACCCCGCGCCACCCTTGTCGGAGGCGTACACATGCTTGCCGAGCAGCGTCGTCAGCAGGAACGAGGGACAGGTGAAGTTGGTCTTGATATCCCTGAGGTACTTCAGCAACCGCGTGGCTTTGCGGAAGTTGTTGTTCCCGCAGATGCTGTTGCGTTCGATCAACCAGTCTGTGTAGTCGAGCGGGTTCGATTTTTCGAACAGATTGGCGTCGCGATTGCACACCTCCCAGACACCCGTGTAAAGGCGCTCCTTTACGCAAGGCGCCACGTCGATCTTGCGCTCGCCGGCGTATTCGATGGTGATGCAATGCGAGTAGCGCCTGATCTTGTCCTTGTACAGACCGAGCTTGCCCATCTCCGCATACAGATCGTTGATGTAGTCCTTTGCTTCCCAGCCTGCGACGGGCTTCACGTAGACCAGCAGATCCGCATCGAACGGATCACCAGGCAGCGGTTTGATGATGGTCTTGTGAGCCCAAGACCCTTGCGCGGCGAAGCCAACGATGGACGGCTTCCAGTCCAGCCCTCGCACCGCCGTCTTGATGGCTTCGATGCTGCTTTCGAGCTGATCGAAGCGCGTGCTGTTGAGGTTGACTGTGTCGTTCAGGAAGGCGTTGAAGTCTTGAATCAGCTTCATTCGTCTACCCGCCTTTAGCGCACGTTGCCAACGGTGCGCAGCTCACTCACCAACTGGTCGGCACCAGCGTTCATTTGCTCTTCCATACGCCTGCGCAAGAGGTTGTAGACCCAATCGAAGATCAATGGGCTGGAGGCGCGGTGGTTGAAGATGGCGTCTTGCAGCTCGCGCGAACGCATGCTGATCTCCTGTTCCGTGGCGCCGCTGCGTGCGCGATCAAGGAGCTTCTTGACCTCGTCGTTCAACCGGTCCAGCAACTCAATGGTCGCGGCCTGCCGGTTGCATTCCCTGAGCGCCCAGATCATCACCGGCGTCATCGGAGCCAGCGTGGAGAGGACGAAGGTCGTCATCGTGTGATCGATGGCAAGTGATACGACCCCAGCTCCTGCGATCAGCACTACGCAGCCTGTCAACAGAACGCGTCTGTAGCGCTTGCGCAAAGCGCTGTCGTACCAGAGATTTGTGCGCTGGCACACCAGTCTTGCCGAATGGAGCGGCAGCTCCTTGACGGCGAGCGGATACCAGTTGATCAGCCGTTGCTCGTCCTTGTCACTGAGCTTCCTGCATGCGTCGGCAAAGACGTCTTCAGGGTCAATGCGATTGCCGACGAGGAAGGTGTTCCAGTCCATCCGCAACACCGTGCAGTCGAAATCCTCCTGCAGCTTCGCTGCGTTCTTGAGCTGCGTACGGTGCCAGCGATCGAGAAGCAGAACCTCAAGGAAACTGAACATCAGGGCGGCAAACGCAATGAACGGCTTCGACGGGAGGAGCAGCGCTGACACGATCAGGCCGACGATCGGGAACACGAGCGAGATGATCAGGCCCACCGCCTGGACATTCTTGGCCCGCCGGTAGATCAGCGTCCTTGCACGCAGCAAGTGGAGCATGCGCGTCTCCACCTGCTTCCTATCGATTTCATTCATGCTGTTCTCTGCTCCTTGCGTCATTGCTGTCGTTTTGTGATCCTGGTCGTCGCTGCCTCAAGCCCAGCGCTTTCTGCGTAACTGCGGATGCTCGCCACCGCCAGCCCAAACCCCTGTGGTCAACCAGTCCTCGAAGTGCCACAGCCACTCCGCAGTCCAGGCGATGTAGGTATCGACCAGCTTCATCTGCGGCAGCCACTCACGCTGCTTCGGCCACCAGAGACACAGCTTGGTGCCAGGGCCGTTGTTCGGGTAGATGTGAGGCAGCACAGATTCATCGGTCAGGGTCGTCAGGGCAGGACTCAGCACGAACATCTCCGGCGGGCGGGAATCGGGTGTCAGGCGCAGTTCGCACTCATAGACGCGACCGAAGTCGCTCGGCGCCAGACAGAATCGATAGCGCAAGGCTCGGCCCGGCAGAAACACCAGCCGGGCGCCATCGAGAGGCAGGGCGCGTAGCTCCATGGCTCGCTGGGCCAAGGTCGGTACGGGCGGAGCCGGGTAAGGTGTCATCAGCGGCCGAAATACGTATGGGGTCGCGCTGCGACGCTGACCGGCGCGGCTGCCGCCGACGAGATCAGCGTCACCCGGCCCGCAACGCGGCTGTTCTGGCGCCGCTGGGTCTGGTCCTGCTGGATGGCGCCCGCGCAGCGAGGTCCGAATGCGCCCTCCAGCGCCTTGATCAGGACATCCATCCCCTCATGGTTTTCGATGGCGTGCAGGATGCGCTTCAGATCACCGATCAGGCGGTGGTGCCACGAGAAAAATGCCTCCTGTCGAGCCGGAGAATTCATGCCGCCGGCCAGGTTGTCCCGCGGCGCGGATGGGTTGGGCAAGACCCATTCTTCGGAACCGTCGGCCCGGGAAATCCGCTCGAAGTGCAGCGGCATCCGTTCCACGATATCGAGGAGCAACTCCAAGGGACTCTCGTGCGGCTGCGGCGCCTCCACCGCGTAGGCCATCGCGGCCAGCGTCGTCAGGAAGACAGAAGATGGTGCCATGTCCTGGCTTCCGAGCGCAACGCCGAACGCCACATTGCGATGCAGCTTCAACAGTTGCACCAGCCGGCACAGCAGCCGGTCGAACACCTCCTGCGCATCAGGAAGTGGCGTCACTTCCGCGCGCGTCACCGAATCCATCGCCTCCGCAAAGCGCACTGCGCCGGTGAAATTCGGTGAGATCGCGGCGGCGAGATCGAAATGCTTTGCGTACCCGCGCGGGTTCGTCGAGTCGAAAAGCCGTAGCTCGCGGTCAGGGATGAGGCCGTGCGTCTCGCCGAACGGCGCGGCCAACAACGGAGAGTCAATGACCGGCGCGATGTCAGCGCACATCCCTTCGGAGTACTCCAGCGTTGCACAACGCTCCCAGCGGCGCAGCCGGAGGCCATGCGCATCGGCGTAGCGGGCCAAAACGCGATGCAGGCGATCGAGAAGCACGACTGGTCCGTGCTCGCCGTCGTATTTGTGACGCGCCCCGGACGCCAGGCGCGCGATCAGATCGATGTCGAAGCCCTCCCGCGAGCCATCACGGGGCCGCACGATGGTGCCCAACTGCCGGGAACCGTGGGCATGGATCTGGATGAGATCGCCCTGGAACTCCGGGCATGCCGAGAGGAACTCGCCGGTGCTGTTGTAGGAGCGCTCCAGGGCCATCAATTGGGTGGCGGTGGGCTCATTGGCCCTGGCGATGACGTCCACCAAGTGGAAGAAACGCGCCGACGACCGCATGGAGATGTGGGGGCGCTGGGGGAGAGTCACAGGTTCGCGGATCACGGGGTCTCCTTGAAATTCTTGTCGATGGCTTTCTGCCGCACTTGGACCCGCCCCGGCTCAGCGCTTGTGCTTGGTGGGGTCCACCAGCTTGTAGCCTTGGCCCGGCCGCGGCGTCGGCGGCAGCGGCTTTCCCTTCACGCCGGTCACTTCATTGCCGGTGCCCGGGTTCTGGTACTGGCCGGACTTCGGTGCCGGCGTACCGGGCTTCAACGTCTTGCTCATGGTCGTCCCCTTCAGGATCGGTTGGTTGATTTGTGACATCCCGACTTCCTTGTTCCCAGCTGGCTGTGTTACCAAATCGGGATTGCGCAAAAAGTTCGGAACTATCACAATAAAAATTGTGGACTCCCGAACTTCCGGAGTCAAGTACTTTTTTTATCGGAACTCCGAACAAGCATGCCAACACTGGGCGAGAAGATCCGCACATTGCGGAAGAAAGCAGGCTTGACGTTGGAACAGTTCGCCGAGCAGATCGGTGCGTCCAAGTCATCCGTATGGGAACTAGAGAACAAGGAAAAGGCCCGCCCGTCCGCCGACCGGATCAATGAGGTGGCGAAGGTCCTGGGCGTGACACCCGAGTTCCTGATGAACGACGACGTCGCAGAGCCCTCGATCGACGTTGCCGACGAGGCCTTCTTCCGCAAGTATCAGTCGCTGGACAGCGGGGTGAAGCAGCAGTTGCAGGAAATCCTCAGCGTCCTCGACAAGAAGGCCGGCCCTTGAAAGAGGGGCTTTCCCCATCGGGCGAGGCAATCAAGCTGGCGAAGCTGTGGCGCGCCGTCCACGGGCTAACGTTTCCGATCAACGCCGGAGCGCTGGCGCAGGAATGGTCTAGGAACGTGGCGCCCGAGGCGCCCATTGGGGAGTTGCAAGCCCGAGAGTTGAAAGGCTTCGAGGGCGGGTTGTTCTGGCTGAAGGAGCGAAAAGTCTGGGCGTTGCTGTACCACCCGCACCCCGAACTGCCAGGACGGTCCAACTTCACCGTTGCGCACGAGTTTGGGCACTACGTCCTCCATCGCAAGCTGCAGGATGCGTTCCAGTGCTCCCAGAGCGCGACACTGGGGATCACCGGGGCCAGGATCGAGCGCGAGGCAGACCAGTTCGCGTCGTACCTACTCATGCCGATCGACGACTACACCCAGCAGGTGCGTGGGCGTCGGATCACTCTTGACCTCTTGGGCGAGTGCGCCGACCGTTATGGTGTTTCACTCACGGCCGCAATGCTCAAATGGTTGGAGTTCACCGATCAGCCAGCCGTCGCCGTTATGGGACGGGAAGGGATGCTGCACTGGTGGAAGGCCAGTGGCAGCGCGAAGAGATACACGTTTGGAACGCTGCAGGAGGGCATGGAATTGCCTTCGGGCTCGCTCACTGTGAGCCCAGACCAAGCGCTTTCAACCGCAGACTATCGCTTGGGCGTAGAGCACCCCGAAGGCGTCTGGCCCATCAGGCTGCCTGTGCGCGAGATGGTTGTGCTCTCAGACCGGTACGACATGTCCATCTCGCTATTGGTGTTGGACGCACCAGGGGTGGAGCACCCGGACGAGCCGGACGAGAACATGACGACCGAGCTACCCAGGTTCTAACTGGTGTGCAAAGGGGTTTGTGACGCGAAGGACTAGAGGCCGATCCAGACTGCCGTTACGTGCGCCCACGCGTTTTGTCGAGTGCAGGAGTGTCCAGCCAGCGCAGGCTGGTCTTCGCCAACTGCTGCGTTGGCAAGAGGCGAGTGGATCCTGCAGCTGTTTTGGAGTCCAACCACAGCGCACATTCGTTGTATTTTTGCGTCCGTACCCCGGCCCGTACCCTGGAAAATTTGTAACCTCCCCGAGGGCGCGTGGCTGCTGGCTCCGCGCGATTTTTTCGATTCCGCCCCAGGCCACCATCTTCCAAACCCGCATGAAACTGAGTTTCTGCGGGTTTTCCTTTTGGGCATTCCAGCCATCTCGTTCTGCTCCATGTACGGCACCGTGAAGTTCGAGGTCCTGGACCGCGGCCCAGACATGAGCGAGGAAGACTGCGCGATGGCGACGCGCCGGTTCTGGCGCCGCAGCAAGGCGGCCGGCGGCAGCGGCCTCGGGCTGGCCATCGTGCAGGCGATCGCCCTGCGCCATGGAGGCAGCGTCCGCCTGTCGCCCCGTCCGGGAGGCGGCCTGCGGGCCGAACCGGAGTTGCCTGCTGCCGCCTGGCGACACTGCGGCGCCTGCTTTTGACGGCCGCCATTGCCGTACGAACACCCAGCCGATGGATGTCTTACTCCGCTGGACAGTAGAGGCGGTACAGGACCACCAGGATTTCCAGCAGGTTGGGGTCCGCCACGCTGTAGTAGATGTTCTTTCCCTCGCGGCGCGTGGCCACCACACCTTGGCTGCGCAGCACGCCGAGCTGCTGCGACAGCGTCGGCTGATGGATGTCCAACTGTTCCTCGAGTTCGCCGACGCTGAACTCGCCCTGCGAGAGCTGGCACAGCAGTAGCAGCCTTTCCGGGTTGGCCAGCACTTTCAGCGCGGCGATGGCGTTCTCGGCTGCGCAGCGCAGCCGCTGCGGGTCGATCACGAGATCACTTGGGTCTTCGTTCATGCGGTCCTCTCAATCCGTCTCACCTGCAGAATAGTATATCAAACGATATAATATAATTAAATGGATTGAAAGGAGAGTGCAATGACCGCGCGCATCACCACCCAGGCCTTCTTCGACCGTTCTACGTGGACAGTCTCGTACGTGCTATCGGACAACGCCACCAACGCTGCTGCTGTCATCGACCCGGTGCTCGATTACGATTTCAAGTCGGGCTACACGGAGACCAAGGCGGCAGACCAGGTTCTCGGGTATCTGAAGGACAAGGGTTTGAAGGTTGAGTGGATTCTCGAGACGCACGCGCACGCCGACCACCTCTCCGCGGCGCGTTACTTGCAAGAGCGCGTGGGCGGCCGCATTGCGATCGGCGAGAACATCCGCGAGGTGCAGGCGACGTTCAAGAAGCTCTACAACCTGGAGCGCAGCTTCCTGCCTGACGGCAGCCAATTCGACCACCTGTTCAAGGACGGCGAAACCTTCCGCATTGGCGAGGTGGAAGCCAGGGCCATGCTCGTGCCTGGCCACACGCCGGCCGACATGGCCTACCTTATCGAAGACAGCGTCTTCGTGGGCGACACGCTGTTCATGCCTGACGTCGGCACCGCTCGCGCCGATTTCCCCGGCGGCGATGCAGCCACGCTGTACCGTTCGATCCGCCGCCTGCTGGACCTGCCGCCGCAGACGCGCATGTACGTCTGCCACGACTACCCGCCCAAGACCCGCGATGCGCAGTGGGAGACCACGGTGGCCGAGCAGCGCTCGAAGAACATCCACGTCAGGGACGGGATCACGGAAGAAGGCTTCGTCGCCATGCGAAAGGCCCGCGATGCCACTCTCGAGGTGCCGACCCTTATCCTGCCGTCGATCCAGGTGAACGTCCGCGCCGGCCAGATGCCACCGCCCGACGACAACGGCGTCGCCTACCTGCGGATCCCGGTCAACGCCCTGCCGAAAGGCGGAGCAAGGAACGACTGATTCGAGTAGTCCCTTGCAGCCGTCGTGCGCGAACTGACCAGATGCAGGACGCAGCCGCGCCGATCACGGGGCCGAGCCCCGAACCCTGAAACAGCCCAAACCTGGAAATGATGATGAATGCCTTTTCGCCCGACCCGATCGATCAAGCCCTGTGCGTCACTGCACAGGTGCAGCCCGATGACGTGCCCGCCCTCGCGACTGCGGGTTTCCGCAGCATCGTCAACAACCGGCCCGACTACGAAGGCGGGGCCGGCCAGCCGACCAGCGCGCAGTTGGAGGACGCCGCGCGAAAGGCGGGGCTGGAGTACCGGTACCTACCCGTGCCACCCACGGGGCACACCGAGGAGCAGGCGCGCAACATGGCGAGCGTGGTCGATGATCTTCCCAAGCCGGTCGTGGCGTTCTGCCGCACGGGACGCCGTTCAGCCGCGCTGTACCGCATGGGCAAGAGCGGAACATGAAGCGGCGGTGGCTGGCCACGTACGACCGGGGCAAGGCTGCCCAGGGATCTCGTCGCCGGCCTCGTGGTAACGATCCTGCTGGTGTCGCAAAGCCTTGCATACGCGATGCTTGCGGGACTGCCGCCCCATGTGGGCATGTACGCCAGCATCCTGCCACTGGTCGCCTATGCGGTTCTCGGCTCCAGCATGACGCTGTCGGTGGGCAGTCGGCGACAGCGAGCACTTCCGCAACGAGCGGCGCTTTGCGGTCAGAACCTATCCCGGGCTGCTGCTGATGCGGGTCGACGAAAGCCTGTTCTTCGCCAACATGCCGGCGGTCCTCGGGCGCATCGAGGAGAAGATCGACCGGCAAGGTGACACCCGGCACCTCGTGCTGGACTTGTCTCCGTCAGCCACATCGACCTTACGGCCGTCGAAGCACTCCAGCGCCTCCAGACTGACTTGCGCGAGCGCTGTGTAGAACTGCATCTCGCGGAGGTGCGCGGCCCTGTCATGGACAGGCTCGAGCAGACTGATCTTCCGCAGAAGCTGGCCCACGAACCTTTCCTGAACCTGCACGAAGCCACCATCGCGCTCGTGCCGGCAACCTCGCGGCAGCCCCGCCTCGCCCTTACCGAAAACCACCCCGCATGATCTTCCGGCAGCATTCCGAACCCGTCTCCAGCACCTACGCCTAACCTCCACGAATGATCAAGAGGATCGGGTAGGCGTGGCGAAGCGATTGATTTCGTCGACCACGGTGCCGCCGTTGTCGTTGACAAGGCCATCGCCGTGGTTGTTCCCCGTGAC
This sequence comes from Variovorax sp. WDL1, assembly GCF_001541225.1. Lineage (GTDB taxonomy): Bacteria > Pseudomonadota > Gammaproteobacteria > Burkholderiales > Burkholderiaceae_C > Variovorax. The sequence goes on along the minus strand of NZ_LMTS01000138.1, from coordinate 16,285 downwards.
GGCGTTCGTTGCCGCAGGCTTCGATCAAGGGCTGCCGCGACGTCCGGTTGGACACAAGATGTTCTTGGGCAGATTGCCGCGCAGGTAATCCGTCTCTTCCTGTGGTGACGCGGGGCGGATCTCGACCACGCGGGCCAGGGGCCCATGGACGTCCATCAGTTCGGCTGCGAGCAGGGTGGGCCCGTCGGCCCCTTCAGGTAGCGCCTTGAACCAGCGGCGCGGCTTTCCTCTCCAGGTGTAGTCCACGACCCAGAGGCGGCTCGTCTTGAAGAATGTGGCCATCCAGCGAACGATAGCTTGTTGTGCGAGGCAATCGAAGTGTTTGGTGCGTATCAGGCACCACTGTGCGCCCCTGCGCAGGCCTACCGCCTCGCGCCCTTCCTTCCTACGATCAATGACATGCGGCCTTCTGCCGTGATGTGCGTGCCCGACAACCGCGGAGGTTGAACGGCACTTTGCTGCCAGTCGCCCGGCTGGTTTTGCCCGGCAATCGGGCCGTCCTTTTGGAGATTTGCCATGCTTTCCGTCGATGACACCTTGCATCCCGCTACCCAGACGCCCAGCGACCTGGTTCCGTCCCGCTACGCGCTGAGCGTCGGCGGGATCGACGCGCTGGTGGTCAGTGATGGTGTACTGCCACTGCCAACCTCGACATTGGCCACCAATGCCGACCCGGCCGACCTGGCGAACTGGTTGGACCACATGTTCATGCCGCCTGACAAGTTCGATTGGCCGTTGAACGTGATGGTGGCCCGTAGCGGCGGCCAGACCATCCTCATCGACGCCGGGCTCGGAGGGCAGTTTTCGGGATTCCCCCGCGCCGGGCAATTCCCTCAGCGACTGGATGCCGCCGGCATCGAGCTCGAGTCCGTGACCGACGTGATCATTACCCATATGCACATGGATCACGTGGGCGGCCTGCTCGTCGCCGGGGTCAAGGAGCGGCTGCGTCCGGACGTGCGCATCCACGTATCGGCCGCCGAAGTCGCCTTCTGGACGTCGCCCGATTTCTCCCACACCCTCATGCCGAAGCCGGTGCCCGACGTGCTCCGGTCGACCGCCACGAGCTTCTACAACGAATACCGCGATCGGCTGAGGATCTTCGACGACACGCATGAGGTCGCGCCAGGTGTGATCGTCCGTCTCACTGGCGGTCACACCCCGGGGCACAGTGTTGTCGACCTGGTGTCGGGCGGTGAACGACTGACATTCGCTGGCGATGCCGTCTTCCCGGTCGGGTTCGACCACCCCGGCTGGCACAACGGCTTCGAACATGACCCCGAGGAATCGGCCCGCGTTCGCGTCCGCCTCTTCCGGGAGCTCGCGCATACCCGTGGACTGCTGGTGGCCGCACATCTGCCGTTCCCATCCGTCGGCCGCGTGGCGATCGACGGCCACGCTTTTCGGTGGGTGCCGGTGATCTGGGACTACTGACCGCGAGTCGGCAGGTGTTGCCGGGCAAGACGCCCATCCCCGATACTGCACGCCTCCACAGGCAGCGCATGGAAGCCGCCGCCTCGATCCCGGGCCGGTGAAGCCGGTGTCGGCCGTGTCAAGCTGCCGGCGATCGGGTGCGATGCGGCCCAGGCGATCCGCACCCGTCCAATGCCCGGCACACCCGCAGCGACCCCCGTCCCGACTCCGGCAGAAGTCCGCTGGTACTTCGGCGCGTTCATCGTCTGGGAGGCGCAGCGCCGGCTCGAGCGCTTCGGACAGACCGTGCGGCTGGGGCCGCGCGCCTTCGACCTGCTGCTGCAACTGATCAAGCGCGCGGGCGAAGTCATGAGCAAGGACGAGCTGCTCGCAGCGGTGTGGACCGGCGTGGTGGTCGAGGACGCCAGTGTCCGCGTGCATATGTCCACGCTGCGAAAGGCGCTGGGGCAACCGGACGAGAGCGACGGTTGCAGGGAATGGATCTCCAACATCCCCCTGCGGGGCTACCGGTTCAATGGGAAGGTGCTTCGCGAAGCGGCCGAGGTCTTGGCCGGGCGCTCGCCCTGCGCGGTGGCGCCCGCATTCACGAAGCTGCCGCTGCGGCTGACCGAACTGGTCGGCCGCAAGGCCGAGGTGGAGACGGTGCTCGCCTCGCTCGAGACCCGCCGGCTGGTCACGATCGTCGGAACGGGCGGCATCGGCAAGACCAGCCTCGCGATCCACGCCGCGGAATGCCATCAGCGCCAGCGCGGCATACAGGTCGCCTTTGTCGATCTCTCTCCGCTGATCTCGCCCGACCACGTGCTCAGCACGCTGGCGCGGTCCGTAGGCGCACCGGCCGACCTGCCCGACACCGTGCAGGCGATCCAGCAGTGCCTGGCGAGCCGCGACGTGCTCCTGCTGATCGACAACTGCGAGCACGTGGTGGATTCGCTGGCGCTTTCGATCGTGAGCCTGCTGACCGCGCTGCCGGGCCTGCGCATCCTCGCGACCAGCCGCGAGGCGCTGCGCGTGGCGGGCGAGCACGTCTTGCGGCTCTCGGTGCTCGCGGTCCCCGGCGTTGACAGCCTCTCGCTCGCGGAGGCCATGCGCTGGCCCTCCGTTCAGCTGCTCGTCGAGCGGGCAAAGGCCGCGGGCGCGGGCGGGTTCGGCGATGCGCACGCGCCGCTGCTCGCGGGGATCTCGCGGCAGGTCGATGGCATTCCGCTGGCCATCGAATTGGTGGCGGCGCGACTGGGCGTGCAGGCACCCGGCGACCTTGCACGCCGGCTGGACGACCACATGCGGCTCTATGCCTCCGGCAACAGGGCGGCAATCCCTCGGCACCGTACGCTCGCGGCGGCGCTGGACTGGAGCATCGCGCTCTTGAGCGAGATGGAGCTGCGGCTCCTTCGCGCGCTGTCCGTCTTCCGCGGGCGCTTCGACGTCGACGCCGCGCTCGGCGTGGTGGCCGGCGACATCGACCAGGAAGCGGCCTTCGACGCACTGATCTCGCTGGTCAACAAGTCGCTCGTCTTCTTCGACAGCAATGACGCCACCGCGCCCTACCGCCTGCTCGACACGACCCGCAGCTACGCCGCCGCTCTGCTTGCGCAGAGCGACGAACGCGCCGTGCTGCTGCGGCGCCACGCGTCGCTCATGCTCGACGTGATGAAGGCGGCCACCGCGGAGCTGTCGGACCTGAGCGAGCAGGCATGGATCGATCGCCACGGCTACCACCTGGACGACGTGCGCTTCGCGCTGGAGGTCAGCCTGGCACAACAGCCTGATGCGAAGCTCGCCGCCTCCCTTGCCACGGCCTCGGCACCGCTGTGGTTTCACCTGGCGCAGGTGGTGGAGTACCGCAAGCGGCTCTCGGCAGCGCTCGCGCTCGTCGATAGCCAGCCCGTCCCCGACACCGAGACGGCGACCTGGCTCAACACGGCCCTGGTCAGCGCCTTGCTTCACACCGGCGGCTCGATGCCCGAACTGGACGCCGCCAGCGAGCGGGCGCTCGCCGGTGCGCTGGCCGCGGGCATCCCCGTGCTGGAGCTGCAGGCCCGCTGGGGGCGTTGCACGCACGACATGTTCCGCGGCGAGTATTCGGCGGCGTTGCAGCAGGCGGAAGCACTGATGGCGGCGGCCGAGACGTGGTCCGATCCGGCCGCGCTCAATCTGTCGCACCGGGTGATGGCGATGGCGAGCCATTTCTCCGGGCGCTTCGAGGCGTCGAGACAGCACAGCGAAGCCTCGTTGCGCGCCGGCGGCGGCCTGGGACACACGCGCGCCAACATGGTGGGCGTGAACGCCATCGTCGCCGCGAAAGCCATGCTATGCCGCACTCTCTGGATCCAGGGGAACACGGAAGGGGCGCTGGAGGAAGCCGCCGATGCCGTGGCCCGCGCGAAGGCGGCCGGCAAGTCAGTCTCGCTTTGCGCCGCGCTGTATGGCGCGTGCCCGGTTGCGCTGTGGTCGGGCGAGCGCGCGCTGGCCCGCACCTGGGTGCACATGATGATGGACGAGGCGCAGCGCAAGGGGCTGGTGGGCTGGTACCGCTATGCGCAGTGGTTTTTCCAGGGCCTGCAGCTCGACACCGTGGACGGCGGCGACGGGTACATCGACAGCGTGGCCGCCCAGCTCTCGGGCTATGACATGCCGCGCCGCGAGATGCTGGCGACCTTCTGCACCCGGTGGGTCGACAACGAACTGATCGAACGCGTTTCGCGCGGAGAAAGCCCGTGGGTCGCCGCGGAGGTCTGGCGCGCTGCCGGCTGGCATGCCGAAGCGCGCGGCGCACTCGGGGAGGCCAAGGCCCTCTACCGCAAGGCCGAAGACATCGCCCGGCAGCAGGGCGCCAAAGGCTGGGCACTGCGCGCCGCCTCCGGGCGGCCCGCCGGCCAGGGCTGAGTACGCGGTCGCAGCTCCGGCCCGCTTGGCAAGCGGGATGCGAGGGTGTCGACATGTGGACGCGGACGCTGGCACGCGGCCAAGCTCACCTGCTCACCGACCGCGGTGCGACGTCGCTCACGGCGACTTGGATTGATGCGAGCACGACAACAGAGTGAACCCCTCGGCGGACCTACTCCCAAGCGGGGTCCGAACCTAGGATTCACGACGCTACCGGCGCAACGCCCTCCCGTCATTCCATCAACCTTTCGGAGCCCACAGATGACAAGCAGCACCATCACGACCAAAGACGGCACGCAGATCTACTACAAGGACTGGGGCGAGGGTCCCGTCGTCACGTTCTCGCATGGCTGGCCGCTCAACGCGGATGCGTGGGATGGTCAGATGCACTTCCTCGCACGCAATGGATTCCGGGTCATCGCGCACGATCGGCGCGGCCATGGCCGCTCGACCCAATCCTCGTCGCACAACGACATGAACGGCTACGCCGACGACCTTGCAACCCTCTTCGACATGCTCGACCTCAAGAAGGTCACGATGGTGGGCCACTCGACAGGTGGCGGCGAAGTAGCTCGCTACATAGGGCGCCATGGCACCCGGCGCGTGGCCAAGGCCGTGCTCATCGGCGCCGTGCCGCCGATCATGCTGAAGTCCGCGGCCAACCCCGAAGGCTTGCCGATCGAGGTGTTCGACGGCATCCGGGCCGGTGTTGCAGGCGACCGCTCGCAGTACTACAAGGATCTGGCCATCGCGTTCTACGGCGCCAACCGCCCGGGCGCGAAGGTATCGCAGGGCGTGCTCGACCAGTTCTGGTTGTGGAGCATGCAATGCGGCCAGAAGAACGCCTACGAGTGTGTCAAGGCATTTTCCGAAACCGACTTCACCGAGGACCTGAAGAAGTTCGATGTCCCGACCTTGATCATGCATGGCGAGGACGACCAGATCGTGCCGGTGCACGACTCGGCCCATAAATCGGTCCGGCTCATCAAGAGTGCCAAGGCCATCTACTACCCAGGTGCTCCACACGGCCTCACCACCACGCTGCAGGACAAGGTCAACGCGGATCTGCTCGCGTTCTTGCGAAGCTGAGGCGCGAGCAGGGCAGATCGACCTTCACCTTTCACCATGTTCAACCTGTTGCTGCAAACCACAATCGAAGAATGCCCGGACGACTGGAACATCGCTCGCTTCAGTCGCCTGAGATCGTTCCTGGCGGATCTGCAAGACGAAGAGGGCCATCCGCTCTTTCGGGTGACGGCACGCGATCGCACGAAGCGCGGGGAGCCTGACCCGGTGCTCTCGACCCTGCATGAATCGGACTACGATCAGCTCTGGCTCCTCGCAGTCGATGGCGGTGATGGCCTGGCGCCCGCGGATTGCGCGGGCATCAGCCAGTTTCGACGGCTCGGTGGCGCAATGATGATCACGCGCGACCACATGGACCTTGGAAGTTCAATCTGCAGCCTGGGCGGGGTGGGAGCCGCGCACCACTTCCACAGCCGCAACGTCGAACCCGACAAGGGCCGCCACTGCGTCGACCACCCCTTCTCGGCGAACATCCTTTGGCCCAACTATCACTCCGGCGCCAACGGGGATTTCCAGCGAATCCGGTCCGTTGGCAGCATCCATCCGGTGATGCGCGACAGACGTTCCCCCACCGGCGTGATCCAGTACCTGCCGTCTCACCCGCACGAAGGCACGGTCAGTGCTCCATCCGACGATCCGAGCGGCCGCGTCATCATGGAAGGCGTGAGTTCGGTGTCGGGTCGGCGCTTCAATATTGCGGTCGCCTTCGAACGCTCCGAGCATGGCGGAAGAGCCATCGCACAGTCGACCTTTCACCACTTTGCCGACTACAACTGGGATCCGTCCTGCGGCTGCCCATCCTTCGTGACGGAGCCCGCCAGCGACGGGTTGGCGCGCTTTCCTGAAGCGCTTCGCTCGACGAAACAGTACGTTCGCAACATTGCTCTCTGGCTCAGTGCCTGAGCAACCTGCTGGCTTTGCATCTGAAAAGGACTGACAGAATCGCGCATGGCAGCGCCGCGGCCATTGCCTCTCATGGTGCCCCTTCGTGGGTTCACGGATGTGTCACGGGGGCGGCACAGAATGAACCGCAGGCACCCCTCACATGCAACTCTCCGTTCCGAAAAATCTCGCAGCCACGGTCCTGCTCTCGCTCGCTGCGGTTCTTCCATCCGCCCATGCGCAAACCGACGTCAACACGGCCGAGGCACCCAGCGACGGCGCCGTCGTCTTTCCGAACGATGGGACCTGGCCGGTCTGGCAAGACAAGAGCACGAGCACGAGCACGAGCACGACCACGACTGTCGCGGCACCGCCCGACAGAAGTCTGGGCGGCGCGATCCTGAATCCCTTCTCGCAGCCGGCCGAGCTGCCGACCGCTGCGTCTTCCACGCCCGCGCCTGCACCCGCTGCGGTCGCGACGCCGCCGGCACCGCCCGAATCAGATGCCACGACGAGCTTCACGCTGATGGTGATCGCTGCCGGCGCGGTCCTGGCGGGCTTCGCGCTGCGTCGCTTCAATGCGTCGCAGCGCCGGAGCGCTTGAGCGCATGGATACCTGTCAGCGGGGTCTGTGTACGCGCCGGAAGACCGTGCTCAGGGAAGTACCTTCGCCTGCGGCCGCGGTGCCATGGGCCTTCGCAGCGGCCGTGCGGCTCAAAGGTCGAGCACCAGCCGGGGCGTGAGGCTGCCCGAGCAGCAGACCATCATCGCGCGATTGGCGGCCTTCTCCTCGGGCGTGAGGTAGTCGTCCCGGTGGTCGGGCGTGCCCTCCAGCACCGGCGTGCAGCAGGTGCCGCAGATCCCTTGCGAGCACGAATACTGGATCGGGACGCCTGCATCGAGCAGCGTGTCCAGCAGCGTCTTGCCCGGTTCCACGCTCAAGTGCTTGCCGCTGCGCGCCAGCATCACCTCGTAGCCCCCGGCGGTGGCGGCCTCCTGGCTCGCGCTGAAGCGCTCCAGGTGGACGCGCTGCGGTGCCAGGCCGCTGCACGCCGCGGTGAATGCGTCGAGCATGCTGCTCGGGCCGCAGCAATAGACATGGGCCCCGGCAGGCGCCTCGCGCACGATGGCGGCGATGTCAGGACGTGTGGCGCCTTCGCTCGTGCAGCGCAGGGCCACCGAGTTTCCCGTGCGGTCCATGGCCTGCATCTCGTTCGCGTAGGCAGCGCGCATCGGCGAACGCGCTGCGTAGTGCAGCCGCCACGGATGCCCCAGCGCGTTCAGGCGGGCGGCCATGGACACGAAGGGCGTGATGCCGATGCCGCCCGCGATGAAGATCGACAGCGGCGCATCCTCGTAGAGCGGAAAGTCATTGATCGGCGCGCTGCTGGCCAGGCGGTCGCCGGGCCGCGGCACGGAATGCATCCAGGCCGAGCCGCCGCGGCTGTCGGTCGAGCGATCGACCGCGATCACGTAGCGGTGCCGCTCGGCCGGGTCGTTGGCCAGCGAATAGCTGCGAACGAGGCCTCCGGGCAGGTGCAGGTCGATGTGGGCGCCGGCCGAGAAGGGCGGCAGCGGCACGCCGTCGGCCGCGACGAACTCGTAGGACACGATGCCCTCGGCCTCGCGGCGCAACTGGCGCAGGAGCAGTTGCAGGTCGCTCACGGGTTGTAGCCGAAGCCGGCATCCAGCCTTGCCGTCATGTGCTCGCCGTGCGCCTGCCATGGCACCCCGGCCGGCAGCGTGAGCGACATCGCACGCACCATGAAGGTCGACGGGTCGCTCGCGCCCTGCGGCTTGGTACCGCTGCCGTGCAGGTTGCGCACCGTTTCCAGCAGCAGGCGCCGCGTCATCGCGACGCCGGTGTCGCTGATGCCCAGGTGCTCCTTGCTGCGGTCGTAGATCGCAGCCACGCCCGATTGGCAGGCCGCATCCTGGACCCAGAGGCCGGGCAGGCCGGAGAACCAGGTCTTGGTCTGCGCGTCGTAGTTGAAGAGGTAGGCGTTCTGCCGCGTGTACCGGGTCCAGTACTTGGCAAAGGGCTCGGTCGGTGGGCGCGGCGCGAAGGCGTCGTTGCCGGCATGGCCGGTCTCGCGGCCCGCGTGACCCTTCTCGAACAGCGCGCGCGTCTTGTCGTAGAGCTTTTCCGAGGGGTGGTAGGAGAACATGATGCACAGCGTGTTCTGGTCGTCGATCGGCACCCAGGCGTGGCCCGAGAGCTCAGGGTACTGCGACTGCGGCGGCACCAGGGTCCAGAACGGCAGGAGGAACTGGTTGACCCGCCAGTAGCTCGTTTCCTCGTCCAGCTTGCGGCGCGAGGCGACGCTCATGCCGAAGGGCTGGCGCTGGCATTCGAAGGTGGGGCGCAGGTCGCGCTTGGCGATCCAGTCGCTGATGGCGCCCTGCGCATCGATGCGGCCATGCAGGATGGCCGCGTGGGCGGAGTCGATCTCGCCCTCCACCGCCTGGAGCCAGTTGCACTCCTGCACGCGGAAGCTCACATGCACGCGCTCGGCCGGCACCAGGTTCCACTCCATCTCCGGCAGCGGCGGCGGGTCGTCCTGCTGCGGGCCCATGTAGGCCCAGGCGATGCCGTTGCGCTCGCGGCAGGCGTAGGCCTTGAGCCTGACCTTGTCCTTCAGCCGGCTCTCGGCCGGCTCGGCCGGCAGGTCCTGCACGTGGCCGTCGGTGCCGAACTTCCAGCCGTGATAAACGCAGCGCAGGCCGCAGTCCTCGTTGCGGCCGAAGACCAGCGGCGCGCCGCGGTGCGGGCAGGCGTGGTCCACCAGGCCGAGCCGTCCCTCGCTGTCGCGAAAGGCGATCAGGTCCTCGCCCAGCAGCCGCACGCGCTGCGGCATGCCGCCGGCCGGAAGGTCGGCGACAGGGAGGAAGGGGATCCAGTACAGGCGCATCAGGCCGCCCATGGGGGTGCCGGGGCCGACGCGGACGAGGGTTTCGTTGTCTTCATGGGTGAGCATGGGAGGCTCCGTAGAAAGTGGGGAGGTCAGGCAGATGCGATTGGTTCTACCATGTTAATATTGAATCCAGAAAAACAAAAGGCGCTCGCGCTTTCCCAGGGCGCGCGCCTCCTGCTTCAGCCCCGGGGCGATCCAAGGCCGCCGAAGGCCGGCTTGCGCTTGCCGAGGAGCGCCTCGATCTGCGCCGTCGGGTCCGGCGCCGCGAAGGCGGCGGCCTGGCTGGCGGCTTCGAGCGCGAAGGCGCTCTGCCGGTCCCCGTCGAGCGAGGCGTTGAGCATGGCCTTGGCGAGCGCCACCGCCGTCGGCGCGGCGCGGGTCATGTGCTCGGCCACCTGCCGTGCCCGGGCCTCCAAAGCCTCGCTCTCATGCACTTCCATCACGATGCCCAGCCCGCGGGCCTCTTCCGCGCCGATGTCGCGCGTGGAGAACACCAGCTCCTTCGCGCGCTGCAGCCCCACCACGCGCGGCAGCAGGTAGAGCGCGCCGAGGTCGGGTACGAGTCCGAGGCGAAGATGCGCCATCGCGAACTTCGCGCGCGGGCTGGCCAGGATCATGTCCGCGCACAGCGCCAGCGCGAAGCCGGCGCCGATGGCCGGCCCGTCGATTGCCGCGATCACGGGGCAGCCCAGGTTCAGCAGGTCGTCGGTGAGCCGGAGGCCCGCGTTGATGCGCCGCTGCCAGTAGGCCGGGCCGGCGTTCGCATGCTCCTGGAGTGCGTGGAGGTTGCCCCCTGCGCAGAAGGCGCCCGCGCCGCCGGTGAGCACGAGCGCGCGGACGGGGGGCTCGTTGCGCACGCGCTCCAGCACGGCCATGAGGTCGGTGCGCAGCGCCACGTCCAGCGGGTTGTGGATCTCCGGCCGGGTGAAGCGCACCCAGCCGACGTCGTTCTCGACCGAGAAGTCCAGCGTCTCCATCGGGTTCAGGCCGGCTTGAACATCGGGACCATCGCGCCGCCCTCGGCCGGCTTGAAGGTGACCGCGACGCGCTGGCCGATCTTCAGCGCGTCGAGGTCGCAGTCGACGATGTTGGTCAGCATGGTGATGCCTTCGTCCAGCGCAACGTAGGCGATCGCGTAGGGAATGGGCCCGGCCCGGCGCGTGACGCTCACGCTGTAGATCGTGCCCTTGCCCGAGACACCGCACCACTCGGTCTCGCCCATGCAGAAGGGGCACAGCGCGCGCGGGTACCAGTGGAGCTTGCCGCAGTCCGTGCAGCGCTTCGCGCACAGCTGGCCTTCCTTGGCACGGGCCCAGAAATACTCGGTGGCGGTGTCGACGTGAGGTGCCGCGAGCGGCCGGTCGGTGGAAGGAGTGGTCATCGCTTATTGCCTTTCCATGATCAGGGTGGCGCTGCCGTGGCGCGAGCCGAGCAGGCCGCCGGTGCCTTGTGCCAACGCCAGCGTGCAGTCGGGCACCTGAACCTTGGGATGAGCCTCGCCGCGCAACTGGCGCACGGCCTCGATCACCTTGGTGATGCCGCCGCGGTTGGCCGGGTGGTTGTTGCACAGGCCGCCGCCGTCGGTGTTGAAGGGCAGCTTGCCCACGCCGGAGATCAGGTTGCCGTCGGCCACGAAGCGGCCGCCTTCGCCCTTCTTGCAGAAGCCCAGGTCCTCCAGCTGCATCAGCACGGTGATGGTGAAGCTGTCGTAGATCGAGGCGTACTGGATGTCGGCCGGCCGCACGCCCGCCTCTTCGAACGCGATCGGGCCGGAGATTGCCGCGCCGGACCAGGTGAGGTCCACCTGCCCGCCGAGCTGGCCCTTGATGGTCTCCCCTGCGCCCAGCACGTTGATCACCGGGCGCTTGAGCCGGGCCGCGATCTCGGGCCGCACCACCACCAGCGCGCCGCCGCCGTCGCTGACGACGCAGCAGTCCAGCTTGTGCAGCGGGTCCGAGATCATCGGCGAGGCCAGCACTTCCTCCACGCTCACCGCCTCGCGCAACATCGCGTGCGGGTTGTGCTGCGCGTGCGCCGCGGCCGCGACCTTGATCCATGCCAGCTGCTCGCTGGTGGTGCCGTACTCGTGCATGTGGCGCGCCGCCGCCAGCGCATACATGTTGACCGTGACGGGGGCATAAGGCATCTCCCACGGGACGTCCGGCGTGTTGGCCGTGACCAGCCGCGGTGCGACCCCGCTGGAGCCCTCGCTGCGCGGCCGGCCCGCCAGCGTGACCAGCGCCACGTCGCACTTGCCGGCGGCGATCGCCTGCGCGGCGTGCGAGACGTGGATCAAGTAGGCCGAGCCGCCGGTGTCGGTGCTGTCGACATGGCGCAGCCGGGTCAGGCCCAGGTAGTCGGCCATGTTGTTGGCACCCAGGCCTGGGGCATCGCCGGCGCAGAAATAGCCGTCCACGTCCTGCAGGGTGAGGCCGGCGTCCTGCAGCGCGCCGCGGGCGCATTCGGCATGCAGCTGTGCCACCGTCTTGTCGGGGGCCTTGCGCGTGGGATGTTCGTAGGCGCCCGCGATGCAGGCCTTGCGTTTGATGGTCATGTGATTTGCTCCTGCGACAGTTCGCGGGTAGGATATCATTGGTTCAACCATCGGACAACGTTCTCGCAAAGCAAGGAGCAGCAACAGTGGACCCCATCGTCAGCCTGCAAGGGCGCACCATCGTCGTCACCGGCGCCGGCCAGGGCATCGGCAAGGGCATCGTCGAACTGGCCATCGAACTCGGCGCCAACGTGGTCGCGGTCGACTTGAACGGCCAGACGCTCGACGCCGCGGTCTCGCCCCTGCCGCAAGCGCGCGTGCTCGCGGTGCAGGGCAGCGTGGCCGACCCAGCCGTGGCCGACCGCGCGGTGGCGGACGCGGTGGCGAAGTTCGGCGCCGTGCATGGCCTGGTCAACAACGCTGGCATCATCCGCCCGGCCATGATCGACAAGATGACCGACACGCAGTGGCAGGAGGTGATCGACGTGCACCTCACCGGCTCGTTCTACTGGATGCGCGCGGTCGGCCGCCATATGGTGGAGCGCGCCAAGGGCGGGGACAAGACGGGCGGCTCGATCGTCAACATCTCGTCGGACGCCGGGCGCAAGGGCTCGATCGGCCAGATCAACTACGCCGCCGCCAAGGCGGGCATGCTGGGCATGACGATGACCGCCGCGCGCGAATGGGGTCGCTACAACATCCGCACCAATTCGATCTGCTTCGGCGTGGTGGAGACGCCGATGACGGAAGTGGTGCGCGGCGAGAAGTTCCGCGAGCAGATGCTCGCGCAGATCCCGCTGGGCCGGTGGTCCACGCCCGGCGAGGTGGTCAAGAGCGTTTGCTATCTGCTGTCGGACGGCTCCAGCTACATCACGGGCCAGCACCTGGGCGTCAATGGCGGCTTCCACATCAGCCTTTGACATGGCCGACGACAGCGTCCTCCTGGAGCGTACGGACGGCGTCGCCGTCCTCACGCTGAACCGGCCCGCGGCAAAGAACGCCATCGACATCCCGACCACCGACGCGCTGAGCGCTGCGTTGCGCGCGCTGCGCGCCGACGAGGATGTGCGCGCGGTCGTGCTCACCGGCGCCGGCGGCGACTTCTGCGCCGGCGGTGACGTGAAGGGGATGGGCGAGGGCGCTGCGCGCACCGTGGAGCAGCGCCGCGCGGGCATGGCGCGCTATGCCGAGCTGGCGCGCGCGCTGATGGCACTGGACAAGCCGCTGATCGCCGCGGTCGACGGCGTGGCCTTCGGCGCGGGGCTCAGCATCGCGCTCTACGCCGATCTCGTGCTGGTGAGCACGCGCGCCCGCCTGGCGATGGTGTTCCACCGCATCGGCCTGGTGCCGGACGTCGGTGCGTGGTACCAGTTGCCCCGCGTGGTGGGGCTCCAGCGTGCCAAGGAACTGATCTACTCGGCGCGCGAGTTCGGGGCCGAGGAGGCCGTGCGCATGGGCCTCGCCCTGGAGGTCCTGCCGCCCGAGGCCCTGTCGGCGCGCGCGATGGAACTGGCGCGGGGCTTCGAGGGCGCCTCGCCCACGGCGTTCAGCCTGTCCAAGCAGGCGCTCGCCGCCACGCTGCAAAGCGACTTCAACACCATGCTGGACATGGAGGCCACGTCGCAGGCCATCGCATCGTCCAGCGCGTACTTCCGCGAGGCCATCCGCCGCTTCGCCGCCAAGGAGCCGGCGCAGTTCCGCTGGCCGAAGAAGGACCGAAGCGAATGATCGACTACGAGAAGACCAAGGCCTGGCGCTCCGGCCCGGTGCGCCACGCCTACACCGAGCGCGACACCATCCTCTATGCGCTGGGCGTCGGCTTCGGCGCGGACCCGCTGAACCTGGCGGAGCTGCGCTTCGTCTACGAGAAGGAACTCAGCGCCGTCCCCACGATGGCGGCGGTGCTGGCCTCGCCCGGCTTCTGGATGCGCGAGCGCAAGGAACTGGGCATCGACTTCGTGAAGCTGGTGCACGGCGAGCAGGCCGTGACTGTCCATTCGCCGCTGCCAGCCGCGGGCACGCTGATCGGCGAGAGCCGTGTCACCCGCATCGTCGACAAGGGCGAGGGCAAGGGGGCGGTGATGCATGTGGAGAAGACGCTCGCCGACGAGGCGGATGGCCGACGTGTCGCCACCGTGGAGATGGTGCTGTTCCTGCGCGGCGATGGCGGCTTCTCGAAGAACGGCGGTGGCGACGAGCCCGCACCCGCCGCACTCGCGACGCCGGACTCGGCGCCGGACACGACGATCGAGCTGCCGACCCGCGCCGACGCGGCGCTGCTCTACCGGCTCTCCGGCGACACCAACCCGCTGCACGTCGATCCGGCCGTGGCGGCCAAGGCGGGCTTCCCCCGGCCCATCCTGCATGGACTTGCCACCTACGGCAACGCGTGCCGCGGCATCCTCGCGCAGTTCTGCGGGCACGATGCCTCGCGGCTGAAGTCGATCCGCGCACGCCTGACCTCGCCGGTGTATCCCGGCGAGACCTTGGTGCTGGACTGCTGGCGGCAGGACGGCGAGGAGATCGCCTTTAATGCGAGCGTGAAGGAGCGTGGTGTGCAGGTGCTTGCGAATGGCCGCGCGGTTCTTGCCTCCTGACACAACTCCATAGTCCGCCCTGAACAATCCCGCTTTCATGCGCGCGTGAACTGAGTGGGGGGCGCCGAACCGGTGCTTGGCAGTAGGCCCACTGCCAGATGTTCCGGCGCTGCTGACCGCGTAGATCTGGCCGTTGAACACGCAGCCACCGGCATCGGCCCGCCAGCCGTCGGCATGTAGGTGCAAATCCGATCCGGACTTCCCAGAAGTCGTTCAACTTCTGGCGGTGGCCCAATCCAGGAAGACTGTCACGATCTCATCAAGGTTTGAAGACCCGCCGAAAGCAACAAAAGCTTCTTCCTCTACCTTGCAGTTGATCCAGTCGACCTCACTGCGCTCCACTTTAAGAGGCACGAATTGCGGGAGCTTGACGTCGAGCTCTTGCAAATCAATTCGGACCGTCCAACCCGGGTTGTCGAGGGTTTCGATAGAGACACCATAGGTGTGCTCCCATTCACCATTGCACTGTTCTTCGAACCACCGAGACAGTCGGGACAGCGTGTTCATCTCACCTTCTCCTTGGAAGTTCGTCTGGAGTCGCAGGCCGCACGCCACCCGGCACCGCCGGCCCTTGCGTGTGCGGAGTGGGGACGTAGGTACCCGTTGTCTTGTCAAAGTGCGGCCTGCCGGTAACGTCCGTGCTCTGCGCCTTATCCCAACCCGTGGGGTTGCGCGGGTTGGGGGCGTAGGTCTCGTGCCTTGTGATGCTCCCGGCCGCATCCGTCTACCTTCTCAAGTCGGATATGTGCAGAGCTCATTTTGGTGCCGTTGGAACTGATCAAGCGGTCGTGTGAATCGAGCCTCACAAGGCATCACCGATGCATTGAATACCTCTACCCGGTTCAAGTGCTCCGAACCTTGCGTTGGAGTTGGCATCACGCTACAGCTAGCTTGACTGAACCATGGTGGGAAATGGACAACACCCAGTCCAGTGAGTCGTCAAAGATATCGATGTCATCGGCGCCCGGGTACCACAGATCAATCAAAGATCGATCCAAATCGTCGAATCGAATCTTGTCGATATCGTCATATCGATACCAATTGACGTACGCGTGTTCGCGGACAGCAATGTGAGCTGAAGCCAGGACTTTGCTGACTTGGAAAGTCTCGTCTTGCGCATTGAATCCGGCCCACACCACACCCAGAGCATCGAGTTCTCGGGCAACGGTCAATGGATCAGCATCTGTTGCGATGTTGAAGCGCCTCTTGAGGCGGTCTCTAAGCATCGCAGCGGAGGCGGCGCTAAGCGGTTGATATTCGGGAAAGACAGCCCCGGGGAACGCTTTCAGATAGTTTTCGATCTTCAGTTTGTCCACGTGTCAGTCCTCGATAGGAATTGCGCCACTCCTGCCGCCGTTTCCTCGTTTGCCAGTCGAGTAGTCCCACCAGTTGAGGTGATATTTTGACTCGGCATCACCTTGGGCTACTCCATTGTGAGGTGGGTCCAATCGGTATCCCTTTTTCGAATCGCCAGCCTGAGGCGATCCAAACTTGCCTGGTTCGCCCTTGGGTAATGGGCCCACCTCGTTGTGGACTTGTCTCAACGCGTCTTTGTGCGCGGAGAGCGATGGCTTGGGGATTGGCGGGCAGTCGGGCAACCCCATCATTCCTCTGCCAGCCCCCGCACCACCCTTGCCCCCGGCCATCGGGATCGTAAAGGGCTGCAGATCCGAAGGCATGGAGCGCCATTGCGAGCCTCTCATTCCGCCGCCAGCAATAGGTGAAGCTGGCGCTATGTATGGAATCGGCTTTTTCTGTTCGAGGCCGTTGTCGTCGTACCAACCAAGAGGATCGTTCGACACATACACGAATCTGTTGAGCCCACCAGCAAGCCCGCTGGGATCGCCCTGGGTGTAGCGACCACGATCCGGTCCATAGGTCCGATTCACGTTATAGAAGAGCCCAGCCTCTTGATCCGAATAATGATTCGGATAGCGCAGGTTGAAGACCAACTCAGCAAAGCTCGTGACGCCAGGATTCGGCGTGACATC
>NZ_LMTS01000282.1 GCF_001541225.1 Variovorax sp. WDL1 | reverse complement strand
TAGTTGTCGTCGACCACTCAAGATAATTGTCGCTGGCCAGTCGAGCATGTCTCGCGACCCGAGTTCTGCTACTTCCACA
Organism: Variovorax sp. WDL1; assembly: GCF_001541225.1. Taxonomy (GTDB): domain Bacteria; phylum Pseudomonadota; class Gammaproteobacteria; order Burkholderiales; family Burkholderiaceae_C; genus Variovorax. Next base: position 29,150 of record NZ_LMTS01000282.1, on the reverse strand, counting down.
AGTGGAAGAAGGGCGACCTGGTCGTCTGGGACAACCGGACCACGCTGCACAAGGCGGAGGTCTACGACATGGGGCGCTACCGGCGTGTCTTCCGCCGCACCACGCTGGCGGGTGAGGGGCCCGTACTCGGCCCGTACTCCCAGGAAGTGCTGGCGCGTGCCAAGTACCCGTCCGCGAAATAGGGAGCCGCGCAATGCTCTTCGATTTCAGCGGCAAAGCCGCACTCGTCTCCGGCGGCACGAGCGGCATCGGACTCGCGATTGCCGAGGCGCTGCGCCATGCAGGCTGTGCCGTTACCGGCGCCGGCCTTATCGACAAGGAGCCGCCCGGTGCATCCGGGATCGCGTTCGAGGCCATGGACGTGACCGACGCCAGCTCGATAGACCGCGTGGTCGCGAAGTGCCCGACGCTGGACATAGTGGTCAACGCCGCCGGTGTCATCCGCCGTGGCGAGGAGCATGACCCCGAGGTGTTCCGGCGAGTGATCGACATCAACCTGAACGGTGCGATGCGAGTGGCCGCCGCGACGCGGCAGCGTTTGGCCGCCAGTGGTGGCAGCCTGGTCAACATCGCCTCGATGCTCAGCTTCTTCGGCGGCGGGCTGGTGCCGGCGTACAGCGCCAGCAAGGGTGGCATTGCGCAACTAACCAAGAGCCTGGCGATCGCCTGGGCACCCGATGGCGTCCGCGTCAACGCGGTGGCACCGGGATGGATCGCCACGCCGCTGACCCAGGGCCTGCAGGACGACGCTGCGCGCAGTGCAGCGGTGATGTCTCGCACCCCCATGGGCCGATGGGGCCGGCCCGAGGACATCGCGGGCCCTGTAATGTTCCTTTGCTCGAGCTCTGCTGCCTTTGTCACCGGCATCGTGTTGCCCGTCGACGGCGGCTATCTCGTCGCCTGATCTCCATCAACGAAAACCTCACGATGAACACTTCGACCTTTCCTGCGGCACCGATTCCGGATGACGCCGTCCCCTCGCGCGCTGGCGGACTCGACATGTCCCGCATGCCCTACCAGCTCCCGTTTCCGCAAGGCGTCGCGAACGAGATCGTCGTCGCCGCAGTCGTCCCGGAGGATGAGCGCGTGTGGGTGCCGCAGATGGAGAACGTCTGGTTCCGTCCGCTGTGCCTCAACACCGTGCAGGGCTACTGGGTCAACCTCTTGCGTGTGCGCAAATCCGGGGTGTTGAGCCGGCATCGCCATCCGGCGCCGGTGCACGGCATGGTGTTGCGCGGTGCGTGGCACTACCTGGAGCACGACTGGAAGGCGAAGGAAGGCTCTTATGTCTTCGAGCCGCCCGGCGAGACGCACACGCTGGTCGTGCCCGAGGACGTGCCCGAGATGATCACGTTGTTCCACATCACTGGCGCCATGATCTATGTCGATCCCTTCGGCCGCCAGACCGGCTACGAAGACGTCTTCACCAAGATCGACATGTGCCGCGCCCACTACACGGCGTGCGGCCTGGGCGCCGAGTACGTCGACCAGTTCATTCGCTGAAGCGATCCGAGATCTCCAAGCTTCGAATCACCACCGAGACAAACCCATGATTCAATTTCACCGTCGCACCCTCATCGCCTCTATGGTGCTCGCCGCCGCCTCGCTCGCCCCGGGGCTCGCGTTCGCAGCTGACTATCCGAGCCGCCCGATCGAGCTGGTCGTTCCCTTCCAGGCAGGCGGCGGAACCGATGCGGTGGCACGCGCATTCGGCGTCGCGGCGCAAAAGCACTTTCCGAAGGGTGTCGTTGTCGTCAACAAATCCGGCGCGAGTGGCGGCATCGGATGGAATTACATGATGAACGCCAAGCCCGATGGCTACACACTGGGTATCGTCACGGTCGAGATGGTGATCTTGCCGCATCTCAATCTCTTCCATCGCACCTACGCCGACGTCACGCCGATCGCGCAGCTCAACGCCGATCCGGCGTCGATCATCGTGCGGGCCGACTCGCCATACAAGACCATCGAGGACTTCATCGCTGCGGCACGCAAGGAGCCCGGCAAGATGGCGATGGGCACCTCCGGCAACGGTTCGATCTACGACATCGCCGCCGCTGCCTTCGAAGAGAAGACGCAGTTGCAATTCAACCGTATCCCGTACCAGGGCGCCGCGCCGTCGATCCTCTCGCTTCTCAGCAGTCAGATCGATGCAGTGACGGCCAGCCCCGGAGAGGTGGCCGCCCACGTGGCCGCCGGCAAGCTGCGCATCCTGGCGGTGATGGCGGACAAGCGCCTCGACGAGTTCAAGGACGTACCCACGATGAAGGAAAAGAACGTCGAGCTTTCGATCGGAACCTGGCGCGGCATCATGGGGCCGAAGGGCCTGCCGCCGGAGGTCGTGAAGATGCTCAGGACCTCGGTCGCGGAGATTGCGAAGGAACCGGAACTCCAGAATGCCTTGAAGAAGCTGAACCTTGGGTATGTCTATGCGGACGACGAGCGCTTCAAGGCTGTGATGGCGCACGACAACAAGGTCTTCAAAGACATGATCCCTCGTCTCAAGATCGTGACCAACTGATTCCGCGGGGCCGGGGCCTGGCGCACCAGGCGGCTTCCTGGCACTCCTGAGGGGCACAACGACGCGGCCGTCGCGATCAACACGGAACGCGTGGCGCTAGTTTGAGCATTTAACAGCGGTTACCCGCCGTCCGAACCTGCGCGGGCGGGCGCCGTTTGGGCATTTACTACGGCTACTTAAAGCTCGAGGAGCTTGGCGAGCCGCGTGCCGCCTGGATCGCTGTCCGGGGATTTTTTGGCTTAGAACAGTAAGTGTCTCTAGAAGCTGTTGCGCCGCAGTTGTTCATTTCAGTCTCTGCACTAAAGCGCATAAGTCGCCTCACTCCGATGCGAGAGCCGGACTCCCCTCATCAACAAGCTTGGCGCCGCCGGCGAGCAATACCTGTCCCAGTACTGCACGATGGGTGGAAGCGGGTTGCTACCTCCGAAATGAGACGCTCAGTTCGGGCAGCGAGGCGTCTTGCACAGCTTCCACGAAAACCTGTCGCCTGTCACCGTGACTGCATCTTACGAGCTGCTCCAGATAGTCCTCGAGCGTTTGCGGAGCGTGTAGGCGAATTGGATTGGCCGGCATAGAACGGCGCACCCCTACGGTTTCACCACGAGCTTGTGGTGTTTCGAAGACGACGAAGTGCTTCGTACGTTCGCGGAGTTTGGCAACTTGGCCGGCCAGGCGAGAAGTTTCACTTGGCTTGAGACTCTCCACGCTGCCCCTTTTTGCCTGGCCCAGGACTGCCTTCTTCAACTGTGACATCCCAGTGCCCACGTACGCGGTGATTGCGAAGTCAGCGCCTGAAATGCTCTCCGCCGATGCCGGACCGCGATCATCTACAGATGTAGCTCGTAATTCAAGATATCCATGCGGACCGTCATAAACCGTTGCATCGAGCTTTCCAAGCAGCGCCGTCATGTATTGCGGCTCCTGCCTGTACCGTTTTGGGTCAATCCGATCGACCGCATGCTCAATGTGCTTTGCAAGAGCAGCTTTGACGTCGGGATGTAGGTTTAAGACAGGCATTGGATCAGTATGGCAGAGCCAATTCGGCGGGCTCGTTAGAGCCCTCTTCGAACTTCCGGTGGGGGCGGCGCGAAGGACTAGGTCGGCCTCGTTGCATCCGTCTTTCCTGAGTTCATCCCGCGACGAAGGGAGCCCGTGGACCGAGGCCGTCAAGGAGACAAGCGCAGGGTTGGTGCGGCCCGCAGGCCAGGCTGAGGGCACGGCCCTGCGCGCCTTGACGGCACACGGTCGCGAGCTACAGTCGCGGACAAGGGTGATGCGCTCAAGAAGGTAATTGCGGCAACGGACGCTCCCGGCGCCGGCACCACTCAAGCGAAGCGCGCAGCGCCGCCAGGCGCTAAGGCCGATCAGGCGCAGCCTGGTCGGCGGTGTTGAAGGGGCGCCAAGCGCAGCGCAGCGGGGATGGGCTCACCAGCCGATCCCCTGGAGGCAAGCGCAGCGCGCAGGCCCTCAAGGGCCGGAGGCGTCAGGGATCAAAGCCCGATGGCCATGATTCGGCACGAAGCGCGCGGCGCAACCCGCGAACCCGACGGCGGAACGCCGGGGACGCCACATCAAGAATCGACGTCCAAATTGCCGTGACAGCGATACGAAGATCCAATTGGCGGGGTACGACCCACTGCGCATGGTTTCGCCGTGGCAGGTTTCGCATCCCGGCGAGATGTAGCAATCTTGTGGCTGTCAGCAATGTTCAAGAAGGTGCAGCCCATGCCACATACGCAGGACACCACGGCTTTTTCTTTGAGCCCCGAGCCGGCGTTCTACCGCCTAGCCGACGTCATCCGCATCACCGCCTTGAGCCGTTCCAGCATCTACCGGCGTATCGCCGCTGGCGAGTTTCCGCTTCAGGTGTCGCTTGGCGGTCGGGCAAAGGGATGGCGCAGAGAAGCGCTACAGGCATGGATTGGCGATCCTGCAGGCTTTCGGCCCTTAACGACTCGCGAAGTGAAGCGAAGTTCGTCAGGCGCCCGGGTCCGACAGGTATCGGCAACGTAGTCCGGCTCGCCGCCCAGGTCCGGGTGAGTTGCAAGTGTCGAACCAACTTGGATTGACCCAGCAGCCTGCCAACGCGTAAACGCGCGCCAGTGGTCACGGCCATCAAATGGCGTCGCCACGGGCAGACATCAACCAGTCGGCGTCGATCACCCGCCGCATGCATTCGACCACGCGTCCGTGACCGGCGAAGCGCTTATATCACCCTTGCAGCTTTCCAGCCGATCTTGGTTTAGTTGGCGCGGGGGCCAAGAGGCAGGCACCCTTTGTTGTTCCACGTTGTTCCAGATCAGTTGACATCCATTCAATGTGTGCCCACAATACGCTCAGGTACAACATGGAACAACAAGGAGCAGATCATGGCCTACACCGCTTCTCTCGCAACCACGCCCGGCAGGCCGGGCTTCACCGTCAGCTTCCGGCATCCCCTCAAGCTCGACTCGAAGGGCAAGCCCGGACTGAAAATGCGCCGCGGCCTGGGCACCGATGACAAGGCCAAAGCCGAGGCATTGGTCGCCCAGATGAATCAGCTGCTTCAGGATGAGGCCTGGTGGACGGCAGCAAAACATCAGGAGGCGCTCCAGGCTTTCGATCAACGCATTGTCGATGCGTTCTACGACGGCATCCAGGCAGGGGTCGCCGATTCGGCTGAAACGCGCGACAACGTCATCCCCCTGCCCGGCAAGTTAGAGGGCTACGCCAGGGCTCTCTTCGTCGGCACGACCGGAGCCGGCAAGACCTCGCTGTTGCGCCACCTGATTGGCTCGGACCCCGAACTGGACCGTTTCCCCTCCACCTCGACGGCGAAAACCACGGTATCGGATATCGAGGTGATTCCGGCTGCTGGCGAGTTCCGAGCAGCGGTGACTTTCTTCTCGGAGACTGTCATTCAAGCCAACATCGAAGACTGCGTGGTTAACGCCTGCTCTGCCGTCTGGGACAAGCTACCCGAAGATAAGGTGGCGGATCGCTTCCTACATCACCCGGATCAGCGCTTTCGCCTGAGCTACCTGCTCGGTTCATGGCGCAAGAACCTGCCTGCCGAGCCTGCCGCCGACGAGTGGGATTTCGGCGAGCCCAGCCAGGTGGCCACGGCTGCTGCGGGCAGCGACGAAGCGGTTTCCAGTGCCGACGCCGAAGCGCTACAAGCGCGGCTGGCGGACTATATCGGCCGCATCACGAAGCTCGCTGCATCGAAAGCCGAGACGATCAGCAAGGAGTTGCTTCCTGACCCGCACTCGGCAAGTGCCGAAGACCGCGAAGCTGCGCTTGAAATCTTCCAAAGCGAACTGTTCGCTGACGAGCAGTTTCACGACATCGTTCATGACGTGATCGACGAAGCGCTGCAACGCTTCGAAGCACTGCAAAGCGGCGAGCGGACCTACCGCAGCGCCAGTTCCAAGTGGCCGCTCATGTGGACCTACACCACCGATGACCGGACCGAGTTCCTCAAACAGGTGCGTTGGTTTTCAAGCAACTTCGCGCCTTCGTTCGGCAAGCTGCTAACCCCGCTGGTCGATGGCATCCGCGTCATGGGGCCCCTCTTTCCGACCTTCACCGACCATCAAGCCAAGGTTGTGCTGCTCGACGGCCAGGGCCTCGGCCATACGCCGGACTCGTCGACGAGCGTGACGACGCACATCACGCGGCGCTTTTCGGAAGTCGATGCAATCTTGTTGGTGGACAACGCCGAGCAGCCAGTACAAGCAGCCGCCCAGTCGGTCCTGCGCGCCGTCGCGTCGAGCGGCAACTACAACAAGCTCCTGCTGGCCTTCACGCACTTCGACCAGGTCAAGGGCCTCAACCTGCCGACCTTCGCCGACAAGCGCGCACACGTGCTGGGCTCCGTTCACAACTATCTATCTAAACTGAAGGAGGTGCTGAACGCGCCGATCGTGGCGGCCATGGAGCGGACGATCGACGACCAGAGTTTCATGCTCGGCGCGCTCGATGGCCCGAGCATGAAGTTGCCGCCCGGCGTGAAGGCGCAGCTCAACAAGCTGATCGCCTTCGTCGAAAAGTCGGTCGAGCCGCCACCGGTGCCGGACGCCAAGCCGCAATACGACGCCTCCGGGCTCGGCTTTGCCGTGCAGCGCGCGGCGGACAGCTTCCAGAAGGCATGGGCGGCACGCCTGGGCCTATCTATCGGCGCCACACTCCCGGCTGAGCACTGGACCCGCATCAAGGCCCTCAACCGGAAGATCTCGAACGAAAGTGGGGTGGAGTACGATTCGCTGCGGCCGGTCGCCGATCTGTCGGCCGCATCACCGAAGAGGTTGCGAACTTCCTCGACAACCCGATCAGTTGGTCGCGACCCCCTATTGATGCCGATGAAGCGCAGCAGGCAATCGCACCGATCCGTCAGGTCGTGTTCAGCCGATTGCATCAGCTTGCGCTGCAACGCCTGATCGACGAACACCTGACAGATTGGCGCCGTGGCCTGGAGCACAAAGGCAAAGGCTCAGCAGCGCGTCGCGCGGTCGATATCCGCGGCATCTATGAGTTGGCAGCGCCCGTCCCTGGGACGGTGAACACGGCGCCCGCAATTGAGTTCCTACGCGGAGTTCGTGAGCTGGTTCGCTCGGCTGTGGTGGAGAACGGCGGAGGAATGCTGCCATGAGCCGTCGCCTTACAGCTCTCGTCATCGGCAATGCCGACTATGCGGACGCCGGCAAGCTAAAGAATCCAGGACACGATGCCACGGACATCTCCGCGAAGCTCACCGAATGCGGCTTCACCGTGGCGACCAAACTGAACTGCTCGCACCAAGAGATGGATCAGGCGCTTAAGGACTTCAAGAAGGCGCTGAAGGACAGCGATGTCGGACTGTTCTTCTTCGCTGGCCATGGCATGCAGGTTGACGGCAGCAACTACCTGGCTGCCGTCGATACTGATGTGAGTGGCGAGGTTGAGGCCAAGCATTCGTCGCTTGCGCTCAATCAGGTCATTGACGTGATGGAGAAGGCTAACAACGCCTCAAGCATCATCATCCTCGACGCGTGCCGCAACAACCCATTCGAGCGCGCGTGGGTCCGGTCGATGAGTTCCCGTGGCCTCGCTCCGGTCTATGCCCCCAGGGGGACCATGGTCGCCTATGCCACCTCTCCGGGACAGGTCGCCAGCGACGGCCGGGGTCGCAATGGTGCCTACACAGCGGCGCTCCTTGAACACCTCGCGACGCCTGATTGCTCCATCGAGGGCATGTTCAAACGCGTTCGCAACACGCTCAGCACGGCGACGGATGGCAAGCAGATTTCCTGGGAGCACACTTCACTCGCGGGGGACTTCTTCTTCAACCTGAGCCTCGGCGCGCGCATCGACGAATATGCGGATACATCGCTTCGCGACGACCTGTTCATTGTCGACGACAAGAAGACCTCTCACGGTGTCATCAAGGCTCTGAAGACGCACGACTGGTATCGGCAGAATCCAGCTATCGAAGAGTTCACCGCCGACGTGGCTGGACGCGCATCATCGAACTCGCTTTTTGTCGTCGGCCGAAACATCTACCAGGCAGCGTGCGGTGAATCGAACGGTGCAAATGCCTACATAGCCGACTTCATGTCGCGCACCGCTGGCCTGAAGCCAGAACGGCGTAAGGCGCTTTTGGACGGGATGCTATTCGAGGTCTTCTTCGACCCCGATGCGCGTTTGCGCAAAGAGTTCAAGACCAGAAAGTTCCAAGAGCTGTTTCGTCTTCAGCAACACCCGCGCCTCAAGCCGAGCTTCGACTTCATCGCCGAATGTCTGCTGCCGGACATCGCGCGCTTCTATGTGGTCCCAGGAAAAAATCACGCGGTTGTCGTCGATGTGGTCACCAAAGCAGGCGCCAAGGAGGGCAGCCACATCCTGAAGTCTGTGCATTGCGGTGGCGACAGCATCTTGTGGATGGAGGATGCCGACTATGCTCCCGAGCCCGGAGAGCCACCCATGCTTGAAAAACTGAGCCTTGCGAAGTTTGAAGAGCGCATTGCCGAACAGATGGTTGTCCCCGTGCAGCTACTCACGATCAAATATGCGTCTTTTTCCAAGACCGGTGATGAGAAGATCCACTTCCCGTACGGGTGGACGACACGAAGACGGTAGTTGGCCTCGGTCGACACGACCACCGTCCATCAAGCGACCGCCAATTCGGCTGACAGTTCGGGATGCTTCACGATGAGTTGCAACAACTTCAATGCCGCCCCCGGCGGCGAGAACCGGCCTTGTTCCCAGTCGCGCAGAGTCGCCACGGGGGTGCCGATGCGCTCGGCAAAATCGGCCTGCGTCAGTCCGCTCTTTTGTCGAGCTTGGCGCACCAAGATTTGCTCAGGCGTGGTCACACGTCCCACGCCCTCCTTGGCTTCCGTCAACGCCTGACGCAGGTCAGGCAGCACCTCGCCCGCATCGGCCTCGATGGCCCTTGCCACGGCTTCGATGTCGGTCTTCCTGATGCCCACGTCACACCGCCTTTCTGATCTCGGAGGGAGCCATATTCCCGCGCTCCGCCTTGGCGTACACCGCCACCAACAACACGATCTCTTCCTCGGTCAGGTTGAAGTAGATCACCCTTGCTCCGCTCGACTTGCCAGTCCCGGCGCGCGCCCAGCGCACTTTGCGCGCACCATCGGCACTTGGAACCACATCACCCGCCAGCGGGTTGGCCGCGATCCAGTCGATGAAGGCCAATCGCTCATCTTCCGACCAGACTTTTTCGGCCTGTTTCTGGAAGGTCGGCGTCTCGACAACGATGCGCATCGCTTCGTTTAGATTATACGGGAATCCCGTAGTCATGTAAATCTCCTCTTGAAGCCCATACCTCGAGCTCTGCCCGCATCAGCAAAGGCACTGCAAAGACGATGCATCAAGCACGCCGGGCTGGATGGCTCGGTATCCTCACGAACTGCAGCACGTTGCCCCCCTCCTGCACAGGCATCCTGCCGGCCTCCAGCTCGTCTAGGAAGTCGGCCCACTGCTGCACCATCGTCTTGCGCTGGACCAAAAAGGTCGTACGGTCGTAGCTGCCGCCCAGTTCCTCGTCGGACACATGCGCCAGATGGCGCTCGATGACGTCCGAGTCCCAGCCTAAGTGCTCGCGAATCATGGTACGGGCGGTAGCACGGAAACCATGACCGGTGATCTGCTCCTTCGTGTCGTAGCCCATGGTGCGCAGCGCGGCATTGATGGTGTTGTCGCTGATGTAGCGACTTTTCTCCGAGCGACGCGACATGCTGCGGAAGACCGGGCCTGTCGGACCGGTCAGCGGGTACAGATCCTGAAGCAGCGCGGTCGCCTGGCGCGGCAATGGCACCAAGTGGGCTGGTGTGCGGACGTCACGTTTCTGCCATTCGCGCAGCTTCATCTTCTCAGGCGGGCAACGCCAGAGTTCGCGGTCGAGGTTGATGTCCTCCCATTCGGCAAGGCGCAGTTGGCCAGGCCGCTGGAAAATCATGGGTGCAAGCCGCAGGGCGCAACGCGTGATGAAGGCGCCGTTGTAGTCGCGGATGTCGCGCAGTAGTTGTCCAAGTTGCCCTGGGTCGGTGATCGCCGCGTAGTGGCGGCTGCGCGGCGATGGCAGGCCGGCGGTGCGCTTGTTGACGAAGTTCTTGGCCGGCTCCAGGGCACCAACGTCCACCGAGTACTGGTAGACGTGCTGCACGGCCTCTCGAACGCGCTGCGCAGTCTCCAAGTTGCCGCGGTCCTTGATCCGGTGCAGGCATCGCACGATCTCTGTCGGCGCGATCGTGTCGATGGGCCGATCGCCGACCCAGGGAAAGACATGGATTTCCAAGTGCCGGATGACCTTGTCGGCGTAGCCGTTCGACCACTCCCGGTCCTTCTTTGCGCCGGTGACCCAGGCACGCGCCAGCAGTTCGAAGGTATTCAAGCGCGCGGCTCGTTCCTGCTCTTCCTTTTGCCGACGGACTTCCTTGAGGTCCTGCCCGTCGGCGCGCAGGCTGTTGGCCTCGTAGGCCTTGGCACGGGCCTGCGCAAGCGTCACGGCGGGGTACGGACCCAGTCCGAGCTTGACGGTCTTGCCATCCTTCTCGTAGCGATAGACCCAGGTCTTCCCGGTATCACGCACGCGCAGGAAGAGACCGTCCCCGTCGTTAAGGAAGAATTCTTTCGGGCCTGTCTTGATGGCCTTGATCTGCGTTTCGCTCAGCTGTCCCATGATCCCGTACCCCCAGAGGCCGTTTTCGATGAAACGACTCTAGGGTACGGCCCGGGGTACGGGCAAATCGGGGATGTAACGGAACGACCTGGGACGTTGTGAGCGACATTTCGGAGCTAAGTCCTTGTCGCACAAATGAAAACGCCCAGTCGGGAGGGACTGGGCGTACATGTGATGGTGGCCTGGGGCGGAATCGAACCACCGACACGCGGATTTTCAATCCGCTGCTCTACCAACTGAGCTACCGGGCCTGTGTGCAGCCGGCGATTATACAGCGCCTCGGCGGCCTCTCGAGAGATCGACGCCGAGCTGCTTCAACTTGCGATAAAGATGGGTGCGTTCGAGGCCGGTCTTCTCGGCCACGCGCGTCATCGATCCATTCTCCATCGCGAGATGGAATTCGAAGTACGCCTTCTCGAACCCGTCGCGCGCATCGCGCAGCGGCCGGTCGAGATCGAAGCTCTGCATGGCCTGCGGGCCGGTGTCGACCGCAGCGATCTGCGGAGCCGCGGGCACCAGCGAGTTTTCGCCCATCGTGGTGACCACAGTGGCAAGGTTGTTCGCGGTGGTCGGCACCACGCTGGCTGCCGCGCGGCGTGCGTTCTCGCGCGCCAGTCCTTGCTCGACCGCCTTCAGCAGCTTCTGCAGGGTGATCGGCTTCTCGAGGAAAGCAAAGGCGCCGATGCGGGTTGCATCGACCGCGGTGTCGATGGTGGCGTGGCCACTCATCATGATGACCGGCATGCTCAGGAGTCCGGCGGTCGACCATTCCTTGAGCAACGTGACGCCGTCGGTGTCGGGCATCCAGATGTCGAGCAGAACGAGATCGGGGCGCGCGCGCTGCCGTGCGGCACGGGCTTCCGCTGCGTTCTCCGCGAGCTCGACGTTGTGGCCTTCGTCGTTCAGAATTTCGAAGAGCAGGTCCCGAATGCCTAGCTCGTCGTCGACCACGAGGATGTTTGCCATGAATGCTTGTGTTGTGCGCCGGTTGGGGGTGTCTTGCAGACCCGCCCCGCCGCGCAAGCAAGCGCTCAGGCGACGGGCGACGTCGAGTCCTTGGCGTGAGCGAGCGCTCCCTGCGCCCCGCCAGCCAATACGAATGATAACGAGACTTGCGCACCAGCCACAGCCCCGTCGACGGTGCGATTGGAAAGTTCGATGCGGGCACCGTGCTCGTCGGCAATCTTCTTGACCACGGCCAGCCCGAGGCCGGTGCCCTTCGTCTTGGTCGTGACGTAGGGCTCGAAGGCGCGCTTGAGGATGTTCTCGGCAAAGCCCGGCCCGCTGTCTTGCACCGTGAGCCGCACGCGCTGGCCCGAATCGGCCAGCCGCGTTCGGATGACGACCTCGCCGGGGCGCCCGCTCCCGTGGGCCGCAGCCTCCGCTGCGTCCTGCGCGTTTTGCAACAAGTTGTGAATGATCTGCCGAATCTGCTGCGCATCGGCACGGATCGGCGGGCAACGCTCGTCGAGCTCGCAGCGCAGTGCAATGGGCGTGTTCTCGGCAGCGTAGAGCTGGAGCACGTCGGCCACCAGCGCGTTGAGATCGACCGCCTTCAGATCCGCCGCCGGCAGCCGGGCATAGTCGCGAAACTCGTTGACCAGCCGCTTCATCGCGTCGACCTGGTCGACGATGGTCCGGACCGACTTGACCAGCACCGCCTCCTCGGCAGGGGCAACCTTGCCGCTGAGTTTCATCTCGAGGCGCTCGGCCGACAGCTGGATCGGCGTGAGCGGGTTCTTGATCTCGTGCGCGAGGCGGCGCGCCACTTCGCCCCAGGCCTGAGCCCGCTGGGCCGACACGATCTCGGAGATGTCGTCGAACACCAGCAGCCGCGCCTCGCCCGGCAGCTGCGCGCCGCGCGCAACGATGTTGACTGCGTCCTGCGACAGGCCCTCGCCACTGGTGTGCAGCTCGAAGGCATGCTGCCAATGATCGAGGCCGTGCTGCAGGCGCTCGACCTCGAAATCGTCGAACTGCTGTTGCACGGCCTGCCCGAACTCGGCCAGGCCGGGCACATCGACCAGCCGTTGCCCCTCGAAGGCCGCGAGGGGCGCGCGCAGCACGCGCGTGGCGCCGGGATTGGTGGACAGCACGATGCCATTCTTGTCCAGCACCATCACGCCCGAGGTCAGGTTGTCGAGGATGGTTTGCAGGTTGCCGCGCGCCGCATCGAGTTCGCCCAGGGTCTTCTCGACCGCCGCCCGCGCGTCGGCCAGCTGCTGGGTCATGACCGCGAAGGAGCGCGTGAGGCCGCCGAGCTCGTCCCGGCCCTGGACCACGGCAGTGGGCCGCAGGTCGCCGCCGGCTACCTGCCGCACGCCGTCGGCCAACACGAGCAGCGGCCGCGCGAGCTGGGTACCGAACAGCACCGCGAGCAACACCGCTCCGAACACGGCGAGGAAGAGCGTCAGGGTCAGGGTGCCGATGTACATGCGGCGCAAACCTTCGCGCGCCAGCGCTCGCTCCTGGTACTCGCGATTCGCCTCCTGCACCGCGAGCGCATTGGCCACCACCGCGGGCGGCAGCGGCTGGACGACCTGCAGGAAGCGCGGCTCGGTCCTGAAGTCGAAGCCGGGGCGCTGCACCAGCGCCAGAGCCCGTACGCTGGCCGGCGGCGGCTGCGTCACCCCGGGCCCGGGGCTCTCGTCCAACCCTTCGATGTGGGCGATGGCGCGATCGGCGCGCACCTGGCGCAACTGCTGCGGCGAGGGCCGCTCGGGGTTGAGCTGGAAGCGCGAGGCGCCCGCCCCGGCGATCAGTTGTCCGGAGCCCGTCCAGAGCACCACGTCGGTGGCACCCAACTGGTCGCGGATGCGCTCGAGCGCCAGTCCGGCGCTGGCGTCGGGCACGTCGGCAAGCTGGCTGCTGGCGCCTCGCACCTTGCTCAGCAAGTCGTCCGACAGCGAGTCCAGGGTCGCGCGCCCCAGGTTCAGGCCGGCGTCCAGCGCGCCCTCGACCTTGACGTCGAACCAGCTCTCGATCGAGCGCGCCACGAACTGGTAGGAGACCACGTATACCAGCGCCCCGGGCACCACACCCACCAACGCGAAGATGGCGGCCAGCTTGATCAGCAGGCGGCTGCCGAACTTGCCCTGGCGCAGCCGCCGCAACAGGCGGAAGGCGACCCAGCCGATGACCAGCACGAGCACCGTCGCCACGACCACGTTGATGCCGAACAGGCGCGCGTAGTTGCGTTCGTAGAGTTCCCGGTTGTTGGTGGACTGCGCCAACAGGAACATCAACACCAGCCCGATCGCAGTGACCAGGAAGGCGCTGACGCCGATGGCCCAGCGGATGGCTCGCGCGCGGCTTGCTGCCGACGATCGGCGGCCGCCAGACGGAGAGTCCTTGCTCACTTCGCCTTCTCCAGCGGCAAGCGCGCGCTGCGCTCGACGGAGATGTTCCAGTCAGCCTGGCCGACCACGCCGATCTGGAAGGGCCGCGGCAGTTGCGAGGTGTCGAGGCGGAAGCGGAAGGTCACCGGGTGGAGCCCCTCGTCGCCGATCTCGGAGATGTCGCCGAGCCGCAATCGGGCCACCCGCCGCACGCCGTCGAGCGCTTCCGGAAGCGTATCGAAATTCTGGTTCAGCGAGACGCCGAAGCCCGAGTTGGTGATCGGCACCGGCGACACGTTGAGCCGCCAGCGTCGGGTGAGCGGCTGGTAGGCAAGCCGCATGTGCCGCGCCGCCTGCGCCACCTTCTGATCGGTCCAGTACCAGCGCTCGCGATAGAGCTCGGCCTCGGCGACGAAATAGATCGCGATGCCCTTTTCGAGCACCTCCTCGACCAGGTTGGGCAGTTCGAACTGCACCTGGGCGTTGAGGTAGACGCCATCGTCTGCCTGTTCGAGCTTCAGCTGACTCACGGTGGCGCTCTTTCCGGACTGGGCTCGCGCAGGCACCGACCAGCAGGCCAGGAAGCAGGTCAGCGCCAGCAGGACTGCCAGCCATCCCATGCCCCGACGTTCAGCGGGGCGCCTGTTTTTCAAGCAAAGCGTAGAAAAAGCCGTCGTGATCACCCAAGGCATTGTCCGGGACGCCACGGGCAATCCCCCCGCTTTGCGGCAGCAAATGGCCTGGCGAGAGCAGCAAACGGGCGTCGGTGTTGTGCGCAAGGAACGCATCGATCTGGTGCACGCCCTCCTCCTTGAAAACCGAACAGGTGCAGTAGAGCAGGCGTCCGCCCTCCCGAACCAGAGGCCAGAGGGCCGCCAGCAGCATGGCCTGCAACAGCGCCAGCCGCTCTATGTCGCTCTCGCGGCGCAGCCACCGCACGTCCGGATGACGGCGAACGATGCCGGAGGCGGTGCAGGGTGCGTCGAGCAGGATGGCATCGAAGGCCCGGCCGTCCCACCAGTCCTTCGGCCGGCCGGCATCGGCCACGACGACCTTGGCGCTCAGGCCGAGCCGGGCGAGGGTCTCGTCGATGCGCCGGCTGCGCGCGGCATCGACCTCGAGCGCGGTGAGTTCGATGGCGTCGGGGCCGGCCAGTTCGAGCAGGTGGGCGGTCTTGCCGCCGGGCGCCGCACAGGCGTCGAGCACTCGCAGGGGACTGGCCCCCTGCGCGGTGCCGAGCAGGCCGCCGAGCAGCAGCGGCGCCGCGAGCTGGGCGGCGGCGTCCTGCACCGAGCAATGCCCCTCGGCGAAGCCCGGCAGCTCCTGCACCGGCCGGGCGCGCAGCAGCTGCAGTCCGGCGGCGGCCACCGGGACCGCCTGAAGCCCAGCGACCGCCAGTGCCGCCTGGTACGAGGGCCGGTCTCCCTGGCGGAGGTTGACCCGCAGCGTCAACGGCGCCTGTGTGTTGTCCGCGGCCAGGATGTGCTGCCAGTCGCGCGGGTGGTCGCGCCGGAGGCGCTCGATCCACCAGCGCGGATGGTTCCACTGGGCGACGGGCTCGCGGTCGGTCGCGGCCACCAGCTCCTGCCGTTCCCGCAGGAAGCGGCGCAGGCAGGCGTTGACGAAGCTGGCCTGTGCGCGCGTGGCGGGATTGCGCTTGGCTGCCTCGACCGTTTGGTCGACGAGGGTGAAAGGCTCGTAGGGCGCCTGCGCAGGGTCCCAGGCCAGGGCAAGGGCGGTGCAAAGCAAGGCATCTGCGGCCGGCGGCGGCGTGCGCTTGGCCAGTTGCCGGCGCAGGGCTTCGGCCCGCCCAAGCCAGCGCAGCACCTGGTAGCCCAGCGCCTGCACCCCCGGCCGCAGGGCCGGCGGGACGGCTTCGAAGGCCACGGTGCCGGACACGCCGCCGCGGATGGCGGCAAGCGCGATGGCGGTGAGCTGCAACTGGCGCCAGAGGGGGGGCGCGAAGGGCTGCGCCGCGTGATGGGGATCTGAAGAGTCTGCCAACTTGAAATCGATGATGGACAAAAGCGATGTCAGCGCAAGGGCGCTGCCGGTCGCAGCTGCATGATCCACGCCACCAGCAGCGCCGGGAACTGGACGATCGCCGCGTTGTACTGCTCCACCGCCTGGTTGAACTGGTTGCGCGCGATTTCGGCGGCCGCCGAGGGCTCGGGCCAGGCCATGGGCGCGGGAGCGCCCTCGTCACGGCCGCTGAGCGGGGCGGGGCGCGACAGGGTCCCGTCGGCCTCGAAGCTGACCACCGCGTCGGGATGCAGCCTCTGCCAGGTGCTCAGCATCACGTGCAACGCGGTCGCCAGGGCCGCGATGCGAGCGGGGTCCAGCGGTTTGAGACGGGTGGCGGCCAGCAGCGTGACCAGTTGGCCGGCGGATGCCTTCAGCCCGGCGTCCTCGCGTTGCGTGCCGGACGAGGCCTGCGGGGGTGCGAGTTCCTCGGCGAGGCGCGCCTGGACGAAATCGAGCTGGCGCAGCAGCGCCACGTCGAGCGTCGCATAAGCCTGCAGCGCCCTTGACCGGAGTCGCACGATGCGGTTGTAGGCGCCGATGAACCAGAACAGCGCCACCGCGCCGAGGATCCACCACGGGAGCGAATCGGGCAGGCCGCTCACGCAACCCTCCGCAAGAAAAAAGCCCCCGATCCGCGGGCGGAAGGGGGGCGTGGGAGACCGGTCATGCCGGCGATGCTAACCAGTTATTCGGTCGCAGCGCCTTCGCTGGCATCGGCCGTGCTGGCGTCATCGGTCGAGGCGGCGCTACCGGACAGCTCGGCGGCTTCCGCCTCGGCGATGGCGCGGCGCTCGGCCTCGTCCATCGCGTCCTTGACCTTGCGTGCCTGGTGGTAAGCCATGCCGGTGCCCGCGGGGATGAGGCGGCCGACGATGACGTTCTCCTTCAGCCCGCGCAGCTCGTCGCGCTTGCCCATGATCGCGGCTTCGGTCAGCACGCGCGTCGTTTCCTGGAACGAAGCGGCGCTGATGAAGCTGTCGGTCGAGAGCGACGCCTTCGTGATACCCAGCAGCAGGTTGGTGTAGGTCGCGGGCAGCTTGTCCTCGGCGCGCAGAGCGTCGTTGGTGTTGAGGATCTCGCTGCGCTCGACCTGCTCGCCGGCGATGTAGTTGGTATCGCCCGGGTTCTCGACCACGACACGGCGCAGCATCTGGCGAACGATCACCTCGATGTGCTTGTCGTTGATCTTCACACCCTGCAAGCGGTACACGTCCTGCACCTCGTCCACGATGTAGCGCGCCAGTTCCTCGGAGCCCAGCAGGCGCAGGATGTCCTGCGGATCGGCCGGACCGTCGACGATCGACTCGCCCTTGTTCACCACCTGGCCTTCATGCACCAGGATGTTCTTCTCCTTGGGCACCAGCTCTTCCCAGACCTTGCCGTCCGGATCGGTGATCTGCAGCCGCACCTTGCCCTTGGTCTCCTTGCCGAAGGACACGGTGCCGGTCATCTCGGCCAGCATGCCCTTGTCCTTGGGCGAACGAGCCTCGAAGAGCTCGGCCACGCGCGGCAGACCGCCGGTGATGTCGCGGGTCTTCTGCCCTTCGACCGGGATGCGCGCCAGCACTTCGCCGGGGCCCACGTCCTGGCCGTCTCGCACCTGCACCAGCGCGCCGACGGGGAAGCCGATGGTCACCGAGTGGTCGGTGCCGGGGATCTTCACCTCGTTGCCGGCAACGTCGATCAGCTTCACCTGCGGACGCACGACCTTGGCCGCGCCGCGCCGCTTCGGATCGATGACCACCAGGGTGGACAGGCCCGTGACCTCGTCCACCTGCTTCGCGACCGTGAGGCCTTCCTCGACGTTCTCGAACTTGGTCTTGCCAGCGAACTCCGTGATGATCGGGCGCGTCAGCGGGTCCCAGTTGGCCAGCACGTGGCCGGCCTTGACCTGCTGGTCGGCCTTGACAGCCAGGGTCGCGCCGTAGGGCACCTTGTGGCGCTCGCGCTCGCGGCCGTGCTCGTCATGGATGACGATCTCGCCCGAACGTGCGATCACCACCAGCTCGTTCTTGCTGTTGGTCACGTAGCGCATCGTGGCGTTGAAGCCGATCACGCCGTTGGACTTGGCCTCGACGCTCGACGCCACTGCCGCACGCGAAGCCGCGCCGCCGATGTGGAAGGTCCGCATCGTCAGCTGCGTGCCGGGCTCGCCGATCGACTGCGCCGCAATCACGCCGACCGCTTCGCCGTTGTTGACCAGGCCGCCGCGGCCGAGGTCGCGGCCATAGCACTTGGCGCACAGGCCGAATCGGGTCGAACAGGTGAGCGCGGTGCGCACCTTGACCTCGTCCACGCCCTCGTTCTCCAGCGCTTCGATCATGTCCTCGTCGAGCATATCGCCGGCCTTGGCCAGAACGGCACGCGTCTCGGGGTGCAGGACGTCTTCGGCCGCGGTGCGGCCGAGGATTCGCTCGCGCAGCGACTCGATGACTTCACCGCCTTCGACGATGGCGCGCATCACCGTGCCGTCCATCGTGCCGCAGTCCTGCTCGATCACGACCAGGTCCTGCGTCACGTCGACCAGGCGACGCGTCAGGTAGCCGGAATTCGCAGTCTTCAGCGCAGTGTCGGCCAGGCCCTTCCGGGCGCCGTGGGTGGAGATGAAGTACTCCAGCACGTTCAGGCCTTCGCGGAAGTTGGCGGTGATCGGCGTCTCGATGATCGAGCCGTCCGGCTTGGCCATCAGGCCGCGCATGCCGGCCACCTGCCGGATCTGCGCGGCGGAACCGCGAGCGCCCGAGTCGGCCATCATGTAGATGGAGTTGAAGGACTCCTGCTCCACTTCCTTGCCGTGGCGGTCGATCACCTTCTCTTTCGAGAGCTTGGACATCATGACCTTCGACACTTCGTCGCCGGCCTTGCCCCAGATGTCGACCACCTTGTTGTAGCGCTCGCCGGCGGTGACCAGGCCCGAGACGTACTGCTGCTCGATCTCCTTCACTTCCTTGGCAGAGCGATCGATGATGCCGTGCTTCTCGGAGGGCACCAGCATGTCGTCGATGGCAATCGAGATACCCGCCTTGGTCGCCAGGCGGAAGCCGTTCTGCAGCAGCTTGTCAGCGAAGACCACGGTCTCCTTCAGGCCGCACTTGCGGAAGGAGGCATTGATGAGCTTGGAAATTTCCTTCTTCTTCAGCGCCTTGTTGATGTTCGAGAACGGCAGGCCTTTCGGCAGGATCTCGGACAGCAGCGCACGGCCGACGGTGGTGTCGACCAGCTCGGTCTTGGCGGTGAACTCACCCGAGTCCTTGTCCTTGGTGTACTCCTTGATGCGCACGCTGACCTTGGCGGTCAGCTCCACGACGTCGGCATCCAGCGCGCGCTGGACTTCGCCGATGTCGGAGAAGACCAGGCCTTCGCCCTTGCCGTTGATGCGCTCGCGCGTCGTGTAGTAGAGACCCAGCACCACGTCCTGCGAAGGCACGATCGAGGGCTCGCCGCTCGCCGGGAACAGCACGTTGTTGGAGGCCAGCATCAGCGTGCGGGCTTCCATCTGCGCTTCCACCGACAGCGGCACGTGCACGGCCATCTGGTCGCCGTCGAAGTCGGCGTTGAAGGCGGCGCAAACGAGCGGGTGCAGCTGGATCGCCTTGCCTTCGATCAGGATCGGCTCGAAGGCCTGGATGCCGAGGCGGTGCAACGTCGGTGCACGGTTCAGCATCACCGGGTGCTCCTTGATCACCTCTTCCAGGATGTCCCAGACCACCGGCGTGCCGGATTCGACTTCCTTCTTCGCCGCCTTGATGGTGGTGGCGATGCCCATGGCTTCCAGGCGCGAGAAGATGAAGGGCTTGAACAGTTCAAGCGCCATCAACTTCGGCAGGCCGCACTGGTGCAGCTTGAGCGTCGGGCCCACCACGATGACCGAACGGCCCGAGTAGTCGACGCGCTTGCCCAGCAGGTTCTGGCGGAAGCGGCCGCTCTTGCCCTTGATCATGTCGGCGAGCGACTTGAGGGCGCGCTTGTTGGCGCCCGTCATGGCCTTGCCGCGGCGGCCGTTGTCCAGCAGGCTGTCAACAGCCTCCTGCAGCATCCGCTTCTCGTTGCGTGCAATGATCTCCGGCGCCTTCAGCTCGAGCAGGCGGCGCAGGCGCGAATTGCGGTTGATGACGCGACGGTAGAGGTCGTTCAGGTCGGATGTCGCGAAGCGGCCTCCGTCCAGCGGCACCAGCGGACGCAGGTCCGGCGGCAGCACGGGCAGCACGTCCAGCACCATCCACTCGGGCTTGATGCCCGATTTGCGGAAGGCTTCCAGCACCTTGAGGCGCTTGGAGTTCTTCTTGACCTTGACTTCGGAGCCCGTCAGGTCGCCGCGCAGCTTCTCGATCTCGCTGTCGAGCTCGATGCCCATCAGCAGGTCCTTGATGCCCTCGGCGCCCATCTTGGCGATGAACTCGTCGCCGTATTCCTTGCGCTTCGCGTCGTAGTCGTCCTCGGACATGATGCCGAACTTCTTCAGCGGCGTCATGCCGGGGTCGGTGATCACGTAGGCTTCGAAGTACAGCACGCGTTCGATGTCGCGCAGCGTCATGTCGAGCACGAGGCCCAGGCGCGACGGCAACGACTTCAGGAACCAGATGTGCGCGCAAGGCGCGGCCAGGTCGATGTGGCCCATGCGCTCGCGGCGCACCTTGGTCTGCGTGACTTCGACGCCGCACTTCTCGCAGATCACGCCGCGGTGCTTGAGGCGCTTGTACTTGCCGCACAGGCACTCGTAGTCCTTGATCGGGCCGAAGATCTTGGCGCAGAAGAGACCGTCGCGCTCGGGCTTGAAGGTCCGGTAGTTGATGGTCTCAGGCTTCTTCACCTCGCCGAAGGACCACGAACGGATCTTCTCGGGCGAAGCCATGCCGATGCGGATGGCATCGAAATGCTCGTCCGGCGTGAATTGCTTGAATAGGTCGAGTAGCGATTTCATGTGACTCTGTCCTCTTCTGTTACGAACGCTCGAGCTCGATGTCGAGACCCAGCGAACGGATTTCCTTGACCAGCACATTGAACGACTCCGGCATGCCGGCTTCGATCGAGTGTTCGCCCTTGACGATGCTTTCGTAGACCTTGGTACGGCCCTGCACGTCGTCGGACTTCACGGTCAGCATTTCCTGCAGGACGTAGGCAGCGCCGTACGCTTCGAGCGCCCACACTTCCATTTCCCCGAAACGCTGGCCGCCGAATTGCGCCTTGCCGCCCAACGGCTGCTGCGTGACCAGGCTGTACGGGCCGGTGGAGCGGGCGTGCATCTTGTCGTCCACCAGATGGTGCAGCTTGAGCACGTGCATGTAGCCGACCGTCACTGGGCGCTCGAACTGATCGCCCGTGCGTCCGTCGTACAGGTAGGCCTGGGTGCGCGACGCGGTCAGGCCCTTGGCCTTCGCGATCTCGTCCGGGTAGGCGAGGTGCAGCATGCCGCGGATTTCCTCTTCCGAGGCGCCGTCGAACACGGGGGTCGCGAAAGGCACGCCGGTCGACAGGTTCCCGGCCATCTCGAGGATGTCGGCGTCGCTCAGCTTGGCGAGGTCTTCCTTGCGCCCCGAGCCGTTGTAGAGCTTGTCCATGAACTGGCGCAGCTCGGCCACCTTCGCCTCGGCCTGCAGCAGATCGCCGATGCGCTGACCCACACCCTTGCCCGCCCAACCCAGATGCACTTCGAGCACCTGCCCGACGTTCATCCGCGAGGGCACGCCCAACGGGTTCAGGCAGATGTCGCACGGCGTGCCGTCGGCCATGTGAGGCATGTCCTCGACCGGAACGATCTTCGACACCACGCCCTTGTTGCCGTGGCGGCCGGCCATCTTGTCGCCGGGCTGGAGACGGCGCTTGACGGCCAGGTAGACCTTGACCATCTTGAGCACGCCCGCGGGCAGCTCGTCGCCCTGCGTGAGCTTCTTGCGCTTCTCTTCGAACGCGAGGTCGAAGCTGTGGCGCGTCTGCTCCAGCGAGTTCTTGATCGACTCGAGCTGCGAGGCCACCTCGTCTTCCGCCGGACGAATGTCGAACCAGTGGAACTTCTCGATCGACGAGAGGTACGCCTTGTCGAGCTTGCTGCCCTTGGCCAGCTTGTTCGGCCCGCCGTTGGCAACCTTGCCCGTCAGGAGCTTCTCGATCCGGTCGAAGGCGTCGGCCTCGACGATACGCAGCTGGTCGTTCAGGTCCAGGCGGAAGCGCTTGAGCTCGTCGTCGATGATCTGCTGGGCACGCTTGTCGCGCTGGATGCCTTCGCGGGTGAACACCTGCACATCGATCACGGTGCCCTGCGAGCCCTGGTCCACGCGCAGCGAGGTGTCCTTCACATCGGAAGCCTTCTCGCCGAAGATCGCGCGCAGCAGCTTCTCTTCAGGCGTCAGCGTGGTCTCGCCCTTGGGCGTGACCTTGCCGACCAGAGTGTCGCCGGGCTGCACTTCGGCGCCCACGTAGATGATCCCGGATTCGTCCAGGCGGTTGAGCTGCTGCTCGGCCAGGTTCGGGATGTCCCGGGTGATTTCTTCGGCGCCCAGCTTGGTGTCGCGCGCCATCACCACCAGCTCCTCGATGTGGATCGAGGTATAGCGGTCTTCGGCAACCACGCGCTCGCTGATCAGGATCGAGTCCTCGAAGTTGTAGCCGTTCCAGGGCATGAACGCGACCAGCATGTTCTGGCCCAGCGCCAGCTCGCCCAGATCGGTCGAGGCACCGTCGGCGATCACGTCGCCCTTGGCGATCTTGTCGCCGCGCTTGACGATCGGACGCTGGTGGATGTTGGTGTTCTGGTTCGAACGCTGATACTTGATCAGGTTGTAGATGTCCACGCCAACCTCACCGGCCGCCGCTTCGGCGTCGTTCACCCGCACCACGATGCGGGTGGCGTCGACGTAGTCGACCACGCCGCCGCGGCTGGCCGTGACGACCGTGCCGGAGTCGATCGCGGAGACGCGTTCGATGCCGGTGCCGACGAAGGCCTTCTCGGGACGCAGCACCGGCACCGCCTGGCGCTGCATGTTGGCGCCCATCAGCGCGCGGTTGGCGTCGTCGTGCTCCAGGAAGGGCACCAGCGAGGCGGCTACCGAAACGATCTGCGCCGGCGACACGTCCATGTACTGCACGCGCTCGGCGGAGACCAGGATCGATTCGCCAGTCTCGCGCGCCGACACCAGGTCGCCCGTCAGGCGGCCCTCCTTGTCGAGCGCGGCGTTGGCCTGCGCGATCACGTACTTGCCTTCCTCGATGGCCGAGAGGTAGTCGATCTCGTTCGTGACCTTGCCGTCCACGACGCGGCGGTAGGGCGTCTCGATGAAGCCGTACTCGTTCAGGCGGGCGTACAGCGCCAGCGAATTGATCAGGCCGATGTTCGGGCCTTCAGGCGTCTCGATCGGGCACACGCGGCCGTAGTGCGTGACGTGCACGTCACGCACTTCGAAGCCGGCACGCTCGCGCGTCAGGCCGCCCGGGCCGAGGGCCGAGACGCGACGCTTGTGCGTGATCTCGGACAGCGGGTTGGTCTGGTCCATGAACTGCGACAGCTGCGAGGCGCCGAAGAACTCTTTCAACGCGGCCGAGATCGGCTTGCTGTTGATCAGGTCGTGCGGCATCAGCGGCTCTTGCTCGGCTTGGCCCAGTCGCTCCTTGACGGCCTTCTCGATGCGGGCAAGGCCGGTGCGGTACTGGTTCTCGGCCAATTCGCCGACGCAGCGCACGCGGCGATTGCCGAGGTGGTCGATGTCGTCGACCTCGCCGCGGCCGTTGCGCAGGTCCACCAGGATCTTGACCACGGCGAGGATGTCCTCGTTGGTCAGCACCATCGGCCCCGTCGACTCGTCGCGGCCGACCTTGGCGTTGAACTTCATGCGGCCGACACGCGACAGGTCGTACGTGTCGGGGTTGTAGAACAGCCGCTGGAACAGGGCCTGCACCGCATCTTCCGTCGGCGGCTCGCCGGGGCGCATCATGCGGTAGATGGCCACCCGGGCGGCGAACTCGTCTACCGTCTCGTCGATGCGCAGGGTCTGCGAGATGTACGCACCCTGGTCGAGTTCGTTGGTGTAGATGGCCTGCAGCTCCTGCACGCCGGCGGCGCGCAGCTTCTTCAGCAGCGCTTCGGTCAGCTCGTCATTGGCCTTGGCCAGGATCTCGCCGGAGTCGGCGTCGACGATGTTGCGCGCCAGCACGCGGCCGACCAGGAAGTCTTCCGGCACGCTGATGTGCGTGGTGCCCGTCTGCTCGAGCTCGCGCGTGTGGCGCGCAGTGACGCGCTTGTCCTTGGCGACCACCACTTTGCCCGACTTGTCGGTGATGTCGAAGCGCGCGACTTCGCCGCGCAGGCGCTCGGAGACGAACTCCATCTGCGCGCCGCTGTCCATCAGGCGGAAGTTGTCGTTGACGAAGAAGTTCGCGAGGATCGATTCCGGGTTCAGGCCGATGGCCTTCAGCAGGATCGTCACCGGCATCTTGCGGCGACGGTCGACGCGGAAGTACAGCATGTCCTTCGGGTCGAACTCGAAGTCCAGCCAGGAGCCGCGGTAGGGGATCACGCGGGCCGAGAACAGCAGCTTGCCCGAGCTGTGCGTCTTGCCCTTGTCATGCTCGAAGAACACGCCCGGCGAGCGGTGCAGCTGCGAGACGATCACGCGCTCGGTGCCGTTGATGATGAAGGAACCCTTTTCGGTCATGAGCGGCACCTCGCCCATGTAGACCTCCTGCTCCTTCACTTCCTTGACCACCTTCGACTGCGAGGTGGAGGACTCGCGGTCGTAGATGATCAGCTGCACCTTGGCGCGCACGGCCGAGGCGAAGGTCAGGCCACGGGTCTGGCACTCGCGGACGTCGAAAGCCGGCTTCGCGAGGTTGTACTCGAGGAATTTCATTTCCACGAAACCGTTGTGCGAGACGATCGGGAAGGCGGCGTCAAACGCGGCCTGCAGGCCTTCCACCGTGCGTTTCTGGGGGGGGATACCGGCTTGCAGGAACGCGGTGTAGGCGTCCTTCTGCATCTGCAGCAGATAGGGAATTTCGACGACGCTGTCGCGGTTACCGAAATTCTTTCGGATGCGCTTGCGTTCGGTGTAACTGTACGTGGACGTTTGGGCCATGAGAGCTCCGGAGCTTGAGATCTTCAGCGACTTGTCAGCAGCGCTTTCGCGCCACTGCTTGGCGGCTGGCCACTACCAGCCGTTGGCGGACAGTGATGCGTTGCACATCACCCGAACCAAGGGGTCTTCTGCAGTCGGGGTCAGAAGACACTCAAAAATCGGTTTGATCTGGCTTTTCCGTCAACCTCGCGGTCGCCGGCCAAGCCGACATCCGCCGACTTTTGGGTGCGCTCTGAAAGCGGCAAAGGCTGGAGGGCCTTTCGGCGCGCTCCAGCCCTGCGTGGGAATCGAATTACTTCAATTCCGCCTTGGCGCCAGCGTCTTCCAGCTTCTTCTTCATCGCTTCGGCGTCGGCCTTGGCCACACCTTCCTTCACGGCCTTGGGAGCGGCTTCCACCAGGTCCTTGGCTTCCTTCAGGCCCAGGCCGGTGATTTCGCGCACGGCCTTGATCGCGGCAACCTTGTTCGCGCCGGCTTCCATCAGCATCACGTTGAACTCGGTCTTTTCCTCGACGGCAGCGGCAGCGGCACCGCCACCACCGGCGGCCGGAGCGGCCATGGCTGCTGCGCTCACGCCGAACTTCTCTTCGATGGCTTTCACCAGGTCGTTGAGTTCCAGGACCGTCATGCTGTCCAGCGCGGTCAGAAATGCGTCTTTATCGAATGCCATTTTGATTTCCTAACAATTGGGTTGAATTTTTCAAAAGCAAGCTCAGGCTGCCTGGGGTTCGGCCGCAGCCTCGGCCGGGGCTTCGCCGCCACCACGCTTCTCGGCGAGCGCGGCCAGGACACGT
Organism: Variovorax sp. WDL1; assembly: GCF_001541225.1. GTDB lineage: Bacteria > Pseudomonadota > Gammaproteobacteria > Burkholderiales > Burkholderiaceae_C > Variovorax. The sequence goes on along the minus strand of NZ_LMTS01000282.1, from coordinate 3,243 downwards.
GCCGTGCGCGAGATCGGGGACTGCATCAAGCCCAGCAGTTGTGCCAGCAGCACTTCCTTGGAAGGGATGTTGGCCAGTTGCTTCACGCCTTCGACGTCCAGGGCCTTGCCACCGAAGGCACCGCCGCGAATGACCAGCTTGTCGTTGGTCTTTGCGAAATCGGCCACCACCTTCGCGGCGGCCACGGCATCCTCGGAGAAGCCATAGATCAGCGGACCGGTCATCTGGTCGCCGACGACTTCGAATGCGCTACCTGCGACAGCACGGCGTGCCAGTGTGTTCTTGAGAACACTCAGGGTCACACCCTTGCTGCGCGCATCATTGCGCAGACGGGTCATGTCAGCGACCGTGATGCCACGGTATTCCGCCATCACGAGCGTTTGAGCTTTTGCGGCGAGGCTGGTCACATCACTGACGACCGCTTCTTTCTCACTGCGATTCAGACTCAAGGTCTACTCCTTTTCAATGCATCCTTCGGCGCGGGAGCCTCGGGACGCGCTTCATGCAGCGACCAACTGTTTCGGAAACGGATTCCTTGCAGCGGGATCGCCATCTGCGCTGGCTGCCTCGCGAATGTCGAGGCGATTAAGTGCAGGCACTCCTGCACGCCAGCGGTCTTGGATGGCCCGGGACAGCGCTCGCACGCCGCCTCGACCCACCACATCGCCCCGCCGCCCTTTGACAGGCAACGGGGCCGATCTCATGGGGCCTGCCGGAGCAAGGCCCGCTTTCATGCGCCTCAGCCCTGTGCCGAGATGGTCTGCGTGTCCACGCGGACACCCACACCCATCGTCGACGACACGGCCACCTTGCGCAGGTAGATGCCCTTGCTCGAGGCCGGCTTGGCCTTGACCAGCGCCTCTATCAGCGCGGCCAGATTGCCCTGCAGCTTGTCGGTATCGAACGAACGGCGGCCGATCGTGCCATGGATGATCCCCGCCTTGTCGACGCGGAACTGCACCTGGCCAGCCTTGGCGTTCCTGACAGCCGTCGCAACGTCGGGCGTCACGGTGCCGACCTTGGGGTTCGGCATCAGGCCGCGCGGGCCGAGGATCTGGCCCAGCGCACCGACCACGCGCATCGCGTCCGGCGCAGCGATCACCACGTCGAAGGGCATGTCACCGGCCTTCACCTGGGCAGCCAGATCGTCCATGCCGACGATGTCAGCGCCGGCGGCCTTGGCTTCCTCGGCCTTGGCGCCCTGGGCGAACACGGCCACGCGCTTGGTCTTGCCGGTGCCGTTGGGCATCACAACCGCGCCGCGCACCACCTGGTCGGACTTCTTGGCGTCGATGCCGAGCTGCACGGCCACGTCGATCGACTCATCGAACTTCGCGGTGGCAGCCTCCTTGACGATGCCGATCGCGTCGACGAGCGGGTACAGCTTGTTGCTGTCGACCTTGCCTGCCAACGCCTTCTGCTTCTTGGTGATCTTGGCCATTTACACGCCCTCCACATTCACGCCCATCGACCGGGCAGAGCCGGCGATGGTGCGGACCGCCGCGTCCAGGTCAGCGGCGGTCAGGTCCTTCATCTTGGTCTTGGCGATCTCTTCGAGCTGCGCGCGCGTGATCTTGCCGACCTTGTCGGTGTGCGGACGCGCGGAGCCCTTCTCGAGCTTGATGGCCTTCTTGATGAGCGTGATCGCCGGCGGCGTCTTGATGATGAAGGTGAAACTCTTGTCGGCGAACGCGGTGATGACCACCGGCAGCGGCAGGCCGGGCTCGACGCCCTGGGTCTGCGCGTTGAACGCCTTGCAGAATTCCATGATGTTCAAACCGCGCTGGCCCAGTGCGGGGCCGATCGGCGGCGACGGATTGGCTTTACCAGCTGGCACTTGCAGCTTGATGAAGCCGACGATTTTCTTCGCCATGCTTTACTCCTTGCGGGTCATAGCGCCTTGGCCTACTCGGCCGCAGCTCCCCGGGGTTGACGACTCTTCGATGAAGGCCGCGCGCGAGTCGGACAACGCGCAGCCGAAACTGCTTCAGGTTTTCTCGACTTGCGAGAATTCGAGTTCAACAGGCGTCGCGCGGCCGAAGATCATGACCGACACTCGCACCTTGCTCTTCTCGTAGTTGACTTCTTCGACCGTGCCGTTGAAGTCGGTGAACGGGCCTTCCTTGACGCGCACGAACTCGCCCACGATGAACTCGACCTTGTGGCGCGGCTTCTCGGTGCCCTGCTGCATCTGGGAGACGATGTCCTCGACCTCCTTCTGCGAAATGGGGGCGGGTCGGTTCTTCGCGCCTCCGACGAAACCCGTCACCTTGTTGGTGTGCTTCACCAGGTGCCAGCTCTCGTCGTCCATGATCATCTCGACCAGCACGTAGCCCGGGAAGAAGCGGCGCTCGGTGGTGCGCTTCTGGCCGTTCTTGATCTCGACCACTTCCTCGGTCGGCACCAGGATGCGGCCGAACTTGTCCTGCATGCCGGCGCGGTTGATACGCTCGGTGATATTGCGTTCCACGGCCTTTTCCATGCCGGAGTACGCGTGCACCACGTACCAGCGCAGGTCAGGGTTGGCGGGCGGCGCCAGCACGGGCGTATGTTCCGGCGTTGTGTCGACAGCGTCGTCAGTCATCATTTTCTCCAGCCCAGGATGAGGTCGAAAAACACCCATTCGAGCGTCTTGTCCGTGAGCCAGAGGAAGACGGACATCACCACGACGAAGGCGAACACATAGGCGGTCATCTGGATCGTTTCCTTGCGGGTGGGCCACACGACCTTCTTGACCTCGCGCCACGAATCACGACCGAAGGCCCACAGCTGGCGACCGTTCTCCGAACTCGCGAACGCACCCACGGCGGCCGCCAGGCCCACCAGCAGGACGGCCCACTGCACGAGCGCGCCCTGGCGCGACAGCAGGTAGAACGCCACGATGGCGCCCACCGCGAGCAAGACAGCCACGGCCAGCTTGGCCTTGTCTGCGCCGGTGCTCACGGTTTCGATTTGAGAAGTAGCCATCTTGGGCTTTGTTCCTGCGGCCTTGCGGCCTCTTCAGTTCATGCGCCATTCCAGACGCCGAAGCCCGCCAGGTCATGACGGGCTCTTTGGGTTTCCTCAGCCCGCCAGTTCCGCGCCGGGCTTTCTCAACGCCACATTCGAGTGGCAGGGGCAGTAGGAATCGAACCTACAACCTTCGGTTTTGGAGACCGACGCTCTGCCAATTGAGCTATACCCCTCCGCGAAATCGCTTAGACGTCCAGGATCTTCGCCACCACGCCAGAGCCCACGGTGCGG
>NZ_LMTS01000202.1 GCF_001541225.1 Variovorax sp. WDL1 | reverse complement strand
TCGTACCGTCACTTATTGCACTGAAAACGAGGAGACCCCTCGTCCAGCTCGCCGGTGAGCTGGTCGGCCAGCTCTGCGGCTTCCTGGCGCGCTGCTTCCGTCTCCTGGCGCACGGCCTCCAGCGCCTCGCGCTCGGCGGCCAGGCGGTTGTTCGCCATTTCCAGCGCCACGGCCCACAAGTCGCCGCCCAGCTCGGCCAGCTTGTCAGTGATCGCCTGCGGTGCCGGCTCGCGGATCGGGGCGGCCTGGCTGGCCTTGCGTGCGCGCCACTCGTTCATCGCCTCGCTGATGGTGGTGAAGCTGCCGCTGCCGAGCTGCTTGCGCACGTTCGCCAGCGTGGGGTTCTGGCCGGCCGCGTCCAGTTCGTCGGCCACCGCAAATATCTGCTCCTTCGAGATCGCCATGTCGGGCCTCCTTTGGCCGGTTGTATGTTGTAGCGTGAAGCATACTACAACATACAACACTACGCAAGCGGTTTAGCTGAACTTTTTTTAGCGGCTAAAACGCGGGCAAAAAAAGCCCCGCTCGATGGCGGGGCGATGGGTGGGGGTCGGTGGTCGGCGATGCCCGGCGCTGGGCGTGTCAGCCCTCCAGCAGCGCGACAAGCTGCACGGTGCCAAGGTCGGCCTCGAACTCCTGGCCGTCATCCTCGTATTTGAGCCAGGCCCAGCCCTCGGCCGGGGGCCGGCGGTTGAGGATCAGCCGTGCCGGCCGGTCGTCGTGCTTGACCTGGATGATGGCCTTCTTGAGCTTGTCGGGGTCGGCCTCCTTCGGCTCCTTCTTCCCCTTGGCGTCATCATCCTGCGGCCCCTGCTCGCCGTCGCCGGCCTCGGCGTCGGTCTTGCCGGTCAGCGCATCGACGGTGTTGGGATCACGGTCGCCGTCCTCGTGACTGCGCTTGTCCTCCAGGAACTCGCGCAGCAGCTTCACCGAGCCGCGCGTCAGCTCCTGGCTGTCGTCGGCCAGCCAGGCGGCCACCTCGTCGGGGTTCTTCTTGTAGGCCGTCACCAGCTCGTTGATGACAGTCACGTCCTTGCCCCGGCCGCTATTGAACGCCTCGGCAATGGGTTCGGGCAAGTCCAGCAGCGTGACGTGCTGCGTGACGAAGGCCGGCGACTTGCCGATCTCCTTGGCGATCTCGCCCTTCTTCTTGCCCTTCGCCAGCTCGCGGCCGATGAAGTCGGCGATCTCACGCGCCGTCAGCTCGTTGCGTTGCAGGTTCTCGATAACCTGGTCGGCCTCGTTGTAGTCGTTGTCGATGAAGGCCGGGATCGTGGTCTTGTGCGCCCACTTCGAGCCGCGATAGCGCCGCGCGCCGTGGTTGATGAGGTAGCGCCCCGGTGCGTCCGGGTTCTCGCGCACGCTGATGGGCGACTTCACGCCGCGCGCTTTGATCGTCTCGCCGATCTCCGCGATGCTCTCCGGCGAGAAGCCGGGGTTGTCGGCCGTGCGCGGCTGGTGCGGGTCTTCGTCGATCAGGTCAAGCGGCAGCTCCTGCGGGCCTGCGCCGCCGGCGTTGGCCGCCGGCTGCTCGTTCAGCAGGCCGGCCAGGTCGCCCAGCCCGTCCAGGCCCAGCCCGGACGATTGCGGCTTGTCCTGCTCCTTCTTCTTGGCGTTGGTCTTGGCGCTCATTGCGCGATCTCCATCTTCGTGAACACGTAATCCGCCAGCGCACGCACCTCCTGGGTGGCCTTCCGCGCGGCGGTCTTCTTGATCTTCCACACCGGCATCTGCTCGCCCAGCGCCTCGGCGATGCTGTCACGCGCGCCGATGCTGAACGGCAAGATGAGCTGCGGGTATGCCTGCTGCAACGTCGCCAGGTTGTTGACGTGGCGCGGCTTCCGCGCGTCCACCTTGTTCGGCACCATGCCGAGGAAGCGCAGCTTGGGGTTCTGCTTGCGCAGGTTGCTGATGACCGCGACCATCTTCTTCATGCCCTGCAAGCTGTACGCCTCCATTTCGATGGGCGACAGCATGTAGTCGGCCGTCAGCACGGCCGCCGTCATGGCGACGCCAAGGGAGGGGGCCGTGTCGATCAGGCACACGTCGAAGAACTCGCCCAGCGCGGCCACACTGGCCCGCAGCGCGGCGGCCGCCTGGGAAAGCTCCATCTTGTCCAGGTTCGCCAGGTTGGCGTCTGCCGCGATCAGCGCCAGGCCGTCATCCTCCCGGTCAGCGAACCAGGCGCGCAGCTCGTCGCCGCCGGCGGTGAACATGCGACTGGCGGGATAGCCCGAGTCGTGGCCGGCCAGCGTCCAGCTCGCATTGCCCTGGGTGTCCAGGTCGATCACTGCAACCCGAAGGCCGCGCTCCTGGAAGTCGAACGCCAGGTGGCAGGTTGCGAACGTCTTGCCTTGACCGCCTTTCTGAATTGCCGTGACCAGTGTTTTCATGAGTTGGGTTCCTGTTTCCTCTTTCCCTTGGCGTCGGCTTCCCAACGCTTGACGATGAACGCTTGATGCTCCGGCAGTACCGCCGTCACCCGCTCGAAGCCCTGCGGGAGCACTTCCCCCGCCACTGCCCACACGCGGCTGACCGCTTGCGATACCGCCCCCTTGGTCAGCCCCAGCGAGGCCACAAACTCGGCCTGGGGCCTTCCATCGACCAGCACGCCGCGCGCTATGTCGATGGTCTGTTGCCCGATCTCCAGGCCCTTGATCGCCGCCTGGAATTGGGCTTCGGTTAGCCGTTTCTTCATGGAGAACACCCATATAAACTCCACACCCGGTTGTTGAACAAAAGGCGGTGCCAGCCGCCGACCATGTGCAGAAGTTTAGCTAAACTCGCCGCCCGCGTCAAGCGTTTTAGCGGCTAAAAATGGGCGCGTGATCTTCTTTCTTGGCGTTCAACCTGGCCGCGTCAGCGGCACTCATGAAGAACGTCATCAGCGGGCCGACCGTGCGGCTCGAACCGTTGGCAAAGCACACGTCGAACTGACCGCCGGCGGTGTGCGGATCGACGCCTTCCACCAGTCGCCAGGGGTCAAGGCCCCATTCCTCGGATTGCGCGCTGTACCAATAGGCCGGCGCATCGCCGTTCAAGTCGCTGGCCGCGTACTCGCGCACCAGGACGGCCACCCGGCCGGTGTTCGGCTCCACGAATCCCGGCGGGTAGGGTAGGGTCTGTTTTTTCATGTCAAAGCCCCTTCGGCTTGTAGATCGAAACGAAGTAGGTGATCGCGGTCAGCACCGCGAAGTACGCCAGGAACGACCAACCGGCATACACGCCAGGCGTGTTCCAGTGGTAGAGCATCCGCACGAACTGGAAGAAGGTGGCAATCGACAGCACCCACTTGAGGATCGGCCAGACCAGCACGGTCGCCACCCATACGAACTTGACCAGGCCGGCCAGCAGGCCAGCACCGGGGGCCTTGTTGGGGGCAGCAGACGCGGCGGCAGGCTCCACCGGCGCGGGCGCGGCGGGCTGCTCGATCTCCTTGGGGAACTTGATGATGTTGGACATAGCTTGACCCTCCACGCGCTTACGTGTTGAATGCTGGGTGCTCCCACTCGGAAGCATGGTTACGGTGTGCCAGCACCAGGCCAAGCGCCCCGGATCACTCCGGGGCGTTCCTCCACCTGGGGCCGCCCTTGATCTTGCCTCGGCTCACGCAATACTCCTTCTTGGCGTCCTCGATAGGCCCGGCCGTTGCCGACCGGGCCATGTGCTCTTACCAGCCGGCCCGGCGCTTGGCCTGCTCGACGGCTTCCATCGACCAATGGCCCTTGGCCTGCCCCTCCAGGGAGCATCCGGCGAAGTACGCCTTGCCGCGCAGTTCCTCGGCTTTGCACACCAGCTCGGCCGCCTCGGCCATCATGGCCGCGATCTCGTCACGGCGGGCCGGGAAGTCGGTCGCTGCCGCGCCCTCCAGCTCGTCAATCCAGGGCATAATCTTGTTGTCGCTCATCGGACTTTCTCCGGTAGTTGACCTGGGCAATGTGCCCGGCCTTCAAGTGCTATATTAGGGCAAAATGCCCTAACCTGTCAAGCACTTTAGCTAAACTTTTTTCGCTTTACCGGAATCCGAAGGCTAAACTTTAGCCGCTAAAACCTTTCCCTTGGCGTCAATCCTCTTTCCAGATCACGCCCAGCCCGGCCTGGTCGCACAGGATCGCCCATGCCGCATAGGGAATCGGGGTGTCCTCGCCGATCCAGCGGCGGATCGTGCGGTCGCCCTTCGCGCCCAGCCCCAGCGCCTTCGCGGCCTTGCTGCCGCTGAACCCGGCCAGGCGCAGCACCTCTCGGACTTCCTCGCCGGTCGGTTGCGCCCAGCGTTCGGCCGGCTTCAAGCACTCCAGCCGGATATTGGCGTCGTTCGTCATTCGTTCGTTCTCCTGGTCAAGTGATAAGCCGCAACTGGTCGAAGCCGTAGATCGACTGGATGCAGCTCGGGTCTGAATCGACCACGCGCCGGCCTGCGCGATTGGTCTTGTACGTTACCGGCCTGTCGTCGTGCGCCCACACCTGGCGGGTGTCGGGATGCACCTTCACGATGATGATGCGCTTGCCGATGTAGCGGTCGAAAACCGGGTGATGGACGCTCACGATCTCGCACCGCTGGCCGGGCTTGAACTCCACCAGGTCGGCCGGGCCTCCATCGCCATTCCTGGCGATGCTGCAGGTTGCCGCGCTCGCTCGCGGCATCGTTGTTTCCGGCGATACAGGCCCGCCCTCGCCCGGCTCGGCATCGTCGGCTTTGACGATGCTGCAGGTCATCGTCGTTTCTGGCGATGCGGGATCTCGCTCCGGGCCTGCGCCGGTGATTTTTCCCTTGGCGTCCAACCCGGCGGCCCTGGCCGCCTTGATCCTGGTCGCGGCCTCGGCCGCCCAGCGCCTGGCGATGAAGGCCCGATGCGAGGGCAGCACCACATCGACCAGGACGAACCCCGGCGGCACCAGGACGGTCGCCGGTGCGCGCCGCGCCGGCGGCTCCAAGCCGGCCAGCCAAGCGGGCAGGGGAGCATCGGCCAGGCGGTCGCGGTAGCTGGCCTCGACCATCACCGGGCGCTTCTTCTCGGCTCGCTGCGCAGCCAGGATGCCGCGCGCAACCTCGTCCACCGTCATGCAGCCCTGCGCCGTGTCGAAGTGCGAGCGGTAGCCCGTTTCGGAGATAAACGGCCTGTCCAGGTCGATGACGTGGAACTGGAAGTGGGCACCCAGCGGCCCGCCGTAGCCGGCCTCGTACTCCACCAGGGCGCGCATGTCGCCATCCGCGACCAGGAACTGGCCGCGCTGGCCCCACAAGGGCACGTCGCCAGGCACCGCCGCGCAATGGCGCTCGATGACCTGGCCGGGCGCGTCGTGGTCGGCCATGCTGCCCACGTGCGTTCCGCCGTTCATCTTCCAGATGACGGCCTCGTATCGGTCGCTGGCCGCCTCGGCGGCCGCACCGTCACCGCGCATGATCGCCGCGTCGATCTCCACCACGGCCGCCACGGCGGCGGCCAGCAGCTCGTCGCGGTCGGTGGGCAGCTCGGCCAGCAGCTCGGCCGCCGGCGCGTTCCAGTCCTGGCCCGGCTGGGCCGGCGTCTTGCGTTTCTTCGCCATCGGCCGGCCCCTCAAGTGTCAGCACGCCGCCACGCGATCACGTCGCGGGCTTCGTAGCCGTGGCGCTTGCAGTCGTCGCAGAATCCCGAGCTGAACCCCTTGTGGTTCGTGCCGATCCATGCGGCCGGCTTGCCGCATTCGTGGCCGTAGGTGCCCGGCTCGGCGTTGTGGCACTTGCCGTCCGTCGCGTAGCTGTTCGTCGGTGCCTGGGGAGCGTTGTTCCTGGTCATGGTCGCCTCCTGGAAGCCCCGGCCGAAGCCGGGGCCGCCCCTCATCAGTCAATAGCCCGGTAGATCGCGGCCGCCTCGGCGTGGCTGGCTGCGAAGCCGCGCAGGAAGTGATAGCGGTCGATCAGGGCATCGCCGGCGTCCGTGTCGGCGGCCTCGGCCGCGAGCTGACCCAGCGCGAACAGGGTTGCGACAATGCCGGCGGCGTCGGCCGACAACTCGCCTCGGAAGCCGTTGCCGTCCACCTCGATCTCCAGGCGGTCGGCCAGGTCGGGGGCCATGTAAAAACCGCCGTCCGACAAGGTGTAGTAGTGCCAATACGCGCCGCTGTAGCGTTCGCAGAGCCGGCGAAGCCAGGCATACACCAGGGCCTCGCCGCGCATCATCAGACGCGGGCCGAAGTAGGCGGGCAGGAAGTCGAGGCGCTGGGCCTCGGCGACCAGGGAAGCGGTAACGGGTTGCTCTTGGGTGTTCATCGGACTTTCTCCGGTAGTTGACCTGGGCGAAATGCCCGGCCTTCAAGTGCTATATTAGGGCAAAATGTCCTAATCGTCAAGCACTTTAGCTAAACGTTTTAGCCGCTAAACCTTGCCCTTTCCCTTGGCGTGCATTACAATGTAATTCACGAACCCAACCGGAGAACCAATCATGGCTGCAAACCAGCTCGTACAAACGCGCATCGACGGCGCGATCAAGGAAGAAGCGGCGGCCGTCCTGGCCGCGATGGGCCTTACCGTGTCCGACGCGGTGCGGCTGCTGCTCACGAAGGTGGCCCAGGACAAGGCGCTGCCCTTCGAGCCGCTGATTCCGAACGCCACCACCATCGAGGCGATGAAGGAAGCCCGCAAGGGCAAGCTGCCGCGCTTCGCCACCGTCAACGATCTGATGGCCGATCTGCATGCGGCAGATTGAGCGCACCGGCCAGTTCAAGCGCGACTACAAGCGCGAGGCGAAAGGGCAGCACCGGGCCACGCTCGACGCCGACCTGGTGCCCGTCCTGGTCGCGCTCGCCGACGACCAGCCGCTGGAACCTCGGCACCGCGACCACGCGCTGACCGGGGACTGGAAGGATCACCGGGATTGCCACGTCAAGCCCGACCTGGTGCTGATCTACCAGAAGCCCGACGCCGACACGCTGCGCCTGGTGCGCCTCGGCTCTCACTCCGAACTCGGCTTGTGATCGGCGCGGGCCTGGCCCCGCGTCTCACGTTTCATTGACACTTGAGGGGCGCTTTCCGCGCCACCGGCCGAGCTGGCCGACCCCCTTCCTTGGCGTAAAACCTGCGGCGGTGGAGCTGCTGCGATGCTTGAGGATCGCGCGGCCGGTCGAACCGCGGCGACCTGGTTGGGGAGTGTGAGGGGGCTTTGCCCCCTCGCAAGCTCTCGAACTTACTGCCTTCCGCCAGGCGCTTGCGCCTGGCTCTCCTAAGCCGTAGCGCCGAAGGCGCTCCATTGTGGGGTGAGGCCGCAAGGCGGCCGAGGGGCGTAGCCCCTGGGGGGATGGGAGGCCGCTTGCGGCCGGGTGGGATCGAGAAGGGGGGTTTCCCCCCTTCGGCGGCCGGTCATGCTGCGCGGTAGCTTGGGCCGTGTTGCCGTTTTTTTCGCCAGCCTCTGGTTAAAACTACCTGGTTATATAAAAAGGTTATAAAGACGGTTAAAAACCTGGTTAGCATGACCGAAAAACGCGCGTAAACCGTTGTCACGCCAAGGAAAAGCGCGAAGAGGCCGCCCCTCAAGTGTCAATGGATAAGGGGGTCTCCTCGTTTTCAGTGCAATAAGTGACGGTACG
>NZ_LMTS01000103.1 GCF_001541225.1 Variovorax sp. WDL1 | reverse complement strand
GTGACTCGCCCGCCGGGGCGAACTCCCGGCCCCAGCCTCACAACAAGCACACCACAAGAACAAGGCGACAGGACAGCACTCATGACCCCGTCTCCTGACGCACCCCCGCCTCCCCCCCAAACCCGAACAGCGCCTCGAACTGCTCATCCTGCGGCAACCCTTGACTCGTCATCCCCGGCCCTCGCTCGCCCCCCGGGTCGGTGAACCACAGCGAGTGCCCCACCTCCGGCAGCGCCAGCGGCGAACGCTCTCCCGCTGCCACCTCGGCCCCGTAGCCGGCGAACAGCTCTTCAAGACGGGCATCGAACCGCAGCGCATCCAGGTCGTGCTCCAGCCCCTCGAGCGCAGCCTGCGCGGCCAGGGTCCACCAGAGCTGCGTGCGCGCCAGCACTTCGCCCTCCAGCGCGGTGCGCGAGGACACCAGCTCGGCCGTCAGCGTCAAGGGGAAGTAGCGCCCGGCGCTGTCGACCGAGGGCATCAGCACGCCGAGCCAGCTGGGCGCGCCGATCACGCCCTCGCCCAACACGAAGCACCACAGCGGCGCCTTGAGGTAGCGTTCGGTCCAGTCGGAGCGCCGCGCACGGAGCCTGGCGAAGCCGTTCTGCAGCCAGCGGTCCCACGCATCGCGGAACACGAGGGGCATGCGGCGCTGGGCGAAGTCGCCCATGCCGGGCAGCTTGCCGAACCAGCCCGGAGCGGCGGTGGACCGCACGTCCTCGTTCACAGCCCCTCCGGACAAGCAAACTCGCGCAACTCGCGCAGGCGGATCGGATGCTGCACGCTGTTGGTCGTGACCTCGAAACGGGTCTTGCGCGCGCCGACCTGGAAGGTGATGAAGAACTTCTCCGGCGCGTCGCCGGCCTCCAGCTGCCCATCGTCGAGCACGCGGAACAGCGCCCATGGCCCATCCACCGCCATGCCCGACGGTCCGCTGGCCGAGGGCGGGGCGACCTGCACCCGCACCTGGTTGCTGCCCTTGGGGCCAGGCCACTGCACGGCCATCGGCACCACCGGGCCGTGCGCGTACTTCACCAGCTGGCCATCGACGTCGAGGATGAACTGGGTGATGCCGGCATCCATCTCCACCGGCTTGAAGTCCAGCCGCATCGCGGGGGTGCGGCCGGCGGCACGAAAGAAGATCTCCTTGATGCGCGCGGCACGCTCGAACTGCGCGACGGCCTGCGCCGTGATCGCGCCCTGCTCCGCCACCGGCCTGTAGCGCCAGGGCCGGGTGCTGGTGTCGACCAGCGCGGCCAGGCGCTTCTGGAAGAACTCGTCCATCAGCCCCCCGGGGCCGAACATCTGGCCGAAGTCCTCGGGCAGCACGTCGCGCTTGCTGCCCAGCACGAAGGGATAGCGCCCGGCGATCGCGCGGTGGCAGAACTCGGTGACCGGCCGCAGGTCCAGGCTCAGGCTGCCGCGCTCGGCCAGGCGGGCCTGGGTGGCGCCCGACTGGCTCAGGTTCTCCACCATCGAGCGCACCGGCTCCGGCAGGCGGCCGGCATCGGACTTGAGCTTGCCCGCGACGTCGCCGGGCGGCGGCGAGGTGCGGCTCTTGACCGCGGTGTCGACCGCCGTGAGGTAGACGTAGACCTCGTTGAAGAGCTTGAGCGCGTCGTCGATGGGCGCGGGGCCGCCGGGCGTGGGCGAACTGACCATGCGGCGCAGCGGCTCGAAGCGGTCGTCCACGATGCTCTCGATGCGCTTGCCCGTGGCCACCGGCTTGTTGGGGTCGCCGCCGAACAGTTCCTCCAGGCCCTTTCGGGTGTTGCGCACGGTCTCGCTGGCCTTGGTGACGACGTCCCTGCCCTGCTGCTCGGCCGGCGTCAGCGTGGTCTCCTTGACCACCGCGCGCAGGAAGCTGGCGAGCGGCGAGCCGACGCCCGAGAGGATGCGCGCGTTCTCGATGTTCTTCTCGAGGCCGGTGGCGCGCACCAGGCGCACGTCGGCCAGCAGGGCCTCCCACACCTTCGCGTATTCCTCGAGGTAGAGCCGGCGCACGCGGTCGGTCAGCGCGCCCAGCGCGGCGGCGTCGCGCAGCCGGTCGGCCGCGCCGCGCTCCTGCCCGAGCACCCACGGGTCCTCGCTGGCCAGCAGGCCGGTGACCACCGTCACCTCGTTCTGGAATCGCTTGTGGTAGCCGTCGTAGGTGAACATGCCCGGCACGCCCTCGGCGAGCGGCTTGCCGCTGGCACGCTCGAAGACCAGCGGGCCGGCGGGCCCGGCGGCGGCGGCGACGCTGAAGGGCGGGATGTCCTTGCCCAGGCGCTGGCGCTTGAGGCGGCTGAAGACGCGCTGCTCCAGCGGGTAGCTGGCGAGCACGGCGCGCACGTTGCGCACCAGGGCCTCGTCCATCTTGAGCGGCGAGCGCGGCGGGCCCTGCGCGATGAGCACGTCGAGCTGGTCCTCCAGCAGCTTGCGCTGGTCCTCGGGAATGCCGCGGTCCAGGTTGCGCGCCCAGTCGAGCGTGATCCAGGCCTTCAACGCCTCGGCGTCGAAACGGTCGGGCTGGTGCAGCATCAGGTAGGTCTTGAGCGCCTCGTAGCTGAACTCGAGGTTGTCCTTCTGCGCGGTGCGCAGCTGGTCCTCGATGCGCTTCGCCAGTTGCGGCAGGAAGACCTCGTTGAGCGCGCGCTGGTGCGCCAGCATGGCGGCGGCGTCCAGCTTGTCGCCCTGGTAGAGCCCCAGGGTCATCGACAGGGGTTCGTCGCCGTCGCGGTTCTCGGGCACCTTCCAGATGTTGCGCAGGCCCTGCAAGACGGGCGCGACCTCGACCAGGTTCGACACGCGCGCCGGCAGCGCGGCCAGCTGCTGGCGCGCGGGCGCGATGCGCGCGTCGACCGCCTTCAGGTACTCGAGGTTGCGCCAGCCGCTCCAGCCCCAGCCGGCCAGCAGGGCGAGCGTGACCCCCGCCATCGCCGCCAGCCCGGCCACGCGCAGCGCATGGCGGCGGCGCTCCAGCTTGACGTCGGCGCCGGCCAGGCGCTGCTCGGGGAAGACCACGTCGCGCAGCAGAGAGGTGAGGAAATAGCTGCGCCCGCTGCTCTTCTGCGGCGGCAGCATCGCGCGCTCGAGCCCGAAGCTGCGCGAGAGCGCGCCCATCACGCGGTCGATCGGGCTGCCCTCCTGCGTGCCGCTGGTGAAGTAGACGCCGCGCACCCACGGCGGCTGGGTGAAGCGCGAGCCGGTGAACACCTGGTCGAGCAAGTCCGCGAGCAGCGGCTCGATGGAACCGAACTGGGCCGGGAAGCCGAAGATCGCGGCACGCCGCGCGCCCTCGGTCTCGCGCTGCATGCGCTGGATCAGCGCATCGTTGACACGCCCATGCAGCAGGCCGAACTCGCGATGGAAGGCGTCGGCGAGCCCCTTCTCGTCGACCAGCGCGCCCTCCTGCGCCGGCAGCGTGAAGCCGAAGACCTGCGCGCGCTGCTCCTTGCCGAGGTCGGCGAAGTACTCGGCGAAGCCGTAGAGCAGGTCGCTCTTGGTGACCAGCACATACACCGGCAGGCGCGTGGCGAGCTTGGCGTCGAGCTCCAGCAGCCGCGCGCGGATCGAGGCTGCGAGCGTGCTGCGCGCCTCGGCGTTCTGCGACAGCAGGTCCTGCACGCTGACGGTGAGGAACACGCCATTGAGCGGGCGCCGCGGGCGCGCCTTCTTCAGCAGGCCGAGGAAGCTCTCCCAGGCGCCCTTGTCTTCCGCCTGGTGGCTGTCCTGGGTGGTGTAGCGGCCGGCGGTGTCGATCAGCACCGCGTCGTCGGTGAACCACCAGTCGCAGTTGCGCGTGCCGCCGATGCCGCGGATCGCGCCGGGGCCGAACTTCTCGGCCAGCGGGAAGGACAGGCCGGAGTTGACCAGGGCCGTGGTCTTGCCTGCGCCGGGCGCGCCGATGAAGACGTACCAGGGCAGGTCGTAGAGGTAGCTGCCGCCCGAGAGCGAGAGCCAATCGCGCCAGCCCGGCTTGCGGCCGGCCGCGTGCAGGCGCATCTTCTTGAGCGTGGCGACGGCTTCGGTGAAGCGCGCATCCAGCACCTTGCGCTCGCCGCCGTCGTCGGCCGTGGCGGCGGCGGGCGCGGCCTGGGACTTCATCAGCCCGTCGGTGAGGTGCTGGCTGGCCTTGCGCACGCGCCAGCGGCGCCAAGCGGCGCGCAGCAGCACCAGCAGCACGACGACGCCGATCGTCACGGCGCGCGCGAGCTCGCTCTCGAGCGGCGCCAGCTCGCCGATGCGCACCAGCGGCCCGATCCACCAGACCAGCAGCGCGACGACGACGAGCGCCAGCAGCGACAGCAGCACGGGATGGAAGAGCCATCCGAAGAGCTTCTTGATCATCGCCTGGCCTCCGACAGCTCGGCGGCGACGCGTTCGGGCGGGGCGAGGAGCACGATCTCCACGCGGCGATTGCGCGCACGGTTGGCGGGCGTGTCGTTGGCCGCGACGGGCTCGGCGTCGGCCTTGCCGTCGGAGCGCATGCGGGCCGGCTCGACCAGGGTGGAGAGCGCGCCCTTCACCGCGTCGGCGCGCGCGGCCGAGAGATGCCAGTTGGAGGGATAGCGCATCGAGCGGATCGGCTGGTTGTCGGAATGGCCGGTGATCAGCACCTCGCCCTTGACCTCGGCGAGCGCCTGTCCGATGCGGTGCAGCACGGGCAACGACTGCGCCATCGGGTCGGCGCTGCCGGAGCCGAAGAAGCTGTCGCCGCGCAGCCGCACGGTGCTGCGGTCGGCTTCGTCGGTGACGGTGACCAGGCCCTGCCTGATCTCGGCCTCGAGGAACTTCGCGAGCCGCGGCGACTTGGCCAGGATGGCCGGCGGCGCGATCTGCACGTTGGGCACGCGCAGGCTGGAGACGGCCGCATAGGTGGCGTCGGAACGCTGGTTGAGCGCCAGCCGGAAGCCGAACCAGGCCAGCGCCAGCAGCAGCGCGAAGCCTGCCGCGAACACCCAGATCGGCAGCGACTCGCGCAGCCGCACGGTGCCGGCGGCCTGTCCGCGCCAGTGCGGCGAGAGCTCGGGCTCGACCGGCGGGCGATCCTTGGCGATCAGCTCGGCCAGGCGCTGGCGCACGCTGTCGAGCTGGGCGCGGCCGTTCTCCACCACGCGGTAGCGGCCCTCGAAGCCGAGCGCCAGCACGCTGTAGATCAGCTCCAGCAGCGGGCGGTGGGTGGGCACGTCCTGCGCGAGCCGGGCCAGCAGCTGGAACACCTTCTCGCCGCCCCAGGTCTCGTTGTGGAACTGCACCAGCAGGCTCTGCTTGTTCCAGCCGGCCTGCGCGCCCCACGGGGTGTTGGCCACTGCCTCGTCGAGCGCGGTGCACAACACGTAGCGCGCCGCCATTACCGAGTCGTTGGCGACACCGGCGCGGCGCACGGCGGCATCGAACTGGTTGACGGCGTCGGCGGTGGAGGCGCGCAGCGCCGGCACGTTGGGCGCGTGCACCATGTTGCGCAACTGGCCCATCAGCACCAGCAGCTTGCCGGCCGCCGAGACCACCGGATTGAGCAGGCCCAGCTCGCCGAGCTCGGCCGGCAGCGGCTCGCCGCCCATGGGCGCCGGCGGCGGCAGCGGCGCGGCACCGCCCGGCGCGCGCGGCTTGGGCTTGATGACGGTGCGCTCCGACTCGAAAGCGGCGAAGGGGTCGGGAGTCGTCATGATCGAATCGCCCAGAAGGCGAGGTCCAGGCCGGGGAAGTCGCCCGCGATGTGCATCGCCATGCCGCCCGACTGCTCTAGCTGGCGCCACAGGTCGCTGTTGCGCGTTTCGAGCTCGAAGTAGTTGGCGCCGGCGTGGAAGGGGATCTGCCGCGGCGCCACCGGCAGCGGCATCAGCGTGACGCCCGGCAGCGCGAGGTTGACCAGATCGCGGATGCGCTCCACCGGGCCGATCTTGACCTGCGTGGGGAAGCGCGCGCGCAGCGCCTCGCCGGGCATCTGCGCGTTGACCGCGAGCACGAAGGTGGCGTTGCGCTGCAGCTCCACGTCGGGGATCAGCGCTACGCGCACGCCGTGCTTGCGGTCGTGCAGCTCGATGCGGATGGCCGACTGCTCCAGCACCATCGAGAGGCTGCGGCGCAGGTCGTCCATCAGCGGCTTGAAGCTCATCGCGAGCTCGTCGTGCACGTAGGGCGGAAAGCGCGCCACGCGGCGCGCATCGCGGAAGCTCGCGAGGTCGCCGGCCAGCGCCAGCGCCTGCTCGAAGAAGCGCTGCGGGTGCAGCGTCGCGCTCTTCGCGAGGTGCGCGAACACCGCCTCGTTGCGGTTGACGGTCTGCAGCAGCAGGAAGTCGGCGATCTCGGCCACGCCGCCGGTGCCGCCCTGCGTCATGCGCCCGGCCAGCGCCTCGCCGCGCTGGCGCAACAGGCCCAGCAGCTCGTCGAGCCAGCCGCGGGTCGCGGGATGGGCGGCCACGTCGAGCAGGGGCGGCAGCAGGGCACGGTCGAGCTGCACCTGGTTGTCGGAGCGGCGCTCGACCACGCGGGCAATGTTGAGCGTGGTCCAGGCGTCGGTGGCGTCGACGGCGCGCAGCAGGCGCGCATTGAGCGCGCCCAGCTGCAGCATGGCGGTGCGCTCGCCGGCGGTGTTGGAGTCGGGCACCTCGGTCTCGAGCACGCGGTGGCGCACCAGGTCCTCGTAGGCCTCGGCATCGGCCTCGCGCGCGCCCGCGCGGCGCAGCGGCAAGGCAAGAACCACCGCCTCTTCGCGCATCGTGGATGGGATGTCGATGGGCTCGGGCAGAGGATCCACCGCCGGCATGTCGAACACCGTGCCGTCGCCGAACACGCCCACGGCGCGGACCAGCGCCAGCTTGCCCAGCGTGAGCGCGGCGGCGTCGATCTCCAGCTCGGCAAATCCCCAGGCATAGGGCGCGGTGGTCCGCAACAACAGATGCCGCGCATGGTCGGCATGGCGCTCGCTTTGCTGCAGGTGCTGGGGCTGCAGCAGCATCCCCTCGCTCCAAACCACTTTAGTTCGCCAGGTCATCCACGCTCCGTCGATGGCGGGCCGTCCCGCCGGGGTAGGAAACATCTAGTTTCCGGCGGCATCGGTGCGCGGCAAATCTGGCTAATGGCCTAGGGTGGCGGGGAAGACTAGTGCGAAGGGGCTAGGCGCCGCGCCGACGCGCAGGCGTCGAGCACGACTCCTACGGCTCCTACAATGGTGCCGTGCAGCAACTTGGTCGCAATGTCCATCTCGAGCCGGGACTCTCCCGGGTGAGCATGCTGCCGCGTGGCTACTTCTGCTCGGTCACGCCGCCCTGAGAGCCGAGACGACCGCTCCAGCCGAGCCTGGCGCGCACGCGCCCCCTCCCCATCGTTCGAGCACCGCCCAGTGCGGTCGCTGCACTCCTTTCTTCTGCATGAATTTCAAGACATCCTTCAGCCGGGACTGGCTCTCCAACATTCGTGGCGATGTGCTCGCCGGCACGGTTGTCGCGCTCGCCCTCATTCCCGAGGCCATCGCCTTTTCCATCATTGCAGGCGTGGACCCCAAGGTCGGCCTCTACGCATCGTTCTGCATCGCCGTCGTGATTGCCTTCGCGGGTGGACGCCCCGGAATGATTTCCGCTGCGACGGGTGCCATGGCGCTCGTCATGGTGACGCTGGTCAAGGACCACGGCCTGCAGTACCTCCTGGCCGCGACCGTGCTGACCGGCTTGCTTCAGATCGTCGCCGGATGGCTGAGGCTCGGCGTCCTGATGCGCTTCGTCTCGCGCTCGGTCATCACCGGCTTCGTCAACGCCTTGGCGATCCTCATCTTCATGGCCCAGTTGCCCGAGCTCATCGGCGTGAGCTGGGTCGTCTACCCCATGGTCGCCGCCGGGCTGGGCATCATCTATCTGTTCCCCCTGCTGACAAAGGCAGTGCCTTCCCCGCTCGTGTGCATCGTCGTGCTGACGGCCGTGGCGATGGTGTTGAAGCTGGACATCCGCACGGTGGGCGACATGGGCCAGCTGCCCGACAGCTTGCCGGTGTTCTTGCTGCCCGAGGTGCCGCTGAACCTCGAGACCCTGCGCATCATCCTGCCGTACTCGCTGACGCTCGCGGTCGTCGGCCTGCTGGAGTCGATGATGACCGCATCCATCGTCGACGATCTGACCGATACCCCGAGCAATAAGAACCGCGAGTGCGCAGGCCAGGGCATTGCCAATATCGCGTCCGGACTCCTTGGCGGCATGGCGGGCTGCGCCATGATCGGCCAGTCGGTCATCAACGTGAAGTCCGGTGGGCGCGGGCGGCTTTCCGCACTGGTCGCCGGCGTATTCCTGCTCATCCTGGTCGTATTCCTCGGCCACTGGGTGAAGCAGATTCCCATGGCGGCACTGGTTGCAGTCATGGTGATGGTGTCCATCGGCACCTTCAGCTGGGAGTCGCTGAAGAATCTCCGCAAGCACCCGCCGAGCTCGAGCATCGTGATGGTCGCTACCGTCGCCGTGGTCGTCGCGACGCATGACCTGGCCAAAGGTGTTTTTGTCGGCGTACTGCTCAGCGGCATCTTCTTCGCGCACAAGGTCGCACGGGTGCTCCACGTCGCCAGCGAGAGTACCGCGGGGGGAGACGCGCGCACCTACACCGTCGTGGGCCAAGTCTTCTTCGCCTCTGCCGGCGCTTTCACATCGAGCTTCGATTTCAGGGAAGTCCTCCAGAGGGTCCGCATCGATGTCAGCCGGGCTCACTTCTGGGACATCACCGCTGTAGACGCCCTGGACAAGGTTGTGATGAAGTTCCGGCGCGAAGGCGCAGGGGTGGAGGTCATCGGTCTCAACGAGGCCAGTGCAACCCTGGTGGACAGGTTTGCGGTTCACGACAAGCCTGACGCGATCGAGAGGCTGATGAGCCACTGATGAGCCACCTGATGAGCCACCGAGGAGACAAGATGAACAAGGTGATTGCCTGCGTGGATGGCGCGGCCTGCACGATGGCCGTGAGCGACTATGCCGCGTGGGCGGCTCGGCGCCTGGAGATTCCGCTCGAGTTCCTGCATGTGCTCGACCGCCACCCGGAGCGCGCGCCGGTCGCCGACCTGAGCGGCAGCATCGGGCTGGGAGCCCAGGAATCGTTGCTGGAAGAACTCGGGGCCCTCGACGAGAAGCGCAGCATCCTGGCGCAACGGCACGGGCGCGAACTTCTTGATGGGCTTGTGCTGCGTGCGAGGAACGCCGGGCTCGCACAGGTCGAGGGCCGCCAGCGCCACGGCAGCCTGGTCGAGGCGACAGGAGACCTGGAGCCGCAGGCGCGCCTTTTCGTGCTGGGGCAACACCACCGCGGTGACAACACGGGGATGCTTCATCTGGACCACAACGTCGAGCGCGTGGTCCGGGCCGCAAAGCGCCCCGTGCTCGTAGCGACAGCGGCGTATGCGGCGCCGCAGCGGTTCGTCGTTGCTTTCGATGGCAGCGCCGCCGGCCGACGCATGATCAGCGAGGTCGCAAGGAGTCCGTTGCTGCGAGGGCTTCATTGCACGGTGCTCACGGTCGGTGACGAGACGCCGAGTGCCCTCGCCGAGCTCGATGGCGTGCGCGACCAACTCGTCGGCGCGGGATTCGAGGTTTCAACGTCGATGATTGCCGGAGAGCCCGAGGCCGCGCTGCCGGCATACCTGGCGGCCCATCCGATCGGCCTGCTCGTCATGGGCGCCTATGGGCACTCGCGCGTCCGGCACCTCATTGTCGGCAGCATCACGACCACACTTCTGCGAACGAGCCCTGTGCCAGTGCTCGTCCTTCGTTAGGTACGGGCGCGCGCGACGGCGGGCACCGGCCCACTCACCGGGCCGCGCCGGCGCCGGTCGCGAAGTTGAAGGTCTTCTGGAAAGGCGTGCCGTCGTTGGTCCCGGCGACATTCACCGTGTAGCTGGTGTTCGGCATGAGGGACGCGTCGGGAATGAGCACCGCCTGATGGGCTGCCAGTACTGCGTTCGGATCGCTGTCCTTGGTCAGGGGCGGCCTCAGCGCGACGGGCGTGCGACCGGACAGCGTGGTCATCGTGGCGGAGGAGATCGCGAGCGTCTGGCCGCTTCGCACGGCGACCACCACGCCCGGCCCGAGCGGGCTGGCCCGCAGGTCGCGGCCTGGCACCGGGTTGGGCGTCTCATTGGTGATCTCGTAGAAGACACCGGTCGTCCCTTCGCAGGGATAGGTGAGCACCTGGTCGCTCGCGGGCTCCTGGCGGCCGGCCGAGCGAGTGAAGCCGAGGTTGAACTGCTGCACTGTGCGCGGCCCCCTGCTGGCGGTGGTGCCGAGCTGGTCGCTGCCGCGCAGCGCGATGCCGACGTCGCGATACCCGCTCAGCATGCCCAGCTGGTGGTAGGGCAGCGCGAGCAGCGCCCGCACGCCGAAGACGCCCGTGCCGGCGATGGAACCCGAGTAGAACAGGCTCGAGATCTCCTCGCCGACGCCGCCGGCCACATAGCCCGCGGCCGAAACCCGGTCCAGGGGGGTGACGCCGGTGAAACCGGGCGTGCCCGTGACTTCGGTGTGGCTCAGCTGGTTGTTCAGGATCTGCCAGTCCGCATGCGCCTGCGCTGCCGCGTCGAGCTGGGCGTTCTGCGCGACCAGGCCGAACCCGCAGCGCCCGCGCTCGGCGTTCAGCAGCTCGAAGGCTTGGCGGCCTTCCGAGCCTGCGCCGTAGGTGTCGGGCGGGACGGACGCGACCAGCGTCGAGGGTTGCACGCCGTCACCGGGAGTGGACGTGGTCGCCGGCGGCGGGGCGGCAGGCGCGCCGGTGTTGCTGGCGGGCGTCGAGGTGAGCGCCGGCAGCGCGCCCCCGCCGCCTCCGCCACCACCACCGCCGCCGCAGGCGGCAATGGCTGCGCAGGAAAGGGCCGCAAGCGCACGGCTGATCGCGTTGTAGGAAGAGAGCTGGAACGGGCGGCAATTCATCGTTACATCACCTCACGCGGCGCCACGCCGCCCTGTCAGCGCGACGCCATCGTTCGTGTAAGGACGGCGCCACGGCGCCTTCGAGCAGCACAAGCTGTTCCTACAACGGCGGGCCGTTCGGCTCACAGAATGGGAAGCCGGGCTTCACAGGAGAAAAGGCATGCTTAAGAAATCCCCGATGTGTGGGCGATGTCCTTGGCCGCTGAGAGCTGTACGCCCTGCAGGTTCACCGCACCGCCTCGCAGCACGACACCGCCCTGGCTGCTGCTGATGGTGCTGAGGACGGCGGTGTCAGCGCCGATGTCGATGCCGGTGCCGGAGGCCTTGTTGCCTGGACTGCAGGGCAGCTTGTCGGCTTCGAAGGCGCTGACCGATGCGGCCGCCACCAGCGGGGCTCAGCCCATAGGCCTGCGCAAAGGTGGTCCCGGCGCTCATGAGCGCCGCGTACTGCTCCTCGTCGTTCTGGAAGCCATCCAGGTAGCGGTAACCAGTGAGCTGTGCAATCTGTTCGCGGATGAGCCTCTGTTCGTAGAAGCCGTCGCCCAGGCGCTTCTGCACGAGGTCGGCATCGAGGCCGAGCCTGTCCAGCAGGTAGTCGCTGTTGAGCCAGCTACGGTAGTTGGCGAAGCGCGGATCGGTCTCGACCAGGTAGCGGCTGCTGCGATTGGCGCGGGTGCTGAAGAGGCTGGCGTTGGGGACCGCGGTGCCGATGGCGTCCTTGCGCGTGACCGCCTCGGCACCGGCGCCGCTCCCCTTGTCACCTAGATTCGTTCCAGAACCATTCGAAACCGCGCTCCCGATCTCGAATCGCACGCACATCTTCGTACTGAAACGATAGGACAAACTGCATGCATGTCCTATCCGTCAAGCGCGTCAGGAACGTCTTGATAGTCGCCACGGCTTCGTCGTACATTGAGTTGTTGATCCGGAATGAAAACTCGCAGGTCACGACAAATTTGCACCCATGCTTACCCTCCGCGATGATTTCGTTCCTGCTCCGCAGCGGTGCCCACTGAGCTTCGGCGAAAACCTCCCCATTGCCCAAGGCCCCCCACAGCGTGCGAGGCCTATGTTCATCAAGGCGCGGCATGCCCAACTCATACAAGAGGGCCTTCGCCACCTCCCAGTCTGCCTCACTCCCGTCAACTTCGAGGTACATGTCTAACGCCATCTTCACCATCCCGCATTGAATGTTGTGACCTTGCCATCCTTAATCAGGATGAGATTCCTCAGGCCTCCGACAGGATTTCGTTGTAGAAACTGAGCCACCTCGGAAGCACTGAGAGGAGAGTCCGCCAGATTGACAACGACGTTTGGCGCTTGATATGTCCGTGTCTCGGCAGGATTCGCCTTCTTGTTGATAGCGTCCCAGATGCTTTGAACGTTACCCGAGTTTGGAGAGTAAACGTCGGCGACCTCGCCGTTAATTTTCAGGTCCGGCTGTTTCATTCTCGTAGCCCCACTATTATTCGGAAGCTGCTCAACGTTCAGGCCATGCTCGGACAGGGTTTGCGCTGCTTCGTTTTGCCGCGTGATGCCGCGGATATCCTCTGCGGCGGCATTGGCACGAGGTGCTTCCGGCTGCCCCTTCAGAGTACCCGGTCCGGCGGGCAATTCCCGCTCACTAAGCAATGCCCTCGCATCATCAACCGTAACGCCTGCCCCTTCGTATGGGCCTGTACGGACCGGCCCCCTCGTCGTCAGCACAGTCGATGCACGCTCCAGTGCTCCGCCTACCGTTCGCACAGCTCTGCCGCCGATGGCTCCCCCCAACAAGAACTCCTCAACGGTATAGTCGCGAACCGCTCCACCGTTGACGGCGCCCAGGTAAGTCAACGTCGCGGTGTTTCGATTGGCAATCTGCTGACGCTCAGCTTCAGTCGAAGGGGTGTTGAGCAAGTAGCTATTGGCGCGCTGCTCGGCGGTCGCGTTGAATGCGATGAGCGACTGCCCTCCGGCCTGTACGGCTTCACCGTACATGTTGGTGATCGGCCTGCTCTCATTCGCCAAGCCAGCAACCACGCGATCCGCAGCGGCCGCATCGGCCAGCGCCTGCGAAGCCGACAAGGTGCCTTGCAGTCCAGGCTGATCAGTGCCTGCGACGGCGGCGACATATGCGTCACGGTTGGCTTGGCCGTTGTCATCCACACGAGCCAGCGCCGCTTGCGCGAGCTGGTTGTACCAGTAGGTTTCCGCCTTGGCCTGTTGCTCCGGCGTCAGCCGGTCAAAGCCTTGGATCTGTTCGCGCGCAATACGCTTGGCCTCCTCCCTGAGCCTTCCACGCTCTGTCGGATGCAGCTGCCGGTTGTTGATGTCGACGCTATAGGCACTCGCTGCCCCCGCTGCGCCTCCCACCGTCGCCCCGATCGCTGCCGCCGTCACGGCGCCCAGTGCCTGCGCCACCGGCGTGGGCAAGCCCATCTCCGCAATGGCGTCGCCAACGCGGGGCATCAAGGCCGCACTGGCTCCCGCTCCAAGCGCACCGGCTACTCCGCCGCTGAGCGCACCCGCAGCCGTGTGCAGCGTCACGCGGTACTCGCCGCCCTCGTCCCAACGAGCCGCTTCGGCTGGATCTCTGCGCGCCAGCGCCACGTCGCGCTGCCTATCGGCATAGGTCCCAATTTCTCTCGCGGCGTTCTGATTGAACTGATGCGTGATCTGCGCTTGCGCCTGCACATCGCGCACGATGGCTTGCGTGTTCCAGTCCCTCACCAGCGTGCCGGCACTCGCGTTGTAGCCGGTACTGACCGACTGGTCTCCGGCGATGCCGCTGATGCCGCTGCGCGTGGTGCTGTTCTGATCGCCGCCCGAGTCACTGCCCAGGCCGGCACTGCCGCTCGGCGGGACAGCCCATTGCCCATCCTTGGGATCCAAGGAAGGCGTCGCGCCCGCTGCCGTCGTGTAGCCCAGGCTCACCCCACCGCTGACCGCATAGCTGCTCCCGTTCGAACTGCTCACGTTCTGCAGGTCACTCATCGTCAGCGCCCCGCCGGTCTGGAAGCTGTTCTTCCCCGCGTCGATCGCGGCCTGCGTGCTCTCGATGACGGCCCCCCTCAGATGGGTGTCGCCCCTCACGTTCACATCGAAGCCCCCATCGCCCGCCTTGATGCCAGCCTGTGTGTTCGGGCTGATGAACACCCCGTCGCCCTCGGCACCGGCAGCGCTGCCGCCCACGGTGGCCACAGCCCCGTAGCAGATCGGCGGGATGCACAGGCTCACGTTCAGGCCGCTGCTCGATTGCCGGGTCTGGCCCACGCTCACGTCCTGCAGGCTCTCGATGTTCAGGTTGCCGCCCACGTCGGCAGCGACGCGGTTGCCATCGACCAAGGCACCGCGCAGCGCGAGGTCGCCGCCGCTCGTGATGTTCACGGCCTGGCCGCCGCTCACCTGCGTGGCGTTGAAGCGGGTGCGCGAGACGCCTGCGGGCGAAGGGGTCTGGATGTTGAC